>JBGANQ010000173.1:0-5942 GCA_044222245.1 Polyangia bacterium | reverse complement strand
GGTCCCAAGGTGGTCCCAGCCCTTGATGTAGGTGCTCGCCGAGCGCGGCGTCGCCGGCTCGCCGCTTGCGCGCCCGGACCGCGCAGCTGCGCGAAATCACTTGGTTTATTCAGCCCGCGGCTTGGAAGTAGAAGTTCGGCGGCGCAGCTGTGGCCGGCCGACGGAAATCCCCGAGCGGCCAAGCCGTCTGTGGTCCCGCCAGGGTCCCGCCGCGCTGCGTAGGCTGGGGTGCGACAGGAGGCAGGAGCGCTCGCCCAGAAAAGGGGGTGTCACTGGCCAGACCGCCGGCCCATAACCCCTGTGATCAGGCGGGCTTACACAGCGCTGACACACTGTGTGAGCGCTGTGTGAGAAGTAGCGGGCAAAGTGGGCACCCACGACCTCCCTTCGCAGGCCCGGTGTCCGGAGATTCCCGTCGGAGAACTCGCTCTTGTCAGGATTTCATTCCCTCTCCCAGAGTCTGGCATCGCTGTTGCTTTGTGCTGCTGCTGTCTGGTTGCAAGTACAACCCATCCACGTATGAAAGGAATCTTGGCAATGCTCATGAAAAAGATCTTCCTACTGTCCTCTGTAGCAGTGCTGGGTGCCATCGGTTGCGGAGGGGAGGAGGTCGCGGCGCCGGCTCCGCAGACCGCGCTGGCCCAGGTTCGCGAGGGACTCGGCAGCACCCAGATCGTCGGCGTCGATACCGCCGGCTGCAACACCAACGTCGCCATCAACAACGCCATCGGCCAGAGCTTCAAGGTCCCCAGCGCTAGCGTCGTTGACAAGCTGGAGATCTGGATCAAGCCCGAGCTCTACTACGTCACTTCCTATAACGTCGAGATCTACGACGGCGAGGGCACCGGCGGCACCAAGCTCGCCACCTCGGCCACCGTCAGCCTCAACTCGCAGTCGAGCGGCACCCCGGCGGCGTGGTACAGCTTCAGCTTCAGCCCCCTGACCCTGGCCGCCGGTCATGCCTATACCTTCAAGCTGGTCCGCCTGTCGACCTACTCGGGCGCCTTCTCGCACTGCGGCAACATCTACGGCGATGGCATCGAGTACTGGCTGGGCAGCTCCGCCTCTTCGGGCAACGACGTCTCGTTCCACCTGTTTGGCACCCCGGCGCCGACGCCGCCGCTGCTGAGCGTGGACATCGCCGGCTGCAACACCAACGTCGCCATCAACAATGCCATCGCCCAGAGCTTCAAGGTCCCAAGCGCCACCATCGCTGACAAGCTGGAGGTCTGGATCAAGCCCGAGCTCTACTACGCCACCTCCTACAACGTCGAGATCTACGACGGCGAGGGCACCGGCGGCACCAAGCTCGCCACCTCGGCCACCGTCAACCTCAACTCGCAGTCGAGCGGTGCGCCCTCGGGCTGGTACAGCTTTGGCTTTGGCCCCCTGACCCTGGCCGCCGGCCGCGCCTACACCTTCAAGCTGGTCCGCCTGTCGACCTACTCGGGCGCCTTCTCGCAGTGCGGCAACATCTACAGCGATGGCATCGAGTACTGGCTGGGCAGCTCCGCCTCCCCGGGCAACGACGTCTCGTTCCACCTGTTTGGCACCCCGGCGCCGACGCCGCCGCTGCTGAGCGTGGACATCGCCGGCTGCAACACCAACGTCGCGATCAATAACGCCATCGGCCAGAGCTTCAAGGTCCCAAGCGCCACCACGCTCAACAAGCTGGAGATCTGGATCAAGCCCGAGCTCTACTACGTCACTTCCTACAACGTCGAGATCTACGATGGCGAGGGCACCGGCGGCACCAAGCTCGCCACCTCGACCACCCTCAGCCTCAACTCGCAGTCGAGCGGCACCCCGTCGGGCTGGTACGGCTTTGGCTTTAGCCCCCTGAGCCTGGCCGCTGGCCGCGCCTACACCTTCAAGCTGGTCCGCCTGTCGGCCTACTCGGGCGCCTTCTCGCACTGCAGCAACGTCTACAGCGATGGCATCGAGTACTGGCTGGGCAGCTCCGCCTCCTCGGGCAACGACGTCTCGTTCCACCTGTTCGGCACCACTCCCTAAGTCACCTGCACCGCCATCGCCGCGCCGCCTGGCGATGGCGACCGCAGCCCGAGCGCCAGAGAGTGGCGCTCGGGCTATTGCGGCGACTGCTCCGCGCTCAGCCGCTCCCCCTCCCGCGCCAAGATGGCCCACGCCTGGGTCTCATCCTCCGCAAAAAACAGAGTCCTTATCTCGCCGCGACCGAGAAAGCGCGCCGCCCCAGCAATCAAGGAGAGGGCGGTGCGCGTAATCAGCCCGGCACCGAACACCACGACGACCCCGCGCAGCGGCAGCTCCGGCTTGAGATTGATCGCCTGCCGGCGAGTCTCGGGCGGTACGCTGCCTTGGCCGGGGTTAGCGGCGCTGGAAGTGCACCCGCTCCATCTCTTCACCCAGGTAGTCGGGGGCCAGGTGGGCATAGCTCAGCGTGACCTTGATGTCGGAGTGGCCGAGGATCTTCTGCAGCGCCAGGATGTTGCCGCCGGCCATCACATAGTGACTGGCGAAGGTGTGGCGCAGGGCGTGCCAGGGGCGCTGCAGCGGCGGACAGCCGGCGGCCGCCAGGATGGCCCCAAGGTCCAGCATGTCCTTGCTCTGTCCCATGTTGACGACTCCCCTTCGCACAATCGGGAACACCAGACCCTCGGGAGTCGCTGGGCACTGCTGCCGCCACTGCGCGAGGATGGGGACCAGCGTCGCCGGCAGGCGCAGGTGACGCGGCCGGCCGCTCTTTGGCGCCCTGCGGCAGCTGCGCGTGACGGCGAGGCGCCGCCCCTGCAGATCGAGCTGAGTCCAGCTCAGGCCGAACAGCTCCCCCTTGCGGAGTCCGGTGTACAGGGCGGTGGCTATCATGGGGTACAGCGCGGCGGCGTGCACGCGCGCATGCTCTAGGAGCCGCGCCGCGTCGTCCTGGCTGAGGAACTCCAGCAGACCGGGCGGGCGCGGCCGCTCGACCCCGCGACAGGGGTTGTGCGCAACCAGTCCCTGCCGCACCGCCCATGAGAAGACCGTGTGCAGAAACGCCAGGCTCACCTTGACGCTGGCCGCAGCGTAGCGCCGGCCCAGCCGATCCCGCAGCCGGGCTACCTCGGCGGGCTGCACGGCGTCAGCCGCCAGGTCGCCAAGCTCGGGCAGGATGCGCCGCAGCGCGGTGCGCGCGCTCCTGCGGTAGGCACCAAGGTCCTTGACCCGCGGCCGGCTGTACTCGCTCAGGAACCGCTCGGCGAGCGCCGCCACCGTGAGCCTCTGTGCCGGCGCCGGCGGCTCGGTGAGCCCGGCCAGGCCGCGGGCGATCCGCCCCTCGATGGCCTGCAGCATGCGCCGGGCTTCGGCGAAGGTCGACTGCTTGCTGGCGCGCTGCCGACGCCGGCCATCTTCATACCAGCGCAGATGGTCCCAAGGTGGTCCCAGCCCTTGATGTAGGTGCTCGCCGAGCGCGGCGTCGCCGGCTCGCCGCTTGCGCGCCCGGACCGCGCAGCTGCGCGAAATCACTTGGTTTATTCAGCCCGCGGCTTGGAAGTAGAAGTTCGGCTCCTCAATTTTGCCGGGCAGCTCGGGCTCAAGGTACAGCCGGCTCAGCATGTGGCCGGTCTTGTCGTCGGCGAAGCTCAGCACCGTGTCATCGACCACGGCCAGCGCCAGGTCGGCCGGCACCGGTTGCCCGAGGGCATCGGTGGTGGTGATGTCGAGCTCGACCTTCTCACGCGGGACCAGGCTCTTTTTGCGCGGCTCGACCTTGACCCCCAGGCGCGCCCGCCGGTTGCGGTAGATGAGCCGCTCAGCCAGCGGCACCATGTCCTGCGAGAACACGGTGACCCGCATCGCCCCCTGCGCCTTGGCCAGGGCCTCGCTGCCGACCCCGCGCGGCTCCAGGTAGACGATGGCCGGCCGCTCGGGCTGCACCTCGACCGCCGCCGCGTCGAGCAGGTTCTCGCGCAGGGTAGCGGCGAGCAGCACCTTGCGCGCCTGGGTGCAGCGCACGCTTACTCGCGTGGCCAGCTGCTGGCCGTCCAGATCATCGATGCTGCGCAGCACGCAGCCGGCGGTCAGCGCGGTGGGCACCGGATACTGGTCGGTGACTCCCACCGGGCGGTCAATCTCCAGGTGATAGTGGCGGCCCGGCATGGGGGTGAAGTCGACGCGACCCAGGCCGTCGCGCACGCTCTCAAAGCGCGCCACTGTCTGCTCGGCGTCGTCGACGACGTGGCCGGCGATGTCGGCCGGCTTGCCGAGGGGATTTTTGGCCTCGAAGTAGATCCGGCCCGGCACCCCTTCGACCAGATCGCCGCCTTCGGGGTAGACGCTCAGCATCAGCTTCTTGAGGAGGATCGGCACCCGCTTGGCGATCGACTCGGTGAGACCGCCGTCATCGGCCAGCACGGTGAGCAGGCAGTCGCCGAGCGCGATCTCCTGCGGCAGCTGGAAGCGCAAGAGCCCCTCGCCCAGGGCGTCGGTCTGCAGCGTCACCCGCGGCAGATCCTGGCCGTCCAGGCGCACCGCTGCGGTGAGGGTGTGGTTCTTGAGCGGCTCGCCAGTGGGCCGCTTGACGGCGATGGTGGCGGTCACCTCGTCGCCGGGTCCGTAGGCCTTGCGCACAAACTCCAGCTGCAGCTTGAGCCGCGGCGCCTCATAGCTCTGGACGATGACCGGCCGCTCGGCGGTCACCCCGTCGAAGGTCTTGACCCGCAGGGTGTACTCGCCGCCGGCCAGACCCGCAGCCAGCGGGAAGTCGGTCTGCGCTGCGCCGCCCGGCTCGTGCAGCCGGTGGCGCGCCACCTGGGACCCCTTGGGGCTTACGAGCTCGACGAACATCCCCGCCGAGCCGTGGGTCGTGGCGAGCGCCCGCGCCGTCAGATCCCACACCTTGAGCCAGATGGTCTCGCCCGGCTTGTACAGCGGCTTGTCGGTCTGGATGTAGACGCGGCGCTGGGCGTGGCCGGCGAAGAAGGACTCGACCTTGCCCTTTAGGATCTCCGGCTCGGACAGCTCGGCCAGTCGCGGCGACGGCGGCTCTGCTTTCTCCGGTGGCAGCGGCGGCAGCGGCGGTTTGGGTCCAGCTGGTCCCTCCGGCTGGGGCGGAGTGCCCGGCTCCGTCCCGTCCGGCTCGACCGGGCCGACGATGAGCTGCGGGACCGCCGGCCCCGTGGCGAGCGCTGCGACCTTATCGGCGGGCAGCGCCGCGGCGGACTTTTCCGGCTCGCCGGGGCGGCGGCTGTCGGCCGCTTGGTGGGTCGGCTCCGGACAGCCGCTCAGCGAAAGCAGCAGCAGTCCGGCGATCTTCGAGGAACAAGAACGTGAAGCACGCATCGCGAGTCCTCCCCAGGTGACCTCGCATGTCAACGCACGATGCGGAGCCGCGGTTTAATTCCGGCCAAGACTCTGGATCGCAGGCGTATTGCGCGGGGTCGGGCGAGTTCATCATCCCATCCCGCGTCGCTTCCTGCTGCAAAAAATCACCTGGCAATCCGCAGCGGGCGCGGCGCGCGACCCCGCACTGCGCCCGCCTCACCGCAGGCGGCCCCCGACCTCTCCGGTGGAAATAAGCGCCCCGCCTGAGCTGGACGCGCAAGCTTTCCGCAGCCCGATTAAGTACCTGAACACGCAGCGCTCACCGCGGAAGCTGCCATGGTATGCTCTTTCCATGAGCCTACCGTCTCTGCTGAAGGCATCCAGGATACCGACCTTCCTCGCTCTGCTCGGGCTCTTTGCCGCGACCGACGTCCGCGCCGCGACCATCTCCGTTGAGCGCGAGCAGCTGCTGCAGCTACTGCAGGCGCTGACGCAGCAGCTTGGGTACGTGCAGCAGCAGATTGATCAGAATCCCACCGCTCGGGTCCAGCTGACCTCCGCGGCGGCGCAGCTGCAGGCCGCACAGCGGCAGCTAGGTGAGCTACTGCGGCAGGTCTCGCTGGCGCAGCCGGCCCCCGCCCCGCAGTACGCGCCCCCCGCCC
>JBGANQ010000081.1:0-41279 GCA_044222245.1 Polyangia bacterium | reverse complement strand
GTGCAGCTTGAACAAAGGAGAGGCTGATCGTACCTTGGGCTTAGTCTCGGAAGGCGCTCGCCTGCGGCGAGCCACTGCGCAGCCCATAAGGCGTGGTTGTGCCCAATCCGCAGATCGCGTAACCTTTCGCACACACAGTCATCTAACTGCTGAATGTATCCACAGGAGGTCCCCTTGAACCGCATCAAGTTACTCGTCGGTAGCGTCGCGCTCCTCGGTCTGGTCGGTGCCGCCCAGGCCGGTCCCAAGAGCTTCGAAGTCGACCCCAACCACTCCATCTTCGGATTCACTGCTTCGACCCTGCTGTTCGATGTGCAAGGCCATTTCGACAAGTACAAGGTCACGGCCAGCGGTGATCCCGATACGCTCGCCGACGCCAAGGTCCAGATCGAGATTGACGCCGGCTCGATCACGACCAGCAACAAGACCCGCGACACCCACCTGAAAAGCGACGACTTCTTCGACGTCAAGAAGTTCCCCAAGATCACCTTCACCTCGACCAACGTCAAAAAGGACGGCGCCAAGATCGTGGTCGATGGCACCCTGGACATGCACGGCGTCAAGAAGCCGATGACGATTCCCTTCGAGCCGGTCATCGGCAAGAACGGCGCCGGTATCACCGAGAACGTGTACAAGGCGGAGATCCCGCTCAACCGCAAGGACTTTGGCATCGGCGCGGACAGCGTCGGCGCCAAGATCAGCCTCAGCGACACCGTGAAGCTCAAGCTCCTTTTGGCCGGCTTCTTCGAGGAGAAGAAGGGCAAGTAGGACCAGCGCCGCCGCGGCTCAGCGGACAGCTGACGCCGCGGCCGGTGCTCTGGGCAGGATGAACACCTGCCGCGCGCGCTCGGAGCCAAGGACCTCCTTGCTGTAGTAGGCGTCGAGGATGGAAGGACGCCAGGTCAGAAGGTCCGGGTGGCGCGCGGCAAAGTCGGCGAACTGCAGGCTGTCACCGGCGCTGCCGGGCGGGCGATAAGAGACCAGGCGCTCGTGGATGAGCAGCAGGTAGGCCCAGGTGATGGTCTCGTGGAAGATGCCCGGCTTGCCGGCGCGGGCCGCCAGCCGCTGCAGGGCCGCGCGGTAGCGGTGCAGCGCCTCGTCGAGCGGGTAGTGGCAGAGCGCGGCCCAGGCGGCGCGGATGTGCTCGCGGTGATGAAACTCCGCTGGCGCGATGCGAGTGGCCTCGAAGGCGCGCAGGAAAGCTCGGTCCTCCCGGCTGAGGCGGCAGCCGCTGGCAGCCGCGATTCCGGTGCTACCGCCTGCGCTGCCCGCGGGGGTGGCCAAAAGCAGCGCGAGCACGCCGGCTCCGTACCCCCATAGCGCCGCCGCGGACTCGCCGGCCCGCAGGTGGAAGCCGGCGGCAAAGGCCAGCGCGAGCAGCAGCAGCGCGCCGCCCCACCTGCAGGTCCGGCGGGGAATGAACAGCAGCGCCGCCGCTAGCTCCACAAGTCCCAGAAACACCAGCAGCCGCGACGAGCCGCTTCGCAAAAGGCTCAGGCTCAGGTGGCCAAGCCACACTCCCAGCAGCGCGCGGCCGACTGTGGTACCGCTGACTCGGTTGCGCATGTCTCACTTCTCCTCGAGCTTGCCGGTGCCACCGCTCGCCGAAGGCGCCTCGCGCAGCCGGTGGCTGGCCCGCGCGTCCAGGTCCAGGCCGTAGATCCGCTTGAGCTCGGCGATCTTCTGCAGCGTCTCGGCGCGGAACGGCGCCTTGCCCTCAAAGGCGTGCAGGACGATGCCCTCCAGCAGATCGCCGAGCGACAGCTCGGTCAGCTCGGCCAGGCCCTTTAAGACCTTGAGGATGCGCTTCTCCAGCCGCACGCCGGTCTGCACGCGCTCGATAAGCAGCGAGGGCGCGGCCGGCGTGGCGCGCGAGGACGACGACTTGGCCGCGGGGCGGGACGAGGGCTGGCGTTTCTTCATGGTACGAAGTTATCTTGGTACCAAGATCACTTCAAGAAAATGTTACCAAGAAGGCTCGGCCCCCGGGCGGTGGGCAGACGTGATAAGGATAAAGGGGCCGCGGCTCGCGCAGCCGCATGCCTGTCCCCACCACCCAGCAGGGAGCTCCGCATGACCGAGCAGTGGCAGAAGACCGCGTGCATCCTGTGCAGCCAGAACTGTGGCCTCGAGGTCGAGCTTGCCGACCGGCACCTGGTGCGCTTCCGCGGCGATCGCGCCCATCCGGTCTCGCGCGGCTACACCTGTGAGAAGGCGCTGCGGCTCGACTACTATCAGAATGGCCGCGACCGGCTGACTACCCCGCTGCGGCGGCGCGCGGACGGCATCTTCGAGCCGATTGGCTGGGACACCGCGATCCGCGAGGTGGCGGCGCGCCTGGGCGAGGTGCGCGACACCCATGGCGGCGAGACCATCTTCTATTACGGGGGTGGCGGCCAAGGGAATCACCTGGGAGGGACCTACGCCCGCGCCACCCGCGCCGCGCTCGGCTCGACCTACACCTCCAATGCCCTGGCCCAGGAGAAGACCGGCGAGTTCTGGGTCGACGGGCAGCTGTTCGGGCGGCCGCGCTGCCACACAAGCGGCGACTTCGAGCACGCCGAGGTGGTCGTCTTCGTCGGCAAGAACCCCTGGCAGTCGCACGGCCTGCCGCGCGCCCGGGTCACCTTGCGCGCCCTGGCGAGCGATCCGGAGCGCGCCCTCATCGTGATCGATCCGCGGCGCACCGAGACCGCGGCCCTGGCCGACTACCACCTGCAGGTCCGTCCGGGCAGCGATGCCTTCTGTCTGAGCGCGCTGCTCGCGGTGCTGGTGCAGGAAGAGCTGGTGGCCAAAGAGTTCCTGCAGCAGCGGACCAGCGGCTATGAGCCGCTGCGCGCCGAGCTGGCGACGATCGTGGTCTCTGACTACGCCGCCCGCTGCGGGGTCGCCGAGCCGCTGCTGCGCGAGGTCGCGCGGCGCATCGCCCGCGCGCGCAGCGTCGCCACTTTGGAGGATCTGGGCATCCAGCAGGCGCCGCACAGCACGCTCAACTCGTACCTGGAGAAGCTACTTTTTCTTTTGACCGGCAGCTTTGGCAAGCGCGGCGGCATGAACATCCATACCCGCATGGCCAGCCTGGGCGGTGGTCGCGAGGGCGGGCGGACGACGCCGGTGGGCGGGCACCGCATCATCACGGGCCTGGTCCCCGCCAATGTGATTCCCGATGAGATCCTGACCGAGCATCCAAAGCGCTTCCGCGCCATGCTGGTCGAGAGCGCCAACCCCGCCCACTCCCTGGCCGACAGCCCGCGCATGCGCGCCGCCCTCAAGGCGCTGTCGTGTCTGGTCGTCATCGACGTGGCGATGACCGAGACGGCGCGCCTGGCCCACTACGTCCTGCCCGCCGCCTCGCAGTTTGAGAAGTGGGAGGCGACGTTCTTCAATCTCGAGTTTCCCGCCAACGCCTTCCAGCTGCGCGCGCCGCTGTGCCCGCCGCTGCCCGGGACGCTGCCCGAGCCCGAGATCCACCGCCGCCTGGTGCGCGCCCTGGGCGCGCTGCGCGATGAGGATCTGACCGAGCTGCACGCCGCCGCGGCGAGCATCCCGCAGCTTGGCCGCGGGCCGTTCGCGGCGGCGTTCTTCCAGCTGACCGCGAGCCGCCCGCAGCTGCTGGCGCTGGCACCGGTCGCCCTGTACGAGACGCTCGGTCCGACGCTGCCCGCGGGAGCGGAGGCGGCGGCGGTGCTGTGGGGGGCGGCGCAGATCTGCGCCATGACCTACCCCGACTCGGTGCGCCGCGCCGGGTTTTGTGGCGAGGGCGCCGAGCTCGGAGACCAGCTGTTTGACGCCCTGCTGAGCCGCCGCTCCGGCGTGATCTTCACCGTCGATGACTATGAAGAGTCCTGGCAGCGCCTGGAGACCCCCGACCGCCGCATCCGACTGGCCATTCCCGAGCTCTTGGCCGAGCTCCGCGAGCTACCGCTGCACGACGCCGGGCGCCCGCGCGATCCCGACTTCCCCTTCATCCTCGCCGCCGGCGAGCGCCGCAGCTCGACCGCCAACACGATCTTTCGCGATCCGGCCTGGCGCAAAAAGGATCGCAGCGGCGCCCTGCGGCTGGCTCCAGCGGACGCGCTGCGGCTGGGCCTTGTCGACGGGGCCAGGGCGCGTGTCACCACCCGCACCGGGAGCGTGGTGGCGGTGATCGAGATCTCCGATACGCTGCAGCCCGGGCACGCCACGCTGCCCAACGGCCTGGGTCTTGACTACCCGGGGGGCGACGGTCAGGCCGCAGTCTGGGGCGTCGCTCCCAACGAGCTGACCGCCGCCGCCGACCGCGACTGGCTGGCCGGTACGCCGTGGCACAAGTACGTCCCGGCGCGCATCGAGCCGGCGTAGCCGACGCCGCGCGCGGCGTACTCTTACATGTCCTCCCTTGTCCTCCGCTTCACTCCTTAAGACTCCTTAGCCTGACATCGCCCGCGCTGTGGGGGGCGCGCTGCCGTGCGGAGGCTGCGGCAGCGGACTGATTTTTTGGCGGCGCAACTCAGCGGAATCCAAGCGGAATCGCCAAGCGCTGGGCGCCCGGTTCTCCGATGCTGTACACTGTGTAAGGTTGCGGAGTGGATCGTCCCTAGAGGATCGGGTAGCACGATCGCTATGAGTGTCTCTTGCGCTCAGGGGAGCCTCACAGTTTCGGTGGGGAGCATTGCCTGGGTGAATAACTAAGCAAACGATTTCGGCTGATTACTTCGGCCAGCTACTTCGACCAAATACTTTGAGAGCCGCCAGGACCTCGGCTAGTCCCCGCTGACCAGGCAGGCTGCAAACCCGGTGCGCGATTATGGAGGATCCCATGAGCCGTCGACTGATAGTGCACGCCCTGGCTGGGCTTGGTTTCACCCTTGCAATCGGCGCCTGCGCTGCGCCGCAGGTCGGCAATCCGTGCCCTATCCCGGACAACGCCTCGGACGCAGAGCGACTGGCGGCGCTGAACCGCTGCAACGGGACGGTCGGGACCCTTCCGCTTAACTTCTCGCTGCGGCAGGATGTCGACATCCTGTTTCTCATCGACAACTCGCCGTCGATGCGGCCCAAGCAGCAGGCGCTCGCCGCCAACATTCCCAAGTTCATCGCCGCGATCGACGCCCTGGACGTCAACTATCATGTCGGCATCGCCACCTCGGACATCGGCATCGATGTCGCCCTTGGGCAGATGTGGCCCAACAGCGGCACCTCGGACATCACCAGCTGCAACACCTTCGCTGGTCAGGACGGCATGCTGCAGGCCAAGCCGTGCACCCAGAACAACTTCCAGGATCAGGCTGGCCGCGACGCCTGCAACACGCTGTGTCCGGATCCCCGCTATGTGCCCAAAGACGGCACCAACTTCATCTCCAAGGTCAACGGACTCACCAACATCCTGCCCAACCTGAAGACCGATCCGATGACCGGCAAGCAGGTGGATCTGGGACCGAGCAGCGCCTTCCAGTGCATGGCGCTGGTCGGCGACACCGGCTGCGGCGTCGAGGGGCAGCTGGAGGGGTCGATGCGCGCCCTGGACGGCCGCAACACCGGCTTTCTGCGCAACGGCTCGATCCTCGCGGTCATCTACATCACGGACGAGGACGACTGCTCGGTGCAGCTGGCGATGCGCAACCAGCTAAACCCGCAGTCGCGCAACTGCGATCCGGCGCAGCCCGACTCCTATGACTGCTACAACCTCGACTACCGCTGCCTGGCGCGCAGCGTGCAGTGCAACGAGTCGCTGCTGACCCCCGGCGTCAAGACCGGCTGCACCGAGCGCCCCAGCAACTTCCTGGAGCCGCTGCAGAAGTACTACAAGTTCTTCAGCACCTTGCGCTCGCCGGACAAGCTCCTCATCAGCGGCATCTGGACGCTGCCGTCGGTCAACAGCGGCGGCCGCCTGGAGATCGCCCAGACCAACACCGCCAGCCCGAGCACCGCGACGCTCAACCGCGCCACCAGCATGCTCGCCTCGTGCAGCTATGCGCCGGATCCGACGATCTTCGGGCAGGCGCAGTATCGCCTGTCGAAGTTCGCTTCGCTGTTTGGCACCAACGCCACGACCTCGCAGCCTAACGCCCTGGAGCTTAGCATCTGCGACATCAGCAACTATCCCGCCGCCCTCAAGAGCATTGCCGACGCCATCGGCAAGCGCGTCGAGCCGGGGTGCCTGCCGGTGGTGCCCAAGACCCTCAACGGCAAGCCGATCTGCCTGGTCGGCGATGTTGACGCCGAGACCCCCAACGCCGCGCCGGATGTCGGCTTCCCGGTCTGCTCGAGCACCTGCTGCAGTGCGTTTGCGACCTCGAAGAACCCGACTCCGGCCGATCCAGGGATCCAGAGCGCCTGCAGCGGCGAGACCACCGACGCCTGCTACTGCACCGTGAAGAGCACGGTCGGTCAGTGCGAGTCCAAGGCCGGCGTGGTCGCCGCGGTCTGGCGCAAGAACGGCAACTCGGCGCCTCCGGGCAAGCAGGCCAACTTCCTGTGCCTGGGCGGCGGCTGAGCCGCTCGCTGACCCTGCGCCCGCGCTTCTGACCCCTCCTTTTACGCCTCCCGAGCTCCCGCCCCACCCGCTGCTCTTCCCGGCCGGCCGCCGCTGAGTCGAGGCCGGCGCCGCCGGCAAGCCTTTTCACCGGCTGGCCGCTGCGCTACCGTGCAGCTGTGCGTGACCGATTCGTGCGTTTTGCCTGGCTCGTCCTCGGCTTCAACCTGCTGGTGATCCTGTGGGGGGCGTATGTGCGGGCCTCGGGCTCGGGGGCCGGCTGCGGCAGCCACTGGCCGCTGTGCAACGGCGCGGTGGTGCCGCGGGCGCCGACGACCGCGACCCTCATCGAGCTCACCCACCGGGTGACCAGCGGGCTGGCGCTGCTTTTGGTGGTGGGGCTGTTTGCCTGGGCGCGGCTGGTGCGGCCGGCCGGCCACCCGGCGCGCACCGCGGCCGGCTTCGCGCTCGGGTTCATGATCGGGGAGGCGCTGCTCGGCGCGGGGCTGGTGCTGCTCGCCCTGGTCGCCACCGACGCCTCGGTGCGGCGGGTGATCGCGCTGGCGCTGCACCTGCTAAACACCTTCCTCCTGGTCGGCAGCCTGGGGGTGACGGCGTTCCTGGCGGGGCCGCGGGCGGCGCCGTGGCGTCCCGGGCGGGCGATCCCGTGGCTGCTCGCGCCGGCGCTAGTCGGCACGCTGCTTATCGGCATCACCGGCGCGATGACGGCCCTTGGCGACACCCTGTTTCCGGCGCGCGATCTGGCGACGGGGCTGGCCCAGGATCAGTCGCCCACCGCGCACTTCCTGTTGCGGCTGCGGGTGATCCACCCCGCGCTGGCCCTTCTGACCAGCCTGTATCTGGCGGTGGCCGTGGGGGTCCTGGCGACGCAGCCGATCGCCTCTTCGGTGCGCCTGCTGGCGCGGCTCTCGCTGTTTCTGTTCGTGATGCAGGTGGGGGCCGGCCTGGCCAACCTGTTTCTCCTGGCCCCGATTTATATGCAGCTTGTGCACTTGCTGCTGGCTGACTGCGTCTGGCTGGCGCTGGTGCTGCTCACCGTCGCCTGCGGCCAGGCCGCCCTGGCGCGGCGGACTTGACCCGCGACCCCTGGCCGCCCCTGGGCTCCTTTGGCAAGGGGCCTGCGCTTCGCCACTGTGGCCTAGGGATTGGGGCTGCCGGGGTTCTTGCTGCGGGCGCCCTGAGGCCAGCCGCTGCCCAGGCGGGCCGGCGCGCAAGCCTGCAGCTCTGCGTCGACAAGCGGCGGGGGTTGAGTTGTAGCGGGTCTCGGGCGAAGCTAAGCTGGTGCGAGCTGCGACTGCGCCCGGCGATCGGGCTGTGCCGGCGGTCTCCTGGGTGGGGCGGACCGCGGACCAGGGAGGCCGCGCCTTGCGTGCGACCCCAGGGGCTGCCCGGGTCCTTTTGGCGTGCCTGGTGGGCGTCCTGGGCCTCTTTCTGCCAGCGGCGCGCGCCGACGGCGAGGCCAGCGAAGCGCCCGAGCCCGACTCGCCGCGGCGGGCCCTGGAGCGGTTCCTTGGCCACACCCAGCGCGGGCGGTTTGGCGAAGCGGCGCTCGACCTCGAGCTGCCGGCCGACCAGCTGACCGACAAGACCGGAGCGGTGCTGGCGCGGCGCCTGGGCGAGGTGCTCGACCGCCGGCTGAGCAGCGACCCGGAGTGGCTGGGCAAGGTCTCCGACGCGCCGATGGGCGACCTGAAGGACGGCCTGGCCGCCGATCAGGAGGAGGTCGGCCGCATCCCCGGCGCCGCCGGCATGCTCGCCGAGCCGGTGCGTCTGCGCCGCATCGAGCGCGACGGCGAGCAGCGCTGGGTCTTCTCGAGCAAGACCGTCGCCCGCATCGGCGGCTGGTATAGCCGCCTGGATGATCTGTGGCTGCGCGAGCACCTGCCGCCGACGCTTCTGCGCACCGGGCCGCGCGGCTTTGTGCTGTGGGAGTGGCTGGCGCTGCCGCTGCTGCTCGTGGCAAGCCTGCTGTTGGCGCTGCTCATGACCTGGCTGGTGCAGCTTTTTACCGAGCCGCTCATCCGCCGCACCAAGTCCAAGTGGGACTACCGGCTGCTCGCCCGGCTGCGCAGCCCGACGCGCCTCATCATCACCTGCGTGCTGTGGGGCTGGGCGATGCCCTACCTGCTCATCACGACGCAGGCCGAGCGCGCGGTGCAGACGATCGCCCGCGTCGGGCTGCTGCTTGGCCTGTTCGCCATCGCCTGGCGCTGCGTCGATGTGGTGGTGCAGCTGGTGCGCGAGTCGGCCTGGATCAAGAGCCACCCGGCGGCGCTCGGGGTGATCCCGCTCGGCTACCGCCTGGCCGAGGTGACGGTGGTGGCGATCGCGGTGGTGACCGCGCTGCAGGAGCTCGGCTACCCGGTGACCAGCCTGGTCGCGGGCCTGGGGATCGGCGGGCTGGCGGTGGCGCTGGCGGCGCAGAAGACGGTCGAGCACCTGTTTGGCGGCGTCATGCTGAGCATCGACCAGCCGATGCGGGTCGGCGACTACGTGCGCATCGACGACACGCTCGGCTGGGTCGAGCACATCGGCCTGCGCTCGACCAGCATCCGCACCCTGGAGCGCAGCCTGGTGACCTTCCCCAACGGCAAGCTCGCCGACATGAAGATCGAGTCGCTGGCGGCGCGCGATCACCTGCGCCTGCACGTCGTCCTGGGGGTCACCTACGACCTGTCGGCAGAGCGCCTGGACTCCCTGCGCAGCGCCCTTTTGAGCGAGCTCAAGTCGCACCCGCAGCTGTGGGCGGGCATGCCGCTGCGCGTGCACTTTGTCGGCTTCGGCGACTCGGCGCTCGACATCGAGGTGATGGCCTGGTTCAACGAGACCGACTGGGACCGCTTCCTCGAGCTGCGCCACGCGGTGCTGCTGCGCCTGCTTCGTACCGTCGAGGCGCAGGGGGCGCAGTTCGCCTTCCCGACGCGCACCGTGCGCATCATCACCGTGGTCGCGGCGCTGCCGGCGACCCGCGACGGCAAGCCGCGTGCCTAGGGCGGGGGGCTTGCCGGCCGCGGCAGCTCGAGGAAGGCGCGCACCGACGGGCGCTCCCACTGCGCCTGGGCGTACTTCTTCAGCGGCTCGGGCAGCGCGTAGCCGTTCTTGAGCAGCCGCTGCAGCATCAGCCCGAGGTCGACATCGGCGATGCACCAGGCGTCGAGCAGGGTCTCGCGGCCCGGCTTGATGAGCTGGCTGGCGACCCGCACGAGCTCGGTGGCGGCGGTGGTCGCCTCGGCGGACAGCGGGCGGGCGGCGGTGCGCGCCGCTTCATAGAACAGCGTCGTGGTCGGCCGCTCGCGACGCAGCGCCGCCAGGTCGGTGCGCACCCACATCATCACCTGGCGGCAGCGCCCGCGGTCGAGCAGGCTCTCGGGGAACAGCCGCGGGTAGCCGGGGAAGGGGAAGGTCTCGGCCAGGTACTCGGCGATCGCCAGCGACTCGGACAGCCAGTACCCGTCGTGATCGAGCACCGGCACCTTGCCAAACAGCGAGCGGCTCAGGTAGTCGTCCTGCCGCTGATCCCCGCGGTCGAGGTCGAGGTCCTTGAGGGTGAACTCGAGGTTCTTCTCGCGCAGGGCGGCGTACGCGGTCAGCACCCACGGCGAGATGCGATACAGATCGGTGTGGAGGCACAGGCTCATGGCCGTAGCTTAGTACAGGGGCGGGTAAGTTGCGCTGCGATGCGCCGCGCCGGCCCGGCGCCGGGCCGGGCGGCGCCGGCGCTAGAAGCCGAAGAAGTGCTTGATGTCGGAGCCGGTGCTCTTGACCGAGCTCCAGGCCGAGCTCGCCCCCTTGGCCAGGGTCGAGCCGGCTTCCTTGAAGTTATTCTTGACGCCGTTATACACGGTGGAGGCGCCGCTCACCACGGTGTCCTTGGCGCTCGACAGGCCGCGGCCGGCCGCCGCCAGCTTGTCGCCGGCCCAGTCCTTGGCGTTGTGCAGGGTCTCGCCGGGGTGGGTGACCGCGTACTTGGCCGCCTCGCCGGCGTCGTGCAGCTTGTCGCCGGCCCAGTCCTTGGCGGCGTGCAGCTTGTTTCCGGCCCAGTCCTTGGCGTCATGCAGCTTGTCGCCGGCCCAGTCCTTGGCGTTGTGCAGCGCCTGGCCGGCGCTGTGCAGCTTGTCGCCGGCCCAGTCCTTGGCGTCGTGGAGCTTATTGCCGGCCCAGTCCTTGGCGTTGTGCAGCGCCTGCCCGGCGTCATGGATCTTGCCGCCGGCCCAGTCCTTGGCGTTGTGCAGCGCCTGGCCGGGGTGGGCGATGGCGAACTTGGCCGCCTCGCTGGCATCGTGCAGCTTGTCACCGGCCCAGTCCTTGGCGGCGTGCAGCTTGTCGCCGGCCCAGTCCTTGGCGGCGTGCAGCTTGTCGCCGGCCCAGTCCTTGGCGTTGTGCAGGCCGTTGCCGATGCTGTCGCCGATCATGCCGGCGCGCACCCCGAGGCCGTGCAGCGAGAAGTGGTTGGTGTGCTCGGGATCGAGGAAGTTCTTGAGCCCGCCCCAGCCGCTCTTGGCCAGGTCGGCGCCGCCGGTGAGGCCGCCGGCGATGAGCTTGGCCTGGTTGGCCGGGGTCAGCTGCTTGGCCGCCGCCAGGCCGAGCTGGGCGGTCTGCTTGAGGTCGAGCGTACCGTCGATCGAGACGGCGCCGCCGAGGCCGAACGCCGCCCCGACCTTGCCGCCGACATGCAGCTTCCAGTCCTCCAGCGAGATCCCGCCCGAGGCCTCGGCGCCGATGCCAGCGTAGCCCGAGGCGCCGATCTTGCCGCTCAGCGGTCCCAGGGTGCCGTGGGCGTCGATGTTGCCCTCGGCACCGGCGAAGCCGCCGATCTTGCCCTCGACCCCGGTGAAGTTCGGGCCGATGCCGGCCTTGACACCGGCGCCGACCCGGGCCCCGGCGAAGCCGTCGGCATGGGCGCCGAGCTTGGCGACGAGCGGATCAACCCCGTCGAGCTTCAGCTCGGAGCTAGTCAGATCGGCATCGCCCTTGACGCCGATGCCGGCGCGGGCGCTGGTGTTGGCGGCGCCCTGGATGCCGTTGCTGCCGATCGAGCCCTTGGCCTCGGCCCCCGCCTCGGCCAGGGCGAACGCGTCGCCGGAGGCGCTGGCGGTGCCGTACTGGCCGGTGGTCTTGGCGGTGCCGCGCACGCCCACCTGCTCGCTCACCCCAGCGACGGCGCTGCCGCTGTACAGATCGACCGCCTTGCCGTCCTTGTTGTAGGTGGCGTTGGGGCCCTTGGTCTGGCTGAAGGTGCCAAACCGCGAGTCGTGATAGAAGCCGTCGCCGCCGTTGTTCGAGCTGACCGGCTTGATCTTGCTCAGGTCGACGTTGCCGATGCTCGGCGCGCCCATGGTGGCGTTTTTGACCTTGGCCGCCTCATCGGGCTTCTTCGGATCGATCTGCGGCGTGTCGCCCAGGCGATTGCCGCCGCCAAAGCCGCCGAGCGAGGTCCAGTTCTGCGACTGCCAGCTCGGGAACGAGCCGCCCGACCGCTGATCGCCGCTGATCGAGTACGAGTTCTTGGGGTCGGAGAGCCCGCTAAACACCGAAGACAGCGAGTGAACATCCCCGTGGCCGGCGCCGCCCGTGGTGGTCGGCGCGGCGACTGGGGTCGCCACCACCGGAGCAGCCGCTGGCGTCGGCGCGCTGTGCGAGGGGGCTCTGGTTTCCTGGGCTAGGTCGCTCATGGCGAGACTCCAAATGGGCACAATGTTGGTAATGCTGTCCTAGGTTTTCGGCCGCCTCCGCCTCGGGTTGCTCGCACACCTGCCTACAGGCGCCGCCGTCCCGGCAGGCCCCCGGCAACACTGGTGATTGTGTTAGAGTCAGAGTAGATGAAATACGTCGGCCTAACCCTGGGGCTGTTGCTCCTGGCATTCTTGATCTACGTGGCTACTGGAAAGTCGCTGGCGATCGATGAAGAGCTGGCCAAGCTGACGCCCGGCGATCGGCAGGCCCTGGACGCCCTGTTGGCCGACTCGGGGCTGGTCGCCAGCAAGCTGCGCGCCGTCGAGATGCGGGCGCTCAAGTACCCGAGCAAGGGCCTGGTGGTGCAGGACGGCCGCGTCGTCGGCCTGCACCTGAGCGAGGTCCCCCTCAAGCACCTGGACAAGGTGGTGGCCCTCACCGGCCTGCAGGAGCTGTGGCTCAACGACAACGGCCTGACCAGCGTGCCGCCGCTGAGCGCGCTGACCGCCCTGCAGCGGCTCGACCTGGGCCGCAACCAGCTGCGCGAAGTGGCGGGGCTGGCGGGGCTGCCGGCGCTGCAGCGGCTGCGGCTTGGGCGCAACGCGCTCACCTCGGTGGCCGGGCTGCGCGAGCTGCCGGCGCTGACCGAGCTGGATCTGGCCGACAACGAGCTCACCGAGCTGGCGCCGCTCACCGCGCTGCCCGCCCTGACCACCCTGGACGTCACCGGCAACCCGCTGACCGCCCTGCCCAGCCCGCTGCCGGCGCGGTGGAAGGTCAACAGCGATGTGGAGGCGGCGCCCGCCCCACCGCGCCCGACGCCGCCTGGCTACCCATCCAATTGGGTGGACCGGCTGCCCAAGGGCAAGGGCAAGTATCACGAGCTGGCGATCAATGGCACCCTGCGGTCGGGCGCGTTTCAGGTCACGCTCACCGCGCAGTCGCTGAGCGGCGTCGTGCGGCCGTGGAACCTGTGGGGCAGCGCCGACAGCAACGGCTGGGACACGACGCTCGAGCTGGCGGTGACCCAGGGGCGCGTGCGCGCCTACCTGCGTTATCTGCCGCCGTCCGACAAGCTCGTCAAGACCACCGACGGCTTCATCTTCGCCGAGGCGGAGCCGGGCAAGCCGGCCAAGATCAAGGGCGTCATCGAGTCCTGGCGCGGCGGCTACGCCGACGATGGCAAGGAGTACGATCTGCTGCTGGAGACCGTGGGCGGCGAGGCCCAGGGGGTCACCCTCAAGCTGTCGCGCTGAGCGGCGCCGGCGGCCTGGCCTTGGCCTAGCTCAGGTTGAGCGCCGCCTTGACCACCTTGCCCTGGGTGATCTGGTCGTCGAGCACCGACTGGCTGACCCCCACCGCCACGCCCAGCGTCTTGCCCATCGCCCCCAGCGTGTCGGCAAAGGCAATGTCGCCGCCGGCGCCGCCCTGGCCGGTCTGCGAGCTTATGTCCTGACCTTCGAACTCGATGCCCTTGAGCTCGACGCCGCCGATCAGCGAGCTGCGGAGGCGGCTGCCAATCATTACGCTGCAGTGGTGGTTGCCGTGGTGATCGCGGCCGTTGGCGTCGCGCACCTTGCGCGACAGGGTGCGGCCAAAGACATTCTGGGCGACGAAGGTCACCCGATCCTGCAGCCCGAGCTCGCGCAGCCGGGTCCACAGGTTGCCGATCGCCTCGACGCTGGCCACGGTCTCGGTGGTCTCGCTGGCGAGGCCGCTGTCCGAGTGGTTGTCGCCGCCCCAGCTGTAGCTCATGGTCACCACCGGCGCGACGTTCATCTTGAGCAGCACCGCCGCGGTGACGTTCAGATCGCTGCGCGAGCTGCCCTTGACGCCCGACAGGCTGTCCAGGAGCAGCGCCGACAGCGAGCGCGCCTGGGTCTGCGACAGCGCGTGCTCGTCGAGCAGGGCCCGCTGCGCCGCGGTGCCTTCCTTCTTGAACAGGGCGTTTAGGCGATCCATGTCGGCATCGCGCAGCCGCTGCAGCCGGGCCAGCGGCGTATTGGGACCGCTCAGCAGGGCGCTCAGGTCGGGCGGGCTGAGGATCGGCAGCACCCGCCCCTGATACGTGATGAGGTTGGGACTTATCACCGCCGGCTCGGTCTGGATCGTTCCCAGGCACGGGGCGAGGTTCTTGGCGAGCAGCGAGATCAGCATCTCCTGCCGCCGCACCGCGCCCATCAGCCGCAGCACCTTGGGGTGGTTGCCATGGTTGATGGTGTAGGTGCCGTGATGGAAAAAGCAGGTCCGCGCCAGCACCCCGGCGTCCAGGTTCGCCCACGGCCGCGCCGCCACCGTGCGCAGTCCGCCCACCGTCATCGGCGTCGGCGCCATGCGGAAGTCGGCGCTGTGGTAGATGTCCGGTGAGTCATAGGTCCCCGGCACGTTGGCGTTGAGCGGATCGCCGTTTTCAGAAGTGACCAGGATTAGGTACTGCGCCGCCAGCGGATCGGCGCCCTGGCACAGCGGCGGGTTTTCGCGCGCCGCAAGCGGGCTGGCGAGCAGCCAGGTGGGCAGGCCGGTGGCCAGCGCGCGCAGGCCGAGCGCCCCCGCGCCAAAGAGTCCTGAGAGCAGCGCCTGTCTTCGGGTGGTGTCCATGGTCGCCTCCTAAAGACCGACAAGGACGCTGGACGGCGAGGCGCAAGCCAGCGTGAAGGTGGACTTGAGCGCCTCGGAAGCGCTCGCCCCGGCGGCGAGCGCCGCCGCCTGGTGCTCTTGCAGGATCTGGCGCAGCGCCGCCGCCCGCGGGTCGCTCGGCACGATCGCCATGAGCGTGCCGACAAAGTCGGTCAGCGCCTCGTCCGGCCGCGCGCTGGAGTAGCGGGAGCTGCCGCCGCCATCGACCGCCAGGTCGGCCAGGCGCAGGCAGAGCGACTCGGTGCCGACGCGGAAGAACACGCTCGGCGCGGTGGGCAGGCTGGGGATCTCCAGGCCGCGGTCGTAGCCGTCGACCGGCAGGAACGCGGCGTAGCGCTGCAGCTCGGCCTGCGCCGGAGTTTTCGTCTGCGCGAGCAGCCCGCACACATCGGCGATGCCCAGGCGGTTGGACAGCGCTACGCACAGGTGATCGCGCCGGGCGATGCTCAGGGTCACCCCCTGGGTGTCGTAGGTGCGGGTGTTGCGCGCCAGGGTGACCAGCGGCGAGGCGAACAGCTCATGCACCAGCGTCTTCCACTTGTAGCCGCTGCGCTTCCACACGCTGGCGACGCGCAGAAACTCCGGATCATCCTCGGCGCACGGCAGCGAGTTCGCCCACTGGCAAAGCTTCTGCGTCCACGCCACCGCAAAGCGCGGGTGGGCGGCCAGGATGGCGGCGAGATCGCCGATTCCCTGGCCATCGCTCTGCACTCCGTCAAAGCCGAACGAGGCCGGCTGCTTGAGCTGCTGCGCATCGGTCTGCTCGTGGTAGTAAAGCGAGTAGGACTGACGGAAGAACTGGCGGAACGGATCCAGGCTCTGGTGGCAGCCGTAGCAGTCCGAGCCCGGCGTCGCGTGGTCGCGATCGAGCGTGCTGTCGGTGAGCGGGACGGTGGTGCCGCTGCCGTCGAAGCTCTTGCCCAGCGCGACGATGAGAGTCTGGTTGGCGGTGACGCGGTGGAGGTTGGTGGTGTTGGTCGGCCAGTTGGCGTGAAACGCCAGGGTGCCAAAGAAGCCGACGCGCGGCACCCGGAGGGTCATCTGCTGGGCGCTGCGCAGCGCCCGCAGATCGTAGAACAGGGGACTGGTGTCGCGGCCCGCGCCGGCGCGGTCGATCTTGACCATGCGCCAGTCGTTGAAGTCGAGCTCCGTCCAGTGCGAGCGGAACCGATCCACCCGGCCGTAGTAGCAGCCGCTCGCCAGCTTGCCGAGCAGGAAGTTGAACAGGTTGACGGCGTTATCCTGCGAGCCGTAGTTGTGCTGGGCCTGGTTATAGACCCAGGCCGGCTGCGTGCAGCCGGTGGACGGCGCCAGCGGGTGCGACCACCGCAGGTAGTTGGCGCTCGCCGGGTCCAGGGTCTGCTCCAGGGGAATATTCGGGTTGCGCAGATCGATGGTGAAGGTAAAGCCGGCAGTGCGGTCGAGGAAGCGATTGGACCCCCAGCCGTAGTCATTGATCGTGAGCTCATCGAGCAGCGACAGCAGGCTCATAAGCGGCGGGTTGAGCATGTACCGATCGGTGACCAGCGCCTCGCTGAGCGGCCGCCCGTTTGCTAGTAGCTCCCAGACGGTCAGGGCGAAGCTGTCCATGAGCGAGCGCTCCAGCTGCGCCGCGACGTTATTGGGCTCGGCATCGCTGGCCTGGAGCATGCCCGGGATGCCCAGGCTCTCCTGCAGCGCTGCCAGGCTGACCCGGTTCTGCTGGAAGGCGTTGCGGAAGAAGTCGAGCATCTTGGCGCGGTGCTCGGGCAGCGCCATCCATCCTTCAATGAGCTCGCTGAGGGCGCGCGGGTCGCGGGTCACCGCCGCCACCTCGGCATCGGTGGGCGGCAGGCCGGTGAGGAGGTTTTTGACCTTGCTCACGTAAGCGGTGGGGCGCAGCGCCTCGGGCGGCGCGGGTACGCTGGCGCGCTCCGAGGGCGCGAGCGTCTCGCGCGGCGGGGCAAAAGTCGGCTCGTCGGGGCTGCAGGCGCTGGCGAGCAGCGTGCAGGCTAGACCCAAAGCTTGGGTACGGACTTGTCGCATGCGCTTTCTTTGCATAGAAACCTCATGCTTTTCAGGATGTTACTCACCCTATCACGCGCGCGCAGGAGTGAATATAAAGCAAACGGAACAATTCATGCTGCCGGCGCTTGCCAACCGCGCGCAACGGGCGGAGAAATGGACAGATGAACCGATTGAGAATCGGCATCCGGCTGCGCATCCTCCTGCAGCCGATCTTGGCCCTGCGCCTTGCGCTAGTCCTGGCGCTGAGCCTGGCCGGCTGTGGCGGGCGGCCCGCTTCCGGCACCCTGCCCGAGGGCGTGCTCGCCGTGCAGGCGATTCCCTGGAGCAGCCAGCCCGACCTGGTCGGCAAGGTGATGGCGGTGACCGACTCTGCGGAAGACGTCGTGGTGCTGGGCAGCCTGGGGGCCGCGCTGTTCACCAGCGGCCTGGCGGTAGGCAGCGACGCGGCGGTCGCCGGCTGGCGCGCCGCGGCGGTGGCGCCGGCGCTCGATCTGCCAGAGAGCTGGCTCCTGGGAGTGACCCAGAAGGGCCAGGTCTTCCGAATGCACAGCCGCGCCATGCTCGAAGAGGTCACCGCCCGCTACGGCCTGGGCGGCCGCCCGGTGCGCGAGGTGATCGCGCTCAGCGCGAGCCGGACCGCGCTGGCGCTGGCGGACAAGGTCGCGGTGACGGACGGACAGACGGTCGAGCTCTATGACCTGGCGCTGCACGGACTCACCGCCGCGGCCGGGCGGCTGGCGGGGGTCAGCGCCAGCGGCGTGGTGCAGCTCGACTTCAAAAGCGGCGCCGAGGTCGCCATCGAGCGGCTGCCGCTCGATGAGGTCCTGGCGGTGGCGTACGATGTCAGCGCCGAGCAGGTGCTGCTCGCGGCCACCCCGGAGGCCCTGTACCTGGAACAGGGCGGGACGCTGGTCAAGGTGTATGACGCGCCCGTCGGCTCGCCGATCGGCGGGCTCGCCGCCTCGGGCAGCGGGGTGTGGGTGGCGCTCGGCAGCGAGCTGGCGCTGTTTCGCGGCGGGCAGCTGCTGCACGGACCCGCCGACAAGCTGCCGCCAGGCGGGCGGCTGGTCGGCTCGCTCAGCGGCGATGTCTGGGTACTCGGCGGGCCGCAGCTGGTCCGCCTGGGGGAGAAGCTGGCCGGGGGCGCCGATGAGAATCGCTGGCGGCGCACCATGCTGCCCATCTTTCAGCGCAGCTGCCGGATGTGTCACCTGCCCGGCGGCAGCGCCAACCTCGATCTGTCCCTGTACGTCCAGTGGGCGCTGCGCCGCGACCGCATCAAGCAGCGGCTCATCGAGCAAGTTCCCACGCCGATGCCGCCAGCCGTCGTCGGCGCCCTGACCCCGACCGAGCTGCTCGCGGTCCAGCGCTGGGTCAGCCAGGGCCCGTAGCCACCGGCCCCGATTGCCGCCGAGCCGCCGCCGGGCGGCGCTAGGCCAGCTTGCGCAGCCGCACCCGCTGCTCTTCGAGGAACTTCAGCGCCTCGGCCTCGGTGGCGGTGTAGCGGATGTCGATGTCGAGTCCTGAGATCAGCTTGACCGCGCGAAAGGTCAGCATGGCGATGGCGCGGCTGGTCGGTCTGCCGCCAAACACTGCCACGGCGATGTGGATCTGGAAGCGCCGGATCTTTTCCGCGTACAGGCGCCGCACCTCGTAGCGCAGCGGCGGACTGTTTCTGCCATCGATGAGGACCAGCACATAGCGGTGGGCGCGGGCCAGCGCCACCATCTGATCGGAGATGACATCGCCTTCGGACTCACTGATCTCTCCCTGGGGAGACCAGAGCAGGGTATCCACGTCGATGGCGAACCGGTGGGGCCCAAGCGGCTGCCACCCAGCTCCGCTCATCACCCAGTCAGCATAGTCGGACCTACAGCGGCTTGCAAGCGCGCCAGCCAGCCGGGGCGGCCGGCGGTGGCCCCGGTAACTTATTGATTTTGCAGGCGCTGGGCAGAAGCTGCAGATTCTGCCGCAAATGGATGAAACATCGCCCGGCGGGCAGCCGATAATCTGAGCTGAGCTCAGCTAGTCTGATCGGTTCTGAATCTGTGACACTCACCTTCTTGGAGTTCCGTCATGGCCTTTGATCGACGCCTCAAGCCCGAGGTCGACCCGCTGTGGAGCACTCACTCGCCAGGCCACACTGCGGGCGCCGCCCCGCCCCTTGAGCATCCCCTGGCCAGCCCGGTGCACGCGCCGAGCCCCGCCCCCGCTGCCACCGCCGCGGCGCAGGTCTTTGGCGGCATGTTCGACGCCGCGGCTCCGACCCAAGCGGCGGCGGTCACCGGCGGCGCCGTGGCCCCGGCGGCGACCGCGAACACCCACCATGTGCCCACCGATCCGGCGGCCCGCAAGGTCTACGAGGCCAACGCCCAGCGCATTGCCCACCTGCACTTAAACCCGAGCAAGTCGCAGCAGCAGGACCTCAAGTCGTTCGAGGCCAACTACGCCAAGCACAAGGCCGAGTACGAGCAGGTCGCGGCGAAGTCGGATCTGCCGCCCGAGCTTATCGCCGCGCTCCACTGGCGCGAGTCGAGCGGCAACTTCCACACCTACCTCGCCCAGGGCGATCCGCTCGGCAAGCCGGCGGTGCACGTCCCGCGCGGCGAGCCGGTGCGCACCGACTGGGGTCTGGCGGCGCAGGACGCGCTTAACGACCACCGCGGCACCCAGACCAAGCTCGATCTGCACAAGGACTCGACCGACCTCGCCGGGATCGCGACCTACGCCGAGTACTATAACGGCCTTGGCTACTCGCACAAAGGCAAGCCGAGCCCCTATGTCTTCTCGGGGACCGACCAGTACACGAGCGGCAAGTACATCCGCGACGGAGTCTATAGCGCCAAGACCAAGGACACGCAGCTTGGTGTAGTGGCGATGGTGCAGGACCTGTTTGAAAAAGAGCACCAGCAGGATCAGAGCAAGCAGCCTCCCAAGTAGCCGCCCGGCACGGCCAGGCTGCCTGCGGCGCGGCCCCGGTTGCTACCGGGGGGCCAGGCCAGGTGCTGCGGCTCGCCTTGGTAACGCGGCCGCGGCGGGCACTCGCTCAGGGCTGGGCGCGGCGGCGGGTCTCGGCGAGCAGCGCCTTGACGAAATCGACCGGTCCGCGCTCCGCCGCCGCCTTCTTCAGCCAGCCCGGCAGGCTGCCGGCCGGATCGCCATAGCTCTCGTAGGAGACCAGGGTGCCGCCGGTCGGCTCGGGGCGGAAGTTCCACTGGCTCCACAGGTCGGTCATGCGCACATGCTGCGGGTCGAGCGGGCGCGGGTAGCCCGGCGGCGCCGAAGCCTTGATCTGATAGAGCCCGCCCTCGCCGCGCGCAGTCGCCTGCAGGCGCAGCACATAGTCCCGGTCCTTGGTCACCGGCACGTCTACCTGCTCATAGATGATCCACTCGTTGGCGTCGGCCCGCAGGATCTCCAGCAGCTTGATGCGCGGCGCCCACCGCGCCTGGGTGCGCACGTCCCAGGCGACCGCGAACAGCTGCTCCGGCCTCAGGTCGGGCACCCGCACGCTGACCAGCACAATCGGCGCCACCGCATCGGGGAGCTGCCGCTTGCGGATGACCAGCGCCGCCTCGCCTGTCTCGGCCGCCGCGGCCGGCGCCGCAGTGCCCAAAGCGACACCGCTGGCGGCGGCCACCGCGCAGAACGCCAGCGCCCGCGCGCGCGGCCCGACTCTGCCTGCTGACTTGGCCATCCAAAGAGTATGTCACGGCCAGGCGGCGGCGGACAGACTCCGCACGATGGGGATGCTGGCGACCTGAGGTCGTCGCCAGTGGCCGGCTGGCGTAGCTTGTCCCCTGGGCGCAGGCTTTCCTGCTAAGACTGCGGGCATGAACTCGTTCGCCCAGCTCGCGCTCACCCCACCGCTCGCGCAGGCGCTGGCGGGGCTCGGCTTTGTCACCATGACGCCCGTGCAGGAGCACGCGCTGCCGCCGCTGCTCGCCGGCCGCGATGTCATCGCCCAGGCGCGCACCGGCAGCGGCAAGACGGTCGCCTTCGGGCTGGCGCTGCTGTCCCGGCTCGCCGTCGAGTCGGCGCAGGTGCAGGCGCTGGTCCTGTGTCCGACGCGCGAGCTGGCCGAGCAGGTCGGCGCCGAGCTGCGCCGCCTGGCGCGGCTGCTTCCAAACCTCCGGGTCGTCACCCTGTGCGGCGGCGTGCCGGTGCGCACCCAGATCCCCTCGCTGCAAACCACCCCGCAGGTGGTGGTCGGTACGCCGGGCCGCATCCTCGATCACTGCCGCCGCGGCAGCTTGGCGCTCGGCGAGCTGCGCGTGCTGGTGCTGGACGAGGCCGACCGCATGCTCGATATGGGCTTTATCGATGAGATCACCGCGATCGTCGCGCAGACTCCCGCCGCTCGCCAGAGCCTGCTCTTCTCGGCGACGTTTCCCGCCGAGATCCGCGCCCTCAGCCGCCGGCTGCAGCGCGAGCCGGTCACGGTCACTGTCGATACCCAGGTGCAGGACGCCGAGCTCACCCAGGTCTTCTATGAGGTGGCCGCCGCGGACAAGCTGGCGGCGCTGCTCGCCCTGCTCGCCGAGCAGCGGCCGGAATCGGCGCTGGTGTTCTGCCACACGCGCAGCGATGCGCAACAGCTGGCCCAGGAGCTTGACCGCTGCGGCTTCGCGGCGCTCGCCCTGCACGGCGAGCTCACCCAGCGCGAGCGCGAGGAGGTGCTGCTGCGCTTTGCCCACAAGAGCCTCTCGGTCTTGGTCGCCACCGACGTCGCCGCGCGCGGGCTCGACATCAAGGGACTGCCGCTGGTGATCTCCTGGGAGCTGCCGGTGACCCCGGATGTGCACCTGCATCGCATCGGTCGCACCGGGCGGGCGGGTCAGCGCGGGCTCGCGCTCAGCCTGTGCGCGCCGGCAGAGCGCGAGCGCGCCGCGGCGATCCTGGCGCGCCCCGGCACCACCGCGCAGTGGGCACGCCTGCCTGCGGCGCCGTCCACGCTGAGCATCGACCCGCCGCCCATGGTGACGCTGTTCATCGAGGGCGGCCGCCAGGACAAGCTGCGCCCCGGCGATCTGCTCGGCGCCCTGACCGGCGAGGTGGGGCTGCCCGCGGCGGCGGTGGGGCGGATCGACATCCTGCCGACCCGCAGCTACCTCGCCATCGTCCGCGCGCACGCCGAGGCGGCGCTGCACGGGCTGCGCGCCCACAAGGTGAAAGGCAAGACCTTCCGCGTGGGCCGCCTCGACCGCCACGCGGGCGCCCATGGGCAGGGGCGCGCGCGCCCACAGCGCTCGTGGTACTCCAGCTAGGGAATCTCAAAGCGCAGCGTCTGCAGCTTGCACAAAAGGACCGGCAGCTTGGGGAACTGCCACGTCTTTAGCGTCTCCACCACGCAGCGGTCGACCCCCTCGATGCCGACCACCGGGGTCACCGACTGCACCTTGCCATCGGCGGCGATGCACAGCTTGTAGGACCCCTGCAGGACCTTGCCGCGCGAGGCCAGCAGCACCTGATCGGGCAGGGTCGGATCGTCGGCGTGCAGGGGCTCGATGGCGCCGGCCAGGACCTGCAGCGGAATTGGCTCGGGGCGCGACTCATGCTCGGGCGGCGGCGCCGGCGGCGGGGTGACTTTCGGGGGCGCCGGCAGCGCCGCGACGACTTCAGCCGGCGGTCCTGCGGCCGGCGGCCGGGGCGCCTCTGCCGCGAGGCGCAGGGGCGGCAGGCGCGCCGGACGCGGCGGGCGCGGGCTGGCGATGAGCACGGCTTGCTGCGGCGCGCAGGCGAAAAGGCCGCTCAGCAGAAGCAGTGCCGCCAGTCGGGCCGTGCGCGGACCACGCAGACTCTGAAGTGAACTTCGTCTGGCGAAAAATATCTGCAAACCCACAGTGCGATTTTCCAAACTCCACCTCCGCAAGTTCCACGGGCCCCTGTCGCAGCGGGGCTCTGCCTGCGGGCCGTCGGGCAGAGCCTGCGGGAGGAGTTCGCAAGAGCCGGGCCATGGGCGCCGCGCTTGCCGGGGTCGGGAATCCGCCATGCTGCCGCGACAAAAAGGTGTAGGATGCGCGGGTGCGCTGGCAGGATAAAAGCTTCAATCAACTGACGGTCCATGAGCTGTATGCCATCCTGGCGCTGCGGCAGCGGGTGTTCGCGGTCGAGCAGGTCTGCGCCTACCTGGACGCCGACGGGGTCGATCCCGACTGCCACCACCTGTGGGCCGAGCTGAGCGGCCCCGCGCCGGGGCGGCAGGGGGCGGCGGGGCTCGACACCGCTCGGGTGCTGCCGAGCGGCGCGACGGTGGTCGCCTACCTGCGCGTGGTGCCGTCCCTGCGACGGTTTCCCGAGATCTGCATCGGCCGCGTGGTCACCGCGCCCGAGGTGCGCGGCACCGGAGTCGGGCGCGAGCTCATGCAGCGCGGCCTCGCGCTTGTGCACCGCCTGGCCGGTCCGGTGGCGATCCGCATCGGTGCCCAGGCGCGCCTTGAGCGCTTCTATGAAGAGTTCGGATTCGTCCGCGCCTCCGCCGACTATGAAGAAGACGGCATCCCCCATCTGGAGATGCTGCGCGCCGCGCCCGCCGCCTGAGCCGGCCCGCAGGTCGCGACGGTCGGCGCGCCGCCTTGCCTGGACTTAGAAGATCACCGCGAGGTTCCCATGACACGTCTGCCCGGCCCCAAGGGCTTCTCCCTGACCGCTCTTTATCAGTGGATGACGCAGCCCTTTGCGTTCTTTGAACAGTGCAAAAAGCAGTACGGCGACACCTTCACGTTCTACCTGCCGCGCCTGCCGCCGCTGGTCGTGTTCTCCGACCCAGCGGTGGTCAAGACAGTGTTCGCCGACTCGGGCGAGGTCATGCACGGCGGGGAGTTCAACCGCTCGCTGTCCGCCTTCCTCGGCGACAAGAGCGTGCTGATGGTCGATGGCCGGGCGCACCTGCGCAAGCGCAAGCTGCTGCTGCCGCCGTTTCATGGCGAGCGGATGCTCGCCTACGGCCGGGTGATGATGGACCTCGCCGATGAGGTCATCGACGGGTTTCCGGTCAACGAGGTCTTCGCCATCCACAAGCGGATGAGCGGCATCGCCCTCAACGTCATCGTCCGCAACGTCTTCGGCTTCGCCCCCGGACCCAAGGAGGCCCGGCTGCGGCAGGATCTGGAGGCGCTGCTGGAGCTTATGACCTGGCCGCCGCTGCTCATCCCGTTTATGCGGGTCGATCTGGGCCGCTTCTCGCGGTGGGGTCGCGCCATGCGACTCTTGCGCCACTGCGATGAGACCTTCTACACCGAGCTGCGCGCCCGCCGCGCAACCGGGGGCTCGCGCGGCGACGACATCCTGTCGCTGCTTATCGATGCGCGCGATGAAGACGGGCAGCCGATGGGCGATGCCGAGCTGCGCGATGAGCTGGTGACGCTCCTGGTCGCCGGGCACGAGACCACGGCGACCGCGCTCACCTGGGCGCTGCGCTGGCTGCTGGCGACGCCCGGGGTGGAGGAGCGGCTGCGCGGCGAGCTCGCCGGGGTCGATGCGCTCGACCCCGAGCAGATCCAGGCCCTGCCTTATCTGGACGCGGTGGTGCGCGAGTCGCTGCGCCTGTGTCCGATCATTCCGCTGGTCGGCCGCGTCCTGCAAAAGGACCTGACGCTCGGCGGCTACGAGCTGAAAAAAGGAATGGGCGTGGTCTGCTCGATCTACCTGGCGCAGCGCCGGCCCGAGGCCTACGCCGACCCCGAGCGCTTCTGGCCCGAGCGCTTCCTCGACAAGAAGTTCACGCCGGCCGAGTTCTTCCCGTTCGGCGGCGGCATCCGCCGCTGCATCGGCATGGCCTTCGCGCTGTTCGAGATGAAGATGGTGCTGGCGCGGCTGCTGCAGCGCACGCGGCTGCAGCTCACGCCGCGGGGGGCGATCCGGCCGGTGCGCCGCTCGATCACCCTGATGCCCTCCGATGGTCTGCTGCTGCGCGTGGTCGAAAAGAAGCCGCGCTCCGGCGGGGGCGGCGAGCCGCGCGCGGCGAGCTTGCTGCACTGATAGTGAAAATAGATGGCTCCAGGCGGGCGGCGGTCGCTGGTGTAGACTCCGCCCATGAAGCCCCCTGCGAAGACGCCGGCGCGCCGCCGCCCAAAGACCGCGGGCCGCGCTGCTAGACCAGCCGCTGCGGCGGCGACCCCGACCGATACCCCGGCGGCAGAGGCCGACGGCCGGCTGCAGCGCGGGGCGCGGACCCGCGAGCTCGTGCTCGACGCCCTGTTCGCCCTGCTCGGCGAGGGCAACTACGCCCCGTCCGTGCAGCAGATCAGCGAGCGGGCGGGCATCTCGCGCCGCCTGGTCTTTCACCACTTCAGCGATGCCGAGTCGATGCAGGCGGCGTTCGTGAAGAAGCAGATGGCCGCCCTGGCCGACCTGGTGGTGCCGATTCCCGAGTCGCTGCCGCTGGCGACCCGGCTGCTGGCGCTGGTCGAGCAGCGAGCGCGCATCTACGAAAAGATCACCCACACCCGGCGCGCCGCGATCATCCGGGAGTACGTCTCGCCGGCCGTCACGCGCGGCCTGACCGCCTTCCGCAGCCTCAAGCGCGCCCAGGTGGAGGCGGTGTTCGCGCCCGAGATCGGCTCGTGCCACAACAGCGTCCAGCGCGAGCTTGCCGCCGCCCTCGGCTGCGCCGCCAGCTTCAGCACCTGGGAGTCGCTGCGCAGCCACCAGCAGCTCGGCGTCGATGAGGCGCAGCGGGTGCTCACCCACCTGCTGTGCGGGGTGCTGCGCCTGACTCCCGCGGGCGCCAACCTCATCGTCCTGCGCAGCCAGGAGGAGCGGCGTCAGAAATAATATTTGCACTCAAGATGAAATAATATTAGCGTTGGCTCCGTTCACCCAGCTGAGGAGCCACCCATGCGCCAGAGTTCTCATTCCCGCCGCCTTGGCCTGCTGCTCGCCGTGGTCGCCAGCAGCGCCTGCGCCGGCGAGCCGCCGGCCGCCAGCGCGCCGGCCGCCAGCGCGGTCGACTATCACCACGATGCGGCGGCGGTGTTCGAGCGCTACTGCACCAACTGTCATGTCGAAGGCGGCATCGGACCGCTGGTGCTGACCGACTACGCCTCGGCCACGCGCTACGCCGCGGCGATCAAGAGCGCGGTGCAGAGCGAGCGGATGCCGCCGTGGCTGCCCGGGGACGGCGGGGTGCCGCTGCGCTACTCGCGCAAGATGCGGCCGCAGGATCGCGAGCTCCTGCTGCGCTGGCTGGACACCGGCATGGCCGAGGGGGATCCGGCGGCGGGCCGGCGCACCGACATCCCACCGGCCGAGGTCGTGGCCGCGCCGCGCGCCGATCTGGTGGCCGACCCCGGCCGCGTGTACCAGCCCGACAACAGCCGCAGCGATGACTACCACTGCTTCGTCTTTGATCCCAAGCTGACGGCGGACACGTTCATGCAGGCGGCGACCGTGGTGCCGGGCAACCGCTCGATCGTGCACCACGTCCTTTTGTTCGAAGTGCCGCAGAGCGATGCCGAGGCGATCCGCCGCCTGGATGTCGGGGGCCTGGGCTACCCGTGCTTCGGCGGACCGGGCGGCACCGGCCGGCCGACGACGCTGCTCGGCTGGGCGCCGGGCGGCGTGCCGCTGCGCGTCCCCGAAGGGACGGCGCTGCGCATTCACCAGGGCTCGCTCCTGGTCATGCAGGTCCACTACAACACGCTGGCCAAGAACGGTCAGGGAGATCGCTCGGTGGTGCAGCTGGAGCTGAGCGCGACGCCGCCGCAGCACGAGCTGCGCGTGGTGCCGATCGCCAACCCCAAGCAGCTCAAGATTCCCGCCGGTGCGGCCGCGGCCAGGCAGCTGATCTCGGCGCCGGTGGCCCTGCTCGAGAGCATCATGCAGCTGCCGGTCGGCGATCTTACGATCTACTCCAACGCTCCGCACATGCACCTGCTCGGCACCCGCATCGTCACCTCGGTCGGCGACACGACCCTGGTGGACATCCCGCGCTGGGACTTTCACTGGCAGCAGGCATACGCCCTGCAGACCCCGCTCACGGTGCACAGCAGCGACACCATCCAGGTCGAGTGCACCTATGACAATCGGCAGGCCAACCAGCCGGTGATCGACGGGGTGCAGCAGGCGCCGCGCGATGTCACCTGGGGCGAGGGGACGCTGGATGAGATGTGTCTGAGCTTCCTCACCGTGACTGCCAAGCAGTAGGCGGGCGCCGCGGCTAGGCGGGGGGCTTGGCGCCCAGCAGCAGCTTGAAGACGGTGGGGAACACGATGCCGCTGAGGATCGCCAGCAGGATCAGCGAGGCGCTGCCGCGCTCGTCGAGGATGCCGATGTTCTTGCCGAGCGCCGCCACCGCCACGAGCAGCGTCAGCGGCGAGGACAGCAGGAACGCCCCGGCGACGATCTGCCGCAGCGGCACCCCGAGCAGCCGCAGCAGCAAAAGCGGCAGTCCCTTGCTCAGCAGCGAGGCGCCTGCCAGCAGCAGCACCGTCTTCACCGCGCTCATCGGATCGGCGAGCGCGTGGGCGTTGAACGCCGTCCCGACGTGGATGAAGAAGATCGGAATGAAGAAGCCCTGACCGACTGCCGACAGCTTGGCATCGAGGACGCCGCGCTGGCGGAAGACAAACGAGAACAGGGCCCCGGCCAGGAACGAGCCGAGGATCGCCTCCATGCCCACCAGGCTTGCCAGCGCCGCCAGGCTGAGCATAAGGACAAAGCCGGCGCGTACGCCGATCTCGGACGGATCGTGGCTGTCGACCAGCCGCTGAAAGCGCTTGGGCGCCCACCACACGAGCACGCGCAGCAGCGCCAGCAGCACATAGGCGGCGAGGAACAGGAACAGCGCGCGGCCGATCTCGACCACCAGCTGCGGACCTATGCCGAAGCGGTAGACCAGGTTGAAGCCGGTGAGGGCGAACAGGGTTAGAAACTCGCCGACCGAGCCGACCAGGAGGAGCAGCTGCCCGAGCCGCGTCTTCTGCAGCCCGCGCTCGACCAGCGCCACCAGCAGGATGCCGCAGGACATCGCCCCCAGCGCCAGACCGAGAAATGGTGAGAAGCCGCCCAGGCGCGCCAGGGCGACGCCGGTGCCGAGGATGCCGGCGGCGACCACCACCGAGACGAGCACGCTGCGCAGGCCCTCGCGCCTTATGTGGTTGAAGTCGATCTCGGTGCCGACCAGGAACATGAGGAAGGTGATCCCGAGCTGGGAGAGAAAGTCGGTGAAGGCCGCCGGCTGCACCAGGCGCAGGCCATTTTCGCCGATGAGGATGCCGAACAGGATCTCGGCCACTGCGGCCGGCACGCGCAGCCGCGCCGCCAAGAGCGGCGATAGGAACGCACCCAGGTAGAAGATGACCAGGGAGAACGAGTTGTGTCCTTCCTTCACGGGCGCCTGTCCTGCCCGGGCCGGTTGCACAGGACCATCACCGAGCAGGGCGCGTGCTCGATAAGCAGCATGCCGGGGTCGGGGTTGAGCAGCGAGGCGCGGCGCTGCGAGCGGTTGCTGAGGACCAGCAGATCGTCGGCGCGGAGAAAGCCCGCGAGCTCGCGCACCGGGTTGCCGTTTAGGTGCTTGCTCTCAACGGTCACGCGGTACTGCGCGGCGATGTCGTTGACCACCTTGAGGACCTGTCCCTGGGCGGCGATGTGCTCGCTGCCGCTGACGAAGTCGGGCGGACTCACGGTCACCGCGACCAGCGGCAGCGCCAGCTGGCGCGACAGATCCACCGCCAGCTCGGTGGTCAGGGTCAGCTCGGCCGACTCAGTGACCGCCAGCACGACGCGCTGGTAGGCTGCGACCCCGGCGGCGAGCAGGGTGGGGCAGCGGAGGATCTCGAACAGCGAGGCGTAGGCTGGGCGGAAAAGGCCAATGCGGGCCAGAAAGCCGCTGCGCGGCTTGGGCAGGATCAGGCAGCCGCTGTCCAGGGTGTCCCGCTCGCGGCGGAGAAAAGAGGTCAGGCGCTCGGCAAAGCTCAGCGTGGTGCTGGCCACCGGCCACTCCTTGCTCGGCGGCATTGCCGCCTTGGGTCCGCCCGGCTGCAGCAGCGTGAGGCCGCTGATGCGGGTGTGGGTCGCCAGGTAGTTCAGCTCGCGAAAGTAGTCCTCGCTCGGCTGGTCAGACGTGACGGCGAGCAGGCGGCGGCCGTACTGCACCGGGAAGCGCGCCACCCCGGCGCGCAGGTAGTCGGCGATGTCGGGCAGGATGTCCGGCTCGCCGGAGAGCAGCAGGCGATCGCCGGCGCGGATGACCGCGGTGCCGTGCGGCACGATGATCTGGCCGCAGCGGTAGATGGCGGCGATGAGCCAGCGGTTGGCGCGCAGATCGGCGACCCGCACATCGACCGCCGGAGAGCTTGGCAGGATCGGAATCTCGACCACCTCCCCGCGGCCAAGGCCGACGTTGACGGCGACGCGCAGCCCGCGCTGGATGACGTTGGCGACCAGGCCGGCGATGGCGGCCGGTCGCAGGAACGCCTCGGCGCCGAGCTCCTTGAGCTGCTCCTGCGCCGCGGCGCGGCCGACCACCGCGATGGCCGCTGGCGGCGGCTCGACCGACAGGGCGGCGCGGCAGACCTCGACGTTGGCCTCGTCCCGCTCGGTCAGGGCGATGACCCAGTCGGCGCCGAGGAGCCCGGCGTCTTTGAGGTTGAGCAGGCTGGTCCCGTCCTTGGTGAGCAGGTTGAGCCGCGCCTCGGGGAGCTGCAGGTCGCGCAGCGGCTGCAGCCGCTCGGGGTTGCTATCGAGCACCGCGACCTCCCAGGTGGTGCACAGGGTGCGCGCCAGGGCGAGGCCGGTCTCACTGGCGCCGACAATCAGGACGCGCTTGCGTAAGGAGTCCACAGGTTCCATGAAGTCTCGCTCGTAGGGATCAGTCTAGATGACCCTTTGCAGGAAACCGACCAGGACGAGGAAAAAACCGGAGCCAGCTCTGCGGCGCGACCTTTCATTATGCTGCAGGGCGCGACCAAGCTCAATATGGAGCTCGATCGGGCGCGAGCTCTATCATGCGGCAGCGGAGCAAAAAATTTCGCTGTCGGGCGCAGCCTGGACAGACCCAAGGAGACCACCTACATGAGAGCGAACCTGAAACAGCGCCAGCTCGGCCGGAGCGGCTTGACCGTGTCGGCGATCGGCCTTGGCTGCATGGGAATGTCCGAGTTCTACGGCGCCACCGACGACACCGAGTCAATCGCCACCATCCACCAGGCCCTCGATCGCGGCGTCAATCTGCTCGATACAGCGGATATGTACGGACCTTACAAGAATGAAGAGCTGGTAGGTCGCGCGATCAAGAGCCGGCGCAGTGAGGTCGTGCTGGCGACCAAGTTCGGCATCGTCCGCGATCCGCAGAACCCAGCGGTGCGCGGCGTCTGCGGCAAGCCGGAGTATGTCCGATCTTCCTGTGAGGGCAGCCTGCGCCGGCTGGGAGTCGAGGTAATCGATCTATATTACCTGCACCGCATCGATCCCAGCACTCCCATCGAGGACAGCGTCGGGGCGATGGCCGAGCTGGTGCGGGCCGGCAAGGTGCGCCATCTCGGGCTGTCGGAGTGCTCGGCCCAGACGCTGCGGCGGGCGTGCGCGGTGCATCCGATTGCCGCGATCCAGAATGAGTACTCGCTGTGGACGCGCGATCCCGAGCAGGAGCTCCTGGCCGCCTGCCGCGAGCTCGGGGTGGGCCTGGTCGCCTACAGCCCGCTCGGCCGCGGCTTCCTCACCGGACAGCTGCAGCGGTTCGAGGATCTGGCAGCCGATGACTACCGGCGCTTCTCGCCGCGCTTCCAGGGCGAAAACTTCGCCAAGAACCTCGACCTCGTGCGCGCCGTGCAGAGCCTGGCGGCGCAGAAGCAGTGCACGACGGCGCAGCTGGCGCTCGCCTGGGTGCTGGCGCAAGGGGACGACATCGTCGCCATCCCCGGCACCAAGCGCCGCGCCAACCTGGAAGACAACCTGGGGGCTCTCTCGGTCACGCTCTCCGCCGCCGAGCTCGGGCACCTGGATGCCACCTTCCCGCCCGGCGCCGCCGCCGGCACGCGCTATCCAGCGGCGATGATGCACGCAGTAAACCGCTGAGCCGGTCGCCGCCCGGGCGGCAGCGGCGCGGTTTCTTTTGTCGCCGTCCTCTGCATTCTGTGCTAGCCCCAAGGGCTGGATGAAGCTTCTTCTGGTCACAAGCCCGATGGTGCAGGTCAACACGCCCTATCCGGCGACCGCCTACCTCAAGGGCTTCCTCGACCAGCACTTTGCCGATGGGGGCCTTATCACCGAGCAGGCCGACCCGGCGATCGAGCTCATCACCCGGCTGTTCAGCCGCGCCGGGCTGCTGCAGCTCAGCCGCTGCCTTCCCAAGCAGCGGCCGCCCGAGCTGGATTTCTTTGTCGCCGCGCTCGCCGACTACCTGGCCCAGGTCGAGGCGGTGGTGGCCTACCTGCAGGGCCGTAACCCCGGCATCCAGAAGAAGCTCGCCGCCCGCAAGCTGGTGCCCGAGGGGCCGCGCTTTCAGGGCCTGCACGCCCCCGGGCCGCTGCGCGAGCAGTTCGCCCAGCTGTCGGCGGAGGACAAGGCGCAGCACATCGCCTCGCTGTTCCTCGACGACCTGGCCGACTACTACCGCCTGGGCGCCGACTCGCGCTTCGAGTTTGCCCGCTATGGCGAGCGGCTCGCCGCCTCGCAGACCTCGTTCGCCGCGCTGGCGCAGAACCTGAAGGCGCCGCCGACGCTGGTCGATCGCTTCCTTGATGAGGTCACCTGCAGCCTGCTCGGGCGGCATGCGCCCGATGTGCTGGGGATCTCGGTCCCGTTTGCCGGCACGGTGTACGCGGCGCTGCGCATGGGCGCGGTGGCGCGCGCCCGCGGCCTGCCGGTCATCCTCGGCGGCGGCTATGCCAACACCGAGCTGCGCCGGCTGACCGAGCCGCGCGTGTTCGACTATGTGGACTTCATCACCCTCGACGATGGCGAGCGGCCGCTCCTGTGTCTGCTCGAGCACCTGCAAGGTCGGCGGCCCAAGACCGAGCTTTTCCGCACCTACTACAGGCAGGACAGCCGGGTTCACTACGCCCACAACCAGAGCGAGGCGGACATTCCGTTTCGCGACTCGGGCACGCCTTCGTATCTCGGGCTGCCGCTCGATCGCTACATTCCCTTGTACGAGATGCTCAATCCGGTGACGCGGCTGTGGAGCGGCTACTTCTGGAACAAGCTGACGCTCGCCCATGGCTGCTACTGGCGGCGCTGCTCGTTCTGCGATGTCTCGCTCGACTATATAGGCCGCTACCAGACCGATAAGGCGGCGCGCCTTGTCGACAAGATGGAGAAGATCGCCGCCCAGACCGGCCGCCACGGCTTCCACTTCGTCGATGAGGCGGCGCCGCCGGCGGTGCTGCGGGCGGTCTCGGAAGAGCTCATCCGCCGCCGGCTGCCCTATCGCTTTTGGGGCAACATCCGCTTTGAGAAGTCGTTCACGCCCGAGCTGACCGCGCTCATGGCCGCCGCCGGCTGCATCGCCGTGACCGGCGGGCTGGAGGTGGCCTCGCCGCGCGTGCTGGCGCTGATCGACAAGGGAGTGACGATCGAGCAGGTGGCGCGCGTCACCCGCGCCTTTACCCGCAGCGGCATTCTCGTGCACGCCTACCTGATGTTCGGCTTCCCGACGCAGACCGAGCAGGAGACGGTGGACTCGCTGGAGGTGGTGCGGCAGCTGTTCCTGCACGGCTGCCTCAAGAGCGCCTTCTGGCACCGCTTCGCCGCCACCGTGCACAGCCCGGTCGGCCAGAACCCCGAGCGGTACGGCATCCAGGCGCTGCCGCGCAAGCTGCCGCCGGCGGGCCGGTTTGCCGAGAACGATCTAGACTTCCGCGATCCGACGCCGGCCGATCACGAGCTGCTTGCCCAGGGGCTCAAGCGCGCCCTTTATAACTATATGCACGGGGTGGGGCTGGAGCTCGATGTGCGCGAGTTCTTCCCGCGGCGGGTGCCGCGCACCCGGGTGGCGCCGACGCTCATCGCCCGGGCGCTGGAAGATCCTCCCGGCGCCGCGGCGGCGGCCGGGAGCTCAACAAGTGCCGGCTGAGCGCCCCGGCGGCCCGCGGTCGCGCCGCGCCTTTGGGGCTGATTTTGTTGGGCGGGGGCGGCTTTGTCTGTTAGCGTCGCCGCCGATTTGGGCTGAGCATTCCCCCTAGACATCCGGCGAGCCCGGACGAGGTAGACGATGAACGTAGCGCAGGACAAGGTAGTCTCCTTCACGTACACGCTGCGTGTCGGGGGCGAAGTGATTGACGAAGGCGATCTGTCCTATATCCACGGCCACGAGCAGATCGTGCCGGGACTTGAAGAGGCGCTCGTCGGCAGCGCCAGCGGCGCCAAGCTCAAGGTGGCGGTGCCGCCGGCCAAGGGGTACGGCGATCGCGATCCCGAGCGCATCCAGGTGGTGCCGCGCAGCGCCTTCCCCGAGGGCGCGCCGCTGAGCGTCGGCGCCCAGCTGCACGCCGAGGACAGCGACGGCAACCCGCTGCGCATGACGGTGCTGGCGATGGGCGACAAGGAAGTGAAGCTCGACTTCAATCACCCGCTGGCCGGCGCGACCCTGGACTTCGAGGTCGCGGTCACCGAGGTCCGCGCCGCCACCGCGGAAGAGCTGGAGCACGGCCATGTGCACGGGGCCGACGGCCACGACCACGACCACGACCACGACCACGACCACGACCACGACCACGACCACGGGGGCGGGCATCACCACCACTGAGCCGCCGGCTCCGCGCGACAAGAGCGGCCGCGTCCCTCTGCGGCGGCCCGGCGGCCAGTCTGGCGGTCAGTCTGCGGTCAGCTCAGCGGTCTGTCTGTTAGAAAAGTCCGGCGGGCGGGCCGCTGCCGTGGCTTGCCCCTTGAAACTCAGGGTCGTTTCCGTTAACTGATGGGCGCTGTGTTACCCTCCGCACGGCACAAGGAGAAATTGAAAATGACGAAGCCTCTTGCAGGGACTAAGACCCATACTAACCTCAAGGACGCCTTCGCCGGTGAGTCGCAGGCGAACCGGCGCTATCTATACTTCGCCAAGGTCGCCGACGTCGAAGGTCGGCCCGACGTGGCCGGCCTGTTCAAGGATACCGCCGACGGCGAGACCGGGCACGCGCACGGCCACCTGGACTACCTCAAGGCGGCCGGCGATCCCGCCACCGGGCTGCCGATCGGCAACACCGAGAAGAACCTGAAGTCGGCGGTGGCCGGTGAGACCCACGAGTACGAGAGCATGTACCCGGGCATGGCCAAGGAGGCCCGCGCCGAGGGCTTCAACGACATCGCCGAGTGGTTCGAGACGCTGGCCAAGGCCGAGAAGTCGCACGCCGGCCGCTTCAAGAAGGCGCTCGACAGCCTGGACTTCTAGCCAGCCGCTCGCTGGCTGACTGCCCAGACGCTCCCTCCTGCCCTGGCCTATTCGCTGGCCTATTCGCTGGCCGCCGCGCGGCGGGGCAGGGCGGGGCAGACTCCCGGCCGACCGGACTTAGCTCGACTGCCTGATTAATTATAGAGTGTCAAGATGAGCCAGATTCCGCGCGCGCCTGCTCAGCCTCCCGCCTACAGCCCACACGACCCGCGCTACTACGACGAGGCGGATCTTCTGGGCGAGCTCAAGCGGACCTTTCAGATCTGCCACGAGTGCCGCATGTGCGTAAACTACTGCGGCTCGTTTCCCGAGCTGTTCCAGCGCGTCGATGCGGCGATCGAGCGCGGCGCCGAAGGGGCCGAGACGCTCGGCGCCGACGACGTGCGGGCGGTGGCCGACCAGTGCTGGCAGTGCAAGCTCTGCTACATCAAGTGTCCGTACACCGCCGACGAGGGCGCCTACGAGCTGCTCGACTACCCGCGCGTGATGATGCGCGAGCGCGCCGTGCGGGCCAAGCGGGAAGGCATTCCCATCGTCGACCGCGTGCTCGGCGAGCCGCAGCTCATCGGGCGCGCCGGCTCGGGCGCCATCGCCCCCGTGGCCAACTTCGTGCTCGCCAATCGCCTGCTGCGCAAGGTGCAGGAGAAGGCCACCGGCATCGCCGCCGAGTTCCCGCTGCCGCCGATGGCCGATGAGCCGTTCTACAGCTGGTTTGCCGCCCACGACCCGCTGCCCGGCGCCGGCAGCCAGGGCGAGGTGGCGCTGTTTCCGACCTGCTACGGCGAGTACAACGTCCCAAACGTGCTGCGCGCCGCGACGCTGGTGCTCGAGCACAACGGCTTTACCGTCCACTACCCGCGCGGCAGCGCCAGCGATCCCGAGGCGCGCCCGACCTGCTGCGGCCTGCCCAACCTCGATGGCGGTGACGTGTTGGGGGCGCAGCGCAAGATCGAGCACAACGTGGCGCTGCTCTTGCCGCAGGTGCGGGCGGGCCGCAAGATCGTGGTCCCGGGTCCCTCGTGCGGGATGATGATGAAGAAGGAGTGGGCGGAGTATGTGCCCACCGCCGAGGTGCGCGAGGTCGCCGCGGCGACCATCGACGCGATGGAGTTCCTGGTCACCCTGGGGCGCAAAAAGACGCTGCGCCGCGAGTTCCCGCGCAGCTTGGGCACCGTCGCCTACCACGCCGCCTGCCACCTGCGGGCGCAGAAGATCGGCTTCCCCGGCATGCGGGTGCTCGGCATCGTCAAGGACACCGAGGTGCGCATGGTCGAGGAGTGCTCGGCGGTGGACGGGACCTGGGGGATGAAGGCGCGGCACTACGAGACCGGCCGCAGGTACGCCGGCAAGCTGGTGCGCGGCATCGCCCACGCTGAGCCCACCACCGTCGTCAGCGACTGCAGCCTGGCGGCGCAGCGCATCGCTTTTGAGAACCAGGTCGAGGTCCTGCATCCGATCGAGGCCCTGGCCCGCGCCTACGGCCTGGTCGCCGCCGCGCCTGCCCAACCTGCAACACCGGCGTCTCCGGCGTCGCCCGGCTCCGCTGGCCCTGACGCCGCGCCGCGCGGCCACTAAGGTCCCATGCAACCGATTTCCCGCAGCGAGATCCTGCCCCTGGGCGAGTACGAGCGGATCCGTCCCCACTTCCGCGCCCGCGTCATCGAAGAGAAGCGCGTGCGGCGGCTGCTGGTCGGGGACTTCGTCTCGGTGCTGTTCGAGAACCGCGACACCGTGCTGCTGCAGATCCAGGAGATGCTGCGCACCGAGCGGATCACCAGCGAGCCGGCCATCCTGCACGAGCTATCGACCTACAACGCCCTCATCCCCGGGCCGGCGCAGCTGAGCTTCACCCTGTTTATCGAGATCCCCGAGCGCGAGCGCCGCGAGCGCACGCTGGTCGAGCTGGCCGGCCTGGAGAGCCAGGTCCACCTGGAGATCGACGGCGACCAGTTCCCCGCGGTGCAGGAGCTGCCGGCCGGTCACCGCGCCGACCGCACCACCGCCGTGCACTACTTCAAGGTCGACCTCAACGCCGACGCGCTGGCGGCGCTGCGCGAGCGGCGGGCGGCGGCGGCCCTGGTCGTGTCGCACCCGCGATGCAGCTTGCGCGCCGCCCTTGGACCCGAGCTCCTGGCGGGTCTGGCAGAGGACCTGCACGGCCAGGCGTCCGGCTCGCGCTAGCAGGCGGCGGCCAGACTACTGCGCGACCGACCGCGGGTCCGGCCTTGCTCGCAGCCCGGAGGCGGCTCCGCGCGCCCGAACCAGAGCTTGGGCCGCTCGCTACGTTGTGCCACAGCCTGCTAGCAGGCAGCGGCTGCTACTGGGCGAGGCGGCCGGGGTGAATCCCTTCGCCCAGGTCGAACGTGGCCCCCACCGCCCCGACCACGCAGCTGCGCCGCGGCAGGCCCAGGCGCTGGCGCAGGTGGAAGACCGCCTCCATGCCGGTGCAGTGGGCGCCGACGAAGTTGGCGGTGCCAAACTCGCGCAGCTTGTCGGCGGTCCAGTCCAGGGTGGCGTCCTTGGCGTCGAGCAGGTGGAAGCCGCCCAGGGCGGCGTGCAGCGGCGCCGGGCGCACCACCTTGCGCGCGTACTCGACCGTGTTGACGATGCCGGCGTGGCCGCAGCCGGAGATCAGCACCAGCCCTTGTTCGGTGTCGATGACCAGCGACTGATCCTCGGGGATGGTGTCCTCGGTGTCGCCGGTGGGCGCGCGCAGGTTGAAGGTCTTGCTCCAGTTGCGCTCGGGGTAGCGGCGCGGCACCGGGCCGGTCAGGTAGACCCCAGGGAAGAGCTCCGCCGGCCCATCGTGCTGGATGAACACGCCGCCGGTGGCCTCGTAGGCGGGCTTGGTGACGAGCATCGGGTTCTGCTCCTCGGTGCCCTGGCGGCGGCTCCAGAAGATGCCCTTGCCGACATGGGCGCGCGACAGCGCCGCCGGGTTCTGGGCCTTCACTGCCCGCCGCAGGGTGAGCAGGCCGCCGGTGTGGTCGTCGTGGTTGTGGCTGAGGATGACGTCGGTCACCTGCGTCAGGTCGAGCTTGAGCTCGCGGGCGTTCTGCAGCACCGTGTCGGGGCGGGCGCCGGTGTCAAACAGCAGCCGTCGCCCGTCCGCCTCGACGAGCGCGGCAAAGCCCCACTCGCCAATGCCGTCCTCGGCGAGCATCGTCGATAGGATCTGGACGTGCAGCCGCTTGACGCGCGGGCGGGGCGGCGGCTCGGCAGCCGGGGCGCGGCCCGGGCCCAGGGCGCCGAGTGCGATGACGGCAGCGAGGACCGCGCAGGGGGCTACATTTGCTCGCATGAGGGTCTCCTTTATCAGCGCTCGGCGCACGGCCTGCGGCTGCGTTTACGGTTGCGGTTGGGTGACCAGCGGCGCGCCGGCCCAGCGGGCGTAGCTAGCGCAGCTGCGGCTGGGCGAGCTGCGGCGTGCTGTCGGGCAAGAGGAACTGCGCCAGGCCGTTGCGATCGGTGAACGCCTCGGCGCGCAGGCTGGCGACGCGCGAGCAGGGCAGGGTCGACTCGCAGGCCAGCCCGTAGCGCGGGGTGGTGTCGGGTAGCTGGAACACCCGCACCTTGGTGCCGACGACCGGCGCGCCGCCGGGCGTCTGCACGAGCAGCCGACCCAGGGTGATGCGCGGCAGCCGGATGTCGCCGACGTCGATGTCGGCGGTGCCGATGCGCTGGTTGTCCACCGACGAGCGCGGCTGCGTCCCCGGCACCGGAACCAGATCCAGGTCGTAGTCGCCCGGGTCCAGGTGGAGGGCGAAGTGGCCGTCCTGGTCGGTGATCGTCTGCGCTCCCACCACGTCGGTGGTGGCGGCGCCAAGGGGACTAGGTGGTTGGCCGTCGGTGGCGATTGCCTGGGCCACGACCTGGGCGCTCGCCACCGGCTGGCCTTCGGCGTTGAGTAGCCGTCCGAGCAGCTGCGCTCGCAGCGGCAGCGACACCGGGGCGAGCAGCCCTTCATGGGGGCCGACTGCCACCGCCTGCTGGGCGCTGGCAAACGGGGTGACAGTAGGGCTGGTGATGGCGACCTGGTAGGTCAGGTTGCCGCCGCCGCTCGGGGCCGGCACCAGGGTCAGCTTGGCGATTCCCTGGGCGTCGGTGTCGGCGGTGGCGGTGTAGATCGCCCGCACCCCCAGCTGCTGCGTCGCCTGGTCCTGCAGCTGCACCTGGGCCTGCACATGCGCCCCGACCACCGCCATGGTGGTGCCGCTGGCGGCCAGGCCGCGGATCGGCAGCTGGAACGAGACCGGCGTGCGCTGCGACGGAAAGGCGAAGTCGACCTTGGTGGCGCTGCCGGCGCGCGGCGGCGCCATGGCGACCTCGAGCGTGGGCAGGGTGGAGCTGGCGGTGCCCGGCCGCACCACCACCCGCAGGTTGGCCTGGGAGTCGGTGCTCAGCGTCGGATCGACGAACAGCTGATAGGTGCCGAGCGTGCTGCCCGCGGCGGTCTGGCTGACCGCGGTGGACGAGACGATCTGGTTGGCGCTGTCCACCACCTGCACCGTCAGCCCGCCCACCCCCTCGCCAAGCGGGTTGGTGATGCGGCCGAGCACCGTCGCCAGGTCGGCGGCGGCGCGCGTGCTGAGCGGCACCATGGTGTCGGTGGCCACCACCTGGTCGTGCCACACCGGCGGGTAGAGGCTGGCCTGGGCGGCGTCATCGAAGCCGACCCAGAACCGGTAGGGCTGGCTGCTCGGGTGCTCGGGCACCGGGATGCGCAGCGACCACAGGCCGGGCAGCTGGTTGGCGGTCAGGGTGTTGAAGGTGAGGGCCGCCTGCCCGGGGATCACCGTGGGCAGCAGCGCCAGCACGCGGGCGCGCAACAGGACCTTGGGCACCGACTCGGCGTTGGTGACGATCCCCTGGCTGAGGGCCGGCGAGCGGTACTGCAGCACGGCGGTGCCGCCGGCATCGAAACGCAGCTGCGCGATCTCTTGCGGGGCGAGCGGGTGCTGCGCGTCACTGCCGTCGCTGCTGCTCGGCCACAGCTGCGCCGCCCAGCCGATCGCGCTCGAGGGCGGCGGACAGCTGTCGGGGCCGGTGCAGGCCACGGGAATGCCGGCGCTGTCGGAGGCGCAGCCGGCGGCCAGGGTGAAAAGCAGACCGAGCGCGCCGAGCGCTGGCCGGGGCCAGGCTCTCGACGCGGGAGGGAGCGAGCGATGGGTGGGCATAGGCTAATCCAGTAATTAAGGGCACTTCACGGTCCAGTAATGGCTGCGGTCGACCACGCCGATCCCTTCAGGACTAATGGGGTCGGAGCTGGGGCTGAATCCGCCAGAAGCTAGCACCGGTACGACGTAAACAGTAGAGCCCGCCGGTAGGCCTTCGCTGCACGGGACCACCACCGGGTTATTGAACTCGACTGTGTATAAGTTGGGACTCTGCGCCAGGGGGGTGACCTGCGCCTGGGCGCGAAAGCGGGTGACGTTGGAGTCGCCGATCTTCAGATCGCAGCAGCTGCCGTTGACCTGCAGGTACAGCCGTCCGGCGAGGCTCGGGCTGTCGGAGACGACATCGATCTGGTAGCTGAAGGCGCTGGTGTTCATCAGCGCCACCTGCGAGCCGAACTTGGGCATCGCCCCAGTCACCACCAGCAGCTGGCCGCCGTCGACACTGTTCTGCTGCTCCAGCGGCAGCGGGATGAGGCAGCCCGTCGCGGGCAGGAGCGTCAGCGCCCCCAGCAGAAGGCCGAGCCCGGGTGACCCGGGGCGATAGGCGAGACCAAGGTACTGCATCATCGAATCCGGCTGGGCGGACCGCGGCGCGGCAAGTATTGCAGCGCAATAACTGCGGTCCATGAATCATAACGTGCTCTAGAGCGGCTAGCTTGCAACCTGCAAGCAAAGTTGCGCCAGCCCAGGCCCGCCGTCAATAGGGCCCCGGGCCCGGGCGTCACAGCCGCGGCAGGCGCCGCCACAAGAGCAGCGCGAGCGCGGCCAGCAGGGTCCCGCTGCCTAGAAGCGCCCACCAGATACCGCGGCGGTGCTCGGGCGGCGGCGTGGCGCGGCGCAGCGCCTGCTGGGCGGCGTCCAGGCTGGGGTCGGCGGCCACCGCCAGCTCGAAGTCACTGCGGCCGTCGGCGCCGCTGTGCTGCGCCAGCTTGCCATCGAGCAGGTGGACCAGCGCCCGCACCTTGCCGGCATCGGGCCGCTCGGGGTGCAGGGCCAGCGCCTGGCGCAGCCAGCCGACCCCGCGGGCGACGTCCTCCCAGCGGCCCTCTTTTTCGCCCTTTTGCGCCAGCGCCTCGCCGTGGCGGCAGAAGGCCTCGGACATCTCGGCGCGCCGCGGGTGATCGGGCTGGTTGGCGAGGATCCAGCCAAACTCGTCCACCGCCTTGTCGATGTCGCCGGCGCGCTCGTGCGCCTTGGCGCTTTCGAACAGCTGCTCGAACAGCTGCTCGTCGAGGCGATCGTAGTGCTGGAAGACCAGCTCGGTGAGCTCTTTGGCCCCCAGCTTGGGGCTGGGCGCGGTGCCCCACAGCTCCTGGTGGGTCCGCTGCAGCGCCAGGGTGGCCATCTCGCGGTAGTTCAGGTAGTCCTCTTTCTCTTCGGCCTCTTCCTTGCCGCCGGGCAGCTTGCGCTTGCGCTTGGGGGCCGGCGGCGGCGGCGGACCGTCGACATAGCGCAGCCAGGCCCAGCGCGCCTCGCGACGCACCCGGTGCGAGCGCGCCCCCACCTGCTCCAGCACCGCCTCCACCGCGTCGAGCGCCAGCACCTCGCCGTAGGCGTGGATGATGTCGGCGCGCACCACATCGTCCGGGGCGGTGGCGATGGCCTTGGACGGGCGCAGCCGATCCATGCGGTCGAGCTGGTAGCTGGCGTAGCGGCGCATCTTGAAGTTGGCCTTGGTGCGGTTGTTGTAGATGCGGATGAGGCCGGGGATGCTGTAGCTGCCCATGCTGCGAATGGCGCGACCGCACTCGTCGCGGAACAGGCCTTCGCGGACGAAGGCGAACTGAAACAGGGCGTACACCGCGTCGTGGGCGCTGCCGCGGCCGGCGGCGGCGATCGCCCGCAAGAGGCCCACCCGCAGCACCATCTCGGCGCGCAGCGGCCCAAGCTCGGCGGGCGTCACCTCGGGCGGCGGCGGCTCGGCCGCGAGCGCCGCCGGGCCCAGATCGAGCTCGGCCAGGGCGGTAAGCCAGTCCACGGC
>JBGANQ010000080.1:0-41901 GCA_044222245.1 Polyangia bacterium | reverse complement strand
ATCGCGCTCGGCATGACCGGAATGTTCGTGATTCATCCGCGGAATCCAGCGCGGCGCGTCGATCGGGACTTCGTCCTCATGCTGCACGAGTGGCGCATCGACCCCGGCGCCCAGCGGCCCAACCCCAACGAGATGACCGAGTTCAACGTCCTGACGATGAACGCCCGCGCCTTCCCCGGCACCGAGCCGCTCGTTGCGCGCAAGGGCGACCGCGTGCGCATCCGCATCGGCAACTTGAGCCCGATGGATCACCACCCGATTCACCTGCACGGCTACCAGTTCCGCATCACCGAGACGGATGGCGGCCAGATCCCGCAGGCGGCGCAGTGGCCGGAGACGACGGTGCTGGTTCCTGTCGGCAGCACCCGCACCATCGAGTTCGTCGCCGATGAGCCGGGCGATTGGGCCATGCACTGCCATATGACCCACCACGTCATGAACCAGATGGGGCACGGGCTGCCGAACATGGTCGGCGTCCAGCCGGGCGCGCTCGATGCCAAGGTGAGGAAGCTCCTGCCCGGCTATATGACCATGGGCCAGACTGGCATGGCCGACATGGGCGAGATGGGCATGGCGGTCCCCAAGAACAGCATCCCGATGCTGGGCGGGGCGGGGAAGCACGACTACATCACCATGGGCGGCATGTTCACCATCCTCAAAGTGCGTGAGAAACTTCAGAGCTACCAGGACCCCGGGTGGTACGATAATCCGCCCGGCACGCTGGCGATAAATGCAACGGAGGACGAGCTGCGCCGCGACGGGATCGATGTGAAGGCGCCCTCACAGGCGGACCCTGGAGCCTAGGCTCTAGATTCGCGTACACCTTGAAAAGTGCCACGCTCTTTTCACCAAGGCTTCAGCGGGAAGGACAGAGTCCCGCCAGGCACCTAAGATGTCCGACGAGCCAGCCCGTGTTGATATCGAGCACCGCCAACAGAATGAATGCGGCAATGGTCCCGAGCGGAAAGCCTAGCCGAAGTCGGGCAGGCTCGGGCGCGGTGCCACCTTTTAGCTAGACGTGCATGTCCGCGGCCGAGCATCCGGCGCCCTCGACCTGCACAGTTGTGTGAGTGATCTTGTATTCGGTGCGCGCGTGGCCGCAGATAGCTTTTATGATTGCCTCGTGCGCAGTGTCTTCTTCGGAAACGGCATGCAGGCTCATGGCATACACTCCCGAGGTCAGCGCCCAGACATGCAGATCATGCACGCCAGCGACGCCAGGGAGCTGCAGCAAGGATGCGCGGAGTTCTGCGAGGTTCACGTCGGCGGGCGTACCCTCCAGAAGGATGCCGACTGCTTCGCTGAGCAGGCGCCATGTGCGGGGCAAGATGAATAACCCAATCGCAGCCGAGAGGAGCGGATCTGCATAGTACCAGCCGGTCGTCCACATCACCGCCGCGGCGATAAGCACTCCGACCGAAGTGAGCGCATCGGATAGCAACTCAAAGTACGCGCCCTTCATGTTCAAGCTCTCGCGCGAACCCGCCTGAAGCAGCGCGAGCCCTCCTATGTTAATAAGCAAGCCGATCGCCGCTACAGCGAGCATGGGCTTGCTGTCTACGGCCGGAGGCGTCTTGAATCTCTGGTAGGCTTCATAGAGGACGAGCCCGGAGATACCGAGAAGCACGATGGCGTTGGCCATCGCTGCAAGGATCTCGGCGCGGTAGTAACCATAGGTCCGCTCGGGCGTGGCGGGCTTTTCGGCAAACCAGATCGCGAACAGCGCCAACGCCAGTCCTCCCGCGTCGGTTAGCATGTGAGCAGCATCGGCGAGCAGTGCCAGGCTGCGGGTATACAATCCGGCAGCGACCTCGACGGCCATGAACAGCGTGGTAAGCCCCAGGACAAGCGCGAGCCGACCCTTGTTGCGGCTGCTCGGTGAGAGGCCGTGAGAATGTCCGTGGCCTCGATTTGTATGCGCTTTTTGGTCGGCCGGATCGTGCTCATGTCCCTCATGGGAACCGCTTGCATGTGAGTGTTCGTTTTGCATAGACCTCCTCCCTAGTCTTGCCGCAGTCGTGACACCTTTGGTTCATGGGCACAGACGGCGGCAGCAGTCGGCCCATGCGACCTGATGACGTTATGGTGTGGATTCAAATTTCGGCCGACGATTTACGAGCCTGTAGACCGCTGGGAATACCAGCAGTGTCAGTGCTGTTGCGGTCACTAGGCCGCCGATGACTACGGTAGCAAGCGGACGCTGGACCTCACTGCCCGGTGCATGTGACAGCGCCATCGGTAGAAAGCCTAGTGAGGCCACGAGCGCCGTCATGATCACTGGGCGCAGCCGCAGCTCGGCTGCCTGGCGGATCGCCTCACCGGGGGGCTGTCCCTCAGCTTCGAGACGGTGGCAAAACGTGAGCAGCACCAAGCCGTTCAGCACCGAGACGCCGAACAGCGCGATAAACCCGACGCCCGCGGAGATGCTAAAAGGAATCTGCCGTAGCCACAGCGCTACCACGCCACCGACAATCGCGAAGGGGATGTTGAGGAAGATGAGCAACGCCGGACGCAGCGCGCGGAAGGCCAGCCACAAGAGGAACAGAATCAGCGTCAGTGCGAGCGGCACGACCCACAGCAACCGCTGCTTGGCCTCGGTGAAGTGCTCGAATTGACCACCCCAGTCCAGATGATAGCCGGTCGGCAGATGGATGCTCCGCCCAACGGCATCCTGCGCGCCGTTCACGGTCGAGATAAGGTCCCGCCCGCGCACGTTGAACTCGATGACGAGCCGACGGGATAGGCTCTCACGGTTGACCAGAACCGGGCCGGTCTCGGTGCGAATCTCCGCGACATCCCCGAGGGGTATGAGCTGCCCGGTGCGTGACTTGAGCGGTAGCGCCGCCAGCTCGTCGGTCTCGGCCTCGGCGGAGATGGCGCTCCGCACCATCAGCCCGAAGCGGCGCTCCCCTTCGAACACGATGCCGGCCGGGTAGCCGACGGCTAATGTCTCGGTAAGCTGGTTGACATCGGCGAGCGTGAGCCCGTAGCGCGCCAGCTTCTCGCGGTCGGGGTACACGCGGATGTAGCGGAGCCCGGCGCCTTGCTCCACTCGCACATCGACCGCGCCGTGGATGCGACGAATGCTGCCGGCGATTCGCTCGGCCGTCTCCTGCAAGACCTTGAGGTCAGGTCCGTACAGGATTGCCGCCACATCGGAGCGCACTCCGGCAATCAGCTCATTTGTGCGCATCTGGATGGGCTGCGAGATTGCGGTGGCCGCCTCGGGAATGTCCTCGGCGATCCGCTCGGATGCTTCCTTGGCAAGCTGCTCTTTGGTGAGGCCCCGCCGCCAGGTAGCCCGCGGCTTGAGCAACACATACACGTCGCTCTGCTCAATCCCCATCGGATCGGTGGCGACCTCCGGCGAGCCGGTGCGACTGACCACGCCCCGGATTTCGGAGATCGACAGGAGAGCCTTCTGAATCCGGCGTTCCATATCGACCGACGCGCTAAGCGCGATGCCCGGTAGGCGACGCACCTCGACCAGCAGATCGCCCTCATCGAGCTGAGGGACGAACTCGGCACCCAGCCGTGAGAACAGACCAACCGCGCCGGCGAGTAGCAGAACACCCGCTGTCAGCGTCACAAAGCGGCGACGCAATGCGATGCCGAGCAGCGGGCGGTATAGCTCCTGCGTCTTGCGCAGGAGCCACGTCTCGCGCTCATGTTCTGCGTCGCGCAGAAAGTAGCTGGCCAGCGCCGGGATGACAGTCAGCGTCAAAACGAAGGCACCAAGCAGCGCACACAGTACGGTCAGCGCCATGGGCTGAAACAGCTTCCCCTCGATGCCGGTGAGCGCCAGGATCGGTAGGTACACGATCGCGATGATGGCCTCGCCGAACACGGTGGCTCCGCGGACCTCCAGCGTCGCCTCCTCGACCACCCGAAGCCGTTCCTCCGCGTTGAGTGCTGAGCCCTTGTGCTGCCGCGCCTCTGCCAACCGCCGCACCGCGTTCTCGACGATAATCACGGCACCGTCTACGATGAGGCCGAAGTCAATGGCGCCCAGGCTCATCAGGTTCCCCGACGCCCCGCGCACTTTCATGATGATGAGGGCGAACAGAAGCGACAGCGGGATCGTGGTCGCGACGATCAGGCCCGCGCGGAGATCGCCGAGCAGCACCAGCAGCACCAGCACTACCAGCGCCGCACCCTCAAGAAGGTTCCGCTGCACAGTCCCGATGGTGCGGCTCACGAGCTGCGCGCGGTCGTAGAACGGCTCGATGCGCATGCCAGCAGGCAGGCTCGACTCCATCTTATTCAGCTTGGCCTTCACTGCTTCAGTGACGGTGCGCGAGTTTTCTCCCATGAGCATCAAGGCCACGCCCACGACCACTTCGCCCTGGCCGTCCATCGACGCGGCGCCCCGGCGCAGCTTGGGACCAAAACGCACCTCGGCGATCTGCGCGACCGTGATCGGAATGCCATTGGGTGTCGCACCGACGACGACGGTTTGCAGATCCTCCAGACCCCGCACCAAGCCGCTGGTGCCGATGACGTATTGCTCGCGGTTGCGCTCGATGTAGCCGCCGCCTGCGTTGCCGTTGCTCTGCTCGATCGCCTCGATGACCTCGCGCACGGAGAGGCCCGCGGCTTGCAGCCGCTGCGGGTCAAGGACGACCTGATACTCCTTGTTCTCGCCGCCGAAGCTGTTCACTTCGACGACGCCAGGCACCATGCGAAGCTGGGGCGCGATGTACCAGTCAAGCGTCTCTTCCAGCTCCATGAGCGTGCGGCCATCGCCTCGCACAACGAACTGAAAGATCTCGCCGAGGCCGCTGGTGATGGGGCCGATCGCTGGCTTGCCGTAGCGCGGGGGCACGGCGTCTTCCGCTTCGCGCATGCGCTCAGCCACCATCTGGCGGGCGAAGTAGATGTTGGTGTCATCAGCGAAAGTCACCGTGACGACCGACAGACCGTACTTGGACAGCGAGCGGATCTGCATGACGTGCGGGATTCCCGCCATGGCGCGCTCGACCGGGACGGAGACGTACTGTTCCACCTCGACGGGCGAGAGCGCGGGTGCTGCGGTGATGATCTGCACCTGGACGTTGGTTACGTCCGGCACGGCGTCGATCGGAAGCTGCTGCGCGGCGCGTATGCCCAGCACGATGAGCAACAGCGCGGCGACCATTACGATGGGGCGGTTGCGCAGCGACCAGTGGACAATTGCAGATAAGAGCGCCATGTCAGTCCTCCTCGGCGAAGGAACCCTTGAGCACGACGCTCTTGACCGTAAAGGCGCCCTCGACGACGACCTCCTCACCGGCCCGCAGCCCGCTCAGGGTCTCGACCTGCCCCTCCGCGGAGCGGCCGAGCTTGACGGGGTGGACCTCGAAGTGGCCATCGGTCTGCCGGACGAAGACAACGGGTTCTTCCGCGATGCGCACGACGGCATTCAGCGGGACTACGAGCTGCGGCGGGGTCGGGGTTGCGTCCGCGACGGCGACGCGCGCCTTGCCGAACAAGCCCACTTTCAGTCGCTCGTCCCGGTTCTTGATAGCGATGCGGGCGACGACGGTGCGCGCTGTTGGATCGAGTTGATTTCCGATGCGCTCGACATTACCGATGAACACTTCGTCGGGATATGCGTTGAGGCGGACCTCGGCGCGCTCGCCGGAGTGCACGCGGGCGATGTTCTTCTCGAACAGCCGCCCGACGAAGTAGGCCGAGTCAAGATCGGCCACCACGGCGAGCACATGATCAGCAGAAACGGTCTGTCCCCGCACCGCGTCGCGAGACAAGATCGTGCCGGCGATGGGCGCGCGCACTTCAAGACGCGCTACGGAGGGGTTGTCCCCTTGGGCACCCGCGGTCAGCAAGGTCCGCTGCGCCGCCGCGGCCTCCGCGCTAAGGGCGTCGGCCTCTGCGCGTGCGGCGGCCACTTCCTGCCCAGCGGCAAGCCCTGAGCGGGCGAGCGTCTCCAATCGCTGGGCATTCTGCTGCGCCACCTGCGCACGCGCTTGCGTCGAGCGCAGATCCGCCCGTGCCCTGGCCACGTCCGCCGATTCGAGAACCGCGAGCAGTGCGCCTGCCTGCACGCGGTCGCCCTCTTTGTAACGCACGTCTGCCACGCGGCCGGGCACGCGAGCGGAGATTTGGGCCACGCGGTCTGGATCGGCGGCGACCTCTCCGGTGAGATCGACCGTCAGGGGAAGGCTCTTGAGGGCGACCGGCGCCGTTTTAATTCCTGCATCGGCGACGACTTTGGCCGAGAGGCGCACGCGGCTGGGCAACTTCTCGTGTTCCCCGCTCTCGTCGTCGTGCTTGCCTTCTTCGGATGCGTTCTCCTTGGACTCCTGCTGCGTCGCGCTCTTGCGAGAACATGCCGGGATCAAGAGGCACAGGGCCAGCGCGAGCTGGCCGAGGAAAGGTAGCGTGACCGTCATGGTCTCTCTCCTTGCACGAGCAGGCCGGTGGCGCGCAGAAGCTCGACGCGCGCCAGGGCCAGCTCGTGACGGATCTTGATGTGTGCTTGCAGAAGCTCGATCAGGCTCCGCTGCGATAGCAGCGCCTCGCGCAGCGGAAGTTGTCGCGTCGTCACCGCCTGCGCGATGGCGCGCACGTCGGCCCGCGCGCGTTGCACCAGCTCTGTTGGGATGAGCCGGAGCGCCTCCGTTTGCGCCTGGTGCGCCTGAAAGGCTTGCATGACTTCACGCTGAACTCGGCGGCGGACCCTCTCGATCTCGGTCTCTGCTTGCGCTCCGCGGGCCAGGGCTTCAGCGATTTCGCCGTGCCGGCTGGGGCCGAGGGGCGCCGGCAGTGGCAGCGGTATGGACACCCCTCCACCGAACACCTGCTCGTTGAGACCGTCTCTTTGTGCGAAGGCTGAGAGCGTGAGGTTGGGAACCCGCACTCGACGTAGCACGCGCACCTGATGCTCTGACATTAGACGCTCCATCGCAGCCGCTTGCAGCTCCCCGCGCAGGGTCAGGGCTCGCTGCACGAGCGCATCCAGGTCTCCCGCGGGTTCAGGCGTCACACGCGGGTCGGGCTCCAAGTCCCCGGAAACTTCGACCGGGACCGTCGGCGCGGCCCCGAGGAGCGCCGCGAGCGCAGCACGAGCCGCGGATGTGCGCAGCCTCGCCTCAATGCGGACCAGCCCGAGGCGGCTGGCCTCTGCCTGCGCGACATCGGCATCGACGGGCGACAGCAGCGCCTGCTGCGCACGCGCCACGGCAAGCCGGGATAGCGCATCGGCCACGCCGGCTAGCTCCTCGGTCAGGCGCAGCTCCTCACCCGCCGCGAGTAAGTTGTAATAGGCCGAGAGCATCGCCGCGACTGACTCCTGCTGCGCGACGGATACGCGGCGAACCTGCGCAGCCATCGCGGCATCTGCGACATCGAGTCGGGCACCCCGCTGACCGGCGATCTCGATCTCCTGCGACAGCGTGACGTACCAGTTGAAGAACGTCGTCTGTTCAGCTGTTTCGGCCGTCAACTCCTGGGGTCGGCGATACGCCAGACTCACCGCCACGGTAGGGTTTGAAGGTAGCAATGTGCCAGCGGCAATCCGCCGGCCTGAAAGCGCCTTGAGCGCTTGTTTCTCCGTGCGCACCTCAAGACTTTGAGCGAGCGCACACTGAACGACTTCAGCAGGCCCCAGCGGGCTGGCCGCACAACGGGGCGGCTGGGTGTCCGCACGTCCGACGCCCAGCAGGGAAAGCAGCAGCGTGCCCATGCACGCCGCATGACCAAACCTGAGCATGGCAATGTCCTCGCGGCAATGAGAGCAAGACCTGATCACATGCGCTCGCACGCGCGAGCGCACACAGGTGAAGCAGGGCCTTAGCCGCGAGGGGGATGAAAGATTGCGTTCGGATCGGGTTGGTCAGGGGGCAGGTCTACCGGCCGTACAAACGCTGCTCTTTGCTGTCGGAGTTCGACCGGCTGTGAGCTAGCGATTCGAGGCGGCAGGCTGGGGGCTCGGCCATGGACGCAAGTACACGTTGTACAAAAGGGCGCGCATGGCGCATCACTTTGGTCTTCATCTGAACAGCGTCCCGTACAACCTGGCTCCGCGTCGACACAGACGCTCGCCGCCAGGGAGACCATGCCGGCTGTCTGCATGAGCAGCAACAGAGCCAGGAGGCGTCGCGCCCCACCGTAAAACAGTCTCCGCCAGCGGCGCACTCGCCGCTGCTTAAGGAAACCGCTGTCACGAGTCCGCTGCACGCTGGAAGAACACTTACATCTATCCGGCTGGTCGTCAACGCAGTGCCATGCCACGCTCGCAAACGAGCTGTAGGCGATCTCACGGGTTGACATATGAACAGTTTTTCATATATTCATGAATGTGTCAAATCCGATCAATCTGACCGATGGTCAAGCGCTTGAGCTGGCTGAAACCTTCCGCTTGCTTGGCGATCCGAGCCGCCTCCGCATCCTGGCTCTGTGCCTTGGCCAGCCGGTCTGCGTCAGCGACATCGCGGAGCGGCTAGAGCTGTCGCAGTCGCTCGTCAGCCATCACCTGCGCCTGCTGCGCATGGCACGCGCAGTACGCGCCGAGCGACATGGTCGGCAAATGTTCTACCAAGCCGCAGATGATCACATCCGGTGCGTAATTGCTGACATGGCTGCCCACCTGGACGAATCAATCGCAGATGATCATGCTGAGCAAGCCGAGTGAGGAATGAATTTTGCTGCGCTGGTCCACACCGGCCAAGTAGCTCTATATCAAGCGCTGACCGCTATGCCACATCGACGCCTGAGGCATGCCGCGCTGCCCTTGCCGCTGTGCCATCGGTACCAGGCCATGCCCCGCGTCTCATAGGCTCCCAGCCCGTAAGCCGTTGGAGCACAGGCGCTCGTCGCGCTTCGCGGCGCTCGGCTCCTGCAAATACCTTCGTTTTGCTGGCTAGAAGAACAGAGAAACGGTGAAGCGCGCGTTGATGGGATAGCCGGGAGTGAAGTCTACATCCTCGCAGCCGACGAAGTTGCCGCTGCCATCGGCCTTCGCTCGTGTGCGGCTGGTGCAGGCGTTCGGCGGCGGCGGCGCGCCAAGCGGCGGCTCGCTGGCAAGGCGCGCCGTGGTGGCGAACTGCGCCTGCTTGTAGCGCTGGTTCAGGATGTTCTCGATGCTGGCGCTCACCTCGATGAAGCGCCAGCGATAGCCGACAAACGCATCGAGGAGGTAGGTGCCCTCGGCGGTCAGGAACTCGTCTTCAGTCGCCGGCCGCGGCGTGATACCGACGAAGCGCAGCGAGCCGCGCAGCCCGAAGGGCGTCCGCACGGACAGGCCGCTCGACAGGGTGAAGCGAGGTGCCAGCGCCACGGCGTTGCCATTGCCGGCGTTCTCGCGGAAGCGCGCGTCGTTGGCGGTGAAGTCGAGGTCGAAGTGCAGCCAATCGACGATGCGCAGCCGCGACTCGAACTCGAGCCCGATCCGCCGCGTCGCGCCGCTCTCTTCCGTCGTGCCCGCGTCACCAGACCACACGAGTTCGCTGTCGAGGTCGAGCCCCCACAGCGCCAGCGCCAGATCGAGGCGATTGCGCACCCGGGTGCGAGCGCCGAGCTCATAGCCCAGGGCCGGTGTCAGCGGTGTCACCGGATCAACTCCGCGCACCACGCCACGCCCGTCGTTGGAGTGGAATCCGTAGCCGAAGTTGACGAAGAGATCGATCGCTCGGTGCGGCGACACGATGAGCGACGCTTTGGGAGAAAATAGCCCCGCGCCGCGAACGCCCGAGGTCTTGTTAGCCGGGTCGGCGGGCAGCGTGGGATCGGCCGGCAGGCTCTCCCGCCGATCCGTCACGTCGAAGACGAAGTAGTCGGCGCGCAGCCCGGCGACGAGCCGGACGTAGCGTGAAAACGCGATCTCCTCCTTGAGGAACGCGCCGAGGCTGGTCTCGAGAATGTCGTGATCGGCGATCGGCTCCAGCCGCTGCTGGGCCTGCGCGTGGTAGAGCGTGTTGTGAATCGAGTCATGGCGGACGCTCGCGCCCAGCGTGGTGTCGAAGGTGAGCCAGCGCCAGGTGAAGCGCCGCCGATACTGCGCCTTCATGCCTCCGAGCGAGCGATCGTCACCCTGCTCTATCTCGTCGCCGCGGACCGGATCTGCCGAGAAGAAAGTGAAGTTCGAGTAGAGCTTAAACGAGTAGAGCGAGAAGTAGACCAGGGCGCTGAAGTCGCTGCGCACGCCGTCCTTGTGCTGAAACGACAGGTAGGCGTTGTGGCGGGACGAGGCGCCGCCCTCGGTGGGGTCGAGCGAGCCGAAGAAATCGATGAGCCCCGAATCGACCGCGCGGGTCGGGAGCTGGCCCGATGCGTTCCAGGAACCCCCGTAGCTCGACGTCGCGAATGAGAGAGTAGTCTGGGGACCTATATCAAAGGTGAGCTTTCCGAAGATGTTGTACTTCTTGTAGTCCTCCGGATTCTGAAAGGGACCATTGGTACGCGAGACCTCGGCCACAAGGAGCGGGTGCAGCCTACCTTCGAGGACGGTCAGGTGCGGGCTGGCGACGCCGAGCGCACGCAGGCCCGCGAGCGTATCGACCGAGAAGCTGATCTGGTTCTGGGCGAAGCTCTTGCGGGTCACGAGGTTCACGGCGCCTGCAGTGGCGAAGTCGCCCTGCTCGGCGAAGTACGGGCCTTTAGTGATCTCGATGCGTTCGATGAGCTCCGGAATGATGAAGTTCATGTCCGAGAAGCCCTGGCCATGCCCATGCGTGACCATGTTGATGGGGATGCCATCGAGCATGAACGCGACATCGGTGCCGTGGTCGGCGTCGAAGCCGCGCAGCAGGTACTGGTTGGCCTTGCCACCGCCGGCGTGCTGCACGGTGAGCAGCCCCGGCACCACACGGCCGTGGTCGGCGTCGAAGCCGCGCAGCAGGTACTGGTTGGCCTTGCCACCGCCGGCGTGCTGCACGGTGAGCAGCCCCGGCACCACACGCAAGAGGTCCGAGACACGCTGAATCGGACGGAGCTGGAGATCGCGATCCCTAACCGTCTGTGCCGAGGCCGCACTCTGGGGCCTGTCTGCGGTGACGACCGCCGTGAAGGCAGCAGCCGAAGGCCCCGGCGGGGGCGAGGTGGCTGGCTTGGGGGGCTCGGGAGCCGGAACTGCGCCCGAAGGGACGGCCGAGGTAGCTGGCTTGGGGGGCTCGGGCGGAGCGGCCGTAGGCGGCGGGGCGGTGGCAGGCGCGGCCGGCGGCGGGGCGACCGCAGGCGGAGCGGGCGATGGTTCTGCAGGCGGCAAAGCTGGCAGCCCTGACGGAGGCGCCGGCGCTGGTGAGGCCACGGGCGCAGCACTTGTCGGTGCGGCTGCCGGTACGGGTAGCTGTGACGGGGAATTGTTCGGCTCGGCAGCCCAAGCTGGGGCAGCGGCGAGCAGCGAGAGGACAAGCGCACGCGCAGGCGTGCGCCGATAAAGACGCTGACGCATCGATCTGGCTCCTGGATTCGAGTCGTTGGTGGCGGCCTATGGAGTTCAGACCGACGCCGGAGGAGCACGGGCGCGGGGCTTGGCGAAGACATCGCGAAGCGATGGGAAGATCTGCGCTGCAACAAGCTGACGCGCCGGCTGCGCCAGGGCCAGCGAGATGAGCACGATCGGCGCAAGAAGCGATTGCTGGCCGTGCGATGGTCCCAGCGCGAGGTGCAGCGCGAACCCGAGTGAGGATGATCCCTCGACCGGCCGCAGGCGCAGCTGGCGTACCCGATCGTCAGCGTGGGCTTCGTGAACCGGGCCAGGGTGCGCAGTCGAGAGGGCGTGAGGGTGAGCGTGGAGACGCGACTGCAGCCAGCGGAGCCCACCCAGCTCGTGAACGTGATCGTTCTGGTGCCAGCCAAGGTGAAGCACCGGCAGCCCGTGCACGGCTGCGACGTACAGCACGAGCAGCAGCTGCGAGAGCCAGCGCCGACGCATTGACGCCCCGCCCCAGGACGCCTCACCCAACCTCTTTGAGGAGGCTCGCTTCACCTTAAGTCATTGTACGAGGAGAGAGGCCCTGTGGTTCCAACTGTTTCAGGTATCACCTGCCCCTTGCGTCTTCGCGCCTCTGCGGTGGCATCGCCGGGCAAGCCAGCTCTTCCACTCCAGCCCCAGGCACACTAAGCACGACAACACCACTGGAGGTACGAGCTCACTGCACTCAAGATCAGAGCGAACCTTCAGCGATAGAGACCTCCGGCTGGTACAATAATCTTCCCGGTACACCGGCGATGGACAAAGCAGGAAACGCGCTGCAAGTAGAGCTTCATGGCATGCCCGTCAAAAAGACTGCGCGGCCGAGCCAAAGTCTTGCCCAGGAGCACTTCCGCGATGACGTGGTGTAATTTTTAGCCAGCTAGCAGAGGCAGTTGTTCAGTGCGGCGTATGGGTTGGACGCCGCTGTTCTCGCTTCAGGTAAGGCCCGGCGGTGGACGGTCGGATTGACCTGGATTTTTCCCTAGCCATCTCGTCGCTGAGTCAGGCTTGGGGAAAGCAGCAGCGCGTTTTTCCGACGGAGCGCGGTTCCTCAACGAAGCGCGCGCCTCGATCATCGCCCAGCATCCGGGGCTGGTGCAGGTCTTTGACTCGGGCCAGCTGGCCGATGGGACCCTTTACATCCTGATGGAGTTTCTGGAAGGCGAGACGGTGTCGACGCGGCTCGGCGGCCGCAGCCGTCAGGCGCTCACCGAGGCGGTGACGGTGCGGCTCGGCCGACAGATCGCCTCCGCGCTGGCGGTGGCGCACTCTCGCGGCATCGCTCACCGCGGACGCATGCAGCGGCGGCGGTCCCTCGCTCGGCTGCGGGGACGGTTTTCCCTGCTCCTCGGCGAACGCACGGAAATGCCAGCGCCGCCGCCCGCCTGACTGGCCCTGGCGCGCGCTGCGCAGCCGGTCCAAACACCGGACCGACGACAGCCACGGCAGGTCACCGCTATCCGAACGAGCTGCCGCTGTGCGAAAATGACCGGCCTGGTGGCAGATCTGGTGAACAAAGCCGCATGCCCTGTCGTCCAGATCGCAGCAAACCGGGTCGGCCCGCTCAGGCCGCCGATCGGAGGATGAAAATGCGCGCATGGTTGATGCTCAGCGTCTGTCTCCTTGGACTGGTCGGTACCAGCACGCTGACCGGCTGTTACACCGAGTATGAGGTGCGGCCGACCTGCAACGCGGTGTGGGTCCCGGCGCACCGCGGGGCCTGGGGCCGCTGGCATCGCGGCCACTGGCGCTGCGTGTAGTCTGCAGCTCCCTGAGCTTGTGAGCCCGAGCATTCACTCGCTTCCCTAGGAGGTTCCCGTGCCGATCACCAAGAGGTCCGTGCTCCTGTCTTCTGCGACCTTCACGCTGGCGCTCCTGGGCGGCCAGCCGGGGCAGCCCATCCCCGGCCAGCCCGGCAGCGGAGGCTTTATCCGCGCCAGCAGCGCCCAGCCGGGGCCCCACTGCGCCGACCGCCGCGGCCCGTTCGCCTGGAACTGCGCCGGTCCGATTCCGGGCATGGCCTGCACGCAGATCATTGAGCCGGCCGATCCCCACACCTGGCAGGACAACTTCTTCTGCTCCAACTTCGACTTCGGGATCCGCTGGTCGTTCGCCGGCCCCATCCCCGGCATGCGCTGCACCCAGATCATCGAGCCGGCCGAGCCGCCGCGGCACACCTGGCACGACAACTTCCTGTGCGTGCCGCCGCAGTCTCCGTTCCAGTTCAGCTGGAGCTACGGCGGACCGATTCCCGGGCTCCGCTGCCTGCGCTGGAACGAGCCGGCGGATCCCCATACCTGGCACGTCAACTTCCTCTGCTGGCAGCACGGCCAGGGTGGCTTTGAACAGCCGCCGCCGCCGCCGCCGCCGCCGCCGCCGCCGCCTCCGCCTCCGCCGCCGCCGCCTCCGCCGCCTCCGCCTGTACAGGGGTGCCTGGATCGGCGTGGCCCGTTTGCCTGGAACTGCGCCGGTCCCATCCCCGGCATGGCGTGCATCCAGATCAACGAGCCGGCGGATCCGCACACCTGGCAAGACAACTTCTTCTGCTCGACCCGCGACTTCGGCATCCGCTGGTCCTTCCGGGGTCCCATTCCTGGCATGCGCTGCACCCAGATCACCGAGGGAGTCGAGCCACCTCAGCACACCTGGCACGACAACTTCCTGTGCGTGCCGCCCGAGTCACCGCTGGAGCTGGCGTGGAGCTCCCGCGGTCCGATCCCCGGGCTGCACTGCCTGCGCTTCTACGAGCCGTCCGACCCCCACACCTGGGCCGACAACTTCCTCTGCTGGACGCGCGCGTTCTAGTCGGCGCGAGCGCGAGCGCCGGTTCCGGCGCTCTTCCCGCAGCGGTGCCAGCTGCCTGATCGTCGTCCCCTGAAGCCCCGGGATCCATCCACCGCGGCCTGTTCATTCCGTCGAAGACTTGGGGCCCGGGTTTCCAGGGTCGCGCCGGGCAGTCGCCGGGCGCTGGAAAGCCGGCACCGGCCCGCTTGGGGAACGATGCCCCGGGCGGCAGCGCTGCTCACCGCGAGGCGGCGACGCGGCGGCGCGGCGGCAGGCGCTTGTCCCGGGATAGGGCCAACTGCTGACGCAAAAGCGCCGAGCTGCCGGCGACCCGCTCCGCGAGCTCGCGATGGGCGGCCGCGAGCAGGGTCAGGGCGCGCAGGCGAAGGCCGGCCCGCTCGTCGCTGGGAGCGGCGGCGAGCGCCTCGGCCGTGGCAGTGCCGAGCTCGCGCCGCACCGCATCGAGGCCGCGGGCGCGCGCATAGTCGGCCTGCGCCGCGCGCACCTGGGTCAGCGTCCGCGCCCGCCGGGCCTCGACCAGCACGCGGGTCGCGGCCAGGTAGGTCGCCGGACCAGGTGCGGCGAGAAAGTCGTCGAGCGCCGCCAGCGCCGGGCCCCGCTCGGCCGGCGGCACCACGGCGAAGACAGCGACGGCGCGGCGCAGCAGCGCCCGGGCCAGGGCACCGTGGTCTGGGGTGCCGGTGGGCGCGCTCATCGGCTCGACACCGAGCGAACCGGCACCAGCAGCACCTCGATGCGGCGGTTGCGGCGACGCGAGGCTTCATCGTGGTTGGGAGCCCGCGGGTGGTTGTCGCCAAAGCCAGCCGCCGCCACTCGATCCGGTGGCAGTCCGGCGGCGACCAGCACGCGCGAGACCGACACCGCGCGCGCCGCCGAGAGCTCCCAGTTCGAGTCAAACCGGGCGTTCTGGATCGGCACATTGTCGGTGTGTCCGCCGATGAGGACCAGCTGCTCCGGCTCGGCGGCGAGCAGCGCCCCCAGGGCCCGCGCCATCTCGCCGAGGAAGGCGCGGCTCTCCGGGCGGACTTCATCGGAGCCCGAAGCGAACAGCACCTCCCCCTGCAGGATCACCTTGCCCTCCTCCACCTCGAAGCTGCCGGCGGGGGCCAGCGCCCGCAGGCGGCGCTCCACTCGCGCCTTCTCTTCACGCAGGCGGTCGAGCTCGCGCTCCTTGTCGCGCAGCCGCCCGACCAGGGCGTGCTCGGCCAGCGCGGCGATGACGGCGATGAGAGCAAACGTCGCCAGCACCAGGGTCATCGCGTCGACCAGCGGCGGCCAGACGTTGACCGGGAACAGGGTGCGGTGGCGACGCTCCATCTCAGGCCCTCTCGTGGCTGGCGGCCTGCCCTTGGGAGAGGCGCAGCAGCGCTTCCAGCCGCTCCATGCCTTCGCCCAGGCGGCTCAGCTCATCCAGCATCGCTGATGACTCGTCCGACTCGCCGCGCGCCGCGAGCAGCGCCACCTCCCGCGCCAGCCCCTGGAGCTCGGGCGTGAGCGCGGCGATAGGCGCCCCGAGCGCCGGCGCCGCCGCCCCGAGCTCGCTCGCCGCCTGACTGAGAGCGCGCACCGCGTCGCCCAGGCGCAGCCCCTCATCCCCGACAGAGGTGCGCACCGCCTCACACACCGCGGCGGTGGTCGTGGTCAGCTGCGCGGCATGGGTCTGCACGACCGCCGCCAGCGCCGCTTCGACCCGCGCCGCAGCAGCGGCCTGCCCCTCTTGCAGCAGCGCGTCGTGCGCCTCCTGCACCTTGGCGCGAGTCTGCAGGGCCTCTTCAAGCCGCTGCACGGCCGCCGCGTGCGCCGCCGCGAGCCGCGTCGCCTCGGCCGCCTGCGCCGCCACCAGCGCCTGCAGGGCCGCTTCGACGCGCTGGGCGCCCTCAACCTGCTTCGCATCGAGCTGCGAAAGGCGCGCCGCCTGTGCCTCCAGCAGGCGCTGCACCGCGGTCTCGGCCCGCGCTGTCGCCTTCTCGTGCGCCGCATCGAGCTTGGCTGCGCGCGCCGCCTGCGCCTCATCCAGCTGCGCCAGGTGCAGCGCCTGCGCCTCTAGCAGGCGCTGCACCGCCGCCTCGGCCCGCTCTGCCGTGTGCGCCTGCGCGGCATCGAGCTGGGCGACGCGCGCCGCCTGCGCCTCATCCAGCTGCAGCGCGCGCGCCGCCTGCGCTGCCAGAAGCTGCTGCAGCGCCGCCTCCGCCCGCGCCGCCGTCTCCTCCTGCTTGACCTCGAGCTGCGCCGCACGCCCCGCCCCGGCATCCAGCAGGCGCTGCACCGCCGCCTCGGCGCGCGCCGCCGTCTCCTGCTGCCGGACATCCAGCTGCGCCGCGTGCGCGACCTGCGTTTCGAGCAGACGCTGCGCCGCCGCCTCGGCGCGCGCCGCCGTCTCCTGCTGCCGGACATCCAGCTGCGCCGCGTGCGCGACCTGCACCGCCAAAAGGTGCTGCACCGCGGCCTCGGCGCGCGCCGCCGTCTCGCCCTGCGCGGCGCCCAGGCGAGCCGACTCGGACCGCTGGACCTCCAGCAGCCGAGCGCTGGCGGCCGCCTGATCGGCGCCCAGCTCGCGCAGCGCCTCTGCCAGCCGCTGCACCGAATCGCGCGAGGCTTCGACGACGCGGTCGAGCGCGGCCGCCGCCTGGCCCACCAGACCCTGCTGCGCCGCGCCCAGCCCGTCGACCGAGTGGCTGATGCCGGCCTGCGCCTGCTCGCTGGCCTGCGCGATGGCTGCCGCGGCCTGCGCCCCCGCCGCGACCGCGGTCGCCGCCGCCCGCTCGGCCGCGGCCTGCAGCGCCGCCAGCCGCGCCTCTTGCGCGCTGAGCATGGGTTCGAGCTTGGCCTCAAACGCCACCGCCAGGCCCATAAGTCCCGTCTCGACCCGCGCCGCCGTCCCCTGCACCGAGTCTTGCACCGCGGCCCGCACCCCCTGCACCATCCGGTCGACCTCGGCGGCGGCGATGCGCGCCACCCGCTCGCCCGCCGCCTCGGTGGCGCGCACGACGAACGCCGCCAGCTCGCCGCGCAGCGCCGTGAGCTCGCGCGCGGCGCGCTCGTCCGCCTCCTCCGCGGCCGGCCACAGCGCCGGAACCAGCACGTGGCGGGTCCGCTCCTCCAGCCGCGCCAGTGCCTCCTCCTCCGCCAGAGCGAGATCACCCTGCACCAGCGCCAGCGCCAGCGTCACCAGGATGCCGACCAGGCTGGCACCGAAGGTCACATCCAGGCCGGCCAGCGGCGTCGCCAGCGCCTGCAGCGTAGTAATCCGCTCGTCGGCGAGCAGCGGCGCGACGCCGCGCAGCGTCTCCATCAGACCAGCGAACGTGCCGACCAGGCCGACGAGCACGGTCACCGCGACGAGGTACTTGCCCAGGTAGGCGCGTCCGAGCTCGGCGGCCGCCGTGGCCGCGGCCAGAGCGTCCAAGTCGGGGCGCGCCGCGGCGGCGTGGATCGCCGCCAGGCGCTGCCGCCGCTCAGCCAAAAGGGCGCCGCCGGGCGGCTCCGCGGCCAGGGCGGCGAGCTCCACCGCCAGGCGGCGCCGCGCCTGCGCCAGGCTGACAAAGCCGGCCACATCGATCGCCGCCAGGACGATCACCGCCAGCCCACCGAGCCACAGCTTGTGCCCGAGGTAGGTCTGCAGCGAGCTGGCCGCCGCTAAAAGCGCCACCAGCGCGAGCGCCGCCCCCAGGCCCCAGCGCAGCCGGCTCACGTCCACCCCCGGGCGGCCTCGGCGAGGGCGGCGGCCACGTCGAGAAACGGCCGCTCGCCGGGCAGCAGGCTGGGCTCGCCGGACTGGACCCGCAGCCGCACCAGCATCGCCAGCCGGCGCTCGATAAGCTCGATAAGCCCAATCGCTGCTGCGAGCGTGATGCGGACCTCCAGGCCGATGGCGCGTCGGGCGGGGTCGACCTCGCGCTCCAGCGCCGCCGCCTCGCCGGCGATCTCCGCTGCCGCGCCCTGCAGCGCCGGCTCCAGGACCGCGACGTCATCGAAGGTGTCCCAGGCGATCGCCGCCTGCTGCAAGGCCCCTTTGAGCGCCGGCTCCAGCCGCCCGGCCAGCTCGGCCAGCAGCCGGCCGAGCCGACCTCGCAGCGCCGCCGGGTCTACGATGGCGGCCGCCGCCGGCGCGCGCGCGGCGAGCACCACCGACGGCACAGGCAGCCGCTCGCCCGGCAGCGAGCGCGCCATATCGACGAGGCGTTCGAGGGATCGGGCGTGCACGGCGGCGCATTTTAGTCACCGGGCGGTCAATGCACAACCTCTGTGATGGCCTTCTAGCCACGCCCGCGGCGCCGGTCGGAGCGGCCGACCGCCCGGAGCGACAGCGCTCGGCTAAACTCTAGCGACTGGGCTGCTAGGTCGCCTCCCCGGGGCGCTTGCGGAAGCGCTCGATGTAGCGGCTCAGGTGCAGCTTGACCGTAGTGCCATCGGCGACATTGAGGCGGCGGGCGATCTCGGAATAGTTCATCGCCTTGGTCAGCTCGGAGATCGACAGCAGGTCGCAGGTCTGCGCGACGAACATCGGCTTGAGGTACTTCTCGGTGAAGCCGAGCAGCTGCCCCCAGTTCTTGGGCGCCGCCCCGTGATCTTCCTCAAACGCCGAGAACGCGCAGACAAAGACGTCCTGAAACGAGGTCGCGCTGTCGCCGGGCTGGGCGCTCACCGCCTTGGGCGCGCGCGCCGGGGCGCCGTGACCTTCGTGCAGGGCGGCCTTGCAGGCGTCCTCGCGGATCGAGCCGAGCGTCGCGTGCGGTGGCAGCCGCTCGACGAAGTTCTCCAGGTCGCGGAAGTTGCCGGGCCACGAGTCGCGCATCACCAGCGCCAGCGCTTCCCGCGACAGCGCGTCGTAAGCTTTGATCAGGCCGCCGCGCAGGGTGTGCGCCTTCAGATAGGCAATAATGTCCTCGGGGCGCTCGGCCAGCGGCGGCACGCGCACGACCTTGACCGCCAGGCGGTACCACAGATCGTCGCGGAACCGCCCGACCCGCTGCGCCGGATCGTCCAGCCGCGCGTTGGTCGCGCACACCACCTGGACGTTGGCGCGGCGCGGCTGGCTGTCGCCCAGCCGATAGTACTCGCCGCGCGAGTCGAGAAAGCGCAGCAGCGCCTTCTGCACGTCCATGTCCATGTCCCCGACCTCGTCGAGAAACAGGGTGCCGTCGTTGGCCGCCTCGATGACGCCGACGATGTCGTTCACCGACCCGGTGAACGAGCCTTTCTTGGCGCCGAACAGCTGCGCATAAAGAAGATTCTCATGCAGCATCGCGCAGTTGACGGTGGCGTACGGCCCGCGGTGCTGCCGCGAGTGCTTGTGGAAGCAGCGCGCCAGGCGATCCTTGCCGGCGCCGGTGGGCCCGAGCAGCATGAGCCGCATCCCATAGGCCGCAGCATCGACGAGCTCGCGATGGGCGGCGCGCATGATCGGCGCCACCAGGATGAAGTCGTCGTCGTGGCCCTGCAGCTGCTCGTAGCGGATGTTCTGCTCATTGACGTAGCTGCGGATCATCTCGACGATGGTGCGCCACGGCAGCTCGACTGTGCTGTCGGCCGACGGCGCGATGACCAGCTTGGTACCGTCGGCGAGCAGCAGGCTCTCCTCCTCGGGGCCGGGGCGCGGCGAGTCGACCAGGGTGACCCGGACGTGCAGCTCGGCCTGGGCCAGCCAGTCGCTGATCGCCCGCTGCACCGACTCCGCATACTCGCTGTCAGCCGTCCACTGCGCGTCCTTGAGCTGGGCCAGGCGCTGGCTGGCCAGCGAGGCGTCGGTGAGCTCGAACGTCAGATCGGCGCGCGCCGGCAGCGCCAGCGGCTGCCCGGGCAGCACGCGCACCCACGAGCCGTTGCGGCTAAATAGATCCCAGGCGCGCACCCCGTGCTCTTCATCACAGGTGACCAGCAGGTGATTGGCCGAGACGCGCTGCGAGGGCAGCTGGACGCAGCGGACCTTGTGCCCGGTCAGCTCGGCGCGCAGCCCCTCGTCGAGGCGCTCGACGCGCGGCTCGCGCCCGAACAGCAGCGCCAGACCAGAGGCGAGCTCGAAGCTGGCGCGGTGATCATTGTCACGGAGGCGGAGGTGGAGCGTCGTCATCGGTGGGCACTATACATCGGCCGGTGCATCATAATGCTAGCGGTCAATAGATCTTCGCCGCCGCCCGCTTCGCCACCGCCCGCCGGCCGCGCCGGGCGCGCCGCGAAGTCCCGTAGAAATGCGCCGCGGCCCTGCTGTATACCAAGCTGACGGAGCGCAGCTCACATGATTGGCAGTCCACATAAAGGGGTGATCGCAGACCGGTTCATGATCACCAATCTGGCCGGCAGCGGCGGCAGCGGCGCGGTCTACCGGGCCTTTGACATCCTCCAGCAGCGGCCGGTGGCGATCAAGCTTCTGCACCATCGCGGGCAGGCCTCGCCCAACCAGGAGCGGCTCCTGCGCGAGGCGAGAATCCTCTCCTCCCTGCAGCACCCCGGGATCGTCTCCTACATCACCCACGGGCAGACCGCGGACGGCAGCACCTACCTGGCGCTGGAGTGGCTCGACGGCGAAGACGTCGCCTGCCGGCTCAGGTCGGGGCCGCTGAGCATCGCCGACTGCCTGCTCCTGCTCTTACATGTCAGCGAAGCGCTCTCTCTGGTCCACGGGCGCGGCATCACCCACCGGGATCTCAAGCCGAGCAACCTGTTTCTGCGCGATGGCCGGGTGGATCAGGTGACGCTGCTCGACTTCGGGCACGCGCGCGAGCGCCGCGACCCGGCGGCGGCGGCTCCGGCCTCGCGCAGCCGGCCGGCGACCTTCAGCGGGACGCCCGGGTACCTCGCGCCCGAGTGCGCGCACGGCCACCGGGACATCACGCCGGCCGCCGATATCTTCTCACTGGGCAGCGTGCTGTATGAGTGCCTGACCGGAGTGCCAGCGTTCTCGGGCGGCAATGTCACCGCGGTCCTGGCCAAGATATTTTTTGAGGAGCTGCTGCCCGCCCGCCAGCTCCGCCCCGACACGCCGGCCTCGCTGGACGCGCTGCTCCTGCGCATGCTGGCCAAGGACCCGCTGGCGCGGCTGCCCGACGCCGCGGCGCTGCATGCCGAGCTGAGCTCGCTGGGGGACGAGGTCTTAAGCGCCGCCGCGGTGCCCAGCGCGCGCGCGGCGCTGACCGCGGGCGAGCAGCGCTTTGTCACGGTGCTCCTCGGCGAGCAGCCGGCGCCCGCTGAGGACGACGCGGCCGGGGCTCCTGAGCTGGAGCGACAGCGGCTGGCGACCCTGCACGAGGTGCTGCAGGGCTCGGGGGCGCAGCTGGAGCAGCTGACCGACCGCGCCCTGGTCGTCGCCTTTCCGCAGGCGGTGACCGCCGAGGCGCTGGACACCGCGGAGCGCGCCGTGCGCAGCGGGCTGCTCATCAAGGAGCAGTGGCCGACCGGCGCCGTGGCGGTGGCCACCGGGCGCAGCCAGTTCCCGCAGCGCGTGCCCACCGGCGAGGCCCTGGACAAGGCGGCGCGGCTGCTCGCGCTGGCCGGCCAGAGCGCGGACTGTCCGCTCTTGCTCGACGAGCTGACCGGCCAGCTGGTCAGCTCCCGGTTCGAGGTGCAGCAGCGCGAGGCCGGAGTGTTCACGCTCGCCGGCCACCGCGATGAGGTGGACGGCTCGCAGCTGCTGCTCGGCCTGCCGACCCCCTGCGTCGGCCGCGAGCCCGAGCTGGCGCTTTTGGAAGAGACCCTGCGCACCTGCGTCGAGCATCGCCTGGCGCGGGCCGTGATCGTGATGGCGCCGTCGGGCTGCGGCAAGTCGCGGCTGCGCAAGGAGTTCAGCCGCCGGGTGCGCGCCAAGACCCCGGAGCTGACCATCCTGCTGTCGCGCGGCGATCAGATGAGCACCGGCTTGCCGTTCGGCCTCATCGGTCAGACGCTGCAGCGCGTGTTCCTGTTCCACAGCCGCGATCCCCTGGCCGACAAGCAGGACAAGATCCTCCGCCACCTGCGCGAGCGCCTGCCCGGCGCCGACGTCCAGCGCCTGGCGGAGATGCTCGGCGAGATCTGCGGCGCCCCGTTCGCCGTCGCCCAGAGCGCGCCCCTACGCACCGCCCGCAACGATCCGCGCGTGCTGATGGAGCAGGTGTCGCGAGCGTGGCTCGATCTGCTCGCCGCCGAGTGTCGGCACCGGCCGGTGCTGCTCCTTATCGAAGATGCCCACTGGGCCGATCCGCTATCGGCGGCGCTGCTCGGCGCCGGGCTGCGCGAGCTGGCCGAGCAGCCGATGCTGATCATCGCTTTTGGCCGGCCCGAGATCGAGTCCGCCTTCCCGCAGCTGTGGCGCGAGTACGAGCCGCAGCGAATGCGCCTTGGGACGCTTAGCCGCCGGGCCTGCGAGCGCCTGGTCCGCCACATCCTGGGAGCCCAGGCCTCGGCCGAGGTGGCGGCGCGCATCGTCGAGCAGTCCGGCGGCAACGCCTTGTGTCTGGAAGAGCTCATCCGCGCCGCGGCCGAGCCCAAGCGCACCGACTCACCGCCGACCGTGCTGCTGATGTTGCAGGGGCGCCTGTTGCGGCTGCAGCAGGAGCAGCGGCGGGTGCTGCGCGGCGCCAGCGTGTTTGGCGAGGTGTTCTGGCGGGGCGGCGTCGAAGCGATGCTCGGGCCGGATCACCCGGCGGCGGCCCTGGACAGCATCCTGGCCGAGCTGGTGCACCAGGAGCTCGTCGAGCGGCAGGCCGACAGCCGCTTTCCGAGCGAGCAAGAGTTCCGCTTCCGCCACTGCGTGGTGCAGGAAGCGGCGCTCAGCCTGCTGACCGACAGTGATCTGACGCTCGGCCACCGCATCGCCGCCGGCTACCTCGAGAGCGTGGGCGAGCGCGATCCGCTGGTCCTGGCCGAGCACTTCCACAAGGGCGGCGAGCCGCAGCGGGCGCTGCCCCACTACCTGGCGGCCTGCGAGCGGGCGCTGCGCGGCTGCGATCTCGAAGGTGCGCTGTCCCGGGCCGAGCTGGCCATGGCCTGCGGGCCGCAGGGCGAGCTGCTCGGCAAGCTGCACAACCTGCGGCTGGCGGCCTACTTCTGGGCCGACCGCTGGGCCGAGGCGTTCCCAGAGGGCGCCGCGGCGCTGCTGCTGCTGCCCCCAGGCTCAGTCGGCTGGTGCCGCGCCGCAGCGATCATGGCCCCGATCACGACCCTCATCGGCCGTAACGCCGAGTTTGCCCTGCTGGCGCAGCAGCTGGCGACCGTGACCCCGGACAGTGAGGCGCTGGAGGCCTACCTGCAGGCAACCGCCTACGCTGTGAACATGTTCAGCCTGACCGGCCAGCTCAAGCTCGCAGGTGAGTTCCGCGAGCTGTGCCGTCACCACAGTAGGGCGCTCTCGGCACCGGATCTGGCGATTGTCGGGGTGGTGCTGTTTGCTGAGACCGTGTACGAGCGCATGCTCGGCCGCGATCCGCTGCGCAGCTGGCAGCTCAGCTCCCAGGGCGCGGCGATCAGCGAGCGCGCTGCCGACCAGCGCAACCTGCTGTTCATTAAAGCCTTCGAAGGGATCGGGCTCGCCGAGCTTGGCGACCGCGCCGGGGCCTGGTCGGTGCTGCAGAGCGCGGCCGAGCTGGCGACCCGGCTGCGCGAGCCGCTGCTGCTAACCCATGTGCGCATCCATATTGAGCAGCTGCAGCTCACCAGCGGCACCCAGGCCGACATCGAGGCCGCCTATCACTCGGCGCAGCAGTCGGTGACCAGCGCCGGCATCAATCCCCTGCTGCACGGTCAGTCCCTGATCAACCTGGCGCGCGCCCAGCTGCTGCTCGGCGAACACGCAAGCGCGCTGGAGACTGGCCGGAAGGCCGCGGCGCTGCTCAGCGCGACGCCAGCCCACCTCATCTTCCTCAACACGGTGATCATCGAGTGCCTGCTGGCCCAGGGCCGCCCGAGTGAGGCGGCCGCCGAGGCCAAGCGCGGCCTGGCCAGCATCGCCGAGCTCGGAATCGGCGGGTACGGCGAGGTCGGATTCCTGCGCGCGGCGGCGCTGGCGCTGCATGCCGCCGGTGAGCTTGAGGCCGCCCGCAGCACCCTCGCCGAGGGGCAGCGGCAGATCCGGCTGCGCGCCGAGAAGATGACCGATCGCGAGGTGCGCTCCCGCTACCTCACCGGCGTCGCCGAGAATCGCATGCTCCTCTCCTTGGCGCTGTGAGCGCCGCCAGTCCGTCCCCGCTCTTCCTACTGGCCGAACCCTCCCTCCTACGCCCAAACCCTGCATGGCACTAGACGTGCTTTGGCTTGGATCGAAATCTCCGACTTTGATCGGAATCAGAAGCTCCCGCCGAAGCCCCGCCCCGAAGGGAGTCTGCAAGCGACTCCGCCCCACGATTCCAGATATCCATTTGCTTCCCGAGAGTCCCAGCATGGGATTCTGGATACAATTCCTGAACAGCTCTAGCAGGCGCGCAAAAACTGCGAGCGCGGCGCCCTGATTCCTCCCTGGACCGGGAATCTGCCAGCCCAGAAGTGCCGGCTGCGGTCGGACCTAGCGGGCCCCTGGAGCTGGCTTTTGGAGCGAATTTTGTCGTCGCTGAGATCTCCCAACTCAGCCCCCTTTAGGCAGGGTCCCGAGCTGGGGTCAGCGCTCCTTGGAGCGGCCTGGATTGGCATTTCGGAAAGAAAAAAATGGCGCCCCCAAGACTTGGCACATGGGTTGCTCTGTCCTTCATCCGAACACGACATGGCGCTCCGAAGATGGAGCCCAGGGACGTGAGCCGACAAACCCGACCGCAAGGTCAAAAAAAGGAGTAGGAAAATGGCAAAGATTCAGAAGTCTACCGATTCGTCGAGCCTGGCCGAAGTTGTGGATCGCATCCTGGACAAGGGCATCGTGATCGACGCGTGGGCCAAGGTCTCCCTGGTGGGCATCGAGCTGCTCTCGGTCGAAGCCCGCGTCGTCATCGCCTCGGTCGAGACGTACCTCAAGTACGCTGAGGCCATCGGCCTGACCGGCACCGCTGCGGCGCCTGCGTAATCAGCAGCACGCCTTGCGGCTCACCCCCAAACCCTCGGGACGGAGACAGATAAGGCTCTCCGTCCCGAGGAGGGGGAGCCGGAGCGGGGAGGATGCTCGGCCAGCAGCCGAGTTAAGACTCCTCCGCAAACCCATTTCTAGAGGACGGATATGAACCGGACAATGCATGTAAGAACCCCGCCGCCGCGCCGGGACGCGCAGCTGGCCGACGGTCAGATGGGCTATGCGGCGGCACTCTCTGCGCGGGTTGCCGAGCTGCGCAGCCGGCTGCACGCCGAGTTCACCAGCCAGATTCAGACCTCCAGCGAGCAGCGCCGGGCGCGACTCAACCACCTGATGGGCGAGCTGCACAGCCGCATGGCCAGCGAGAGCTGCCTGCGCGCCCAGCTGGAGCTCGCGCGGGCCGCGCAGCGCCAGAGCGAGTGCGCCGAGCGCCGCGCCTGCCTTGAGAAGACCCTGGCCGAGAGCGCCGAGATCCGCCACTGCCTGACCCGTGCCGGACAGAGCATGCGCCGCGCCGGAGCCCTGCTGCGGCAGGAGCGTCAGGCGGAGCTGCGCCAAGAAGTGGGCGCGCTTCTCGCCGACGCCCAGGAGCGGAGCAACCGCTTCGCCGCGCAGTTCGCAGCAAGCACCCATGAGGCTCGGACCCAACGGAGGGAGTTCATGGAAACGATGCGAGAGCAAGTCGCCGCCATGGCCGAGGCGTTCCGTGCCGACCACGAAGCGCGCTGTCATAAGAGCGCGCAGGCCCGAATGGGAGTGCTCGCCGCCATCCACGAGTTCGTCGACACGCTGGCCGGCCGCTTCGCGCCGCCGCCGCAGGCGATGACGATGACGATGACGACTGCAGCGGTCAGCCCCAAGCCCGCTGCCGAGCCGACTGCCGCCCCGCCAGCTGAGACCGGCGAAGGTGCTGCCTCGACCTGAGCGCCGCGCAACCGACGACCCACCCGCTGCGGCCGCAGAGCGCGGGCCCCCGAGGCGAGAGTTTACCAATCTCAGAGTATGGAGAAGTGCAATGCGGTCCGTAGAGCAAAAGAACACGGCGTTCAAGCCGGCCCCCGTAAGTCCCCTGCCCACTTCCGAGCAGGACACCCTGTACATCGAGCCGAGCAGCTCGTTTGTGAAAACCACCTACGTGCAGGCGATCGCCCAGCGGGCGCTGGCCTACCTGCACGCCGGTTACCCGATTCACTTTGCTGGCCCGCCGGGCATTGGCAAGACCAGCCTGGCGTTCCATATCGCCTCGCAGCTGAACAACCAGGTCGTCCTGATTCACGGCGATGACGAGTTCGTCGCCTCGGACCTGACCGGCAAGGACACCGGGTTCAAGCGCTCCAAGGTGGTGGACAACTACATCCACTCCGTGGTGCGGGTCGAAGAGGAGCTGCAGAGCGTGTGGGTGCAGAACCGCCTGACCACCGCCTGCCAGCACGGCTACACCCTGGTCTACGACGAGTTTAACCGCTCGCGGCCCGAGACCAACAATGCCCTGCTCAGCGTCCTGTCCGAGCGCGTGCTCAACCTGCCCAAGCTCGGCGCCTCGGGCCGCGGCTACCTGCCCGTTCACCCGAGCTTCCGGGCGATCTTCACCTCCAACCCCGAGGAGTACGCCGGCGTCCACAAGGCGCAGGATGCGCTGCTCGACCGCATCATCACCATCCACCTGGACCACTATGACCAGGAGACCGAGGTGGAGATCGTCTGCTCGCGGGCCGAGCTGGAGCGCCACGACGCCGAAGTCGTCGTCGACATCATCCGCCGCCTGCGCGAAGAGTCCGACGGCGGGACCCGCCCGACCATCCGCGCCGCCATCGCCATCGGCCGCGTCGTCAAGTGCGCCGGGGCCAAGGTCGCCCTGGACGACTCGATGTTCCGCTGGGTCTGCCGCGACGTGCTCTCGCGCGACTTCGCCAAGGTGACGCGCGGCGGCCGGGTCGTCATCCCCCACCGCATCGATGAGATCGTCGAGGAATGCTGCCACCGCATGCAGGCCAGAGACGCCCAGTAAAAAGCCTCCGGGCCCGCCCTGCGCGGCGCCCGGAGCAAAGGAGTCCGTCATGGGTCCGACACAAAGAAAATTTGGTGGAACGCGCGCCAACGGCACCGAGAAGGGCCGCACGCCCCACAAGTCGTACATGAAGCTCGCCAGCCTGGAGCTGGAGCGGGCACGCCACCTGCAGGAGCGGTTGAGCCTGATCTCCCGGCTGCAGTGCATTGAGGACCGGCTGCGCGCCATCGAGACCGAGCAGGGCATGCTCGTCGGCGGCCTGCCACCGGCGGTGACCGCAGCGGCGGAGCCGCGGGGGATGACCGCGCCGGTCAGCGCGCCTTTGACTGCGCCCGCGACCGGCCTTGCCGCCGAGCAGCCGCACCTGGCCCCGCTGTCCGGCTACAAGTCTGAAGACAATACTGGCGGCCGACTTCGTTTTCGCTACTAGCGTCCCTTATTGGAGGCTCCCATGACGAACCAAGAGACAGATGAACACGTCAGCCACGGTCCGGACAGCGGCGCGCAGCCGGCGGTCAGAGGCCGCTACTACTTGTATGCCGTGGTACCCGCCACCAGCGTCGATTCGCTAGGCTCGATCGGCCTGTCGAGCGGCGAGGTCTGCACGATCAACCAGGACGCCGTGGCCGCCGTGGTCAGCCGCGTGCCGAGCGACCGCATCCGCCCCGAGCGCCGCAACCTCGCCGCGCACGCCGCCGTGCTCAAGGCGCTGAGCGACTGCACGACCGTCCTGCCGATGTCCTTTGGCACCATCGCCGCATCCGAGCAGTCGATCCGCGACACCCTGCGCCGCAACCAGGAGCTGTTCCTGGTCCAGCTCAAGCGCGTCGCCGGCCGCATCGAGATGGGGCTGCGCGTCGAGTGGGATGTGCCCAACGTCTTTGAGTACTTTGTCAACCACAACGCCGAGCTGCGCGCCCAGCGCGATGAGCTGGCGCAGAGCGGCCAGCCTACCCGCGACGACATGATCCGCATCGGCCAGCAGTTCGAGCGCACCCTCAATCACGAGCGCGACCGCCTGTTCCATCGCGTCGAGGCGGTGCTGTTGCGCTACGGCGCGGCGGTCAAGCGCCTGTCGCCGCGCTCGGAGCGCGAGGTGCTGAACCTGGCGTGCCTCATCCCGCGCGAGCAGCAGGAGCAGTTCGAGAACGTGGTGTGCGAGGCCGCCAAGGGACTCGATAGCAGCTACCTGTTCAACCTCTCAGGTCCGTGGGCGCCGCACAACTTCGTCGAGATCACCCTGTAGTCGCGCCGCGGCTGGCCCGGTTCGTGCTTATCAAGATCCGCAAACAGGAGGGCTGGCAATGCTGATACTGGACGACATCCTGGGCGCTCCCATGAAGGGAGTCATGTGGGTCCTGAAGGAAGTGGCCGCGGCTGCCGACCAGGAGATGCGGGCCGAAGGGGATCGCATCCGCGAGCAGCTGCGCGAGCTGTACCAGCAGCTGGAGCAGCGGCGCATCACCGACAGCGAGTTCGATGCTCGCGAGGGGACACTGCTCGACCGGCTGGACGCCATCGAAGCCGACACCCCGGACCTCGGTGAAGACGAGGACGAGGACGAGGACGAGGACGAGGACGAGGACGAAGCCGGCGACGAAGCCGGCGACGAAGACGAGGACGAGGACGAGGACGAGGACGAGGACGAGGTGGCACATGACTGAGCTGCAGGCACCGGGCGGGGAGTGTGGCGTGTTCGCAGACCCTCAGGAGCGGCAGGAGGGACTGCTGGGTGCCTCGTGGACGCCGGCCGACTCCGAGGAGTATGACGAGACCTCGCCGGTCTCGCTCTGTGAGGTGCTGGATCGCGTCCTTACCAAAGGGGTCGTGGTCAGCGGTGACGTCGTGATCTCGGTCGCTGACGTCGATCTGTTGTATCTACGGGTGCAGCTGCTCCTCTGCTCGGCGGACAAGGCAGAGGAAATCGGCGTCTGGAGGAAGGGGCACAGCTCCCTTTCGAGAAGATAATCATGTCGAGCATGAACTCCCCAATTCAGGTCGAGTCGGCCGCCGAGCCCCGGCTCGCATTTCAACAAGTGACCGCTGCGCCGGGGCTGACGCGGCGGCTCGAGCTCGATCCGGATCACCTCCGCAACGGCCTGGGCCAGCTTGTCCTTACCTTGGTAAAGCTTTTGCATGAGCTGTTGGAGAAGCAGGCAATTCGCCGCATGGAGTCGGGCTCCCTGGGCGAGAGCGAGATCGATCGGCTTGGCACGGTGCTCATGCGCCAGGTCGAAGAGATCAATCGGCTGCGCGAGGCCTTCGGACTGTCTGAAGAGGACCTCAACCTGGATCTCGGACCGCTCGGCAGCTTGCTGTAGGCAGCGCGGGCAGAGGCGGAGAAAAGCACTATGGCGACAAAGAACCACATTACGCACGCGACCCGCACCTCCAACCTCGCCGACGTCCTTGAGCGAGTCCTCGACAAGGGCGTGGTGATCGCCGGCGATATCAAGATCAAGCTGGTCGACATCGAGCTGCTCACCATCCAGATCCGGCTCGTGGTGTGCTCGGTCGAGCGCGCCCAGGCGATGGGCATGAACTGGTGGCAGAGCGATCCCAACCTGACCCTACCCCGCTCGCCCGCGCCCGAGCTCCGGCCGCCGCCGAGCGCCGCCGCCGAGTGTCTGCCGCCGCCGCAGCCATCGGCGCTGTCGGCTCTGGCCGTCGCGGAGCAGCGCCCGACCGCGCCCGCCGACCAGCGGATCTTCGAGCTGGAGCAGACCGTGCGCCGGCTAGAGCGTCAGCTCGCAACCCAGCCTCAGTAATTTGCCGGGCATCCCCAGCTTCCCGCCGTGGTAGGGTGGGCGCGCCGTTCGCACTCAAGGAAGCTTCATGTCCGCCGATCCCCTGCCACGCCGGCTTTTCTACGTACCCATCGTGCACACTCAAGAGGACCTCGGCAGCCTGGCCGGGCAGGCGCAGGCGCAGACCACCGCGCGCCTGGGCGCCGCGGCGTGGGAGATGAAGCAGCGCGCCGGCGCCGAGTACTGGGAGCGGGTGGCGCGCTGGGTCGACGCCCTGCCCGCCGAGCTGCCCACCTTTCGCCTGTACCAGGACGGCCTGCCGGTGTGCGGCAACGAGGCGCGCATCGTCGCCGAGCTGGCCGCCAAGGGCAGCCGGAACTACCGCCTGCTTGACCAGCTGATGCAGCGCGGCGCCACCCTGATGGGCACCGAGTCGCCCAGCCTGCTGCGCGAAGAGTACGAGCTGGTGCAGCAGCTGCTCACCGCGGGCGGGCCAAACCCCCCGCGCAGCTCCGGGGCGCTGCTGGCGCGTCGGGACGGGTTCATCGCCTTGCGCATCGCCCAGACGCTGCTCCCCGGTGAGACAGGCATCCTGTTCATCGGCGCCCTGCACAAGGTCGCGCCGCTGCTCCCCGGCGATATCACCGTCGTGTATCCGATTGCCGCGCGCTCGCCGGCCTGAGGTCTGCCGCCGCTCGCACGCCCAAGGGGGAGCCGCGGAGCCGTGCCGCCGGCGCCGCCAGACTAGCGGTGGACGCGAGACTATGCGGCGTGGGGGGAGAGGAAGCTGTAGGGCGGCCACGGGCCGAGCAGCTTGAGCGGCTGCGGCTCGGCGCTCTGCAGGCCGGCGAAGGCCTGGCGGAAGTCGGACTCTTTTTCGTGCGGAACCAGGAACGACACCGAGAGCACCTGACCCGACAGGCGCGCCGAGGGCCGCGGTCCATACTGCGCCTGGCGCTCCCGCGCCCACGGCCCCAGGGCGGCGGCGAGCCGGGCGACCAGCGCCTCGGCGGCTTCGGCCGCTGCTTCTTCGCGCTGGTAGTGCTGCTGGCGGCGGCGCAGGTACGCAGCGCCCCGCGCTGCGGCGCTGGGGACCGGGGGACTGGGCGGAGGCGACGGCGCGGCCGGGTCCAGGCTCTGCACATGGATGCCAAACTCATGGCAGCCGGCGACCCGCGCGAGCAGGCTGCGGTAGTCCTGCTGGTTGGCGATGAGAAGCCCCCGCACTTCCTCGACCCCCCCGAGCACGGTGCCGTAGCGCAGCGGCAGCGCCGCGGTGCCCTGGTGCAGGGCCTGAAGCGCGCGATGATAGGCCAGCACATCGGCGGTGCGCGGCGGGTAGACCGCTGCCGGCGCGGTGAGGGTCGAGGTCGCCGCCCACAGCCCGGCCTCTTCGACACGCAAGAGCTGCAGCGGGCGCCCCTGGACACCGCTCGGCGGCTGGCGCGGGAAGCCCGGACTGCCGAGGATCGCATATAGGAGCAGACTCCTGCCTTCACTCACCGCGACCGCCTCCGGCGGCTTGATCCACCGAAAACGAAGGCACGAAGGTGGCGGCCGGCCACGGCCCGCTCAGCTCGACGCGCAGGCCGGCATCCTGGTAGCTATTGTTGAACTCCGCCGCCACCGCCAGCAGCTGCTCCCGGCGGGCCGCCTGGATGAGCAGCGCCGAGTGCGACAGCGCCTGGTGCTGCGCATCGGGGGAGTGCTGCGGCAAAAGGCGCCGCGCCTGCCGCATAAGGACCAGGCCGCGCAGCTTTTCATAAAGCGCCGCCTCGGTCTGACGGGCGAGCTGGCGCACCCGCCCGGTGGCCTCGCTGCGCAGCTTCTTCTCCAGCAGGTAGCGGCTCCCCGGGCTGGCGGCGCTCGCCGGCTGCCGCTGCTCGGCGGCCAGCCACTGCGCCTCGGCGCGCGGCGCGTCCAGGATCAGCTTGAGCGACCACTCTTCCTTGTCGGCGATGTCGGTGAGAAACTCGACGATCCGGTGGTAGCGCTGGGCCAGCCACAGGAGCAGCGCCTCTTGCGAGGAGAACAGCGTGCCCACCGGCATCGGCAGGATCGGCGAGCCGGCCATCACCTGCTCGAGCACCGACTGGTGGTGCAGGGCGCGCGGGGCGACCCAGGCCAGGTTGGCCAGGTTGGCCTCGCCGCCGGCGCCGGTCCAGTCGGACAGCCGCACGTCGCAGGCGACCGCGACGAAATCACCGAGCGCCAGCATGTACAGCTCCTGCTCCGGCTCCAGCCCGGCCGTCGTCATGCTCATCATCATGGCGGCGGCTTCGGCACGGGCGCAGCAGAACAGATAGACGCACCTGCTGCAGCTCTCCACTCCCTCGGTAGGCGCGGCGGGCGTGCTGGGGAATAACAAAGAAGCATGGCTGGCGGCGGCGGTCATGAGAGAGACCTTTCACGCTGGGCGAGCACGGTTGCGAGCGCCTCATCCAGATCGGTACTGTCGATCTGGACCTGGGCGGAGTCGATGTGGGCGCCGGCGGCACGGGCGCTGTGGACGGCGCGGCGCAGCGCGGTGAGCGCCGCGCGGTGGCACATACCCGCCAGCTCGGCGCCGCTGAGACCATCGCTGAGGACGGCAAAGCGGTCCAGGTCCGGCGTCCCCTGCAGGGGCTTGTTGCGCAGGTGGACATCCAGGATCTGCCGGCGCGCCGCCAGCTGCGGCGGCCGGATGGCGATGTGACGATCGAAGCGGCCCGGTCGCATCACCGCCGGGTCGAGAATGTCGGCGCGGTTGGTGGCGCCCAGGATGAGGACCCCGGTGAGCTCCTCGACTCCGTCCATCTCAGCGAGGAACTGGCCGATCACCCGGTCGGACACCCGCGAGTCGGAGCTGCTGTCGCTGCGGCTTGGCAGCAGCGCATCCAGCTCGTCAAAGAAGATGATGCACGGGGCCGCCTGGCGGGCCTTTTTGAAGATGTCGCGCACGGCGCGCTCGGACTCGCCGACGAACTTGGACAACAGCGCCGGCCCCTTGACCGAGATGAAGTTGACCTCGCACTCGGTGGCCACCGCCTTGGCGAGCAGCGTCTTGCCGACTCCGGGCGGGCCAGACAAAAGGATTCCCTTGACCGGCTTGACCCCGGCCTTGCGGAACAGCTGCGGGTACTTGAGCGGCCACTCCACCGCCTCCAGCAGCTCCTCTTTGACGTCATTGAGGCCGCCGACATCGCTCCACTTGACGTTGGGGACCTCGACGAACACCTCGCGGATCGCCGACGGCTCGACCTCGGTGAGGGCGCCGGCGAAGTCGTGCATCTGCACCTCCAGGCGGGCGAGCTGCTCGTAGGGAATGTTGGTGGCGGCGAAGTCGATGTCGGGCAAGAGCCGCCGCAGGCACAGCATGGCCGCTTCCCGACACAGCGCCTCCAGATCGGCGCCGACGAAGCCATGGGTGATCTCTGCCAGCCGCTGCACGTCTACATCTGCAGCAAGCGGCATGCCGCGGGTATGAATCTCCAGGATCTCCTGGCGGCCGATGCGGTCGGGAATCGGGATGCTGATCTCGCGGTCAAAGCGTCCGGGGCGGCGCAGCGCCGGATCGATCGAGCCCGGGAGGTTGGTGGCGGCGATGACGATGACGTTGGTGCGTCGGCTCATGCCGTCCATGAGCGCCAGGAGCTGCGCCACCACGCGCTTTTCGACGTCGCCGACCACGCGATCGCGGGGCGGAGCGATGGCATCGATCTCATCGAGGAAGATGATGCTCGGGCCCTTCTTGGCCGCTTCCTCGAAGATCTTGCGCAGGTGGGCTTCGCTCTCACCGTAGAACTTGTGGATGATCTCCGGACCGTTTACCGAGTAGAAGTTGGCCTCGGTCTCCTGGGCGATGGTGCGGGCGATGAGGGTCTTGCCGCAGCCCGGCGGGCCGTAGAGCAGCACTCCCTTGGGGGCGTCGATTCCCAGCCGCTCGAACACCTGAGGATAGCGCAGCGGCAGCTCGATCATCTCGCGGATGCGCTGGACCTGGCGGCGCAGGCCGCCGATGTCCTCATAGGAGAAGCGGCGCCGCGCCTCACCGCGGTCTTTTTCCTTGCTGGCACCGATCACCAGCTGGGTCTGCGAGTTGATCAGCACCGGCCCCTTGGGAACCGTCGCCTCGACGGTAAAGTCGGCGGTGCGGCTGCCAAACAGGGTGGCGCGGATGCGGTCGCCGGCCATCACCGGCAGGCCATCGAGCAGGCGCCCGATGTAGGGCAGATCGCGGTCGCTCGGCGTAATGCGCTGCGGCACCAGCTGCACCCGGTCGGCAGGCTGGACGCTGGTCTTGCTGAGCGTCACCGACTCGTCTAGGCCCACGCCGGCGTTGTCGCGCATCAGGCCATCCATCTGGACCCGCGACTGCCCGCGCATGTCGCTGTAGGCCGGCATGACCTTGCCGATGGTGGTTCGCTTCCCGGTCACCGCCACGGCGTCGCCAACCTGCACACCCAGGCGCGAGAGGTCCGCGGGATCCATCCGTAAAAGTCCCCGCCCGACATCTTTGCTGAGCGCTTCGCTGACGCGCAGCGTTCCTTCTGCATTTCCGTGGCTTGCCATCTCTGCTCCTTACTTCAACCAGATCTCGACCATGCCGTTGTTGCAGGTAATCGCTGCATCTTCACGGCGGTAGGGGCGCGGTAGGACAAGCTCTTTCCAGTATTTCTTGTCGCCGCTCTCGGCCTTGAGGACCAGGATGTCCTCTTTGATCTCCAGCCGCACATCAGAGGCGGCTATCCCGGGCATCTCGGCCACCAGGTGCACGCCGTCCTTCTCTTCAAACAGGTCCACCATCGGCTCGCGCACCTCGTGCACCGGGGCCGCCTTCTGCGCATCCCGGCTGTGGGTGGCGCGCGGCGCCGCGGCGCGGGTGTGACCGAACGGCTCCACCTTCATTCCTTCGTTGCCGCCGCCGAACTTGACCGAGAAGCCGTACACCGCCCGCAGCGGCTTGCCGCTCGGACTCTTCCCCTCCGTAGTCGAGCTGTGACTGAGCTCTTCGCCCTGATCGGCGAGATCGCCGAGCCGCTCGATGAGATCACTCAGGCCCTTGAACATCTCGCCCAGACCCCCGGTCTTGGCGTCACTGCCGTGCTGCTTGTCTCGCTTGTTCATCAGATCTCTCCCGCTGGGGTTCCCTAAGGCTTGCTGCTGGCTGGCGCGGCTACCGGACCATGGCCACTGGCTGCCCCACGCTGGGGGAAGCCGTGCCGGCGGCAGCCACCTCGAGCCGGCGCCTGGAGAACCGCGTCTGGATGTTGTACTTTTTCAGCTTGCTGTGAACGGTCTTGTAGTCCGCTTCCAAAAGGCGCGCGATCTCGGCGACGTTGCCGCCGGTCTTGTCGATCATCTGCGCCAGCAGCTGCTTCTCGGCAGCGACGCAGACGATGCGCAGCACTTCCTTGAGCGGCGTCACCTTGCCGCTGTCTTCGGGCGCCGCGCTCTGCGGCACCGTCACCGGGGCGCCACCGGCATCGCGCAGGCGGACGTCCAGGTGCTCGACATCGACATCGGTCTCCGCCCACAGCACCGCTCGGCGCACTACGTTGCGCAGCTCGCGAACGTTGCCCCGCCAGTCATGGCGGACTAGAAGCTCCAGCGCCTCATCGGAGATTCCGGCGACCGACTTGCCGAGCTCGGCGCAGGTCAGTTTAATGAAACGCTGGCAAAGAAAAGGGATGTCGGCTTTTCTCTCTCGGAGCGGCGGCACGGTCAGGGTGTACTCACTTATGCGGTGGTACAGATCCAGCCGGAATCCAGTGGGGCCCTGGGCGGCATTCAGGTTCATGTTCGCTGCGGCGATGACGCGCGCGTTCAGCTCGATCGGAGTGCGACCGCCGACCCGGTAGTAGCGCCGCTCCTGCAGGGCGCGCAGCAGCTTGTTCTGCATTCCCAAGGACAGATTCGAGATCTCATCCAGGAACACCGTGCCGTGCCCGGCGGCCTCGAAGCGGCCCGGGCGGGCCTTGTCCGCTCCGGTGAAAGCGCCCTTCTCGTAGCCAAACAGCTCGCTCTCGATCAGGTTCTCGGGAATCGCGCCGCAGTCCACCTCGACAAGCGGCGCGCTGGCGCGACGGCTGGCGGCATGAATCGCCTGGGCCACGACTTCCTTGCCCGAGCCGGTCTCGCCCATGATGAGCACCGAGAAGTCGGTCGGCGCAACGCGGGCGACCTCGGAGAACAGGCGCTGCACCTGCGGGCTGCGGCCCATCATGTCAAACAGACTCGGACGCGCCGCGCGACCGCTGTCGGACTCCAGCGGCGAGGGGCGCCGCCGCCGCGCCAGGTACTTGCGCAGCTTGTCGGTGAGCTCCTCGGTCTCCTCGGGCCACACATGATACTCGTGCGCCCCGGCGCGCACCAGCTCCACAGCTTCCTGGATGCTCCCTTTTTTGGTCACTACCAGGACCGGGAGCTCGGGATTTATCGCCCGCGCCTGCTGGAGCAGCTCGCAGCCGTTGCGACCGGCCAGCTGCGCCTCGGAGATCACCGCATCCAGCTCCTGCTCGCGCAGCAGGTTCAGGGCGATTCGCGAGTCGGTAGCCAACAGTGCTTTTACTTCCAGATCCACCTCGAGGCGGGCGATCCAGGAGTGCATGTCGATGCGCTCAATTACCACGAGCAGCTTGGCAGGAGCTTCGCTCATCTCCGATTCCCTTCAATTTCGCGGGTGCTGAGGGTGCTGGCGGGACCAGACCGGGAGCAGTTGAGTGTCTGGTCAGAGGCAACTAGCAGCCGGCGTGCCAGCCCTCACAGCTCGGCGTTTTGTGCAGCTGGGCGACGAGCGGACTCGCGCCAACCCCGCTGCCGCTGTGCATTTCTCCGATCCGACTCGGGAGATCCGATCGGACCCGAACGGCGCCGCGGCGGCGGGGGCTCAGCTTGCTGGGCAGGAAGACCCGGCGGACTGCCGGTCAGGGGCGAGGCGGGACAGAAGGGGTGGGGCGACGGGGCTGCTTGGGTCCGGTGGGATAGGACGCAAGCATGACCTCAAGGTCTCCCGGCGGCAGCCCGCTCTGCAAAGAGGTGGCGTACATGGCAATCTCCTTCTCAATAGGCTCTCATCACAGGAGATTTAATGCAGCCAGCATGCCACCTGAGGGAACAAAGCGCTCAGCCGGCGCGCGAGGCGGTGCGCAGGCGCAGGGCCCGCTCGGCCTCGGTCAGCAGCCGCGCCGCGGCGACCTGGATGAGCACCTGGCGGAAGCGATACGTCGCGCCCGGCGCGGCCAGCGGCTGCTTGCGATAGATCAGGTCCTCGCCAATCAGGACGTGCAGGCCGTCGGCGACGGCGTCGGGGGGCTCGACGGCGGTGAGCAGCGCCGCGACCTCGTCTTCGCGAAACTCCATGCCCAGCACACTGGCGGCGCGCAGCGCGCGCTGGGCGTGCGGCGGCAGCTGGAGCAGTCGGCCCTGCAGCAGGGTAATCAGGGTCAGCGGCAGCTGCTCTGGCACCCGATCCACCGCGTTCATCGACTCCAGCAAGAGCTCTTCGACCGCCAGCGCCATGCCGCGGGCGTGCTCCAGCACATATGGGGTGACCTGGGCGCCGCGCTGCGGACCCAGGGTTGCGTGCAGGAGCTTCTCGCACGCGGCGGGCAAGAGCGGCTCCAGGCGCAGCTCGTGGACCCGGTGCTCGGCCCACAGCCGCGGCAGCGAGCTGTGCACCTCGGGTCGCGCCAGGGCCAGCAGCAGCAGAGGGTGCTCGGCCAGCTCACCGAGCAGCTGCTGCAGGGCGGCGATCGACGCGGTGTCTGCCCACTGGAAGTCGTCCACGACCAGCAGCAGCGGACTGGCGGTGGCCAGGGCGGTCAGGATCTGCACGAACGCCTGCTCCAGGGGCGCGCTGGGGAACAGCCGGCTCATCTCGGCGCTGCGCGGCTCCCACCAGTCATTTTTGTGCAGCAGCAGCTCGACCAGCTGCTCGCGCTCGCGCGGCGCCCGCTGCGGCAGGTACCGCTGCAGCATCGCCCCCACCAGCTGCGCGGCCGCCGCGGCCGAGGTCTGCTCGTTGACCCCGCTCAGGCGGCACAGCAGGTTCGCCAGCAGGCCGCCGGCCGACTCGGTGCGCAGCGGATCGCCGCGGCCCAGCAGCAGCGTGTACCCGGGCCGGGCGCTGCGCAGCCGCCGCAGCAGCTCGTGCGCGAGCCGCGACTTGCCCATGCCCTGGCGGCCAAACACCAGGACCGCGCGCGCCATCGACTCGCTCTCGCAGCCGTCGACCATCGCGGTGAGCGCCGTCAGCTGCCCTTCGCGGCCGACGCACGGGGTCGGGATGCCGACCAGCGAGCGGACCTCGACGGCGCCGTCGCGCTGCTCGTCCAGGCGGAACAGTCCCTGGCCGGCCCGACGAACGCGGAACTCGGGCTCGATGAGGCCGGCGGTGAGCTCGTCTAGCCAGACGCTGCCGGGACCGGGGGTCGACTCGCTGGCCAGCTGCGCGTTGCGGAAGTCCAGCACCCGGGTCAGCGAGTCGCCGCCGGGCGACTTGTCGATGACGACGCCGAGCCCGGTGGCCACCGCGACCGTGGCGCCGGGCCAGAGGCGGGACAGCCGCACGGCAATCCGACTGGCCTGCACCGCGAGATCGGCGGCGCTGCCCCGCTCGCTGAGGGTGACCAGCAGCGAGCCATCGGGCAGCCAGGCGGTGAGGGCGCCCCACTGCCCGAGCAGGCTCTGGATGTCGTGTGGGGTCTTGTGCCGGGCCGGCTCTTCATTGTCCAGCGTCGTCTCGGCAGCATTTTTGAGCTCGCCACCGCTGACTAGCACGGTGGCCAGCAGCTGCTGATCGACGCGCGAGAAGGGCGCCTTGGGGACGGCCAGCCGCGAGGTCTGGGCGTCTACGGGCAGGGCGCGCAGCAGCTCGACCTCGCGCAGCAGCTCGACGCCGTCCTGGGGCCGCTGCGCCGGATCACGGGCGAGCATGCGCTGGAGCAGCGCGGTCAGGGCTTCGGGGACCTCGGGTGGCAGCGGTGCCAGCAGCACCCGGTCGCCAGTGCGAAAGCGCATCACACGCTCGGCCAGGCCGCCGACGTTTAGCGGCGACTCGCCGGCCAGGCACTCGACCAGGACGCAGCCGAGGGAGAAGACGTCGGCGCTCGGGCCCACCGAGTGCGCGCCGCTGGCCTGCTCGGGCGCCATGTAGCTGGGGGTGCCGACCAGCGACCCGGTGCGGGTCAGCGAGAGCGAGGTCAGCTCCTCGCGGGCGATGCCGAAGTCGAGCAGCTTGAGCTGATCGACGCGCCCGCCGACCAAAAACAGGTTGCTCGGCTTGATGTCGCGGTGGATGATGCCCATCGCGTGCGCCGCCGCCAGCGCCGAGGCGGCCCGCTGCAGCAAGGTCAGGCACTCGGCCACCGAGAGCAGCTGGCGGCTGAGGCGGTGCGCCAGATCTTCGCCGGAGAGCCACTCCATGGCGAGAAACGGATAGCCGCTGCGGGTCCGCCCGTGTGCCACATACGAGACGATGCTCGGATGCTGCAGCTTGGCCAGCACCTCGGCCTCCAGCTCGAGCCGACTGGCGCTCTGCGAGGACAGGGCCGCCGCGTGCAGGAGCTTGAGGGCGACCGGCCGCGCCGTCTGCAGATCCAGGGCGCGGAACACCGCCCCCATGCCACCGCTCGACGCCGGGTATTCGATCATGAACCGGCCCGCGATGCGCATACCGGCGATCATTGAGTTCATGGCCATCTAGGCAACCAGTGCGCGAGCATAACACAGCGCCGCTGGCCGCACCCGTCGCCCGACGCGGTCCGCGCCGCGCCCGCCGGCTCGCGACGCCCGCCGCTGCGGGCCCAGCGGCCTGACGCGGCGGCAAGGACGCAGCCGCCGCCGGGGTCGCCGCGCGCGGCAAGCAGCTGGCGGGCCACTTGTGCCCGCGGCGAACCTTCCAGGCGCTTCCAGGCCCCAAGTCCCGGGGCAGCCGTCGCCGGCAAGGCTCGGCGCGTACCATCCACCGCGACCAGTTCGTTTTAGAATCTTCGTCGAGAAATGCAAAGTTTATCGAGCTCTGGAAAAATCCTGGAACTCAAAAATTGGGCTGCGGCTTTAGTTCGCCGTCTGCGCAGCGAGAGCAAGTAGCAGCGTGCTGCGGGCTTCCGGGGACAAGGTCCGTAGGCGATCGAGGAGCTGAGCGACTTCGTCGTCGGGATGGCTGGAGGTGGCCAGCGCATCGGCGACTCGCCGCACGGTGCTGTTTCTCAGGGTGTCGGGGTGCACGTAGTGCTTGGCAGTGACCGCGAAGCTGCCATGCCCGAGCGCTGATGCCACGGCGCTGGAGGTGCAGCCGGCGGCCACGGCCAGGCTGGAGTGCAGCCCGCGCAGCGAGTGCGGGCAGACCCGGGGCAGGTTCGCCTGCTGGCAATACTTCTTGACCTGCCGCCAAAGCCACATGTGCTTATAAGGATGCGAGCGATGCCGTCCGAAGATCAAGCGCTCCGGTGGCTGGCCCTCGACCAAGCGAAGCAGATATGGCCGGAGCACCTCCGGCACCTCTAAGCGGCGACGGGCGTTCACCGTCTTCCCGCTGGGAATCCACAGGACCCAGCCATCATCGTCCAGGTCGCGCGCCACGCGAGCGAGCACTTCTCCGGACCGCAGGCCGAGGAGAAGCTGGCAGAACGTCGCAACGGCTCCTTCTTCGCCCTGCTCGGCGGCATGGACAAGCACCTGGGTCAGGCGCCTCGCCTCGTCCATGCGCAGCTGCTCTTTCCCTACGCTGGGCTTGCCAATCGGCCTGACCCCATCAAAGGGGTTGACGCTGATGTATTTACACGCCACGGCCCAGCGGAAGAACTGCTTGGCTATCTTCAAGGCACTATGGTGACTCTGCACCCGCATCACTCGGCCGTAGGAGATCCGTTCCATCTCGGATTCATAGAGCTTCTGCGCCTGCTCTGGGGTCAACGAGGGGGCTGGCGGCAGGTCGTGTATGCGTAGCATTGCGACGGGCAAGGGGGTCGACCATCTCGCCTGACCTTTCAAGCAACCTCCATGCTGTCGAGGGGCACAGATGAACCGGGAAGCTGACTGGACCCAGCTCCGAGCAGTGCGTAGGCGGCTCGGCTGGACACAAAAACGCCTTGCCCCACTGATCAGAGTGACCAGTCAGAGTGACCAGTTCCACGATTAGCAGATGGGAGCGGGCTCGCCAGCGGCCCCGTCAGGCTCACCGATTGGCGCTGGCCCAGTTTCTCAGCGAGGAGAGCTTCGTCAATTGCTAGGTGCCCGCAAGCGGCGCCTTCCTTCGCAGCGATCTGCGCAATCTTTGGTGCAAAGAGCAGCCGTAGTAGACCGACATCTCCTACCCTGGGAGCGCCGCCATTTCCTGTGCATATCGGCCAGGCTTCATGGTACCCTCTAGCCGGGGTGCCTTGGCCGTCGGTCCTCACCGGCTGGGGAGTGCACCTTCTTGCTTTCGGGGAGCGCATGTCTTCTGACCGGCTCAAAGTAGCGTACCTGCTCTTCTGCTCGGGTATGTGCGCGCTCATCTATCAGACCGCCTGGACGCGCGAGCTACGCCTCATCTTTGGCGCTTCGACCCCCGCCTCGGCGGCGGTGCTGGCAATCTTTCTCGGCGGCCTCGGGGTCGGCGGGATCGTGCTCGGGCGCCGGGCCGAGCGGCACCCCCGGCCGCTGGCCCTGTACGCGCGGCTGGAGTTTCTGATCGCCGGCAGCGCGGCGCTCACGCCGGCCTTCATCTGGCTTGTCCGCCGGCTCTACGCGGCCCTGGGCGGCTCGGTAACGCTCGGACTGGCCGGCGGCACCGTGATGCGCCTGCTCCTGTCCCTGGTGGTGCTGTGTGTGCCGACCGTGCTGATGGGAGGGACGCTGCCCGCCGCGGCCAGGGCGGTCGAGGATGACAAGGACAGCGGCCGTCGCCACGTCGCCATCCTGTACGGAGTCAACACGCTGGGCGCGGTCCTTGGCACCCTGCTATCGACTTTCGTGCTGCTGGAGCGATACGGCAACCGGG
>JBGANQ010000079.1:0-42131 GCA_044222245.1 Polyangia bacterium | reverse complement strand
GCGCCTGCCGCGCCGCCACCACCGCCAGCTGCGCCAGCCGCGGCATCCGCCGGCGACGGCCGGCATCGATCGCCGCGGCGGCGCCGAACTCGCCAAGGCGCGCCGCCCACCGCCCCGCCGTCGCCCGCTCGCCTAGCTGCTGCCGCCGCGCCGCCCCGACCGATTCGTTGAGCGCCAGCGCGCCCAGCGCCGCTTCTTTTTGCAGGTAGCACCGGCCGCTGCGCAAGCCGGCATAGAACTCACCGCGGTCCACCCCGAGCGGCGTCACGATCCCAAGCCCGCTGATCACCGCGCCCGGACTCAGCTCTTTCCCGGTCGGCGACCCCAAACGGTCCAGGAACTGGCCGGACGAAGCGCTAGACATGACGCTATTTGCTATCATGCGAGCCATGAGCCAAACGAAAAAAGATGGGGGCTTTCGGCGCGCCGCCACTCCGCTGTCGATCTCGCTACCGACCACGCTGTTTGCTGGGGCGCTGGCGCTGGTCGCCGACAGCCGACCGGCCGAGGCCAAGCTGCTGGAGGTCTACGCGGACGCCTACGTCGGCGGCATGTACGGCACCGATCCGAACTCTCCCTCGGTGGTGACGCAGAAGCCGGACATGACACGCGGCAATGACTTCTTCGCCGACAACTCGGGCGGGCTCCTCGGGGTGCGCGCCGGCGTGGAGGTCCTGTACACCGACCTCTACCTGCAGTTCGATCAGCTGCTCACCACCCGGGCCTTCTCGGGCTCGACGCTGCAGGCGATGCTCGGCTGGGACTTCGGCATCGGCGACGGCGCGTGGCGCGGCACCCTGGGCGCTTACGGCGGCATGGTGTTCGGCTTCCCCTACACGCCGCACTTCCCGATCGATTCCGCGCAGATCGCCACCATCGGTGTCGCCGCCGAGGGCCAGGCCGGCGTCGAGCGCGTGCTAAACCGCCTGTTCCGCCTGCAGCTGGTGGCCACCTTCGGCTATCACTACATGTTCGGCGGCTCGGAGTCGGTGGTCATCGATAACGCGGGCAACACCGCCAATACGGTGACGCACGGCTTCCACCTGCTGCTAAAGGGTGGTATTCGCTTCAACCTGGGCATCTAGAAGACCGCGCCGAGCCCAAGCGTCCGTGCCGCCGCGGCACCACGGGCCGCGCCGGGCCGTGCCTTTTCGTCGTCCCGCACCATCCTCTTATTCTCCGCCGTACCGACGGAGCCGCCGCGCCACCGCCGCGCCCCGGGAAAGTCGGCCCTGAGAGCCTTTATGAGCACCCCAAAGAGCCTCCCCAACGGCAGTCACGACCCGCGCGTCAACCCCCACACCGCTGCGAGCAGCGACGGAACGCGGGTGGTCTTTACCTCACCGCGGGCGCTGCCCGAGGTGGGCCAGCTGCCGGGCCGGGTGGCGGTGCTCGATGTCGCCTTCGCCGCCGATGGGATGGGCACCTCGTTCGCCGGCATCACCCTGCGGTTCATCCGCGAGCTCGGCAGCCGGCTGGCCGCCTGGGTCGATCACCACGACCACGAGAGCCACGTCGACTTCAAGAGCGACCCCCGCTTCATCCTCAGCACCAAGGCCGAGCACGGCGCCTGCCCCGAGATGGTCACCCCCGAGATCGTGCGCGCCGCCGGCCCGGTGGGGACCATCGTCTGCCACCTTGATGTCGACGGCCTGTACGCCGCCGCCAAGTGGCTGCGCGGCGGCAGCGAGCCCTACCCCGGCGCCGACGCCGACGCCCGCGTCATCGACACCCGGGTCGGCACCCCGGGGCCGATCGCCGACCGCATCGACCGCGCCCTGCGCGCCCACTTCCGCGACGAGTCGCTCAAGCACCGGGTGGTGCGCTACCTGGTCGCCGGGGCCCGCGATGCCGAGCACGAGCTGGTGATCGCCCAGGCCGCCGCCGACTTCGACACCATGGAGGCCGAGACGGCGCGCCTGTCGGCCCTGTACGAGCGGCACGGCCAGGCGGTGTTCATCGACGCCCAGCGCCACGCCCGCAAGACCTTTGACAAGACCGAGCTGCTCCTGCGCGGCCAGGCGCTGGCGCAGGTGGCGATCGTCCGCCACGCCGGCTACGTCACCCTGGCGGCGGCGTTTGACTCGGGCGTCGATTTCTTGAAGCTGTTCGGGCTGTCGGGGGGGATGCCGACGCGGGTGTCGCTGCCCGACAAGCGCCTCGCCGAAGTCCTGGAAAAGTTCTCGAGCTAGCGGGCGGGCGCAGCTACCATGCCGCGCCATGCAGCCCTGGGAAACTAAGTCTTCGGCGGTCGTCGCGGACTACGGCATCTTCCGCGTTCGCAAAGATCACTGCCTGTCGCCGCGGACGCAGCGCGCGCACGATTTCTGGGTGCTGGAGACCACCGACTGGGTCAACGTCGTGGCCCTCACCCCCGACGAGCAGGTGGTGCTGGTGCGCCAGTACCGCTTTGGCAGCCAGCGGGCGACCCTGGAGATCGCCGGCGGCACCGTCGACCCCGGCGAGGCGCCGCTGGCCGCCGCGGCGCGCGAGCTGCGCGAGGAGACCGGCTACGTGCCCGAGTCGGTGCTGCTGCTCGGCTCGGTCGAGCCGAACCCGGCGATCCAGAACAACCGCTGCTACACCGCCCTGGCGCTCGGCTGCCGCCCGAGCGGCGTCCAGGAGCTCGACGAGCGCGAGGACATCGTCGTCGAGACCCGGCCGCTCGCCGAGGTGCCCGAGCTGTTTGCCCGCGGTGAGATCACCCACGCCCTGGTCTGGGCCGCCTTCCATCACTATGAGCTGTGGCGCCGCGGGCCGGGCGCGGTGGCGCCGGTCCCCGGCGGGAGCGACCGCAAGTGAGCGCGCGCCGAGCGCCGCCCGGCGGCCCGCCCCCGATCGCCGCGCCGCCCGCGCCGCCGGTCGACGAGTCCTTCGCGATCGCCGCGGCTGAGGACGGGCAGACCGTGGCCGCGGTGCTGCGGGCGCGCCTTGCGCTGTCGTGGAGCGCGGCGCGCGCCCTGTGCGAGCGCGGCAAGGTAGCGGTCGGCGGGCGGCCGGTGGTCGATCCGGCGGCGCGGGTGCGCGCCGGCCAGCGCCTGGAGCTGCGGCGACGGGCCAAGGCGCCGGTGCCGCTGCGCGAGCAGCGCGCGCTCGCCGCCGTGGTGTACGAGGACTCGCAGGTCGTGGTCATCGACAAGCCCGCCGGCATCGCCAGCGTGCCCTACGAGCGCGACGACACCGGCACCGCCATGGACTTCATCCGCCAGGCCTGGCGCGCTGCGGGCCGGCCGGCGACCAGCGTGCCGCTGCACATCGTCCACCGCATCGACAAGGAGACCTCGGGCCTGCTGCTGTTCGCCAAGACCCGCCAGGCCGAGCGCGACCTGCAGCTCCTGTGGCGCAAGCACGACATCGAGCGGCGCTACCTGTGCGTGGTCCACGGCCGCATGACCGATCGGACGATCGAGAGCTACTTCGTCGACGACCGCGGCGACGGCCTGCGCGGCTCGGTGCGCCAGCGCGGCGGCGAGCTCGTGCGGCCCGCCGGCGGGGTGCGGGCCAAGCGCGCGGTCACCCACGTCAAGGTGCTGGAGTACCTGGGCGGCCACGCCACCGTGTGCGCGGTGCAGATCGAGACCGGCAAGACCCACCAGATCCGCATCCACATGTCCGAGTCGCGCCACCCGATCGTCGGTGAGACCGTCTACATCCGCGACTTTTTGCACCACGGCAACCAGCCGTTAGCCGCGCCGCGGCTGCTCCTGCACGCCGAGCTTCTCGGCTTTGTCCACCCGAGCACCGGTGAGAAGATCACCCTGCGCCGCGACCCGCCGCCCGAGTTCCAGCAGGTGGTCGAGCGGCTGCGGCGGGCCGCCGATGAGCCGGCGCGGCCGCTGCTATAGCGGCAAAGGCCGCGAAATTTAAGCAAAAAAATGCGCCTGCCCTTGTAAGGTCCGCCGCCCAGCTGTCACCTAAGGGTTGGCGTCCAGGTAATACGATCACCGCCCTTGTAGCTCTTGCCCATACGCCTGGTCTGCGGTAGCGTTCATCGTCCATCCTGGCCACACCGTGCGCACCCGCCGCAGCTGTAGGAAAGCAAGGGCCAGGACACCGATTCGATCTAGTCGCGCCAGCAGATGGACCCAGCAGATGGATGTAGACATGGAGGACCCTATGAGTCGTCGACTTAATGTGCACACGCTCTCGCTGACCGGGGCCGGGCTCGGGCTCGCCCTGGGGCTGGCCACGTGCGCGTCTCCGCAGGTCGGGAACCCCTGCCCCATCCCGGACAACGGCACCCCGGCCCAGCGCGCCGCGGCGCTGCTCAAGTGCCGATCTCAGGTCGGCGACATGGTCGTCGATGCCCGCCTGAAGAAGGACGTCGACATCCTGTTTCTGATCGACAACTCGCCGTCGATGTCGCCCAAGCAGAAGGCGCTGGCCAAGAACATCCCGCTGTTCATCCAGAAGATCGATGACACCGGCGCCAACTACCACGTCGGCATCGCCACCTCGGACGTCGGCAGCAACATCGCCCCCGGCCAGCTGTGGGGCGGCAACATCGGCAAGTGCGACACCTTCGAAGGTGATGACGGCGTGCTGCAGTCGGTCGCCTGCGACAGCCGCACCGATGTCACCAGCGACGCCAAGAACGCCTGCGCCTCGCTGTGCCCGGACGACAAGTACGTGCCCAACGACGGCCACCGCTTCATCTCCAAGGTCGACGGGGTGACCAACGTCCCCAAGGCCGAGGAGCTCGATCCGATGACCGGCAAGATGGTCGATCGCGGTCCGATCCGCGCCTTCCAGTGCATGGCGCTGGTCGGCGACAGCGGCTGCGGCATCGAGGGTCAGCTGGAGGGCTCGATGCGGGCGCTCGATGGCCACCGCAGCGAGAACACCGGCTTTCTGCGCAGTAACTCGGTGCTCGCGGTCATCTTCATCACCGACGAGGACGACTGCTCGGTCCAGATGGCGCGGCGGGACCAGAACAACCCCACCACGCGCGACTGCGATCCGACCCAGCCCGACTCGTATGACTGCTACAACATCGACTTCCGCTGCCTGGCGCGCAGCATCCAGTGCAACGAGTCGACGCTTCTGCCCGGCGTCAAGACCGGCTGCAAGGAGCGCCCGAACAGCTACCTGGAGAACGTCGACAAGTACTACAAGTTCTTCAGCAAGCTGCGCCCGGCCTCCAAGCTCCTGGTGAGCGGCATCTGGACCCTGCCCTCGATCGGCAACGGCGGTCGCGTCGAAGTCGCGCTGCCGGGCGGCCAGAAGACCACGCCCTTCCTCAACCGAGCCGGCGGCGGCGGCGCCTCGTGCACCTACGCGGCCGACGCCGGGGTGTACGGCCAGGCGCAGAACCGGCTGTCGAGCTTCGCCAAGCTGTTCGGCAAGGAGAACGACGGCAGCCCGAGCGCCCTGGAAGTCAGCATCTGTGACATCGACAACTACCCCGCGGCGCTCGACAAGATCGCCGAGGCGCTCAAGCAGCGCCTGCTCGCCTCGTGTCTGCCGGTCACGCCCAAGCTCGAGGGCGGCCAGCCGGTGTGCGCGGTCGGCGATGTCGATGAGAACGCGCCCAACGGCTCGCCCGATGTGCAGTTCCCGGTCTGCTCGTCCAAGTGCTGCGACGCCTGGGCGAGCTCGCCCAAGCCGACCGCGATGGACCCCAACATCGCCATGGCGTGCGCCGGTGAGACCACCGAGGCCTGCTACTGCGCGGTGAAGAGCACCGCCTCGCCGGTGCAGTGCGCCGACACGGTGGTCGCCGGCGTGTGGCGCAAGAACAACGCGATGCCGCCTCCGGGCAAGGTCGTCAACTTCCGCTGCGTCGGTGGTGGCTGAGCCGAGCGTCGCGGTCGCTAGCCGGCACCTGAGCTAAAGGTGCCGTAGCGGAGAGAAAGGGAGCCTCGCAAGGGGCTCCCTTTTTTTGTGCGCGGCTTGCAGCCCCGGCGCTGAAGCTGTAGGAGGCGGGAGGCGGGAAGCGGGAAGCGGGAAGCGGGAAGCCGGAAGCGGGGCAGGGGGGAGCGAGGGAGGGCGGCGCGGGCGCCTCAGGCGGCGCGCTTTTTGGGGGCGAGCTTGCCGAGCTCGTTGAGGTTCACCGAGACGACGCGCGACACGCCCGGCTCCTGCATGGTGACGCCGTACAGGCGGTCGACGATCTGCATCGTGCGCTTGTTGTGGGTGATGAGGATGAACTGACTGCGGTCGGTCATGCTGCGGATGAGGTCATTGAAGCGGCCGACGTTGGCCTCATCAAGCGGCGCATCGACCTCGTCGAGCAGACAGAACGGCGAGGGCTTGATGAGGAAGATGGCGAAGATGAGCGCCACCGCGGTCATCGCCTTCTCGCCACCCGACAAGAGCTCGACCGACTGGTTCTTCTTGCCCGGCGGCTGCGCGAAGATCTCCACCCCCGCCTCCAGGATGTCGTCGCTGCCGGTGAGCTTGAGGTGGGCCTGGCCGCCGACGAAGCAGCGCGGGAACAGCTCCTGGAACTTGACGTTGATGAGCTCGAACACCTCGCGGAAGCGCTGCCGCGAGGTCTTGTTGATAAGGACGATCGCCTGATCGAGCTGGGCGAGCGCGGTCTCCAGATCGGTCTTCTGGGCGATGAGGAAGCCGTGCCGCTTCTGCAGCTCGTTGTACTCCTCGATCGCCGTCAGGTTGATCTCGCCCATGCGATCGATAAGGTCGCGCAGCTCGGCGGCGCGCTGCTCATCAGACTTTTGCACCTGCGGCCGCAGGTGGTAGTCGTGGACGATGTCGGCGACGCTGATGCGGTGCTTCTGCAGCACCGCCTCTTCGATGTGCTGCTTGTGCAGCACAAGCTCGCCCAGGCGCCCCTTTAGGGCCAGCGCCTGCTTGTTCTGGCTCGCCTCGCGATCGCGGCGCTCGCGCAGGGCGGCCTCGCGCTCGCTGACCTGGGCGCGCTTGTGCTCGTAGCCGTTGCGCATGACCTGCAGCGCCTCGGCGAGCGTGGTGCGCCGCTGCGCCCGATCGTGCAGGCTGCTGCCGCGGCTTGAGACCTCGGTGGCCAGCTGCGCGGCGCGCTTGTAGCAGTCGCGCTCCTCGTGGCCCAGGCGCTCAATGTGGGCGGTGCGCTCCTTTTCTTCGGCGGCCAGCCGGCCCAGGGTCTGGGTGTGGGCGTTCATCTTTTCTTTGTACGCCGCCGCCTGCACCTTGAGCTGGGTCAGCCGCTGGGTCAGCCCCTCGACGGAGTCGATGAGCTGCACCTGCGAGCGGCTCTGCGTCTCCAGCTGCTCCTCCAGGTGCTCCAAAAGATCGCGCGCCGAGCGCAGGAGCAGCCGCGACTCCTCGGTCTCGCGCTCCAGCTCTTCGCGGCGCTGCTGCAGCTCCTCGCGCTCGCGGCCCAGCACCTCCAGCCGGTGGCCGGTGCGGTGCAGCTCCTCGCGCGCCTTGAGCAGATCCTTGTCGAGCGAGAGCATCTGCATCTCGCCCTTGTGGCCGGCGCGCGACAGCTCCTCCAGCTGCTGGCCCAGGTGCTGCTGCTCCTTGCGGCTCACTGCCAGCTGCTCGTCCTGCTGCTTGAATCGCTCCTCAAGCTCTGCCACCTGGGTGGTGAGCTCGCGCAGCTCGCGCTTGTAGGCGAGCACCGAGGCCCCCTGGCCCTTGGCGGCGCCGCCGCTCAGCGTACCGTGGCCGTCGAGCACCACGCCATCTAGGGTCACCAGCAGCGCGCTCGGCGCCAGCGAGCCGTCTTCGCTTGCCGCCTGATAGTAGGCAAGGGCGTGCTCCAGGGTGTCGAGCACCAGCACCTGCCCGAGCAGCGCGTCGAGCACGCCGGCAAAGCCCGGCTTGGCCTGCACCAGCTCGAGCAGTCGCCCGCGCACCCCGAGCGCCGTCGCCTCTTCATCGGGTCGCGGCGGCCGATCGCCGGGCCGGGTGGGGCGGGCGTCGTGCGGCACCAGGGTCGCCTTGCCCTCGCCGCGCTGGCGCAGGTAGGCGATCGCCGCCACCGCCTCGGCATGCGACTCGCATAGAAGTGATCCCAGGCGATCGCCGAGCACCGCGTCCAGCGCGACCTCGAGCTCGGCCGGGGCGATGAGCAGGTCGGCCACGGTGCGCGGGGCGTCGCTCTTTTCCGGGTGCTCCTTCTCGGCGCGCTGCAAGAGGAGCCGGCTGCCCAGCGAGAACCCCTCGTGCCGCGCCGCCAGCTCGGTCAGCGAGTGCAGGCGGGCGCGCTTTTTGTGCAGCTCGCCCTTTAAGTGATCGACCTCTTTGTCCAGGCGCGACACCAGGAGCTTGAGGTCCTTGACCCGCTCCTCCGCCGTCTCGCGGGTGCGCAGCAGGTTGAGCTTCTCCTCCTGCAGGCCGCCGAGCGTCTGCTGCTGGCCGGCGATCTCCTCTTCCAGCTCCTCGCGGCGCGCGGTCAGGCGCTTGTGCTCTTCATCGGCGCGGCCGACCCGCACCCCGAGGTCCTCGATCTGCCGGCCGTGGCTGCGCTCGCCGGCTTCGGTGCGGGCGATCTCGGCGTTCTGGCGGGCGATCTCGGACTTGGTGTGATCGGTGACGCGGGTAAGCTGGCCGAGCTGCTCCTTCAAGCTCTTGAGCTGCGCCTCGGCCTCGGCGGCGCGATCGTCTTGGCCCAGGTCATGGCTCTGCAGCTCGGTCAGCTCGGCGCTGACCCGCTGTACCTGCTCGGCTGCCTGGGCGGCGCGCTCGAGCAGCGACTCCTGCTCTCCGCGCAATTTCTGCGCCTGACCCAGCAAACGGGCCTCTTCTTTGCGCGCGTGCTCATTTTCGGCCTCGCCGAGCTTGACCTCGTTGTCCAGGCCGTACAGCTCTTCCTGCGCCTGCTGCAGGCTCTGCTCCTCGGCGAGCAGCTCCAGCCGCCCGGCCGCCATCTCGGCCTCGATGGCCAGGCGCGAGCTCTCGGCCGCCGCCAGCTCGGTCGCCGCCGCCGCCACCAGCTCCTGGTAGACTCGCGACTCGCTGAGCAGGCCGAGCCACTTTTGGCTGTAGCCCCAAAGCTCGATGTCGCGCAGCTCGGCGCGGTAGCGCTTGTAGCGCTCGGCCTTGTCGGCCTGGCGCTTCAGGCTCGCCAGCTGGCGCTCCTGCTCGGCGACGACGTCCGAGACGCGCAGCAGGTTCTGCCGCGTCAGCTCGAGCTTCTTCTCGGCCGCCTTGCGGCGGAGCTTGTACTTGGTGATGCCGGCCGCTTCTTCGATAAGGAAGCGCCGCTCCTCCGGCTTGCTCGACACGATCATACCGACCCGGCCCTGCTCGATGATCGAGTAGGCGCGGGTGCCGATGCCGGTGCCCATGAAGAACTCGGTGATGTCGCGCAGCCGGCACGGCGTCTTGTTCAGGTAGTACTCGCTGGTGCCATCGCGGAACAGCCGCCGGGTGACGGTGATCTCGGAGAACTGCAGGTACTCGACGGGCAGCCGGCCGTCGTTTTCGAAGGTCAGCGACACCTCGCAGTAGCCGGTCGGCCCGCGGCGATCGCTGCCCGAGAAGATGACGTCCTCCATCGCCTTGCCGCGCAGGTGCTTGGCCGACTGCTCGCCCATGCACCAGCGGATCGCGTCGACCACGTTGGACTTGCCGCAGCCGTTGGGGCCGACGACACCGGTGATCGGATCGTCAAAGCGGATGACGGCCCGCTCGGCGAACGATTTGAATCCGATGATGTCGAGCCTTTTGATCCGCATCCCAAGGGTCCAGCCGGCCCACGCGGTCTGAGCAGTAAGGCGTGAGCGGGCCGACACTTTAGCGCAATCGGCGCCGCTGCCAAACTAGATCTTGCGCCCGCGCGAAAACGTCTGTGCAGGTGGGCCCCTCTAGACAAACCGGGGGGCAGCGTGCCAGGTTGCGCACATGCGCACACCCAACTTGAGAGTGAATCGCAACAGCGCGCCGCGGTCGGCTTGGTTTTCGGCGGCGCTTCTTATCTCGCCGCTTGCCTCGCTGCTTCTTCTTGGCTGCACCGATGACAAGCCGCCCAAGGAAGACCTGGGGCTGCCGGGGGTTGATCTGGCGGTCCCGCAGCCTGATATGTCGATCAGTCGGCCGGATCTGGCCGGCGGCGCCGCGGATCTGGCCGGCGGCGCGGGTGATCTGGCCGGCCCGGTGGATCTGGCCGGCGGGCGCAGCGACCTGGCGGGCCCGGGCGACATGGGCGGCGGCACCCCCGATCTGGCCATGCCGCCGCGCGACATGGGCGCCGGACCTGTGGTCACCGGCCTGCCTACGTGCACCGATACTGGCATCACCGCCGATGTCCTGTTTACCACGCTTGCTCGCTCGTCGTGCGCCGTCACCGGCGACTGTCACTCCAAGGGCGATGGTGGCCTGACCTTTACCAGCGGCGCGACGCTCAAGAGCGCGCTTTTGGGCATCGCCTCCAAGCAGACCACGGTCGTGCCGCTAGTCACCGCGGGCGATGTCGATCGCAGCTACCTCATGTACAAGCTGACCAACCAGCAGGCGACGGTCATGGGACGCGGCGGCATCATGCCGCGCGGCGCCGGTCGGCTCTCCGACGCGAACCTGTGCAAGTTCATCGTCTGGATCAAAGAAGGCGCAAAATAAGCGCGCTCGCCCGGGGCGCGGACGTGCCGCGCCGCCGGGCCTGTCGCCAAGCTCTGGCAGCTCAGGCGGCGAGCAGCGGGCCCAGGTGCTCTTCCAGCTCCTTGTCGCCCAGGCTCGTGTAGTCCTTGTTCAAGCTGCCGGCGAGGTTCCGCTTCACCGGCTCGGACAGGTGCTCGCGCAGGAGCCCAAGGAACTCGGGGTTGGCGGCGATCAGGAGGCGCGCGTAGCTGTTGCGGTTGAACTCGAGGTTAAGCTCCTCGGCGAGGCTGCGCGCGAAGCGGTCGTGCTCCATGGCCTTGGCCGAGGTGCCCGGCTCCATGGAGGAGCGGCTGCCGTGGCCGGGGTGGCCGCCACTGCCCATCGACTGGTTGGTGCGGCCGGGCTTGTCGGTGACCAGGTCCAGCTCGCGGGCGCGGCTGGCGGCGTGCTCGAACTCCTTGTGCAGGACCAGCGGACGGTGCTCGCTGGCTACGGAGTAGAGGCGGGCCCGGCTTGCATCGCTGATCAGGATCCAGATTGGATAGGTGGGTTTCATTGCGATTACCTCCCTTGGGCAGTTAGGCAGTACTGCAGCAAAACCTACGCAAACTGCGTGCCGCTGCTAGAGCAAGGGCGCAATGTATCTGCGGAATCGGCCGCCCAGCCGCCTGCGCCGGCCGCCGGTGAGGTGAGCTGTAGCCGCCGGTGGGTGCCGCGGGCGCTGAGCGGATTGGCTACAGCTGTGCTGCAGCAGCCGGGTCGAAGCAGAGCTGGCGCGTGTAGCGGGCGATCATCAGCGCCTCATCGGTGGGGACCACGCGCACGGTGCACTGGCTGTCGGCGGTCGAGATCACCGGCGCCGCGGCGGCGTTGCGCGCCTGGTCGATGCGGATGCCGAGGTGGGCGAGGCCGGCGCAGCACTCGGCGCGCACCGGGGCGGCGTGCTCGCCGATGCCGCCGGTGAACACCAGCGTGTCGATGCCGCCGAGCGCCGCCACCAGCGCCCCCACCGACTTGCGCACCTGGTAGACGAACATCGCCACGGCGAGGGCGGCGCGGGGACTGTGCGCGCGCTGCTCTAGCAGCTGCCGCATGTCGCCGCTGAGGCCCGAGACGCCGAGCAGGCCCGAGTCGTGATCGACCAGCTGCGCGAGCTGCTGGGCAGTAAAGCCGTGGTTTAGCAGATAGAGCAGCACCCCCGGATCGAGATCGCCGGTCCGGGTGCCCATCATGAACCCGCCGGTCGGGGTCAGGCCCATGGTCGTGTCTACCGGCTGGCCATCGCGCACCGCTGCCATGCTGGCGCCGCTGCCCAGGTGCATAAGGACCGCCCGCCCGAGGGCCTGCGCGCCGAGCCGGGTCACCAGATAGTCGTAGGACAGCCCGTGAAAGCCGTAGCGGCGCAGCCCCTTTTCGGCCAGCGCCTGCGGCAGCGGCAGCCGGCGGGCGACCTCGGGCAGGGCGGCGTGAAAGGCAGTGTCAAAGCAGGCCACCTGCGGCAGCGCCGGGTAGCGCGCGGCGACCTGCTCGATCACCGCCAGGGCGGTGGGCAGGTGCAGCGGCGCGAACGGCACGACCGCGCGCAGGGACTGTAGCAGCGCGGCGTCAATGCGCTCGGGCCGGCTGTGGTGCGGCCCGCCGTGGACCAGGCGGTGACCGAGCGCCATCGGCGCCGGCAGCTGCTGCGCGATGAGCGCCGCGAACGCCGCCGCGAGCGCCGCGCCGTGATCGGCAAAGTCCGCCTCCTGCTTGTGCTGGCCGCCGTCCTGGCGGCGCAGCCACAGCTGGCTGCCCGGGCGACCGATGCGCTCGACCTCGCCCTCGGCCAGGCGCTGCTCGGCGCTTGCCGTGCACTCAAAGAGAGAGAACTTCAGCGAGGACGAGCCTACATTGAGGCACAGGATGATGGGAGCCGCGGCCATGTCTTGTGATCCCGCCAGTGCCGGCTGTGCTAAGAAGCCCAGCCCGCGCTAGGCCCAGCATACACTGCCATGTGCATAGGGCTCGCCAAATTGGTGCCGGCGCAGCGGCGCTGCCGAACCTGCGGGGCCCTGTACTTTTGCCAAGGCCAGCGGCCGGCGTCCGGGGGCTACATGATCGGCGGCTGATAGGGGAGGCGATCCTGGGCGCGTTCCTGCTCGCCGGCGGGGAAGCTGTCGGGCTCGCGCGGCCAGTACGCCGGTCGACCGTAGTAGTCGTAAAGGCGCGTCTCGTACTCGCGGTTCACCAGGGCCTCGGGGTTCCACTCCGGGCTGTTCCTGATCGCCTCGGTGCTGAGGTTTATGTAGATCATGTTCTCCGCCCAGCTGATCTTCTGGGTCCAGTGGGGGGAGACAAGCACCTTCTTGCCGAACCACCAGTTGCTGGTGTCGACGACCAGGTATCTGATCGCCCAGGTCTCGTCATCGACGATGAAATCGGCGATGTGGCCGATCGCGCCGTCACTCCCCTGGACGTGGTAGCCGGCCACCTCGCGGGCGCTGCGCAGGTGGGGATCCCCAGACTCGCTGCGCTGCAGCCCCACCTCGTCGACGACGCCAAGCTCGGCCAGCGAGCCGGGGTAGATCCCCACGCCCCAGGCCATGGTCTCGCCGAACCCCCAGTAGTAAGGCCAGCCGTAGTACTGCGAGTAGTCGCGCTCATACTGGCGCGAGACCGGCTTGTCCATGTCGATACTGGGGCTGTTGTTCACCCGCTCCTGGGTCAGCGAGAGGTTGAACTTGCGCGTCGCCCAGTCGGCCCGCTCAAAGGAGATCGGAGAGATAAGGACCCGCCCGGAGGACTTCCAGAAGCCACCTGTGTCGGTGTCCAGGTAGCGGATGGTCCAGTGCTGGTCATCAAAGAGGAAATCGGTCACCTTGCCGATGTCGCCATCGGTCGCGTGCACCTTGTAACTTTCCAGGTCCTTGAGACTGCGTAGCATGGGACACCTCCCGATAAGAGCCGCGAAGAACTGGGCAGCTTGTATGGATAGAATTTCAAGCAAGCCGCGGGCCACAGCGCGCAACCCCGCGCCGGCCCACCAGACATAAGCCCCGCCGGCCTGGACGCAGGCTACATGTGCTGTGCCGTCTCGCCACACCGAGCGGGACGGCGACACCAGCTGATCTGCGGCTCCAGTACCTGGCGGACCGCCGTGGTGCACGAGGACCGGCAGGAGCTGCTGCGGTCTTTGGGGCGCGGCGGCGGCAGGTCGTTGCTGGCGGCGTGGCTGCCGAGCTCCCACTGCAGCTTGACCAGATCCGCCTTGAGCGCGCCCAGGGTCTGGTAGCGCAGCGCGCGATCCTTCTGCAGGACCTTGCCGATGATCCGGTCAAGCTCCCGGGGCAGCGTCGGGTTGAGCTTGGACGGCTGGCGGTAGGACTCGCTGACGATCGCCTGCAGGATCTGCGTCGCGTCCAGGCCCTGGAACGGCAGCGCGCCGGTGGCCATCTCGTAAAGGACCACCCCGAACGAGAACAGATCGCTGCGCGAGTCGAGCTCCTTGCCGGTCGCCTGCTCGGGCGACATGTGGCTGGCGGTGCCGATCGCCAGGCCGGGGATGCTCATCGAGCTGCTCGGTCCGAGCGCCGCCAGCGGTCCGACGGCGGTGGCGATCCCCAGGGGGTCCTGCTTGCACAGCTTGGCCAGCCCGAAATCGAGGACCTTGGCCACCCCGTGCTCGGTGATGAAGATGTTGCTCGACTTGACGTCGCGGTGGATGATGCCGCTGTCGTGGGCCACTGCCAGGGCGTCGCAGACCTGGATGGCGATGTCGAGCAGCTTGTCGATCTCCAGCGGCCAGCCGTCGATCAGCTCGTTGAGCGTCTGGCCGTTGAGGAGCTCCATGACCATGTACGGGTACTCGGAGAAATCGCCGAACTCGTAGACGGTGCAGATGTGCGGGTGATCCAGCGCGGCGGTGATGCGGGCTTCGCGATGAAACCGCTCGACCGCCTTTGGATCGTCGGAGCACTTGCCGCTGAGCAGCTTGATTGCTACCGAGCGGTTGAGCTGCTCATCCTGGGCGCGGTAGACCACGCCCATTCCGCCTTCGCCGAGTTTCTCGCTTAGCCGGTAGTGCTTGATCCGCTGTGGTGTCATCAACGTGGCCCCCTCTGCGCGCTGGACTTTGCAACCGATGTGCCAGCACGAGTGCGGCGTCCCGCTGCCACCTCGAGAGTCTTTGGGGGCCGGCGGGCGGAGCGCGGCCGGCGGCTCAGCGCGGGGTGCGCGTCGCGGAGGGCCGCAGGGCTTCCCAGCGACGGAGGGAGTCGTGCGTCAGGGGATCGTTGCCGAGCAGGTAGGCCTGCAGCGCGGGCAGCGAATCGGTGCCCCAGAACAGCTCTTGCGCCACCGCGATGGTGGGCACCCCGAACACACCGTGCCCGAGCGCCTGCTCAGTATGTTGACGCAGGGTGAGCTTGGCTGCCTCACTGTGCGCATACGCCAGGACAGCTGCGGCATCGAAGCCCGCCCGCTCGGCGCAGGCGCCCACCGCCGCGTCGGTCTCAACGCCGCCGCCGCCGGCCCAGGTGGCGGCGAACAGCTCATCGATCAGGCGGCGCTGCCCGGCGGGGTCCTTGTCGGCGGGGAAGGTGGCGGCGCGCAGGGCGAGCAGCGGGTTGAACGGGTGCGCCGGCGGCGGCACCACCGGCGGCAGCCCGAGCAGATGCGCCTTGCGGCAGACATCCTTAAATAGATAAATCCGCTTGGCGGGAATCTCCGCTGGACCTTTCTGGCCGTGCGCGTTGAGCAGGGCGGCAAACAGCACCGGGACCGGCACCAGCTCGCGCTCGTGGCGCGCCGCTAGCGCCGGCAGCTGGGTCCACGCCAGGTACGCGTAAGGCGAGATGAAATCGAAGTAGAACAGCATCGCAGAAAAGATCATGAAGCCCCGGGTTGGCGGCGGTCAAGGCCCTTGCCGCGCGCGGGCCGGGCAAAACGCGCCGGCGCCCGCCCGTCCTGCTGTATGCTGGCGCAAGAGGTGAAAAAACGCATGAGCCAGAGGCAGTCATCGTCTGAGATCCGATCGCAAGTTTCTAATGAAGAGTGGCAGCTGCGCGTCGACCTGGCCGCGTGCTATCGCCTGATCGCGCTGTACGGCTGGGACGATCTGGTGTTCACTCACATCTCGGCCCGCGTGCCCGGTCCCGAGCACCTGTTCCTCATCAACCCCTATGGGATGCTGTTTGAGGAGATCACCGCCTCCAGCCTGGTCAAGGTGGACAGCCAGTGCCGCACGGTCCTGCCGACCGAGTACCTGGTAAACCCCGCCGGCTTTACGATTCACAGCGCCGTTCACGCCGCCCGTCCCGATGTTACGTGCGTGCTGCATACCCACACCGCTGCCGGAATCGCCGTCTCGGCGCAGCCCGAGGGGCTGCTGCCCCTATCCCAGCAGGCGACGCTGGTCCTGGCCTCGCTTGGCTACCACGACTACGAAGGAATCGCCCTGAGCGAAGAGGAGAAGCCGCGGCTGCAGCGCGATCTGGGCGATAAAGTCTGCCTCATCCTGCGCAACCACGGCCTGTTGACCGTCGGCTCCTCGATCTCCAACGCCTTCCTGGCCATGTATACGCTGCAGCGCGCCTGCGAGATCCAGGTCCGCATCGCCGGCCATAACGCGATCTCGGTGGACCCCCGCATCCTGGAAGGGGTCAAGGCCAACGTCGCGATCGTCACCCGCGGTCTGCTCGGCGACCTGGCCTGGCCGGGCCTTCTGCGCAAGCTCGATCGCATCGATCCTTCCTATCGCGAGTAGGTCAGTCCATACGGCGAAAGTGAAGCAGCAGGTTGCTGAAGCCCCCATCTTGATAGCGCGCGAACATCTCTTCGTGATAGGCGATGGCGCGCTCGCGATCGGCTCGCTCAGCCGGCTCTAGCCCGCCCAGCGCGAGCTGGCGCATCGAGTGCGCCAGCGTCAGTCGCCAGAAGCGTCCCGCCTCGCGGGTGTTGTCGACGCGGGAGACTAGCGCAAAACCTGCGGCGTGGGCGGCTTGAATATAGTCACTTTCCGGACCCAGGTTCGAGCGCCAGTACCGGTTAAATGCCGCGATTGAATCCGGACGCCCAGCAAAGATATCTTCAATGAAGACGTCGCCGCGAGCGCGCAGCAGCTGGCGGAGCTGGGCGAACCACACCGTGCGGTCAAAATAATTGGCTGCGCCCAGACATACAGCCTGGTCAAACCGTGCCAAGCCAGCAACTGTATGGGCATCACCAACCTCGGGCGAGACCAGGGGGCCGACCGCTGCTTCGGATGCGAAGCGCTGGACCAGCTTCGCGTGGGCTGGCACCGGGGTCAAGGCGGTTACGCGGGCCCCGAACCGCTGCGCCAGGTAGATGCTGGTGCCGCCCAGTCCGCAGCCCACATCAATGACCTCGCCGCCGATCGCGGCATCGGCTCCCCAGCGGGCGAAGGCTTGCTCAAGGAGGCGCTCCTGCGCTGCAAACAGCTGCTGCGATAGGACCTCAAGCGGAGCCTCGAGGGCGGCGTTGAGGTCGACATCACTGGGCAGGACACCGGTATGGTAATGCACTCGCGGTCCGTGGCCACCATAACGCTGCAGAATCTGCGGCGTCTTTTTTTCATACCAATCAATGATCTGTGGATCAATTCGACTCATAAGCTCCCCCAATAGCAACCTAAAAGACATGGTTGCAAGTGCGCCCACACACAAAGAAAGAATACTAAGGAGACTCTTTGCTCATCATCGCATGGGACAGGCTGAGAACAAAGAGGAACTCTGGACAATTTTATTACCGCGGATGAGAGCTAGATCACTTGGGTGAATGATTAGCTCGGATACTGAAGTACACGGGCCAGCTGCTCGGGAGAAAGGCACGACGGAGTTTTGCGCTGCTCGGCCTGTTTGACCAGCTCGACGATACGCTCGTTGAGAGGAGTTGGATGGCCGAGCTTTCGACCGAGCGAGACGACTTCTCCGTTCAAAAAATCTATCTCGGTGGGCCGTCCGCGCGAAAGATCTTCCCACATGGAAGATCGCGCCACCGGATCGATCTTCGCCATCGCGGCGGCCAGGCGAAGAAACAAGAAGTTGGGCAACCGCATGATCTTCGGCATCAGCCAAGGGATTACCTTGCCAGCGCGGGCCGGGCGAATTCCAGCAGCGTGTAGGACGGCCAGAGCTTCCTCCATTACGGCCGCCACGGTCTTGCGGCACAGCGGGCTGGCAATCTGCTCACGCAGCGGCACCCCGAGCAGCGCGTTGAAGGCGTTGTTCAGGTTGATGATTAGCTTCCCCCAGAGGATCTCGTTCATGTTCGCGCTCGGCACGACTGTGAAGCCGGCGGCGCGCAGTGCTTGCCTCAGAGGCGCGGCTCTTGCTCCCTTTTCGATAAACAGGGAACCACTGGTTCCCTGATGAAAGTGAGTCGGCGAGCGCCGGGTGACATTAAACGGCACCATGCCAGCCAACACGGGGTGAGCGGGCAACCCCTGACGCAGGATGTCCGGATTCTGGATTCCATTTTGAAAGCTCACGATTAGGGCATCGGCAGCCAGATACGGGGCCAAGGCCTGCGCTGCTGCGTGGGTATCAAGCGACTTGACGGTCACAAGGACCATCGCGCAGCCGGTCAGTCCTGCGGCGCTCGTCGCAAACGAAACTTGCTCGGGCGCCAGTGAAATTCTCCGCTCGTCATAGTCAGTCAAAGTAAGGCCATGCCGCCGAACTTCTTGAGCCAGGGATTCGCTGCCGACGAACCGGACCGGATACCCGGCCGCATGCAGGCGCATCCCGAGGCAGCAGCCGATTGCTCCGGCTCCCATGATGCCAATTTCCATACGACAAAATTACCTTGATGTCCTGGTGCGCTGGTATAAAAAAGCCCGCCACCTTCTCTGTCTCCTCTAGGGGTTGTCCCGGCCTGCGGCTGAGCTTGGGGCGAAGCGGCGGAAGCGGCGGTGCCAAGCTGCATGCAGCCCTGCCAAGTAAAGCACTTGGTAGACGATACCTGCCTACATCCACTGCGCTCACCTCCAGGTTTCTGCGCGGTCCGCGCCACGGCCTGACCGCTGCTGTCTGCCTACCCTGGTACCTGCAATCGATAATTGGTCGCTGGCGATCGGGCGAACGGGGATATACTGCTGTTTTCGCCCACTGGGTAGCGTTATGGCAGCTAGCGCGGAGATCTTCTTCAGCAAGAGATATTCACTCCTGGACGAGCTAGGTCGCGGAGGGATGGGGGCTGTATATCGGGCTCGCGATCGGCTCTCGGGTCAGCTGGTGGCGCTCAAGCGCGTGATAAGGCCCGACGATGATGCCGAACAGCCGACCGCGGCCATCGCTGCTGGGTCGCTCGCTGAAGTCAGCGCCGGGGCGCACAGCACCCAGCAAGCAGACGCCGCCTACACAGTGTCGCGCATGGCGCTGGCCAATGAGTTCCGCACCTTGGCGTCTCTGCGACATCCGAACATCATCAGTGTTTTTGACTATGGGTTTGATGCCGCTCAGCATCCCTTCTTCACGATGGAACTGCTGGCTCACCCGCAGTCAGTCACCATGGCGAGTCGCGACCTCTCCATTGCTGACAAAGTAGAGCTGCTGGTTCAACTGCTGCGAGCGCTTGTCTATCTGCACCGCCGCGGAATCTTGCACCGGGACCTCAAGCCGAACAATGTCCTCTGCATCGGCTCATCAGTGAAGGTGCTGGACTTCGGGATCGCGGCCTCGATGGCGCGCAGCGAGGAGCTGGCCGGAACCATCGAGTACATGGCTCCCGAGCTGTTTCTTGGCCGCAGCCCGAGCGTCGCGTCCGACCTGTATTCAGCAGGGGTTATCGCCTATGAGATGTTGACTGGCAGCTTCCCGGTGAGCCGGACTAGCCTCACCGAGATGCTCGACAGTCCCCCCGAGCCTAAGACCATCAATCTGACGCTGCACCAGAGCGCGCGGGCAGCGTTAAGTCGCGGGAATCAGCTACTGTCAGCGCGAGCGCCGCTCCAGGTGGGGCAGCTCATGGCAGAGCTTACCACTCACGTCGGCAGTGAGCTGGCGGCCGTGGTCGGGAAGCTGCTAGCCCAAGATCTGCGCGAGCGCTACGACGACGCCACGCGCGCTCTGGTCGAGTTGAGCGCCGCGGCCGGTCGGCCCGCGCAGGTCGAAACGGCGACTACCCGCGAAAGCTTCCTCCAAGCCTCGCAGCTGGTCGGCCGCGACTATGAGCTTGATACGCTGGAGGGCGCGCTGGACAGAGCCTGCAACTCAGAGGGCAGCTGCTGGCTCCTTGGGGGCGAGAGCGGCGTCGGCAAGTCACGTCTACTCGATGAGGTCCGGACCCAGGCTTTGGTCAAGGGGATGCTGCTGTTGCGCGGGCAGGCTGTGAGCTCGGGCAGCGCTGCCTATCAGGTGTTCTTCGATGTGCTGCGGATGCTGTGCCTGGAGGTTGAGCTGACCGAGTTCGAGGCCAGTGTACTTAATGCGGTCGTTCCCAACCTGGCGTCTCTGTTGCAACAAAAGGTTGCCGATGCGCCGGAGCTCAACGCCCATGCCACGCAAGCGCGTTTCCTCAACGTCATCGAGGCTGTATTTGCCCGCCTGCAGCGACCTACCGCGGTAGTTCTGGAGGATCTGCACTGGGTAGGTCCAGAGACCATCGCCCTGCTCGAGCGCCTGGGTCAACGTGCTGGCCAGCTTCGGTTGGTGCTGCTCGGCAGCTTCCGCGATGACGAGGCCAAAGATCTGCCAAAGCGACTGCCCGAGATGAACCTCCTGCCGCTCCAGCGCCTTAGCCCCGAGCGCATTGCTGCCTTATCGGAGTCGATGCTGGGCGATGTCGGCAACAGCCCGCGGCTGGTCGAGTTCCTGGTCAACCAGACCGAAGGCAATGCCTTCTTCATCGTCGAAGTGATCCGCGCGCTGGCCGAGGAGGCAGGCCAGCTGAGCGACATTGGCCAGCGTACCCTGCCGGCGCGGCTGTTGGTCGGTGGGATCCGCCAGGTCGTCAGCCGTCGCCTGAACCGCGTACCCGAGTGGGCGCGGCCGCTACTCCGCCTGGCCGCGGTGATGGGCCGTCAGCTTGACACCCGAGCCTTGGGACTGATCTTTCCCAAGCTTGATTCGCTGCTCGATGCGTGCGCCGATGCCGCCGTCCTGGACATCAGCGATGCGGCCTGGCGCTTTGCGCACGATAAGCTGCGCGAGAGCCTGCTCGAAGAGCTCACGCCTGAAGAAGCGCGAGCCCTGCACCTCAAGGCGGCGCGGGCCCTGGAACAGGCCTACCCGGAAGATCAGGGACCGGTGGCCGCGCTGGCGCATCACTACCACCACGCCGACGAGCTGCACAAAGCCTATCACTTCGCCGTGCTGGCCGGGGAGCGCGCAGCCAAGAGCGGCGCGCTCAACGAAGCCAGCGTCCTTCTGAATCAGGCGCTCTCCTATGAAGGCCGCGTGCAGCTTCCAAAGCTGCAGAAAGCCTACATCCAACGGCTGCTCCTGCGGGCGCAGTTTGGCCAGGGGAGCCTCAGAGAGTGCGTCGCACTGCACCAGAGCGCAGTGGCGCTGCTCGGCCATCCTTTACCAAGCGGCGACAAGCTGCAGCTCGGTATAGGCACCCTGGCGCAGCTGGCCCGCCAGATCGGCTATCGACTGACTGCGGCGGGCAGGCAGCCGCCGAGCAGCGAGCAGCAGCGCCAGGCCGTGGCGGAGTGTCTGCTCCTGCATCAGGATGTGATAGAGGCCTACGGCTGGCTTGGCCAGCTTGTCGAGGCGGTCTACTGTACTCTTGATGCGCTGAACCTCTCGGAGTATCTGCAGGATAGGAACCATCAGGCGACCTGGAGCAGCATCTTTGCTTACTTGCTTGGTCTGATCCCGCTCCCGCAGCTGAGTCAGTATTATCTTCGCAAGGCGCAAGACCTTGCTCGCGACATCGACAGCGAGCGTGCGCAAGCTGACATCCTTCGCATCAGCGGCCTATTCCAGATGCATGTTGCCGAGTGGGAGGCTGCCACCGAGACGCTGAAAAAGGGGGCGGCGCTCGCTCACAAGATCGGCGACGAGCCGCTGTATCTGTTTCTTATGTGGCAGGTGGTCTCGGTCAAGCTGCACACTTATGAGTGGGATCAGGCCCTGGCGGTCATCGCCCAGCTCGCCGAGATGTGTAAGAAGAATCACCATCACCGCTACGTGGCCTGGTTTCAGGCGACCGAGGGCCATATTCTCATTCGCCGCGGGCGCTGGGCTGAAGGTGAGGTCAAGCTCCTCGTCGCCAGCGGACTTATGAGTCAATCCAATGATATTTTGCTAGAGAGCTTTGTGGGGGGAGTGCTTGCTGCCAGTGCGCTGCATCGGGGTGATCAAAAACAGGCTCGCAAGTGGGCGGATGAGACGCTTAATCGCTTTCGCGGTAAGGGAATCCCCGGTCACGGCGGGCTGGAGGGATTCCCGAGTCTAGTCGAGGTCTATCTGGCGTTGTGGCAGAAGAGCCACGATCCCGCCGAGCGAGTCGAGCTGCTGGCGCAGCTAAGCCGAGCGCGGCGCCTCATGAAGCAATACGGTAAAGTCTTCAAGCTCGGTACCGCACGCTACCACATCTTGGAAGGGCAGTACCATTTCCACACCGGCTCGCTCACCAAGGCGGTGCAGCACCTTCAGAAGGGCCTGGAGTCGGCGCGACGCTGTCGCATGCGATACGACCGCGGCCTTGCTCACTTCTGGCTCGGCCAGCTAGCTTCCCAGAAGCTCATCTTTCGTCTCTCCATAGACGGACGAGCTCACCTGCGGGCGGCGGTTGCCCTGTTTGCCGAGATCGGCGCTGAGGAAGAGCGCGCCCAGGCGGCCCGCGCCCTTGCGCGCTAGCCGGAGGGAGCGACCGACTAGCTTAAAGAGGTGCGTCGCGCGACCGTCGAGGGATGCAGCCGCTGGTAGGCCAGCAGGCTGGGGATGGCCAGCAGCCACAGGACGGCCGCCAGGGTCAGGGCTCGCCAGTCCTTGGCCAGCTCCATCGCCACCACACCTAGCGTCGCGTACTTCAGGACCAGAAACCACAGGTGCGCCTGCCGACGCGGCGCGATGATGGTTATCGCCGGGCCAAAAAGGCTCAGGGGCAAGACCTCGGGCGCTGCGCTGGTCAGCGCCCAGCTGGCGCCGCCCTGCAGCAGCAGCGCCGCCGCGACCGCGGCGCGCTCTGAGACCACGGCGATGGTCCTGAATCCGACCGCGCGGTCCGAGTGCTCATCCCGCAGATCGCCCCAGATGTTGCCCGCCGCATCGAGGAGTCCGACCCCGAGCGCGAGCTGGGCCACGCTGCTATTCAGTCCGCTCATGGCCCCGCTGGCCAGCACCAGCGCTGCAGAGGTCGTACCCCGAATCACGTTGGCGAGCAGTGGAACTCTCTTGACCAGCCCGTAGAAGATGCCCAGGGCCAGGCTGGCCAGCATCCACCAGAGGGTGTTGCGGCCCGCCAGGGCTGCCAGACTCAAGGTAACGATCATGAAGCTCACTCCCAAAGAAAGCAGGAAGGGCCTGGCAAAGCTGCGACTTCGGCCGGCCTGTTGGTCGGCTTGCCAGTGAGCGAGATCGTTTAGCGCCGCTGCGGCCAGCGTGAAGGCGGGGACCAGGAACACTGCCAGCAGCAGCTCTTTGGTTGAGGCCAAGCGCGAGCCGCCTAGCAGCCCGCAGAGACAGCAGAGGGCCAGATATGCACTACTGTAAGGCCGAGAGACTGCGTAGACCCGCCACAGCCCCGCCGCAAGGGAAGGACCACTCGTGTTCAACATCCAGCGCCACCCAACCTGTGCTTGCCCAGCTGTCGGCGTCCTGCGCGGCCGGAACTGCTCCGTGGCTCGCAGGCTTGCTGCGCGTAGAAGCAGACTACCAACAAATCGACGTAGCTGTCAATGCGTCCCCAGGTGCGCTTCAGGTTATGCTAGGCTAGAGAAGTCTGGGTTCCAGTTGAGGCGTCAGCCTCAAACGCTGAAGGGAAAACTAAATGCGAGCGGATGCGGCTAGGAAGATGGACGGCAGAATACCCAGAATCGATGGCTATCCATTCATTGGTGTCGTCCCGCATTTCTTCACTGCACCCTTTGAATTTCTGGAGAACATCTCGCTTTGCCACCCGGGTCAGGTTGTACGCCTGAACATGGGAATTACCGAACTCCTCTATTCTGCCCATCCCGAACACGTCCAGCATGTGCTGAGCAGCAACTGGAAGAACTTCAGTAAAGGTCCCATCGTCAAGCCACTGAAGCTGCTGGTCGGTGAGGGGCTGGTCACCAGCGACGTCGATATCTGGCTGCGCAGCCGCCGCGTCATGCAGCCAGTCTTCAATGCAAACCAGATGGCGGCCCTGGCTGAGCCGATGATCGCGACCATCGCGGAGGCAATAAACTCCCTGGAACGGCTGGCCGGACAGGAGATCGATCTGGGCCAGGAGCTTATGCAGATCACCCAGAGCGTCATGCTGCGGGTGATGTTCGGGACCGATACTTCACCCGAGCAGCGCCAGGCGGTTTGGGAGTCGCTGGATACCGCCTTGCGCGCCATCCATATCCGCATGTTCCTGTACTTCCTGCCTTCGGGTATCCCGCTTCCCGGCAGCGCTGCGCTGAAGAAATCGGTCCAGCGTATCGATGAGATCATACTTGATATCGTCAAGAAGCGCCGCCAGAGCGGTGAACGGCGCAATGATCTACTCTCTCTGCTGCTGGCTGCCAAGGACGACGAGACCAGCACCGGCATGGACGATCGTCAGCTGCGTGACGAGCTGGTCACCGCCTTCATCGCCGGGATTGAGTCCACGGCAATGACGCTCAGCTGGCTCTTCTATCTTCTCTCCAAGAATCCCGAGCCGGCCGGGCTCGTGCAGGCGGAGATTCAAGCCGTACTGGGCAATCGGCAGCCGCGTTTTGAAGATCTGACCAGCCTTACCTATACCCGGATGGCCTTCATGGAGGTCATGCGACTCTACCCGCCGGCATGGTTTCTGGCGCGCATCGCGGATGAGCAGGATCAAATCGATAACTACACGATTCCTGCCAAGACCCCCTTTCTCCTAAGTCCCTATGTAACGCATCGGCTTCCCGCTTATTGGCAACATCCGCATCGCTTCTATCCCGAGCACTTCACGCCGGAACAAGTAGCGCAGCGCCACCGCTTCGCCTACCTGCCGTTTGGCGCTGGCCCTCGCCAGTGTATCGGGAATCACTTTGCGCTTATGGAGACCATGTTTATTATCGCCATGATGACTCAGCGCTTCCGCCTGCGGAGCGTCGCTGGACCTTTTGTCGAGCCCAAGGCCATGGCAACCCTGCGGCCGCGCGACGGGATTCGCATGCTGCTGACCCGCGCCAGCTGACCGCGCCGGGCGCGGCCGCGCAGGGAAAGTTGCAGCCCTAGTTGAGCCGTGGAAAGATCTTAGCTATGGCTCCTCCGAGTGCGGTGCGCATGACGCGCTTTCCTTTATACAGCGGTGAGGTCCTATCCGGTCTACGCCTGCGCTGGATCGACGTGCCAGCCCACCAGGACAGCGGAGCGCCGCCCCTGGTTCTGCTGCACGGCCTCGCCTCGCGCCTTGAGGAGTATGAGGAGCTGGTCCCTTTCCTGGCCGGGCACCGCCGCGTCATCGTGATGGATCTGCCGGGCAACGGCTACTCCGACAAGCCGGATCGCCCGTATACGCTGCGCTTCTTGGAGGACGCGGTGCTCGCGCTGTGCGAGCGGCTGGGGCTGCGCGAGGCGCACCTGGGCGGCGGCAGCCTGGGCGGCGGACTGACCCTGCGCCTGGGGCACCGCGAGCCGCAGCGCTTCTCGCGGCTGGCGCCGTGGGCCCCGGCGGGGGCCTGGAAGCCGATGCGGCTGTTGCCGCTGCTCGTGCGCGCCCTGGCGGGGCGGCGGACCTTCTGGCCGGCGATGTGGGTGCAGTCGCGCTTCTGGTACCGCCGGGACTGGCCCGGCCGGCAAGAGGCGCTGCGCTCGTCCTTTGCCCACTACCGGGAGGTGGTGAGTCCGGGCTTTCTCCGCATGTATTGGGAGATCGGAATCGAGCAGGGAGAGTCCTCCCTGTACCCGCTGGCGCCGCAGACTCTGCAGCCAACCCTACTTTTGTGGGGCGACCAGGATCACGGCCTGAACATGGGTGAGGGAGTCAAGACGCTGGCGACGCTGCTGCCGCGAGTCCGTCTGCACATCTTCCCCGGCGCCCGCCACTCCCTGGCCAATGAAGTCCCCGAGGCGCTGGGTCGCACTCTCGATGAGTTCCTGCGTGAGCCGGACGGGCGCTGAGCGCGGCGTCCGGAGGGGACCGCCGCAGAGCTTGGAGCTTACTGCGACAGCAGGTCGCGGATGGTGATCTTGGGGAAGCTGTAGCCGGTGGCGGTGGTCTGGACTTCGGCCGAGACCTCGACGCGCTGGATCAGGTTGAAGTGGCCGGGGACCGGGCGGGAGTAGGTGTAGACGAGGTGGCCCCAGGAGTACGGAGCGGCGGGGGCGGCGAGGTAGTAGATCGGCTGCTCCTGCACGTCGGCCAGGGCGTAGCCGTCGTCAATCAGGCTCTGCTCGATGAGCTGCAGGCGGTGGTTGGCGTCAGCGGCGGTCTGCGCGGTGACCACGGGGGCGGCGTGCCCCTTGGCCTGGGCCGAGGTGTTGACGGCGAGGGTGCAGAACAGCAGGGCGGCGACGACGTTGCGAAGGGTCTTCATGGCTTTGCGAGCTCCACCGAGGAATCGTTAGTAAGCGTTGCGTTGCCAGCCTACTAATCACGCCCCATGCCAAGCGGCCGGGTTGGCCCCGCAAGCGGCACGAAAAATCTCCGTCAGCGACGAAAAAGTAGATCTTGAGGCCCCCCCCGAGGGCCGGTTGGCCGACAGAACCCCGCAAAGAACTCAGCGGAATAAAGAGCTCTGTCGGCAAACCGGACTACTTGGCCGGCGCCAGCTTGCTCAGCACCTGCACCAGCTCAGACACACTTACCCGATCGACGATGTTGTCGCCAACCCGGGCCCACCGCACGACCCCGCCGGCATCGACGACAAAGACCGCGGGCAGGCTGTCCTGCTCGCCGCGCTCGCGCACGCCGTAGGCCGCCGCCAGCTTCAGGTCAGGATCGGAGACCAGGGGAAACGTCAGCCCGAGCTTGGTCGAAAGCGCCGTCTGCTCGGCCGGCTGGTCGGCCGCGATGGCGACCACGCGCCGCCCTTGCGCCTGGAGCTCGGCCAGGTGATCTTGCAGCTCACCGAGCTGCTTGCGGCACCAGGGTCACCAGTGGCCCCGATAAAAGACGATGGCGGTCGGCACCCGCGACAGGGCGGCAAAGCGCGGCGCCACCGCCCCGACGGCGAGCGGCTGGTCGCGGGCCACCAGCTTCTTGGCCCGCACCTTGGCCGAGAGGGCCTCGGGAATCTGCTCGCGGGCGGCGGGAGCGGCCGGCGCCTGCAGGGGCAGCAGCAGGCTGAAAAGAACAGCGGACATAGAGAGATAAGGGCGCAAGTGAACCTCCAGGTTGACCGTCTGTCGGGCGTCGGCGGCCGAGCGCTGCGCCGCGACGCCGCGCCAGTCTGCGGCGAACCCCCAGGCCAGCGCAAGCAGATAAGGGCTGCGGAGCGGCGCCGCGCGCGAGCAACTGGCAAGGCGCTGTACCCGGGGCGTGATACCCTTAGAGGGAAGCCTGAACCCCGGAGGTCCGCCGATGGCCAGCACCGACGATGACGCCACAACCGCTGCCGACGACGCAGCGGGGCCCGTGCCGCAGTGGAGCGAGCTTCCCGACTACGCCCAGCATGAGCTTACGCCGTGCGGCTACGACGCCACCTGGTTCAGCGAGCAGTCGCCGATCCTGCGGCTCACGGCGCTCAACCTGTACGTCAAGCTCAAGGGGCTGGGGCTGTGGCGCTTTGTCGGCAGCGAGAGCGGCAGCCAGCCGGGCTGCCTGCACTTTCTGTGCACCGACATCGCCGCGCTGCGCGCCTTCCTGCAGGACAGCGCCGATTTCACCACGCCGCAGGAGTCGCCGGTCTCGTGGGACTCGCGCGAGCGGCGGGCTGTCGGGGCGCTGCACTTCAAGCAGTTTGACGGCTGGCCGCCGGAGAAGGTCCAGGCGCACATCGATCCGCACGGGCTGCTCCTGCACAGCGAGCTGTGGTGGCTGATTCCGGTGGTGCCGCTCGGGCAGATGCTCGCCCACGCCGCCGACCCCACGGGCTACACAGAGGTCTACAGAATCCGCAGCCTCCTCCTGCAGCAGGGCTGGGATCCAGCTCCCCTGACCGGGCGACGCGCGGGGGCACCGGCATCGTAGCAAGGGGAGCGGAGCGCGCGGCGCGCAGCCTTCGCACCCAAGGGAAAAAAACCGCGCGCGGCCAGCTGTCCGCCCAAGGCGCGGAATCATCAATAAATTCCCGTCGCTGCACGGTCTTGCGGTTGGGGTTGTCGCGGGACGCCGCCGCGCCGTATGCTCAGTCTCTCCGGAAGTGGGCCGGAAGCGGGGAAGATCGCCATGCCGAAACCAAGGTCCAGGGGGAAGACCGCGCTGCTCAGCGCCGCAGGCTTGCTGCTGCTCACGGCCGTCTGGCCCGAGCGCCCGGCGCCGGCGGGACCGCGGCCCGGCCCGATGGAGGACGAAGACGGCGAGGACGAGCACGACGCCCTCGACCGCGCCGCCGCGCGCGAGCGGCTTTATCCGACAGTCAACGAGCAGGTGATGACGCAGTGGGACAGCATCCGCCGCAGCGAGGCGAAGCGCTGGGCCGACCGGCTGCCCGGCGCCGCCGGCGCCAGCTACCTCAGCGCCAAGGTCGGCCAGGTCGCCGGCCAGGCGTGGGTGAACCTGGGGCCCACCGACGCCACCATCGAGTACAACGAAAACAACTACGCTGCCTTTGATACCGGCCGACCCAACACGCTGCTGGTCGACCCGCGCGATCCCAACGTGGTCTACTACGGCGCCTCCAGCGGCGGGGTGTGGAAGTCCTATGACTTCGTGAGCGCGGCGCCGCGCCCGAGCTGGAGCGCGCTCTCCGATGGACTCACTGATCTATCGGTGGGCGCCATGGCCCTGGATCCGAGCCACCCGGACACGCTGTACGTAGGCAACGGCGATGCCTTTGACTCGTATGCCGGCGGCACCATCGTCAAGAGCACCGACGGCGGCGCCAGCTGGTCGGCGCCGGTGGTGCTGTCCGTCCAGTATCCGTATGGTCGCACCTACCGGCCGACCAGCATCCGCGACCTCAAGGTGGACCCCAACGACTCCAACCACATCCTGGTGGCGAGCCGCGGCGGTCTGTTTCAGTCCTACGATGGCGGCGCGACATATACCTTCACCGATCTGCCAAACGGCGCCGCGGTGCTCGCCGAGGCCACCTGGAGCCTGGTCCACGTCGGCGGCGACTCGTGGCTCATCTCCGGGGTCAGCGCCTGCTCGGATCACCAGACGCCGCCGAGCGCCGGCAGCGGCTCGCCGCCCGATCCGATGCGCTGTCCGCTCGGCAACCTCGGCGACATCTGGCGCAGCGAGGACGCCGGCCGGCACTGGACCTCGCTGCGCCGCACCGCCGGCGCGCTGCCCGCCCTGCCGGCCGGCGAGGACCTGGGGCGCATCACCCTGGCCGCCGGCAACGTCAGCCACCCGGCGACCACCGTGGTGTACGCCTACGTCGGCAACGCCAACATCAGCCGCAACCGCACCCTGGGCCTGTGGCGCTCGCGCGATGCCGGCAAGACCTGGCAGGACGCCACCGGGACCCTGCTCAATCCGACGGTGCCGAGCCGCTCGGGCGGCCGCCAGTGCGGCAGCCTCAATCTCGGGCACGGCCAGACCTGGTACAACCAGGCGCTGGCGGTCGACCCCAGTAGTGACGACCATGTCCTTGCCGGCGGCAACTTGTGCAGCGTACGCACGCTCAACGGCACCGCGGCGGCGCCGGCGTGGGAAAATGTCTCCAACTGGCTCCCCGCCGCCGGCGGCACCAGCAACACCCTGGCCGGGCCGCTGCCCTACGCCCATGCCGACTGGCACACCGCCGCCGTGACCCTGGTCGGCGGCAAGCCCTGGGTGCTGGGCGGCAACGACGGCGGCATCTATGTCTCGACCAATGTGTTCGACCCGGCCGTGGTGCCCACCGCGGTGACCTGGGCCGGCCACAACCGCGGCATCGTCACCCATCTTATGTACGGCCTGGGCAGCGGCGATCCGGCCTGGGGCAACGGCCTGGTGGCGCTGGCCGGGCTGCAGGACAACGGGACGTTTTTCCGCTCTAACGCGGCGATTCCCAGCATCTTCACCGGCGTGCTTGGCGGCGATGGCATCGGCGCCGCGGTGAACAAGGGCACTGCCGGCGAGTTCTACTGGACCAGCGTCGAGTACGGCCACTACTTCTGCGTCGCCTCGGAGACCGACTGCACCTCCGGCAACTACATCAACTGGTGGAGCCTGGACCCGCCGCTGGCCGACACCGATGATGAGCCGTTCTTTGTCTACTACGCGCCGATCCTCAGCGATCCCACCGGCGCCGGGTTTCTCACCCAGACCGCCAACCAGATCTGGAAGACCGACCTGCCGGCGGGCGCAGACCCCTATGACTGCAGCCTCCTCACCGGGCAGTGCAAGATGACGTGGAAGGCAATCTCGCCCGATTTCTCGCAGGCCCCAAGCGGACCTAATACAGTCAAGCGTGCCGTGGCGGCGCGCAAGACTGCCGATCTGTACGGCGCCGTGCTGGATGGCCAGAGCAACGCCTTTGCCGTGACCAGCGATGGCGGCGCCAGCTGGACCTACTCCAAGAACCTGCCCGATGATGGCAGCGGCCACACCCTCATCTATCCAAGCTCGCTCGACTTTCCCCTGGCGCCGTCGGCCGGCAAGCAGCCGGGCGATGAGTATGTGGCGGCCAGCTCGGCGCCGTTCCTCTCCGATGGCATTACGCCGGTGCCGAGCGCCCTTGGGCACCTGTTCCGCACCACCGATCGCGGGCAGACCTGGACGCCGCTCGGCGGGGTCGGCGGCCAAAGTCCCCTGCCCAACGTGCCGGTGTACGTCGTCAAGTACGATCCGATCGATGCCCAGACGATCTACGTCGGCACCCTCATCGGCGTCTACGTCACCCGCGACAGCGGCGCCAGCTGGGAGCGCCTGGGCAGCGGCCTGCCGATGGTCGAGGTCACCGATCTGTATGTCGCCCAGAATCAGGAGTTTGTCCGCATCTCGACCTACGGCCGCGGCATGTGGGAGATTAACCCAAGCGACACCGCCCTCATGGGGGCCAGCGGCAACGGCGACTATGATCGCAACCTGCAGCTCGACTGGGTCGATCTGGCGGCGCTGGCCAGCCGGCTCGGCACCACGCCCAGCACCACGGCGGCGCCGCTTTATTCCTACCTCTGCGATCTGGTGAGCAGCGTGCAGACGCCGGCGCCGCAGGCGGGTCCGGCGGCGCTCGTGGATGAGGCGGACTTGAAAGCGCTGCTCGCGCGATTCGGGGGGCACCCGTGAGGGCGGCGCCCGCGATGCGCGCGGCGCGACCGACCTGGAAGCGCGGCTCGGAGGCAGTGATGGGGAACTCGCGCCTGGGACTCTTGTTGTGGGTGGGGGCTGCGCTGCTTCTCGGCTGCTCGCACTCGCGAAATCCGGCCACCCTGAGCAAGGTGGCCGGCGATGCGCAGGTGGGCGCGCCCGGCGGCGAGCTCGCCCAGCCGCTGGTGGTCAAGGTCGCTGATGGCGACGGCCGGCCGGTCGCCGGGGTGACCGTGCTGTGGAGCGTGGTCGAAGGCGGCGGCAGCATCAAGGCCGCCATTGCCACCACCGGTGAGGACGGCCTGGCGACGGCGCTCGCGCGGCTCGGACCGGCGGCGGCGAGCAACCGCTACCAGGCGAGCACGCAGAACTGGGCCGTGTACTCGGTGACCTTCCAGGCCACCCACTCGCCATTTACCCTGAGCTACACCGACCCGCCGGCCGGCGGCAAGCTGCGCCTTGTGCGCGGCGCCGACTCGACGCCCTCCGCGGTGCTGCTAGAGCTGCAGGTCGCGCCGGGGGCCAGCGTCAGCGCCTACTCGGTCGGCTTCAACCTGCCGCTCGATGCCAGCCGGGTGAGCCTGGATCGGGCGACGCCGATGATCCCCGGCGCCCTGCTCGATCCGGGCAAGAGCCCTGCCGCGGCGATGGCGGCGCTGCCCACAAGCGGTCCGCTCAAGGGCACGCTGGTGAGCGGGCAGAGCCACAAGGCGAGCGGCGCCGGCGCGGTGACCACCGACACCCTGCTGCCCGCCGGCACCGTGCTTTACACCCTCAAGCTCGACATCCTGCCCACCGCCACGCCCGGGGTGGTGTTCGACGGCACGGCCGCCGGCTTCGTCCTGCCCTCGGCCGGGGCGCGCGATCGCCTGGGTCAGACCGTGGTCGCCGCCAGCGACGTGGTCGTCGGCAAGCTCATCGTCAAGTAGGCGGATCAGCCGGCGCGGTCAGCCGGCGCGACGGCCCCCGGCTTGTACAGCGCGGCACAGTACACCCAGGCGATGAACACCGCCTGAAACGGCAGCCGCAGCCACAGCAGCAGCGGCGCCACATGCCCGCCCGGCGGCTGCACCTGCGCCACCGCGGCGTAGATATTGGCCGGGAACACCGCCAGCAGCAGCGCGATGAGCCCCCAGCCGACCGGCCGCCGCAGCGGCGGCGCGAGCACCAGCAGGCCGCCCAGCACCTCCAGCACCCCGCTCAGGTAGATGAGCTCCAGCGGCAGCGGCAGCTGCGGCGGCATCATCACCAGGTAAAACCCCGGATCGCGAAAGTGATTCAGCCCGGCGACCACAAACAGCACCGCCATGAGCCAAAGGAGTATCGAGCGCAGCGTAGAGGAGTTCACGGCGCGTATCCTCCCGCCGCCCGGGGCGAATGTAAATGACCGATTCCGCAGAATGATTGCAGCCGCCGCCAGCGACGGGAAGTTAGCTCGGCAGTCGCTTGAAAAAGTTGGTCACGGGGCGAACAATATGAAGTTATGCCGTGGAATCCCCTGACCCCTGAAGAGCAGCGTATCATCGAGAACAAGGGCACCGAGCGGCCCTTCACCGGTGAATACACAGACCATTTTGGCCAAGGCACGTACATTTGTCGGCGCTGCAACGCGCCGCTTTATCGCTCGGACAGCAAGTTCCACAGCGGCTGCGGCTGGCCGAGCTTCGACGCCGAGATCGCCGGGGCGGTGCAGCGGCTGCCCGACCGCGATGGTCGCCGCACCGAGATCCTGTGCGCCGCCTGCGGCGGGCACTTGGGGCACGTATTTATCGGCGAGAAGATGACGCCCAAAAACACCCGCCACTGCGTAAACTCGCTGTCGATGCGCTTTGTCCCCAAGCCCTAGCTTCGGCGGACGCGGGGGCGGGTGAGCGAGCCTACTGGGTGGCGCAGCCGGCGTTAAACCCGGCGGGCGCCGGCTGCTCGTCGGCATCCCCATCGAGGGACAGCAGGAAGTTCAGCAGATCCTGCCGCGCGCTGGGGTCGGCGACATCGAAGTTGGCAGCGCCGGCGCTGAGGTGGGCGGCGAAGTCAGAGCTGCCAAGCAGCGCCTCGAGCGTGGTCGCCTGGCCGTGGTGCAGGTACGGCGCGGTGACGGCCAGGCTGTACAGCCCGGGAATGCTGTAGCCGCCGCGGCCCTGGGCGCGACCGCCGCTGCTGGTGACCTCGGTGGCGGTGGCGCTGCCGGCGGCGAAGCTCGAGACGTTGCGCACCGCGCAGGCGAGCTGGGGGGGCGCAACGCTCATCGCCGGCGACTCGGCCGCGGCCGGCTGCGCTTCGATCTGGGTGCCGCCATCGTGAAACGTGTAGAAGCTTGGCCAGGCCGGCGGGCGGGTGAAGCGGACGGTGCTGGCCAGGCTCTGCAGCAGGGCCGCGGCGGGCGTGTAGAAGCGGCGCGACAGGGTCCAGCCGCTCTCGCTGTGGCACTTGTTGCAGCCGCCGCCCTGGCCGGAGGTGCCAAACAGCGCCGCGCCGCGCGCTACCGAGGCCGGATCCACGCGCTGCCGCCGCCGCACCGGCCGCAGCGTGGCGAGGTAGCTCTCCAGGTCATCCCAGATCGCCGCGCAGCTGCCCGCCGACTGCTGCAAGAGACGATTGGGCGCGCCCAGGGCGGCGTTTAGCGGCACCGCCGTCTCCTTGCTGAGATTGCCGCAGTCGGCCGTTGTCGCCGCGGTGCTGATCGCCCCGTGCCCGCCCATCACGCTGCGCAGCAGCTCCTCGAAGTCGGCCACCTCATCGGCGTTGGCGGTCCAGCCAAGGAGGCGCTGGGTCTGCGGGCTGCCGTGGTGGCTGAACACGTTGTCCAGGGACGGCGTCTGCCGCGGCCCGGTGGGAAAGCTCCAGGTGATGCCATCGCTGCGCCCATCTGGATGACAGGAGGCGCAAGAGAGCCGTCCGGACGCCGCCATCCGGCCGCGCGCGCTGTAAAAGGCCCTCATGCCCGAAAGGACGCTCGGGCTCAGCGGCTCGGTGTCGACGGTATCGACCGTGGACTGCAGGCTCTGGTTCATCAGGTCGAGCACCGCCAGCTTACGGCTCAGCCAGCAGTTGAGGAACATCCGCTGGCTGGTGAAGGCGACCGCGCCGCCGGTGGGCGCCTGGCAGCGACCGAGCCGGTCATCGCCGCTGGCGTCGATCTGCAGGTTCTGCGGCGAGCCGATCGTCACCGTCCGCTTGTCGGGATCGAAGACCATGCGCTCGACCGCGTCGGCCCCGCGGGAGACTACGTAGCCGACAAAGCCGACGCTCCTTTTGTCGTGCACAAACTCCATGTCCACCGGATCGGCGAGAAACAGCGTCGCGGCGCTGCCGAGCTGGGTGAGCAGGGGCGGCAGGCTGGTGGTCCCCGCGCCCTGGGTGACCTCTGCTCTTTGCCCCAGATCCACCACATGCACGACCGGCGTGACGTTGCGATCGGCCGACAGCGGTGGCGCCGGCGATGCCGCCAGGTCGGTGAGGTAAAGTCGGCCGTCCGGAGCGATGACGGCGCCGGCGAGCTGGTTGGGGGCCGCGTCATCGCCTCCGGTGAGGCTCGCCGACAGCGGTGACAGCCGGATCGAGCCGACGAGCGCCAGATCCCGCAGGGCGTACAGATCGATCTTTCCTGCCCGCCCGAGGTTCTGCCCCTCGCCGGCCGGCAGCGGCTCGCCGAAGTAGTGCGGCACCACCAGGAGCTCGTCATCATCCTGGCCGTCGAGGTTGTTGGTCACGGCGAGGGAGCGCGGGTTTGCGACCTCGGGGATGGTGGCGGTCAAAGTCAGGCCCTCGGTCTCGAGCACGGCGATGCTGCTCTCGCCGAACTCGGCGACGAACAGGCGGCGGCCGCGCGGCGACAGCGCCAGCCCGCTCGGCTCCGAGCCCACGGCCGCGGTGGCCACGACCTGCGGCGTCCGGCTGCGCAGGCCGACCACCTTGACCACCGTGGCATCGCCGCGGTTGGCGACAAAGGCGGTGTCGCCGTCGGGGTGAAGGACGACGGCGCACGGCTCGCTGCCGGTGGGCAGCACCGCGGTGCGGGTGAGGGTGCTCGGCTCGAAGACCGAGATCGAGCCGTGATCCTGATTGACCACGACGAGCACGGCGTCATCCTGGCTGATCGCGATCGTGCTCGAGCGCGAGGGCTGGGCGAGCTCGAAGTGCGGCTTGTTGAAGCGTCCCCACAGCGCTTCACAGCCGAGCAGTAATAGCAGCGGCAGCAACCCCAGACGCTTCATCGGACACACTCCATCCTCAAGGTGCGGCGGTCACGCCGGCGCGCGCCGCTCGCGCCGGGCGCGGCGGCAGCGCCAAAAGGACTACTCCGGCTCCGAGAAACAGGACTCCCGATACGGTCAGGCCGGCGCCGATGCCGCGCGTGTCGAAGTCGAGCTGGCAGGGCGTGAGCGGCGCGGGGGTGCCGATGCACTGGCCGTCCACCGCAAGCGCCGAGATGCCGAGCCCGAGCAGCCCCGCCCCGATTCCCAGGCCGCTGCCCCCGACCGCCAGGCGCCACACCGGCCGCATCGGCCGCATCGGCCGCGGCGGCGCGAGCACCGGCGGCGGCGGTGGCGGCGGCGACGGCGGCGACGGCGGCGACGGCGGTGACAGTGACGGCGCGGCCGGTGGCGGCTCCGCTTCCGGGGCGGGCGGCGGCGCTGACTCGGCAGCGGGTGGGGACTCCGGCTCGGCAGGCGGCGGGGGTTTGGACAGCGCTGCCAGCAGCTTCTCCGCCTGCGCCAGCCCTTCGGTCAAAAGGGTCTGGATGGACGGCGGGGGGCTTGGCTCCAGCTCCTTGTAGCGCTGAAAGTAGGTCAGGGCTTCCTGCGCCTTGCCGAGCTTTAGATAGGTGCGGGCGATGTTGAACAGAGTGCGCGGCAGCTGCTTCTGCGCGTAGGCGGCTTCGAACTCGGTGATCGCCTCCTCATACTTCTCTGCTTTGTACAGGTTCAGCCCGCGCGAGTAGTGCTCCAGGAACTCATCGGCCGCGGCGACCGCGGGGACAAGCGCGGCCAGGCTCAGGCCGAGGAGCAGCGCGCAGAGGCGGCGCGAGCTGCGGCGCTTACTCGACAACGGGCAGATCCGCATTGGTCAAGTTGTGAGGGGAGGGCGGCGCGGTCTTGGCCCCCTTGCCGCGACCAGCCGGGCGGACCGGCCGCAAAGGGCCCGCCGCCGCTGGAGCCGTCACCGGCGACAGCACCAGCTGGATCACCGCGTCGCGGCCGCTGTCCAGGGTTACCGGCGCATCCTGATAGTTGGGCAGGCGCAGCACCACACTGAACGGACCCTGGCCGGCCTCCCGCTCATGGCGCCACGGGGTGACGCCCAGGACGTCATTGCTCTGGGTCGAGATCACCAGCGCCCCTTGTGGGGTCGAGCTGACTTCCCAGTGCACCCGCGCCGCGCCCGGCACTGCTCCTAGGGGCCGCGGTGGGGTCGCGGCGACGGGGTCCACCGCGGCGGCAGCGGGCCTGGGCGGCGGCGGCGCGACCGCGCGGCGGTGCAGGAGGGCAAACAGCCCCACCGCGAGCACCGCCGCGAGCGCGCTGCCGCCGAGCACCGCTGCGCGCGGCAGCTTGGGCGGCGGCCGCCGCAGGTGTCCGGTAGAGGCACCCAGAGTCGTCGTGCTCTCCCTGGGCCCCGACCCCTGCTTTTCCGCTGCACCCGTCTCGAGCGGGGCGGCGGAAGGCGGGTCTCTGCGGATGCGCGCGGTGACCTGCAGCGCTGCGGGCCCGGCGGCCGACTGGTCGGCCGCCGCGGGGGCGCCGTCCAGCAGGCGGCTGGCGAGCTGCCCCAGGCGCGGCGCGAGCTCGGCCATCGCCGGACGCTGCGCCGGCTCCTTGGCGAGCATCGCGTGCACGAGCGCGGAGAGCTCGGCGTCCACCTGATAAATATCATGCAGGTTGAGCGGCTGCGCCGTCGTGTGCAGCAGCAGATACTCCAGGTCCGAGCGGCCGACCAGCGCCGGGTTGCCGCTGAGCGCCCGGTACAGCATCAGCCCGAAGGAGTACACATCCGTGCGATCGGTGACCTGCTCGGCGCCGCGGCACTGCTCGGGAGCCATATAGGCCGGCGTGCCCATCATCGCTCCGGTGCGGGTCTTAAACTCCGGCTGGGTTCCCGACTCCGGCTCATCGCGGTCCTGCTCGCCGGCGGCCAGCGCCCCCAGCGACAGCTTGGCGATGCCGAAATCAAGGATCTTGATCCGCTCGCCGCCCGCCGTTTCGCGGTCGGCGATGATCATCACGTTGTCGGGCTTGAGGTCGCGGTGGACAATTCCTTTTTCATGCGCCGCTGCCAGCGCCTGCGCCATCTTCTGAAACAGCGGCAGGGCGGATACTCCAAGCGGCCCCGCGCTCTGCTTGAGCCGGCTCGCCAGCGAGACGCCGTCGATATACTCCATGACGATGTAGGCGTTGCCCGACTGGGTGGTGCCAAACTCGTAGACGTCGACGATGCCGGGGTGGCGCACCAGGTTGGCGGCGCGCGCCTCGTTGAGGAAGCGGGAGACGATGTCCTTTTGGACCGCGAACTGCGCGTGCAGGAGCTTGATGGCGGCCTGGCGGCCGATCTGCTTGTGGACCGCCTCGTAGACCACGCCCATACCGCCGGAGCCGAGCTTGCGGACGACGCGATAGGGCCCGATGCTGGCGCCGATGCCGGGCACGGCGGTGGGCACATCGCTGGTCACGATGTTGGTCAGCTCGCTGTCACCACTGCGCTCCGCTCCCATAGAAGGCCGTCCGGCGGCGGCTTGGACCCGCCTGGGGTTATTTTCGACTGCTGCGCCCCGCGGGGTCAAGTAACGACATGCAGGACGGCGGTCGCTGTCGCGGGCGGCGGCGCTGGCACAAAGAGCGGCGGCTCGCCTTGCGCCCGGCGCTCGCCGGCCGGTCGGCCAAGGGGTGTAGGCCGTGCCGCCCAGCTTGCATCGCGGCAGGGTGTGGTCCTACGATTCTGTAATGGGACTCAAACTGCTCACGCCGACTCCTCCGCCCTACGATCCGCTGGTGTGGGAGAAGACGCCGTTTCCGCAGAAGTGCCGCATGGTGTGCGAGGCCTGGGCGGTGCAGGGCTACGGCTCGCCGCTCAGCACGCTCGTGGTGTATGCCCTCAAGGTCGCCTTCTACGTGTGGATGTGGAGCTTCTTTTGCGGCTTCACCAGCGGCCTTGGGCAGTGGCGAACCATCGCTTCCTGGTGGAGCCACCCCATCGCCTTTCAGAAGGCCATCCTGTGGAGCATGCTCTTTGAGAGCCTGGGCCTTGGCTGCGGCAGCGGACCGCTGACCGGCCGCTACTTCCCTCCGGTCGGCGGCTTTTTGTACTTCCTCCGCCCGGGCACCCTCAAGCGGCCCCTGTTTCCAGGGCTGCCGGTGCTCGGGGGAGAGCGCCGGACCTGGCTCGATGTCGCGCTATACTTTGTCACCCAGCTCTTTGTCGTCCGCGCCTTGATCGCCCCCGCGCTCGGGCCGGCGCAGCTGTGGCCGATCGTGGTGCTGGTGCCGATCCTCGGGGTGACCGACAAGACCCTGTTCCTGGTGGCGCGGGCCGAGCACTACTACACGGTAATCCTCTGCTTCCTGTTTGCCGGCAACTGGATTGCCGGCGCCAAGGCGGTCCAGCTGGCGCTGTGGTTCTGGGCCGGGGTGTCCAAGCTGAATCACCACTTTCCCGCCGTGGTGTGCGTGATGATCAGCAACAGCCCGGTGGTGCGCTGGCAGTGGCTCCGCAAGCGGATGTACCGCCACTTCCCCGACGATCTGCGCCCGAGCCGCCTGGCCGTGCTGATGGCGCACTTTGGCACCCTGCTCGAGCTGGGGGTGCCCCTGGTCCTGGGCCTGGGCAGCGGCGGCACCGTCACCATGATTGGGCTGCTTATGATGCTCGGGCTGCACGGCTTTATCACCAGCTCGGTGCCGATGGGCGTGCCCATCGAGTGGAACGTCATCGTCGTCTACAGCGCCTTCTTCTTGTTTGGCGAGCACGCCAGCGTGAGCGTGTTCTCGCTGGGCTCGCCGGTGCTGATGGGGGTCCTGTTCGCGCTCCTTTTTGTGCTGCCGCTGCTTGGGAACCTGTTTCCGCAGGCGATCTCTTTTCTGTGCGCGATGCGCTACTACGCCGGCAACTGGGCCTACAGCATCTGGCTGTTTCGCGGCGACAGCTACCGCAAGCTCGACCGCCTGACCAAGAGCTCGGGGTGGGTGATGGATCAGCTGGCGCGGTTCTACGATCGCCGCACCGCCGTGGGTCTGGTCGGCCGGGTGCTGGCGTTCCGGGCGATGCACCTGCACGGCCGCGCCCTGCAGAAGCTGCTCCCCCGCGCCGTCGAAGACCTCGGCGCCTACGAGCACGTCGATGGCGAGATCATGGCCGGGCTGGTGCTCGGCTGGAACTTCGGCGATGGTCACCTGCATGACGAGGGGCTGCTGCGCGCGGTGCAGGCGCAGTGCGACTTCGCCGACGGCGAGCTGCGGTGCGTGTTCGTCGAGTCGCAGCCGCTTCTAGGCAGCAGCCTGGCGTGGCGGATCGCCGACGCCCGCCGCGGCGAGGTGGCAAAAGGGGAGCTCGCAGTGGCAGAGCTGCGGCGGCTGCAGCCGTGGCCGCAGCCATGAGCACCCCTTTCGATGCGGTGATCATCGGCTCGGGGCCCAACGGGCTGGCGGCGGCGGTGGCGCTGGCTCAGGCCGGGGCCGCGGTGCTCGTGCTCGAAGCGGCAGAGGAGCTGGGCGGCGGCACCCGCACCGCCGAGCTGACCCTGCCCGGCTTCCATCATGATGTCTGCTCCGCGGTGCACCCGCTGGGCATCCTGTCGCCGTACCTGCGCACCCTGCCGCTCTCCGACCACGGTCTGCAGTGGCTCTTGCCGCGCGCCTCGGTGGCGCACCCGCTGGACGACGGCCCGGCGGTGATGCTGTGGCCGGAGCTTGAGGCGACCGCCGAGGGGCTGGGCGGCGACGCGGCGGCCTACCGCAAGCTCATCGCGCCGTTTCTGCGCCAGCCAGACGCGCTGCTCGCCGATGTCCTGGGCCCGCTGCGCTGGCCGTCGCGACCGCTGCAGCTCATGCGCTTTGGCCTGCTGGCCATGCGCGCGGCGGCGGGCCTGGCGCGCGGGCGCTTTGCCGGCGCGCGGGCGCAGGCGCTGTTCGCCGGCTGCGCCGCCCACGCCATCCAGCCGCTGGAGCACACCCTGACCGCGGCGCTCGGGCTCATCTTCCTTTTGTCCGGGCACCTGGCGCCGTGGCCGGTGGCGCGCGGCGGCTCGGCGGCGATCAGCCGCGCGCTGGCGAGCCTGCTGCGCAGCCTGGGCGGGCAGGTGCGGACCGGCGTGCCGGTGCGCGCGCTCGCCGAGCTGCCGCCGGCCCGCGCCTATCTGTTTGACACCAGCCCCGATCAGCTGGCGGAGCTCGCGGCGCCTCTACTGCCCGCAGGTTACCTCCGGCGGCTGCGGCGCTTCCGCTACGGCCCCGGTGTCTGCAAGCTCGACTGGGCGCTGGACGGCCCGATTCCCTGGCGCGACCCGAGCTGCCTGGCCGCATCCACCGTGCACCTGGGCGGGACGCTAGAGGAGATCAGCGCCGCCGAGCGAGCGGTGTGGCGCGGCGACCACCCCGAGCGACCCTATGTCCTTTTGTGTCAGCAGAGCCAGATCGATGACAGCCGAGCGCCAGCGGGACAGCACACCGGCTATGCCTACTGCCATGTGCCCGCCGGCTCGACGCTCGATCAGACCGCGGCCATCGAGTCCCAGGTCGAGCGCTTCGCCCCCGGCTTCCGCGACCGCATCCTCGCCCGGCGGGCGATGCGCGCGGTCGACTTTGCCAGCTACAACCGCAACTATGTCGGCGGTGCGATTACCGGTGGCGTCGCCGATGTGTTTCAGCTGTTCAGCCGGCCGGTGCTGCGGCGCTCGCCGTACACGACGCCGCACCCCCGGCTGTTTCTGTGCTCGGCCTCGACCCCGCCCGGGGGCGGCGTGCACGGCATGTGCGGCTTCTTCGCCGCCCGCGCCGCCCTGCGTCGCCTGCACCGGCTCACGGCAGAGCCCCTCCGCTAGAGCAGAGCGGCCGGTCCTAGGCCGGCAGGAGCTCAGGTCCGGTTCATCGGGATGACCCCGGAGTTGCGCCGCTCGGTGACGTACAGGCTGTGATCGAACCGCTTGGCGTAGGCCTTCAGCTCGGCCCCGATCTGGGCGACCTCGCCGAAGTGATGCAAGGGGTAGCGGGTGTTGGTGACAATCGCGATCGAGATGGTGAGAAAGCCGACCCGGATCGGATTTCCCTGGCGGTCGGTGTGGACGATGTAGCCCTGCGCGCGGTCCTGCTCATCGTAGAGGGTGGGAATGGTCCCATCAAACTGCGCCACGACTTCCTTGCAGATGCTCTCTGCCAGAGCCGGGGTGGTGACGATGACGAAGTCATCGCCGCCGATGTGGCCGATGAAGTCGTTGGGATTGCCCCGCTTGCGCACCGACTCCAGCAGGATGTGGGCGGTGTGGCGGATTGCCTGATCGCCGCGCTCGAAGCCGTAGTGATCGTTGAAGGCCTTGAAGCGATCCAGGTCGGCGTAGCAGACGGCAAAGGAGCCGCCCGAGGCGATGCGCGAGTCGATCTCATTCTGGATCGAGACGTTGCCGGGCAGCCGGGTCAGCGGGTTGGCTTCCAGACCCTGGGCGGTGCGGCGCAGGTTCATGTGCACGCGCGCCAAGAGCTCCTCCAGATCGAAGGGCTTGACCAGGTAGTCGTCGGCCCCGGCGCGAATCCCCTGGACCTTGTCGCGCAGGTCGCTGCGTCCGGTGAGCATGATGATCGGCAGGTGGCGCAGCAGCAGGTCCTGCTTGAGGACCTTGCACGCCAGCACGCCGTCCATCTTGGGCATCGTGTAATCGAGGATGAGCAGGTCCGGGTTGCGCGTGCGGACCATCTCCAGCGCCATGTCTCCATCGGCGGCTTCGAGGACCTGAAAGCCGCTCGACTCCAGATGGGACCGCAGGATGGTTCGGATGTCCAGGTCGTCGTCGGCAATGAGGATAGTCGTTGGTGTACTCATTTTGGGTTCCTGGGTTAGGCGCGAGCCGCGGGGGCGCGTCCCATCAAGTCGGTTAAGGTCTGCGGGTCGACAGGCTTGACCAGGTGGACGTCGAAGCCTGCGGACAGGGCGGTGCGGCGAGCTTCGGGCTGGCCGTAGCCGGTCAGGGCGATGAGCAGGGCGCCTTG
>JBGANQ010000078.1:0-42475 GCA_044222245.1 Polyangia bacterium | reverse complement strand
GTTAAATGGACGCGGACGCGGCGGCCGGTCGAAGCTCGGCGACGAGTCGTTGAACGGACGCGGGCGCGGCGGCCGGTCGAAGCTTGCTGAAGAGTCGCTAACCGGACGCGGGCGCGGCGGCCGGTCGCGCTCCTGGTCTGGGGAGTCGGCAGAGGGGCGCTGGCGGTCGCTGTCCTGGCCTGAGGAGTCGGCCGAGGGACGCGGGCGGTCGCGGTCGGCGTCCTCGGCCGGCGGGCGGTGCCGCGGGTGCTCGCTCTCGGCGCCGGGGAGGGGGCGGGGGCGGGCCGCCTGGCCGCGCACGGTCGCGTTGCGCATGCTGGTCAGGACCTGCTGCAGGGCGGCGGCGGGGATCTCGACCACCGAGTCGTGGTCGTGGATCTCGACCCGCCCGATGTCGCGCCCCGACAGGCCCGCCTCGTTGGCGATAGCCCCGACAATATCCCCCGGACGGACGCCGTGGCTCTGCCCGACCGAGAGGAGGATGCGCGCCAGCTCGCCCTGGGAGCGCGGCGGCCGCGGGCCGTCGTGACGGGCGGCGTAGGGCCCCTCACCAGCGGAGCGGGCGGGGCGAGACGGGCCGGGGCCGCGGTCGCGCGGCTCGGCGCTGCGCCCGCGGTCGGGGCGCTGCCGCTCGGGCTGGGAAAGCCGCGCCAGCGGATCAAACGCCTTGGCCGGCGCGAACAGCGGCCGCTCCGCGGTGAGCAGCCGCCGCGCCGCGGCGGCGAGGTCGAGCGGCTCGCGCTCGGCCGCGGCGGCGAGCTCGGCGCACAGCTCGCGGTAGCTGCTCAGGTCGTCCTGGGCGGCGGCGGCGAGCAGGGCCGCCTTGATGCGCTCGCGCCGCCGGCGGGCGACGTCGGCGTAGGTCGGCAGGGGCAAAAGGTTCAGGGGCCGCTGGGTGAACCGCTCGATGTTGCGCAGCAGCGGGCGCTGGTACGGCGTCGCCAGCAGCAGGGCCATCCCGGCGCGCCCAGCCCGTCCGGTGCGGCCGATGCGGTGCACATAGGTCTCGGCGTCGCCCGGCAGATCGTAGTTTATGACGTGGCTTATGTGATCGATGTCCAGGCCGCGCGCGGCGACGTCGGTGGCGACCACCACCTGGGCGCGGCGGTCGCGCAGCCGCTGCAGCACGAGCAGCCGCTGCGACTGACTGAGGTCGCTGTGCAGCGCCTCGGCGGGGAAGCCGCGGCCGGTGAGGTGCTCGGCCAGCTCGGAGGCGCCGATGCGAGTGCGGGTGAAGATGAGCGCCGCCTCGGGCTCCTCGGTCTCCAGCAGGCGGACCACCGCCTCGAGCTTCAGCGCCTCGGGCACGATGGCGACGCGCTGCTCGGTGGTGGCCACGGTCATGGTGTGCGCCTCCACCGCCACATGCTCGGGGTCGCGCAGGTGGTGGCGGGCGACGCGGCGGATCTCGGGCGGCAGCGTCGCCGACAGCAGGGCGGTCTGGCGCTCGGCGGGCGTGGTCTTGAGGATCGCCTCGACATCCTCGAGGAAGCCCATGCGCAGCATCTCGTCGGCCTCATCAAGGACGAGGAAGCCGACGCGCGACAGGTCGAGCGAGCCGCGCCGCAGGTGATCGAGGATGCGCCCCGGCGTGCCGACCACGACGTGGGTGCCGCGGCCCAGGCGGGTGATCTGGCGCTCCATCGAGTCGCCGCCGAAGATCGGCAGCACATTGACCCGCGGCAGGTGCTGCGCATAGGCGTGCACCGCGGTGGCGACCTGCAGGGCGAGCTCGCGCGTGGGCACCAGCACCAGCGCCTGCACGGCGTGGATCTGCGGGTCGATGCGGGCGAGCAGCGGCAGCGCGAACGCCGCGGTCTTGCCGGTGCCGGTCTGCGCCTGGCCGATCACGTCGCGCCCCTTGAGCAAAAACGGAATGGCCAGCCGCTGGATAGGGGTCGGCTCCTCGTAGCCCTTGTCGGTCACGGCGCGCAGCAGCGGCTCGGGGAGCTGCAGGGCGGCGAAGCTCGCGAGCGAAGGCGAAGGCGGAGCGTGCTCGGCGGTGTCGGCGGGGGGCATGGGGCTGGGAGCAGGGCTGGAGCTCGGGGGGGAGGCCGACAGGACGGCCGAGTCTTTGATCACGGGCGCTCGCTTTTTGGGGGTGAAAGGCGCGAACCCTAGCGCCCGCGCGCGGTCAGGGCAACCCCGAACTGAAGGCCGAGCCCCCATGATCGAGGCCCAAGACTTGTCCAGAAGCAGGCCGACCGCCAGCCAGGCGGGGCGCCGCGGCTGCCGCCTTAGAGCTCGGCGGACGGGGTCGCGGGCGGAGGTCGCGGGCCGGGGCACCTCGCGGCGGCCGCCGAGGATGCGGTCGGGCTGGCCATCGCCGTCGAGGTCCTCGGCCGGGGTCAGAAATTATAGCGGCCAGGCTCGTCCCTTCCAGCTGGGGTCGCCGTCGGAAAAAGGCCGCGCGGGCGGCTCCCGAAGTGGGCGGCTGTGGTAGCATGAGCGCTCGCAGATGGCGGCGGCACAGCAGACGGCAGAGCAAGCCCGGGCGTCGGAGGGCGCGGTCGCCGCGGCGCGCCCCGGCGCCGGGGACGGCGCGGCGCCGGCCGTAGCCTCTGCCGAGACGGCGATCGCGGTCAGCGAGCTGCACAAGCACTACCGCGTCTACAAGCGCCCGCCCGGCCTCTACGCCGCCATGCGCTCGCTGTGGCACCGCGAGTACGAGGACAAGCAGGCGGTGCGCGGCATCAGCTTCCGCATCGCCTGCGGCGAGCGCGTCGGGTTCCTCGGCCCCAACGGCGCCGGCAAGACCACCACCTTGAAGATGCTCGCCGGCCTGCTCCACCCGAGCGGCGGCCAGCTCGAGGTGGTCGGTCACACGCCGCAGCGCCGCGAGGTCGATTTCCTCAAGCAGATCACCCTGGTCATGGGGCAGAAGCAGCAGCTGCTCTGGGATCTGCCGCCGGCCGACACCTTCGAGCTCAACCGCGCGGTGTACGACATCCCGACGCCACAGTATCGCCAGATGCTCGACGAGCTGACCGAGCTGCTCGACCTCGCCCAGATCATGAAGACGCCGACCCGCCAGCTGTCGCTTGGCGAGCGCATGAAGTGCGAGCTGGTGGCGGCGCTCTTGCACCGCCCGCGGGTGCTGTTTCTCGACGAGCCGACCATCGGCCTTGATGTCTCGATGCAGGTCGTGCTGCGGCAGTTTATCCGCACCTACAACGAGCGCCACGGCGCCACCGTGCTGCTCACCAGCCACTATATGGAGGATGTGCTGGCGCTGTGCCCGCGGGTGCTGGTCATCGACCAGGGGCAGCTGCGCTACGACGGCGAGCTCAAGGCGCTGGTCCACCTCTTGCGGCCGGAGAAGCGGGTCACGGTGCGGCTGTCCGGCCCGCTTGGCGACGTCGAGCTCGAGCGCCTGGGCACCGTGGTGAGCAGCGGTCCGAGCCAGGTGGTGCTGCAGATCCGCCACAGCGAGCTGCGGGCGGCGGTGGCGCACCTTCTGGAGCGGCTGCCGGTGAGCGATCTGACGGTGGAGGATCCGCCGCTGCAAGAGGTGATGCGCGACCTGTTCGCCCGCCCGGTGGCGCCGCCGCCCGGAGCGCCACGGTGAGCGCCGCGGTGAGCGCCGCGCCGCGCCGCCGCAGCAAGCTGGCCCTGTCGCTGCGCGCCTACCCGACGCTGCTGCGCATCGGCCTGGCCGAGGCGGTGGCCTACCGCGCCGAGATGCTGGTGTGGATGCTGACCCTCACCATGCCGCTGGTCAGCATGGCCCTGTGGTCGAGCGCCGCCCAGGGGGCGCGCCTGGGCCCCGAGCGGCTGGGCAGCGGCGAGCTGACCGCCTACTTCCTGATTACGCTGCTCTTGCGGCTGCTCACCGGCTCGTGGGTGCTGTGGCAGGTGAGCGAGGACATCCGCAGCGGCACCCTGGCGCAGCGGCTCCTGCGCCCGGTCTCGCCGCTTGTGGTCTACACCGCCGAGCAGCTGGCCCCGGTGCCGCTGCGCGCGGCGCTGGTGCTGCCGCTGTCGCTAAGCCTGCTTGTCACCCAGGCGCGCACCCAGCTGACCGGCGACCCCTGGCTCATCACCGCGTTTGTCGCGGCGCTGCCGGGGGCGTGGGCGATCAACTTCCTCACCATGGTGCTGCTCGGGATGATGGCCTTCTATATCGATAGCGCGGTGGGCCTGTTCTACGCCTGGATGGGGCTTTACACCCTGTTTTCGGGCTACCTGATGCCGCTGTCGCTGTTTCCGCCGTGGCTGCAGCGGGTGAGCGACGTGCTGCCGTTCCGCTACATGCTCGACGCGCCGGTCAAGATGCTGCTCGGCTGGCCGCAGGCGGGCGGGGCGCGCGACGCGGCGCTCGGGCGGGCGCAGGCCTTAAAGAGCCTGGGCATCGAGTATGCGTACGTCGCGCTGCTCACCCTGGCGGTGGTGCTGCTGTGGCGGCGGGGGCTGCGGCGCTTCGCGGCGTTTGGGGCGTAGCGTGGGGACGCGGCGACGACCGGCGGCGCGGCAGTATGGACGGCTGCTCGGGCTGCAGCTGCGGGTGTCGCTGCTCGCCGGCATGCAGTACCGCTGGGATTTCCTCGCCCAGGGGGTGATGCAGCTCCTGTGGCTGGGCATGTCGGCGCTGCCGCTGCTCATCGCCTACAAGGCGCGGGCGGCGGCGCAGGGGGGCGCCCTGACCGCGACCGACATCGGCGGCTGGGGCTTTTATCCGGCGGCGGTGGTGTTCGGCGTCTTCTGCCTGCTCAAGGCGGTGCTCGACGGCGCCATCAACCCCTCGCTGCTCGCGGTGGTCGAGCAGATCCGCAAGGGCACGCTGGACTTTGTCCTGCTCAAGCCCGCCGATGCGCAGTTCCTGGTCTCCACCGCGCGCTTTGAGCCGTGGCACGTCATCGACGGCGCCGGGGCGCTGGCGCTCATCGGCCTGGCGGTGCACCGGCACCACCTGGCGACCGGCGCGCCGCTGCCCGGCGGGCTGGAAATTGGCACTGCGGCGGTGCTGCTCGGCTGCTCGGTGCTGATGCTGTACGCGGTCTGGCTGCTGGTCATCTGCGCCGCCTTCTATGTCGTGCGGATCGACAACCTGTCGTATTTGTTCTCGTCGCTGTTCGACTTCGCCCGCTGGCCGCGGACGGTGTTCCGGGGGGCGCTGCAGCTGGTGTTCACCTACCTGTTGCCGCTGGCGGTGATGACCTCGTTTCCCGCCGATGCGCTGCTCGGGCGGCTGCGGCCGGCGCAGGCCCTGTGGGCGCTGGCGGTCGCGGCGGCGCTGCTCTGGCTGTCGCGGCGGGTGTGGCGGCGGGCGATCAGCAGCTACACCTCAGCCAGCAGCTAGCCCCGGGCGCCGCGGCCAGCCCTCGCGCAGCGCGTACAGCGAGAAGGCGATCGCGTAGGCACCGACGATGTCGATGGTGTAGTGCAGGTGGGCCAAAAGCACGCTGGCCACCACCAGCAGGTGCCCGACCAGCATCAGCCAGCGCAGCCGCCTGTGCGGCCACAGGTACAGGAGCAGCAGGAACGTCACCCCGGTGTGCCCCGAGAAGAACAGGTCCTTGGTGAGGTAGACGTGCGCCGCGTCGCGGCCAAACAGCCCGCCCGGGGTCGACAGGTCCAACAGCGCCTGCCAGAAGTCGCCGCGCGGCCGCCCGGCGGCGTCGAAGAACAGCCCGGCGTGGACATCGGGGCCGCGTACCGGACCAAGGCCGGTGGCGGCGATGCACAGCCCGCGCAACAGCGACAGCAGGCCGGAGGTGACGTTGTAGCGGACAAACCGCCGCGCATCGACGACCAGCAGCGCCAGCGCGAGCGGGATGTAGGCCAGGGTGAGCAGCCAGTGGTTGTAGCGATCGACCAGGCCCACATAAGGCAGGTGGTCGAGCAGCAGGTCGGGCAGGTGCGGGGCCGGCCGACCCTCCCCCCACAGCGACAGGGCGAGCATGGCCACAAAGCAGGCGTAGCGGAACAGCACCGCTGCGACCACCGGCAGCCCCGGCGCGCCGCGCAGCCGAGCCAGCCAGCGGAGAGCGGGGTGAGCAGCCATGGCGCGACCCTAGCACAGCCCCGCCTGTCGGTGAGGCCTGATGCGGCGGCCCGGCGCGGGCGCGGTCTGTCAGGGAAAGATGATGCTGGCGGTGGAGATGTACGAGCCGGGGCCGACCGTGCACTGGGCGTAGCAGCGCAGCTGGCCGGCGGTCGCCAGCGAGGCGCGCAGCAGCGTATAGATCGCGCCCAGGCCGACGATGCGCCGGCGATCGCGCTCGCGCCGGATCTCGGCGAGGAAGCTTGGGGCATCGCCGGCCAGCACTGCCTTGAGGGTCACCTGATCGCGCCGCTCCAGAGAGTCGCGATCGTCGTCGGAGAGCGGCTCCAGATCGCCAAAGCGCGGGCCGACGTGCGCCAGATCGCCGGCGCCTAGCCACAGCACCGACTCGCCCTTGGCCACCCGCTCGCCGATCCGCTGCTGCAACAGCGGCAGGGTGTGATCGATGACGTGGGTGTTGTGGGCCGCGGTCTCCTTGCCGGGCGGCAGGCTGGCCAGCTCGTGCAGCGAGCCGACCAGGATCGGCACCACCTTGGGCGCCGGCTCGACGATGCCGCGGCGCTCGCGCTCGGCCAGGATGAAGCGCAGCCAGAGGGCGGCGTACTCCAGCGAGTGCTCGGCGCGGTGGTGGAACTCGTCGCGGACGAGCAGCTCGGCGAGCTCGCTCGACACCCCGCCGGCGTCGGCCACCACGGCATCGATGAGCTCGCGATCGGTGGTCAGCGAGCCGAGCGGCGTCGTGTAGTTCTTGCGCGTGAAGGTGAGCAGCGGGTCCTGGGCGCTGTGGTCGCAGCCGAAAAGGACGATCAGCGAGGGCAGGGTCTTGGCATCGAGCAGCGGCCGGAAGGCCCAGGCGTAGGCGGGGCCGCCGCTGTGCAGCTCGACCGTGGGCATGAGGATCACCCGCGGTGCCGCCGGCGCAGTGGCCGCCTCGGGCGCGGGGCTCGGCGGGGGGGCCGGCGCGAGTCCGGGGCCGTTGGGCGGCGCGAAGGCGGAGCGTAGCAGCGCGGTGACCTCGGCGGGGTCGCGCGGGTAGCGGGTGCCGGCGGCTAGCGGCGGGCGATCGGTCTGGCCGGCGAAATCGGCGTAGATCTTGGCGCAGTGCAGGCGGAAGTTCGTCGAGTCGAGGAGCAGCGCCTTGTCGAGCTTGCCGAGCAGCGCCTCCAGCGACTCGGGCGGCAGCGGCCGGTGGTAGCGGGCGGCAAACTCGGCGCAGATCTCGGCGCGCGTGCGATCGCCATCGCACAGATCGATGACCGCGGCGCCAAAGGGCGGCAGCGTCACCACCTCTGGGGCGATGCCCGAGGGATCATAAAGCGCGAGCAGCTTCTGACCGCTCGGGTGGTCGACCGGGTAGGCGTCGATTGGCCGCAGCATGGGCTTATCGTCATGGGCTTCGGGCAGCGGCTCGTCGGGCCCGGCGGTCGCTGCCGCCTCCCCCGATTCAGCGCCGTCGGCCGCGGGTGCGCCGTCAGCCGCCGCGGTCCCGAAAGGACCCGAATCGGAGCCAGGGCCAGGGCCAGAGCCAGAGCCGGAATCAGAGCCAGAATCAGAGCCAGGTCCAGGTCCAGGTCCAGGTCCAGGTCCAGAGCCAGAGCCAGAGCCAGAGCCAGAGCCAGAGCCAGAATCAGATGAATGCATGATGGCAGTATACAGCCGATGGCGGCCCGCCAGCGGCGGCAAATGCCTCCCGCCCGGCCGGCCCGGCAGCCCGCTTGCGCAGCCAGCTCGCAGCTACCAGGGCGGCCGCCCTGGTCCGATCAGCAGATAAAAACGCCTACAAGTCAGAAAGGCGCGCGACCCGGCGCACCTCTCCTGCGGTGTAGGACGAGCGGGGTCCGGGTGCGACGCTCGGCCAAGCGAGCTCATGATGAGCGAGCGACTGATCGGCGGGCTATTCTATAGCGAGCTCGAGGCTACTTGCGCCGGCTGCCGGCTGAGCGTGCGGGCAAAAGCTTCTTGATTTTGCCTGGAACGATGTCCGACAGTTTCTGCATATCTGCCCTGAGTGCGGTCTGTTCTAGGGTACAATGGCTGACTAAAAGCTGATTGAAGACTCCGCGCCGCTTCTACATGACTGCAAGACAGCGCATAAACTGGCAGCAGCCCTGCCGCTCAGGACAAGCCACAAGGTCGTTGCATGGTCGACCAGCGAATCGGTAACTATCGCATAGTGCGCAAGCTCGGCGAGGGCGGTATGGGCGTCGTCTTCGAGGTCGTGCACGAGTACATTGGCCGCCGCGCCGCGGTCAAAGTGCTGCATGCGGATTTCTCTCGGAATCCCGAGATGGCCGTGCGCTTTCTCAACGAGGCCCGAGCTGCCAACATCGTGCAGCACCCGGGCATCGTAAACATCTTTGAGTTTGATCGACTGCCCGACGGCAGCGCGTACATCGTCATGGACTACCTTGACGGCGACTCGCTGACCCAGCGGTTGGCCAAACACGGCGGGCACCTGGAGGTCAACTATGCCCTGCAGCTGGCCTGGCAGATCGCCGAGGCGCTGGCGGCGGCGCACAGCAAGGGCGTCATCCACCGCGATCTGAAGCCCGACAACATCATGATCGTGGCCGACCCCAACGACCCGAGCCGCGAGCAGGCCAAGATCCTCGACTTCGGCATCGCCAAGGTCGCCGAGTCGCAGGGCCTGGGACCGACGCTGGTGAAGACCCAGATCGGTGTGCCGATGGGCACCCCGCTGTACATGGCGCCCGAGCAGTGGAAGGGGGCCAGCGAGGTCGAGGACAAGGCCGACGTCTACTCGCTGGGCGTCATCCTGTACGAGATGCTCGCCGGCCAGCCGCCGTTTATCGCCAACTCGTCGAGCGAGGTCATGGCGCTGCACATCCTGGCGGCGCCGCGCCAGATCCGCGAGCACAACGCGCTTGTCCCCGACGAGGTGGCGACCCTGCTGCACCAGATGCTCGGCAAGTCGCCGCCCGAGCGTCCGTCGATGATCCAGGTGGCCCGCGAGCTGCGGCGCCTGGTCGGGGTCAATGTCGAGTACAGCCTGAGCGGGATCAAGAACCCGCTGCTCGATCCGTCGGGCATCTCCAACGCGCGCTCGGGCAGCTCGCAGGTCGGCCCGATGGGCAACCTGGTGAGCAACAACGCCTCATCGTCGCAGATCGGGCACATGCAGCACTCGGGCAGCTCGCAGCTGAGCGCCATGCCGAGCCGCCAGTCGGGCGGCATGGGGGCCGGCCCGAGCGTCGCCGCCGCCGAGCAGCTGAGCGACTCGGCCTCGCAGACCGGCGGCCGGCCGGTGGCGGGCAGCGAGCGGCTGCAGAAGCGCGCCCTGTACGTGGTCATCGCTGCCTGCGTGGTGGCGATGGCGGCGCTCGGGGTCAAGATCCTCGGTAAGAACCCGCCGCCGCCGCCGGTGCCGGTGCAGACGCAGTTCGAGTCGAGCGGCATGGTGTGGAACGAGGTGCCAAGCTCGACCAGCCAGAACCTGCAGGACGTGTGGGGCACCGCCTCGAACAACCTGTGGGCGGTGGGCAAGAGCGGCACCATCCTGCGCTGGAACGGCGCCACCTGGGCCGAGGTCCCGGGGGTGCCGACCAAGGCCATCCTCAACGCCATCTGGGGCTCGGGCCCCGACGACGTCTGGGCGGTGGGCAAGGACGGCGTGATCGTGCGCTGGAACGGCATCAGCTGGTCCGAGATCGCCAGCGGCAGCCGCGAGCAGCTTAAGGACATCTGGGGCTCGGGCCGCGACAACGTGTGGGCGGTCGGCGAGGCCGGCGTCATCCTGCACTGGAACGGCAACGACTGGAGCCCGATGTCGAGCGGCTCCGAGGTCGAGCTGCGCGGCGTCTGGGGCAGCGGTCCCAGCGACATCTGGGCGGTCGGCGGCAGCGACGCCAGCGACGGCATCATCCTGCACTGGAACGGCACCATGTGGAAGGCGACCGGCAAGACCGAGACGCGCCTGAACGCGGTGTGGGGCAGCTCGGCCGACTCGGTGTGGGCGGTCGGCGGGCGCTTTGGTCCCGAGGGCACCGTCCACCACTACAACGGCCAGACCTGGGAGCAGGTGCGCATCCCGCGCGCGGCGTGGCTCAACTCGATCTGGGGCTCGGGTCCGCAGGACGTGTGGATCGTCGGTGACAGCGGCACCATCCTGCACTGGAACGGCACCGTGTGGGCCGAGGCGGTGAGCAGCACCCAGATGACCTTCAAGGGCGTCTACGGCACCGGTCCCAACGACGTGTGGGCGGTGGCGGTAGGGGGGCTGTTGCGCCACTGGAACGGCAAGCAGTGGCTGCAGCTGCCGGCGGTGACCGGCCAGAGCCTGGAGCATGTGTTCGGCACCAGCCAGACCGACGTGTGGGCGGTGGGCAAGGCCGGCACGATCGCCCGCTGGGACGGCAAGCTGTGGTCGGTAGTGCCGAGCGGCACCACCAACGATCTGCACGGCGTCACCGCGGGCGGCACCAACAACCTGTGGGCGTGCGGCGACAAGGGCACGCTCCTTCACTACACCGGCAAGGGCTGGGAGCAGGTGACCACCGGCTCGACGGCGAACCTGCACGCGATCTCGGCGCTGGAGGCGAGCGACATCTGGGCGGTGGGCGAAAAGGGCGCGGTCCTGCACTACGACGGCAGCGCCTGGACGGCAGTGCCGAGCGGCACCGAGCTGACCCTGAACGCGGTCTTCGGCATCGACCACAAAGACGTCTGGGCCGGCGGCGATCAGGGCTACCTCGCCCACTGGAACGGCAGCGCCTGGGTGCGGGTGCCGATCGAGAGCCCGAACCCGCGGGCGATCTACAGCCTCTACGGCAGCCAGGGCGACTCGGTGTGGGCCTCGGGCGGGCGCGGCTGGATCCTGCACTGGAACGGCCGCACCTTCAGCGAGTTCCCAAGCGGCACCACCGAGGACCTGTACGGCCTGTTCGGCAACGGCAAGTTCGACGTGTGGGCGGTCGGCTCGGGCGGCGTCATCCTCCACTGGAGCGGCGGCACCACCTGGGCCAAGATCCTAAGCCCGACGAAAAAGACCCTGCAGGGTCTGTGGAGCAGCCGCCCCGGCGACATGTGGGTCGTCGGCGAGTTCGGCATGATCCTCCACTAGGCCAGGCTCCTCCGGCGGGCCCCTTCCGCCAAGCTTCCTTTCACCAAGCTTCCTTTCAACTAGACCGCCGCGCCCGAACTTTCACGCCGCCACCAAGCGGCGTTGACCAAGGGCAGGCTTCTCGCCTATGGTTCGCTCGAAAATGGTTAAGCCCCCGATCACCGCGAACCAAGTCACGCTGCTTCGGCTGGTCCTGCTCCCCATCGGGGCGCTGCTCATGTACCACGGGGTGGCGGCCAAGTGGGCGGCGTTCGGGTTCATGACCATCCTTGGCTGCACCGACTTTGTCGACGGCTGGCTGGCCCGCCGCTACGGCTCGACCGAGCTTGGCCGGCTGATGGATCCGATCGCCGACAAGGTGTTCGTGATGGTCGGCTACATGCCGTTTATCGACCTCAAGTGGCTGCCGGCGTGGCAGATCGGGCTGTTTCTGCTGCGCGAGTACGTGATCACCGGCCTGCGCTCGGCCTACGAGCGGCGACACATCTCGCCGCGCACGACGCTCCTGGCCAAGATCAAGGCGTGGGCGCAGATGGCCGGCTGCGGCGTCATCTTCATGTTCCAGATGGTGCCCGAGCGGGCGATGCTGATCGCCCTCATCGCCGGCACGGCGGTGGCCCTTTTGTGCATCCTCATCCGCTACCTGGTAAAGCGGGTGTTTTGGTGGGGGGCGCTGATCTTTGGCGGCTGGGTGGCGGCGCTGCTCATCCCGCAGCTCTTGTACGGCTCGGCGGCGGCGACGAGCTCGCTCATGGGGTCGATCATCCTCATCACCTGGATGTCGGGGTGGGGCTACCTCACGCCGGTCGCGCCGCTTCTGTGGCAGCGCCAGCTCGACGCCAGCGACTGGGTGCGCATCCTCGGCGGCATCGCGGTGCCGGTGGTGCTGCTGGTCGCCCAGGCGGGCGGCGTGCTGCCGACCTGGGCGATCATGCTGACCATGGGCCTGGAGCTGGCGGCCGGGGGGCTGGACAACCTGCTGTGCTTCCACCGGGCGCAGAGCTCGGCGTGGGGCTGGGGCCTGCGCACGGGCCTGGTCGCGCTGCTCGGCGGCCTGGCGCTGCGCGGGGGCGAGCTCGGGGCGCCGCTCATGTACGCCGCGTGCGCGATCTCGGTGGTCGGGACCAGCCTGGAGTTTTATCGCGGCCGGCGCCTGTACCTGGAAGAGCCGCAGAGCGCCGTGGTGCGGCCGGAGTAGCGGCGTCATCTGAAGGTGAGGGCGGCGCAAGACATGGCAGAGCCGAAAGTCGGGGTGACGGTGATCTCGGGCTTCCTCGGCAGCGGCAAGACGACGCTGCTGCAGCGGCTGGTGCGCGACCCGCTGCTCGGGCCCAAGGTGGCGGTGATCGTCAACGATCTCGGCGAGCTCGGGCTCGACCACGAGCTCATCGCCAGCCAGGGCAGCACCCCGACGCTGCGGGTGACCAGCCTGGTGTCGGGCTGCGTGTGCTGCACCCTCAAGAGCGATCTGGGCGAGGCGCTGCTGCAGCTCGGGCGCGGCACTGGCCTTGCGCGCCGCCCAGAGCACATCCTCATCGAGCCGAGCGGCATCGCCCGCGCCTCCGAGGTCAGCTTCGCGGTAAACGCCCTGGGCTTTGACGCCCCGGTGCACACCGACGCCGTGATCACCCTGGTCGACGCCCACAACGCCGCGCGCAGCCACCGCGAGCACCCCGAGCTATTTGAAGACCAGCTGCGCAGCGCCGACCTCGTGCTGCTCAACAAGAGCGACCTGCTGACCGACGAGTCAGCGCGGGCGGCGCTAGAGGCCAAGGTGGCGCAGCTGGCGCCGCGGGCGAGCCGGCTGTGGTGCGAGCGGGCCGACGTCGATCTGCGCCTGCTGCTGGGGGAGGTCGCGCTCGGGCCGGGCGAGCCCGCGCCCACCGCGCCGACCCCGCCGGCGGCGCCGCGGTTTGCCGCGGTCCGGGTGGACGGCCGACCCGCGGCGCACGGCATCGTCGCTTTGACCCTGGAGGTCCCGTTCGTCGTCGATCAGGCGGCGCTGGAGGACTTCCTCGACGCGCAGGCGGATCGGATCTTCCGCATCAAGGGGGTGGTCGAGGCCGAAGGTCCCTGGGGGCTCGGCCCGATCACCGTCCAGGCAGTGGGCGATCGCGTCGAGCTGGAGCCGATCCCGCCCGCCTCGCCGCTCGCCGCGGCGCCGCGCCGCCTTATCTTCATCGGCGATGTGGCGGCGCTGGGCCCAGGCGGCAGCGCCGATCCCCAGGGCGCCGCGGATCGCGCCCCCTGGCTGCTGGCTGAACTTTCACGCTGTGCCCGAGGCGGGATTTGAACCCGCACGCCTTACGGCTAAGGATTTTAAGTCCTCTGCGTTTACCGATTTCGCCACTCGGGCTCCGTCTGCCAGGCCGGAACTAACGACAAATGAGCGGGCCCGGCAGCGTTATAGCAGCGGCCCAGTCATAACAGAATTCTTGCGTCGGCACGAGGCTCGCGATGAAGTTTTGTACATGTCGGCATTAAAGTGGGACACGGTCGCCGCCGTGTGTTTCGATCTGGACGGGACGCTCGTCGACAGCGAGGGTGAGGCGGCGGACGCGATCGAGCTGGCGCTGCGGCCCCTTGGGCGCGAGCTATCGGTGCTGGAGCGCGACTTCGTCGTCGGCCACGCCTTTGGCGAGATCTATAAGTTCATCCACGACCACGGCGGCGTGCCGTGGGGCCCCAAAGAGTTCGAGCTCGCCGTCTATAAGGCCCGCGTCGCCCTGTTCGCCAAGCACGGCCCCTGCGAGCTGCCCGGCGCGCGCCAGATCGTCCGCTGGGTCGCGGCGCACAAGCGCTGCGCCCTGGTCACCGGCTCGACCCGCCCGGAGGCCGAGCTGGTCCTCGGCGCGCTGGCGCTGACCGACTGCTTCCACATCACCGTCTGCGCCGGCGAGTACGAGCGCGGAAAGCCCGATCCCGAGCCCTACCTGCGCGCCGCCACCCTGCTCGGCGTCGCCCCGGCGGGCTGCCTGGCGATCGAGGACTCGATGGCGGGGATCGCCGCGGCGCGCATCGCCGGCATGCGCTGCGTCGCGGTGCGGGCGGGCAACCGCTACGCCCAGGATCAGTCGGGCGCCGACCTCATCATCGACACCCTGCAGGCGCTGCCCGAGCTCGCCCGCTAGCCCCTGCCGCCCATTTTGCTGGCGTCGCCGGGTGGCCGCGCCGATACTGCCGCCATGCAGCGCCGCGTCGTCGGGCTGGCCGCGCTCGGCTACTTCATCGACATCCTGGATCTATTCCTGTTCAGCGTGCTGCGCATCCCCAGCCTCAGCGGGCTCGGGGTGCCGAGCGCCGAGTACCTGCGCGCCGGGGTGATGCTGCAGAACTGGCAGCTCGGCGGCCTGCTGCTCGGCAGCTTCGTCTGGGGGACCCTGGGCGATCGCCGCGGCCGGGTGCGGGCGCTTTACGGCTCGCTGCTGCTCTACTCGCTGGCGACGCTCGGCAACGCGGCGGTGAGCACCCTGCCGGGCTACGCGGCGTGCCGCTTCCTCGCCGGCCTCGGGCTGGCCGGCGAGCTCGGGGCGGCGATCACCCTGGTCAGCGAGACCCTGCCCACCGCGCGGCGCGGCCTGGGCACGACCCTGGTCGCCGGCTGCGGGCTGTGCGGCGGGATCGCGGCCGCCGGCCTGGCGGTGCTGTTGCCGTGGCGCAGCTGCTACGTGGTCGGCGGCGCGAGCGGCCTTGTGCTGCTGGCCCTGCGGGTGCAGCTGCTGGAGCCGGAGCTGTTCCGCCGCGCCGAGTCCGCCCGCGGGCGCGGCAGCCTGCTCCTGCTGTGTCGCCGGCCGGCGCGGGCGCTGGCCTACGGGCGCCTCATCCTCATCGGCCTGCCGATCTGGTTTGTCGCCGGCATCCTCATGCTGCTGTCGCCCGAGTTCGCGGCGGCGCTCGGGGTCGGCGGCGCGGGGCCGGGCGCGGCGGCGGGGGTCACCGCGGCCAAGGCGGTGCTCTACTCCTACATTGGCGCGGCGCTCGGCGACTTTGGCTGCGGGCTGCTCAGCCAGAAGCTGCGCAGCCGCAAGCGGGCCCTGTTTCTGAGCCTGCTCGCGGTGCTGGGCGGCATCCTTCTTTACCTGCACGCCGCCGGCCTGTCGCCGGCCGGGTTCTACCTTGTGTGCTTCCTGGTCGGGCTGACCACCGGCTACTGGGCGGTGCTCATCACCGCGGCGGCCGAGCACTTTGGCACAAACCTACGCGCCACCGTCACGACGAGCGTGCCAAACCTCGTCCGCGCCGGCGTCATCCCGATATCGCTCCTGTTTCAGTGGCTGCACCCGCGGCTTGGGCTTGTCCGCGCCGCCACCGGGCTCGGCGTCGGCCTGGTCGCCCTGGCCCTCTTAGCCCTCTTTGGCCTGCGCGAGACCTATAGCCGCGAGCTTGACTTCGTCGAAAACTAAGCCGCCCCAGACAGCAAAAAAGGCGGCAAAAAAAGCGGCAAAAAAGCCGAGGCAAATTCCCGGCTTGACACAGGTGGCTGCCCGCGTACACTGCCGATCTATTGCCGTCGAATCACTTGCAAGGGGAGCTTCACACGACCATGTACGCTGTAATTGAGACTGGGGGTAAGCAGTACCGGGTGCAGAAGGGCGAACGCCTTCGCATCGAGAAGCTAGAAGCCGAGAGCGGCACCAAGGTGAACTTCCCAGTGCTCCTCATTGCGGATGGCAGCAGTGTCCAGGTCGGCAAGCCGCACATCGCCGGGGCCCAGGTCACCGCGACGGTGGCCGGCGAAGAGAAGGGCGAGAAGCTCACCATCTTCAAGTATCGGCGCCGCAAGGGCTACCGCCGCAAGACCGGTCACCGCCAGCAGTACACGGCGGTCCAGATCGACGACATCAAAGCCTAAATAACGTGCCGCGCGCCGCTGCCCGAGTAGGGCGGGGGCGCGCCCTTTGCGCAAGGTACTCCGATGGCTCATAAAAAAGGTCAAGGTTCGAGTAGAAACGGTCGCGACTCTCAGCCGAAGATGCGCGGCGTCAAGCGCTTTGACGGCGAGGTCGTCAAGGCGGGCAACATCATCGTCCGCCAGGTCGGCACGGTGGTCCACCCGGGCAAGAACGTCGGCCTCGGGCGCGACTACACCCTGTTCGCGCTGGTCGACGGCAAGGTCAAGTTCGAGGTCTGGAAGACGACGCGCCGCAAGGTCTCGATCGTCCCCGTGGCCGCCGCCGCTGATGCGGCCGCCACCGCCGCGGCCCAGTCGTAACCGAGCGCTCCGCCTGCTGCCGGCAGTCGGGCCTCGCCCGGCGCGGCTTCCTCCTATTCGTCAGAAATCTTGTTCGCTGCCGTCCCCGCGCTCGTAGCGCCGGGGGCGGCAGGCAGGTTCATCCGCCATGCTCTTTGTCGACGAGTGTTCCATCCGTGTCAGCGCTGGGGATGGCGGCCACGGCTGCATCGCCTTCCGGCGCGAGGCCAATAACCCCCGCGGCGGTCCCTCCGGCGGCGATGGCGGCAGCGGCGGCTCGGTGGTGCTGGTGGCGGACCCCCAGCTGTCGACCCTGCTCGATGTCTCCTACCGCCGCGAGTATCGCGCCGAGCGCGGCGAGCACGGCCAGGGCCGCGATCGCTACGGCAAGGGCGGCGCCGACCTGCTGGTGCGGGTGCCGCTCGGGGTGGTGATCAAGGACGAAGACGGCACCGTGCTCGGCGATCTCGCCACCCCCGGCCAGCGCTTCGTCGCCGCCGCCGGCGGTCAGGGCGGCCGCGGCAACATCCACTTCGCCACCGCGACCTGGCAGGCCCCCGAGCACGCCGAGCCCGGCCAGCCTGGCGAGGACCGGCTGCTGAAGCTGGAGCTGAAGCTCCTCGCCGATGTGGGGCTGCTCGGCTATCCCAATGTCGGCAAGTCGACGCTGATCGCCCACGTCTCGCGCGTCCGGCCCAAGATCGCCGACTACCCGTTTACCACCCTTGTACCAAACCTCGGCGTGGTGTCGCTGCCGCTCGGCGCCCGCAGCTCCAACCGCAGCTTCGTGCTGGCCGATGTGCCGGGCCTTATCGAAGGCGCGCACGAGGGCCTGGGCCTGGGCCACCGCTTCCTGCGCCACCTCATGCGCACCCGGGTGCTCATCCACCTCATCGAGGTCACCTACGACCCCGCCCGCGACCCCGAGCGCGACTATGACGTGCTGTGCGAGGAGCTGCGCTGCTACGACGCCCAGCTGGCCGGGCGGCCGCAGCTTGTGACCCTGGTGAAGCTCGACCTGCCCGAGGCGCGCGAGCGCCTGCCCGAGCTGCGCGCGGCGTTCGCCCGCCGCGGCATCAAGCTATGGGCGATCTCGGCCGCTACTGGCGAAGGAGTTGCCGACCTCATGAACGAGGCCTATCTTCAAGTAAGAGCGGCGCGCGAGCGCGAGGCCGCCGGCAAGCAGCCGGCCGGCGCAGGGGCAGCGGCGGCTGGTCAACTTTGACCAGCGGCTGGGCAAAAGGGACCACCCGCTACCGGCCTGTCCGCCGGTCGCGGGGGATTTCGCAGGTTTAGCGGAGTGTCATTTCTGGCATCTCGCTTGCTTTATCCATAGAGCAAGACAGGAGATCGCCCATGAATACCGAGCCCGTGACCCGCGCAGTCCCCGCCTTGCAGGCTGAAACCAACCTCGAGGCGCTGCGGCAGGTGCTCAAGCAGTGCCGGCTGTTCCGGGGGCTGACCGAGAGCGAGCTGGATCTGACGATCGGCGGCCTGCAGCTGTGCGGCGGCCGCGAAGGCGCGGTCCTGGTCGCCCAGGATCGTCCGGGCGATGGCCTGTACATTGTGTACTCGGGTCGGGTCAAGGTGGTCATGTACGGCGCCCACGGCCGCGAGGTGACGCTGGCCATCCTGCGCCCTGGCGAGGTCTTCGGTGAGCTGGCGATGCTCGACGGCGCGCCGCGCTCGGCGACCGTGGTCGCGATGTCCGATGCCCAGCTGCTGGCGCTGCCGCGCGAGGATTTCATGCGCCACCTGCAGCGCAACCCGCAGACCGCGCTGAACCTCCTCGGCGAGCTGGCCCGCCGCCTGCGCCGCGCCGATGAGACGATCGTTGGCCTGGCCCTGCAGGACGTCGAGGTGCGGCTGGTGCGCACCCTGGCGCGCCTGGCCCACGAAGAGGGCGGGGTGCGCAGCGAAGACGGCCTGGTGCTGCGGCGGCGGCCGACGCAGCAGGAGCTGGCCAACATGGTGGGCAGCAGCCGCGAGACCGTCTCGCGCACGCTGGCGGCGATGGCGCGCCAGGGCCTGGCGGTGGCGCGCGGGCGCTCGCTGGTGCTCACCGATCAGCTCCTGCGCCGCGGCATGGTCGCCGCGCAGGCGTAAGCCTCGGCACTGGTATTCTGACTGCTCACTCTGTGATGAAGTTCTGGAAGGGGAATTTACCTGATTGGCGGTGGGGACTGCGACGGGGGTTTTGGGGCGGACTGGGTGGGGGCGGCGGATTTTGGGGCGGCGGGTTCTGGGGGCGGATTCTGTGGGAACGAGCTCTGGGGGCGGCGGGTTCTCGGACGGCGGGTGTTGGGGTTTGTGACGACGGGAGTGAGGCGGTGGGGGTGGTCAGGGGTTTGGGCGGGGGTGGTGGCGGGGTCGTCGGGCGGGTGGGCTGGGTTGGTCTTATGAGATTGATTTTGTGAGATCGGTTTCAGCGATCAGTTTTGTGCGATCAGCTTTGTGCGATGGAGGTGGGGGGGCCGGTGTGGCGGGCGGGTATGGCGGGCGGGTGTGGGAGCCGGGTGTCGGGGACGGGTGTCGGGGACGGGTGTCGGGGACGGGGAGCCGGGGACGGCGGCGAATCGGTTTTGTGGACATCGGTTTTGTGGACATCGGTTTTGTGAGATGAGCTGGTTTTCGAGAAAGTCCGTGGGAGCTGCGGGGAGAGGTTGGAGGTGGGCAGGGTGAGGGGGTAGGGCCCTTGGGTGTGCGTTGCACGGCGGCCGGGTGCGTGATACCAATGCCGCCGTGAGGCTGCTTGCGATCGATACTGCTACGACGCTGTGCGGGGTGGCTGTGCTCGATCTGGAACCGGGGACTGCGGGCGGGGATTTCGGGCTCGGAGGCGGGCAGGGTGGGATCCGCGCTGCAGTCCGGCGTCACGGGGTGAGCACCCACTCCGAGATGCTGCTGCCGCTTATCGCCGAGGCCCTGGACGAGCTCGCGAGCTCCCCGCGCGAGCTGTCTGCGGTCATCTGCGGGGCAGGTCCGGGCTCGTTTACTGGGCTGCGCATCGGCATCGCCACCGCCAAGGGCCTGTGCTTCGCGCTCGGCGTGCCGCTGCTGATGGTGTCGTCGCTGCAGGCCCTGGGACTGGCGGCGCTGCAGCGCAGCCGCGCGGCGTGTCCGGTGCTGGCGACCTTGAACGCGTTTCGCGGCCAGGTGTTCGCGCGGCTGGTCCTGCCCGCGGACCCTACGCTTTTGCCGCCGCTGCAGCAGCTGCTGGCGCAGCACCCGGCGCTGCTCACCGATGCGGTGTGGGAGCCGGCGGCGCTCGGGACTCTTCTTGCACCGGTCGCGGCGCAGCTCGGGCTGTGCGGCGGCGGCCTTGTGAGCTATCCGGTGCTGCGCCTGGCCGGGGCGGCGGTGCTCGATGAAGATCCATCCCCTCATCCGCTGGCCGTGCTACAGCTCGGCGCGGCGCGCCTCCGGCGCGGCGAGAGCGACCCGCTCGCCGCCGCCGCCCCGAACTACATCTGCGCCTCTGCCGCCGAGGAAAACGCCGCCGGGCGCCCCGGCGGGAGCTAGCCGCATGGACGCCGTCATCGGACTCGGCTCCAACCTCGGCCCGCGCATCGAGCACCTGCGCGCCGCCGCCGAGGCCCTGGGGGCGCTCGGCACGGTGCGCGCCCGCTCGGCGGTGTACGCGACCGCGCCGGTCGGCGGTCCGCCGCAGCCCGACTACCTGAACGCGGCGCTGTGGCTCTGCACCGACCTGCAGCCGCTGGAGCTGCTCGGGCAGCTGAGCTCCCTGGAGCGGCACGCGGGGCGGGTGCGCGATCCGGCGACGCGCAACGAGGCCCGGACGCTCGATCTCGACCTGCTCCTGCTTGGCGATCACGGCGAGGTGGTGCTGGTCCTGCCCGAGCTCGTGGTGCCGCACCCGCGGTTTCACGAGCGCGCCTTCGCCCTGCGGCCGGTGCTCGACCTGGACCCGACGCTGAACCACCCCGCCCTGGGGGTGTCGCTGGGGGCGCTCTTGGCCGAGCTGCCGGCCGAGGAGCAGGCGGTGCGGCCGGTCGGCTGGCTGTGACCGCGGACAGCCGGCGGCGCGCTCGGCCTAGCGTACCAAGAGGGCGACGCCGCTGACGGTGAGGACGATCGCCAGCAGCCGCCGCAGGTGCAGCCGCTCGGTGCCCAGGTAAAGGCCGATCGGCACCGCGAACAGCGGCGCCAGCGAGGACAGCGGGGCGGCCACGCTCAGGTCGCTGTGCGACAGCCCATAGACGAAGATCGAGCTGCCGATGAACGCCTCGATCAGCACGGTCGGCAAAAAGCGCCGCAGGTGGTGCCCCGACAACAGGAGCCGCTCCGGCGGCCCGGCAGCTGCGGGTCGGCGCCGCCGCTGCAAGAGCCAGGTGCAGCTGAGCACGAGCACCGCCATGAAGTAGCGGAACGTGTTGACCAGGAACATCGGCAGCTGCGCCGCCCCGCGCCGGATCGAGTAGGCGTTGCCCGCCCATAACAGCGAGGTCAGCACCGCCAGCGCCACCCCCCCGGCGAGCGCCCGCCCGCGCGCCGGCGCCCGCTCCCCGGTCGGCACCTGCAAGAGCACCAGCCACGCGACCCCGCCGATGCAAAAGGCGATCCCCAGCCACCGCCCGACCCCGATCCGCTCGCCCAGAGTCAGCGCCCCGAGCAGCGCCGACCACACCGGGAACACCGACGAAATCGCCAGCCCGGTCGGCGTCCCCAGGCGCAGCGCCGTCAGGTAGAACACCAGATCGCCGAGCCCGTACGAGCACAGCATGGACAGGCTCAGCCAGCCTAGGCTTGACCCCCGAAGCAGGCCCAGCGCCTGCGGCCCCACCGTGACCAGCGTCGCCAGCGCGAACAGCGGCACCACCAGCAGGGCGCGCGTCAGGTTGACCTCGGCCGGGCCGACCCGCCCCGCCTCGCGAGTATAGATCGCCGAGCCATAGGCCCAGGTGAGCGAGCTGCAGAGCGCGCACAGCGGCCCGAGCCAGGTCGCACCCCGCCCCGCCTCGGCAACAAGAGAGACCGCGGCGCTGCCCATTACCATTTCAAGCTCCCTGGCATCAAGCTCCCGGCGACCCCGCAGCCGGCGCCGACCCGGCGGCATACTAAACCCTCTTTGTCGGCGCGGCCGAAGTTTTTGGCCGCGGCCGCCCCTGGTGCCGAGGCGGGTCTTGTGGCTGCGCGGCGCCGCTTTTCTCGGCCTGGGGGTCCGTGCTAGCTTGCCGCCGTGAGTCAGCCGACCCGTTGCAGCGACGATCCGAGCCCCGGCGCCCTGGCTCCCGAGGGGCCGGGCGGCGGCGCGGCGCAGTCGCCCGGCGGGCCCTTCGACCTGCCGGCGCTGGAGGGGCACCTCGCGCACACCTTTCGCGATCGCGAGCTCCTGCAGACCGCGCTGCGCCACAAGAGCTTCGTCAACGAGAAGGGCGCCGGCCTGCAGCACAACGAGCGCCTGGAGTTTCTCGGCGACGCGGTGCTGCAGCTGGCGGTGACCCAGCTGCTCATGGAGGCGGGCACCGGCTTCTCCGAGGGCGAGCTATCGCTGTGGCGGTCGCAGGTGGTCAGCGAGGCGTCGCTGTCGCAGCTGGCGGCGCAGATCGAGCTCGGGCAGTTCCTCAGCCTCGGCCGCGGTGAGGAGCAGAGCGGCGGGCGCAGCAAGCCTTCGCTGCTCGCCGACGCCTACGAGGCGGTGATCGGCGCCGTGTACCAGGACACCGGCTTCGAGTATGTGCTGCGCCTGCTGCGGCGGCTGCTCGGGCCGGTGGTCGAGCGGGTCGTGCACAGCGGCGCCGTCGATTTCAAGTCGGCCCTGCAGGAGCTCTTGCAGCGGCGCGACAAGAGCCGCCCCCGCTACGAGGTGGTCGACGCCTGCGGTCCCGACCACGAGAAGACATTCACCGTCGCCGTATACTGCCGCGACGTGCTCTATGGCACCGCCGCCGGGCGCTCCAAGCGCGAGGCCGAGCAGCGCGCCGCGGCGGTCGCCTTCGCCCGCCTGCAGGAGCCCGCGGCGGCGCCACCGGCCGCCGCAAGCCCCCTCCATGTAGGCGAGTCACCTTCGGCGGAGCCAGCATCGGCGAGCGTGCATTCGGGCGCTCCAAGGTAGACTAGTAGAAGGAAGGCAGCTCGATGTCCGCGTCTACCCAAGCTCCGCATCTCGCCAGTGTGCCGGCCGGACTGTTCAGTCAACTGCCCGAGCGGGTCACGATCTACGAGGTCGGCCCCCGCGACGGCCTGCAGAACGAGCCGCGCATGGTCCCCACCGCCGACAAGATCGCGATGGTCAACGCCCTGTCGGCCACCGGCCTGCGCCACATCGAGGTGACAAGCTTCGTAAACCCCAAGTGGATTCCCCAGCTTGCCGACGCCAGCGACGTCGCCCGCGGCATCCAGCGGCTGCCTGGGGTCAGCTACTCGTGCCTGGTGCCCAACCGCCGCGGCCTGGAGTCGGCGCTGCAGGCCGGCATGCGCGAGGTCGCGGTGTTCCTGTCGGCGTCGGAGACCCACAACAAGAAGAACGTCAACAAGACCATCGCCGACACCCTGGTCGCCTTCGAAGAGGTGATGGGGCCGGCGCGCGCCGCCGGGGCCAGCGTGCGCGCCTACGTCTCGACGGTCTACGGCTGCCCCTACGAGGGCCCGGTGGACCCCGAGCGGGTGGTGACCCTGGTGCAGCGGCTGCTGGGCCTTGGCGTCTACCAGATCTCGCTCGGCGACACCATCGGGGTGGCGACGCCGCGCCAGGTCGAGGGGGTGCTGCGGCGGCTGCTCACCGTCTGCCCGCAGGACAAGCTGGCGCTGCACTTTCACGACACCCGCGGCACCGCCCTGGCCAACATCCTGGCCGGGGTCGCCCTGGGCATCAGCACCGTCGATAGTGCCCTGGGGGGCCTGGGCGGCTGCCCCTACGCCCCGGGGGCCAGCGGCAACGTCGCCACCGAGGATGTGGTCTACATGCTGGAGGGCATGGGGGTGAGCACTGGGGTCAACCTGGAGGCCCTGGTCGACACCGGCCGTCAGGTGGCGGCGTGGGTCGGTCACGAGCTGCCGTCCAAGTACCTCAAGGCCTGCCTGAGCGAGCGGCTGCGCGGCCCCAAGGTGTAGCCGGCCAGTAGGGCTTTTTCTCGCTGGCTCGCGCGGGGCGCCTTGGGTAGCGTGGAGGCATGGCTGCACTGAATCCCCAAGGCGAGCTGCTGGCGCGAATGACCCGCTTCCAGGACCGCCTCAGCAAGAACCAGAGCAAGTTCCCGCTGCGCCGTCCCCGCTTTGCCACCGACGCCGATCTCGAGCTGCAGGACCTGTATACGCCGCTCGCCGCGCCCTCGGCGGCGGTCTCGCCGAGCCCAGGCACTGGCCAGTCGGGCGAGCCGGCGGCGGGCGGCTATCTCGAGCAGCTCGGCCTGCCCGGGGAGTATCCGTTTACCCGCGGCGTGCAGCCGACGATGTACCGCGGTCGGCTGTGGACGATGCGGCAGTACGCCGGCTTTGGCACCGCCCAGGAGTCCAACCAGCGCTACCGCTACCTGCTGGCGGGCGGCCAGACCGGCCTCTCGGTGGCCTTCGATCTGCCGACGCAGATGGGGCGCGATCCGGATCACGAGCTGGCGCGCGGCGAGGTCGGGCGGGTCGGAGTGTCGATCGCCACCCTGGCCGACATGCGGGTGCTCCTAGACGGGCTGCCCCTCGACAAGATCACCACCTCGATGACGATCAACGCCACCGCGGCGACCCTGCTCGCCCTGTATGTCGCGGTGGCCGACGAGCGCGGGGTGCCGCGCGCGGCGGTGGGCGGCACCGTGCAGAACGACATCCTCAAGGAGTACATCGCCCGCGGGACCTATATCTACCCGCCGCGGCCGTCGCTGCGCCTTATCACCGACCTGTTCTCGTTTTGCCACGCCGAGCTGCCGCAGTGGAACACCATCTCGATCAGCGGCTACCACATCCGCGAGGCCGGCAGCGACGCGGTGCAGGAGGTCGCCTTCACCCTCGCCGACGGCATCGCCTATGTCGAGGCGGCGCGCTCGGTCGGCCTGCAGGTCGATGACTTCGCCCCCCGCCTGTCGTTTTTCTTCAACGCCCACAACAACCTCATCGAGGAGGTGGCCAAGTTCCGCGCCGCCCGCCGGCTGTGGGCGCGCATCATGCGCGAGCGCTTCCTGGCCAAGGACGACAAGAGCTGCATGCTGCGGTTTCACGCCCAGACCGCCGGCTCGATGCTCACCGCGCAGCAGCCGCTGACCAACACGGTGCGCAACACGGTGCAGGCCCTGGGCGCGATCCTCGGCGGCTGCCAGTCGCTGCACGTCAACTCCTACGACGAGGCGCTGGCGCTGCCGAGCGAGCAGTCGGCGCTGCTCGCCCTGCGCACCCAGCAGGTGCTGGCGCACGAGTCCGGGGTCGCCGACCTGGTGGACGCGCTCGGCGGCGCCTACGCGGTGGAGGCGCTGACCGATCAGATCGAGGCCGCGGCGGCCAACTACATAAAGCGCATCGACGAGCTAGGCGGCATGGCGGCGGCGATCGAGCAGGGCTTCCCGCAGCACGCGATCGAGCGCCGCGCCTACGAGTACCAGCGCAGCGTCGAGACCAAGCAGCGCACCGTCGTCGGCGTCAACGACTTCGTGATCAAGGAGCCGCCGCCGCGCGGCCTGCATCACCTTGACCCCGCCGGCGAAGCCCACCGGCTCGCCGAGGTCGCCGCCTGGCGCGCCGCCCGCGACCCCCAGGCCACCGCCGAGGCGCTGCGCGCCCTGGACCGCGCCGCCAGCACCCCGCCGCGCGGCGACAACAACCTGGTGCAGGCGATCCTCGTCGCGGTACGCGCCGGCGCCACGGTCGGCGAGGTCGCCGACACCCTGCGCAAGATCTACGGCGAGTACGACCACCAGCACGGCGGCTGATCGCCCCGCGCCGCCCCCCGCGCGCCGCTTCATACTGCAGTTTGCAGAGCCTCTCAAGCCGGGTTGCGAGAGCGCAACTCGACTTGTGGCGGACGTACCTGCGCACACCCGCGCTGACTCCCTTCGGGCAAGCCGCGGCGCGCCAGCTCAGCGACGAAAACGTTGCATCGGTGGGACTCTGCGACTCTCTTTTGCAGAGTCTTTAGGGGACTCCGCGGCGCTCCCCTTCCGTGGCACGGAGGCTGCTTATTGTAGCGCCAACGTATCGCACCGGAGTGAGCCATGGGCGATTTCAGGTCCTCGTTTCACACAGCTCCCGAGCCGGAACTGCCGCCCGTCCGCCGCAGTCCGCTCCCGTCGGTGCTGGCGGCATCGAGTCTGCCGGCGCACCTGCACCTTCTCAAGTCGCCGGCGCGGGTGCTGGCCGGCCGCTATCAGATAGAAGGAGCGATCGGCAAGGGCTCGATGGGAACCGTGTTCCGGGCCCGCGATCTGCAGCAGGGCTCCCTGTGCGCGATCAAGATGCTGCACCAGGCAGCCCTCAAAGAGGAAGCGGACTATCAGCGCTTCGCCAACGAGGCGGAGGTGATCGCCCAGCTCTTTCACCCCAACATCGTCGAGGTGAGCGAGTTCCACCGCGATGAGCAGGGCGGTCCCTTCCTGGTCATGGAGCTGTTGCACGGCATCGATCTGCACTCGCACCTGGGCGGCGGTCGCAAGCTGCCGCTGTCGCGGGTGCAGCTGGTGGTGCGCCAGGTCGCCAGCGCCTTGCACGCGGCGCACAGCCTGGGCATCGTCCACCGCGACATCAAGCCGCGCAACATCTTCCTCGCCCAGCAGGGCGGTCCCACCGGCGCGCCGACCGAGATCGTCAAGGTCGTCGACTTCGGGCTGTCCAAGATCCTCGGCGGCCGCCAGCACCAGACGGCACCCGGCGAAATCCTGGGAACTCCGGAGTACCTGGCGCCCGAGGGGACGCTCGGGCGGAGCACGCTGCTTGATGAGCGCACAGATCAGTGGGCGCTCGCCATCACCGCCTACCGCATGCTCGCCGGGCAGCTGCCGTTTCTCGACGAGGATGTGGTGCGGCTGATGCTCAAGATTCGCAAGGCCGAGCTGCCGCCGCTGGCGGCGTTCGCGGTGCAGGTTCCCGAGTATGTCACCGCGGCCCTTGGGCGAGCGCTCAGCAAGCGGAAGGAAGATCGCTTCCCCTCGGTGCTGGCGTTCGCGCGCGCCCTGCACGGGCTGCCCGAAGGTCGCGCGGCGGCGCGGCAGTCGCCGGCCGGTGAGCCCGCGCGCGTCGCCGCGGCGGCATACTCGGAGGCGGCGGGCGGCGCGGCGGCATCGCCCTTGACCGCTGAGCAGGAGCGGCAGCTCGAGCAGCTGGAGACCACGCAGCCGATCGCGCCGCAGGTGCTCGATGACCTCCTTGGAATGAGCCGCTCGGGGCCGCTGCGGCGGGCCCCGCGGCGCGCGCGCCACGCGCTGCTCGGAGTCTGCATGCTGGGCACTCTGGCGCTGGGAGGCGGCGCGCTCATGATCCACCGCGGCGCCGAGCGGCCAGCGCTGCCGCCCCCGGGCGCGCCGTCATCACCTACCGAGCCCGCCGCGCCCGCCGCGCCCGCCGCGGTGGTAGACCCGGCGCCGGCGGCAGAGCTCGGGCCCGCCGCCGAGCCAGGCTTCCAGCCGCTGCTGGCGCGACCGCGGCCCTACCTCGGGCAGCGGTCGCTGCTGCCGCCGCTCGCTGCGGAGCCCCGTTGACAAGATCCAGACCCGGGCGCCCATAATCCACGATGGCTAAGAGTGTGAATTGCAATGAGATTGTTCCCTAGGAGCCCCCGATGCCGCTCACTTTGGTAGTCGACAATCGCGCGGATCCGGGCCTCATCCGGCCCGGCACGATCCTCGGCCAGCGCTACGAGCTGCAGCGGCAGATTGGCGCCGGTACCTACGGCGAGGTCTGGCAGGCCTATGACCTGCTAAACGGTCACCTGGAGGTCGCGGTCAAGCTGCTGCGCACCGAGCTCGCCTCCCAGGAGGTGCGTCAGCGTTTCGCCCTGGAGTGCTCGGCCCTGGAGCTGCTCATCACCCACCCCAACATCGTCGCCATCCGCGAGCGCGGGGTGTACGAAGGTCAGGACTACATGGTGCTCGAGCTGCTGGCCGGGCCGTCGCTGGCAGACTGGCTGGGGACGTTCACCGAAGCGAACCTGCCCACGCTGCCGGTGGTCATCGATCTGTTCTCGCAGATCTGCACCGGGGTCGCCGCGGCGCATCAGATCAAGAACCCGGGGCCGATCACCCACCGCGATCTCAAGCCCGAGAACGTGATGCTGGTCGCCGGGACCGGCGCCGGGGCCTCGGGCTACACCGCCAAGCTCCTCGACTTCGGCATGGCGCGCCTTGGCGACCTGCGCAGCACCGGGTCCGGGCAGCAGCTGGGGACGCCGCTGTACATGGCCCCCGAGCAGGTGGCGGGCGACGAGCACGCGGTGGGTCCGTGGAGCGACGTGTTCGCCCTGGGCGTGCTGCTGGTCGAGCTTCTGACCCTGCGGCCGATGGGGCCCGAGGAGTCCTCCCTGCGCGGGGCGCTGGTGCGCACGGGGCCGCGCGGCCTGCGCGAGTACCTGGCGCAGCGGCGGCCGGACGTGCCGGCGGCGCTGTGGAAGGTGGTCCTGCGCGCGCTGGCGACCAAAGCGACAGAGCGCTACGCCGACGCCGCGGCGCTGCTGCGGGCGCTGCAGGAGGCGGTGCCGACGCTGTGCCCGCGCAGCTCCAGCCCGGCGCTGGTCATAAAGCTGCTGCCGCGCCGCGGTCGGCGGCGATGGCAGCTGCTCGCCGCCGCCCTCCTTTTTTGCCTGGTGCTGTCGGCGCTCATCCGCTCGCGGGTGCGCGGCAACCAGCTCGAGGAGCTGGTGCCGACCCCGCTCATCCAGCTGGCGGGCGGCGAGTTCGCCATGGGCAGCACCCAGCACGAGCTCGACTCCGCCTTCGCCTGGTGCGTGCTTTTGCAAGGCGCCGAGGGCCGTGAGTGCAGCCGCGAGACCTACCGGCGCGAGTCGCCGCAGCGGTCGGTCGTGGTCTCTCCCTTCGCCATCGAGCAGTTCGAGGTGACAAACCGCCAGGTCGCCGCCTGGCTAAACCGCCAGACCAACCTGACGCTCGATCTGGACCCCGACGCGGTGCCCGGACACGCCGACAAGGCCAGCAGCGTGCGCTTTGTTGCCCGCGGCGATGAGCTGTTTGTCGACCTGCTGCCGGTGTCCGATGCCAACGTCGAGACCACCACCGGCCTTGTCTACCAGAGCGGCCGCTTCAAGGCGGCGGCGGGTCGCGAGGAGCTGCCGGCGGTCATGGTCAGCTGGTTCTTCGCCCGCGCCTACTGCAGCTCGCTCGGCCGCCGCCTGCCCACCGAAGCGGAGTGGGAGTTCGCGGCGCGCGGCCGCGAGGGACGGACCTACCCCTGGGGGTCGGCGCCACCGAGCTGCGAGGACGCCGTCCTGGCGCGTCAGGAGGGACAGAAGTGCGCGCGGCTGCCGCGGCTCGGCCGCGTCGGCGGCCACCTGCACGATCAGACTCCGGAAGGCGTGTTCGACCTGGGCGGCAACGTCACCGAGTGGGTGCAGGACGCCTTCACCGACACCTACGCCAGCTGCCCGGCGCCGTGCCGCAACCCGGTCGCCGCCGAGCCGCCGGCCGCCGGAGCGGCGACCCTGCGCGTCATGCGCGGCGGCAGCTGGAGCTTCACCGCCCAGACCGCGCGCGGGGCCACGCGCAGCCGGTTCGGCGCCGGCCAGATGCCGCAGACAACCGGATTCCGCTGTGCTATTTCGACGAGCGCGGCGCGCTGACTGTAACCAAGCAGAGCTGTGAGACAGATTCATCCAAGGAGGGACTGCTGTGAGTCACGATTCAGAGAGTATTCACGCGGCGGACACCGACGTTGCCAGCCACCGCTTGCTCGGCTCGTCATTTCCGCCCGAGCTGACGCGGCCGCGCCGACCCGGCCCGCTCGGACTGGCGGCGGTCGGCGGACCCGCCAACCGGGAGGTAGAGCACTTCGTCATTCCCGGCAACCCGCCGATCGTCACCGAAGGGACGCGGCTGACGCGGATCCTCGAGCTCGCCCAGAGCCAGCCGGCGCTGCCGGCGACCGCGGTGTTCACGGCCGGGGAGCTTGGGCAGATCGCCCGCCTCTACCACGATCGCGGCTTCCAGCCCACCGAGAGCCCGACCCTGTCCGAGCTGATGCGCTGGATTGACCAGCTGGGCGGCATCCAGCCGGTCAAGCTCGACGCCTGAGCCGCGCCGCGCTCCCTCGACCTAGGGCAGGATGAAATCGCGGATCGAGATGACGCCGGGCAGCACCGGAATGCCGCGCGCCGAGTCATCGGTGAGCAGGTGCACGCACAGCGCCTCGGGGAAGTGCTCGTGGTAGCTGTTGATGTGGGTGGGCTCGTTGTCAAAGGCGGCAAGGAGCTCGCCAAACCCCTTGATGTGCTGGCGGGCGACTACCTTCCACTCGTCGTCGTGCTGCTCCAGGGTCGGCTTCATCAGCAGGTGCACGCGCCGGTCATCGGGGAGCGGGAAGCCTTCGCGGGCGAAGCACTGCAGCGTGCCCTCGCGCATCGGCACGTGGCGGCCGGTGCAGTAAAGGACCTGGGCGCCGGCGTCCAGGACCTGGGCGACGTACTGCTGGGCCCCCGGGTTGGCGATGTCATCGACGCAGTAGGCGCTGGTGAAAAAGTGCTGGCGCCAGAAGTGGCGGGCCTCGGGCTCTAGCGCCAGCGTCTCTGGCTCGGACAGGCCGCAGGCCTGCATCGGCTTGCGCAGCGACCAGTCGACGAACATCTCGGCGGTGCAGGTGGTCAGCTCGCGGATGGCGCGGGCGGCGCCGAACTCGCGCAGGATGCGCGCCTGGCGCGGCTTGTTATCGAGCAGGGTCGAGTCCAGGTCGAACAGGACCAGGCCTTTTGCCCCCTGGCCTTTGGCCCTTTCCTTGATCCGCCCAAGGACGCGGTGGAGGATCTGGGGGTCCACCGCCCGACCATGCGCGGCGGTCCAGCGCGGCGCCGGGCCCGGGCCCGCCGGGGCTCCGCTCGACTCTGCCGCCGCTTCAGTGCTTGTCGTCGCAGGAGATTTTACAGCCAACACCGGCCGACCCTAACCGAGCAGCGGCCAGGTGTCGAGCAGGAAGTGGCGGCCGGGCGAGCTTGGGCAAGGCCCCGCGGACGCGGCCGGCGCCGTGCCGTATTTTGGGCGGCAAGGCGCTCCATTGCACTAGGCTAGGCCCGCCATGGGAGCGCCGCACTTTCTAGCCAGCGACTTCGATTTCGAGCTGCCGCCCGAGCTCATCGCGCAGCAGCCGGCGCCCGAGCGCGATCAGTCGCGGCTCCTTGTCCTTACCGAGCACAGCGTCAGCCACCACGTCTTTGCCGAGCTGCCCGAGCTGCTGGCGGCCACGGTCGGGGCCGGGGCGCTGCTCGTGCTCAACGACACCCGGGTCCTGCCCGCCCGCCTGCGCGCCCGCAAGCTGCACGGATCTACCTCAGCGTCGGCCGCAGCGTCGGCCGCAGCGTCGGCCGCAGCGTCGGCCGCGGCGTCGGCCGCGGCGCCGGCCGCGGGGCCGGCCGCGGCGCAGCTCGGCGGCCAGGTCGAGCTCTTGCTTTGCGAGCCGCTTCCGCCCGCCGGCAAGACCCCCGGCGAGCCTGCTGCGCAGCGCTGGCGCTGCATGTACCGGTCGAGCAAGCCGCTGCGCGCCGGAGCCTGGCTGCAGCTGCTGACACCCGGCGCAGCCGCTGCCGACGTCAACGCTGCCAACGCTCCGGAGGGGCGGGCGGAGCGCGTCGCCGGCCCGGTGCAGGTGCTGGCCAATGAAGGGGGCGGCTACGTCATCGTCGAGTTTGCCGCTACCAGCGTCGATGAGCTGCTCGCCCTGCTGGGGCGTATCGGTGAGGTGCCGCTGCCTCCTTATATTCAGCGGGCGCCGGCGGCCGACCCAGCTTCGGCCGGCGCGGCGGCCGACCGCGAGCGCTATCAGACAGTGTTCGCCCGGGTGCCGGGCTCGGTCGCGGCGCCCACCGCAGGGCTGCACTTTACGCCGCAGGTGCTGGCGGCGCTGCGGGCGCGCGGCCTGGAGATCGCAGAGGTCACCCTGCACGTTGGCCCGGGGACGTTCCTGCCCATGCGCAGCGATGACCCGCGCGAACACCTGATGCACTCCGAGCGCTACCATATCCCCGCCGCCACCGTCGCCGCCATCACTCGCGCCCGGGCCGCCGGCCGCCCGGTGGTCGCGGTGGGCACGACGGTGGTGCGCACGCTCGAGTCGGCGACGCCGCCCGGCGAGTCGGTACCGCGGCCCGGCAGCGGCACCACCGAGCTGTTCATCTACCCGCGCGGACCCGGGCAGCCGCAGCACCGCTTCCAGGTCGTCGACGCCCTGCTGACCAACTTTCACCTGCCCCGCTCGACGCTGCTGATGCTGGTGGCGGCGTTTGCCGGCCGGCGCCGGACCCTCGCCGCCTATGCCGAGGCAGTCGCCCGGCGCTACCGCTTCTTTAGCTTTGGTGATGCCATGCTGATCCCGTCCCGCCTCCCCGATCCCGAGTGTCAGCCCCTGCTCGCGCCTGCTGCGCTGCCTCTTCTGCGCCCGGAAGGGCGGCCATGACCCCGTCCGCTCCGCCGCCTACGATCACGCCGGGTCAGCCCGAGGATGACGCGGGGCCGGCGTGCCGCTTCGAGCTGGTCGGCCGCGATGGCAAGGCGCGCGCCGGGCGCCTCTATCTTCCGCACGGCATGGTCGAGACGCCGATCTTCATGCCAGTCGGCACCGTGGGCAGCGTCAAGGCGATGGCGGTGCCCGAGCTCTACCGCCTGGGGGCTCAGATCATCCTCGGCAACACCTATCACCTGTGGCTGCGACCGGGCCTGGAGGTGATCGCCGCGCACGGCGACCTGCACCGCTTCATCGGCTGGCGGCGGCCGATGCTCACCGACTCGGGAGGGTTTCAGGTCTTCAGCCTCGGCGAGCGCGCCGGCGAGCGGGCCGGCGGGGCGCCGGGCGAGCGCGCCTCGGGGCGGCCCCAGGAGATCGGGGGCCTGGTGCGCATCACCGAAGAGGGCGTCCGCTTCCGCTCGCACCTGGACGGCTCGCTGCGCGACCTCACCCCCGAGGAGTCGATGCGCATCCAGGCGGTCCTCGGCAGCGACATCGCCATGGCGTTCGATCACTGCCCGCCCGGCCTGTCGCCGCCCGCCGAGGCGCGGCTGGCGATGGAGCGCACCACGCGCTGGGCCGAGCGCTGCCTGCAGCTGCCGGCGCCGATCTTGAGCGACGGGATGCGCCGGCTCGGGCGCCAGCAGCGCTTCGGCATCGTGCAGGGCGGCATCCACCGCGAGCTGCGCCGCCGCCACATGGCCGAGATCTGCGCCCTGCCCTTTGACGGCTTCGCCCTGGGCGGCTTCGCGGTGGGCGAGCCGATCCCGGTCATGTACGAGCTGCTCAACGAGCTCGGCGACGAGCTGCCGGCCAACCGCCCGCGCTACCTGATGGGCGTGGGCACCCCGCGCGATCTGGTGCACGCGATCGCCGCCGGCATCGACATGTTCGACTGCGTGATGCCGACCCGCAACGCCCGCACCGGGCAGCTTTTCACCTCGCAGGGCAAGATCAACATCCGCAACGCTCGCTATACGCTCGATACCGGCCCCCTGGATCCGCTGTGTCCCTGCGCGACCTGCACCGGCTACAGCCGCGCCTACCTGCGCCACCTGTGCATCTGCCAGGAGATCCTGTACTCGCGGCTGGCGACGCTGCACAACCTGACCTACTACCTGCAGCTGGTGCAGCGCGCCCGGCGGGCGATTCTCGAGGGCGACTTCGCCCGCTTCCGCGACCAGGAGCTGCGCCGCTGGCCGGCCCCCGGACAGGACGAAGAGGCGACGCCGAGCGCCGTCGAGTAGGCGGCCAAGGCCCGGCCGCGCCTGGCCAACTCGCCCGGGACGACTTAGGTAAATATAGGCAGGCTGCGCCGGAAATTGCCGCTGAGCGCGGATTGTGATACGAGGCAAGCTTGGTATGTCTGAACCAGCCATCGCAAAAGAACACATCGACCTCGACGCTCAGAAGGTGATCCGCCATCTGGTGCGCAACGGGTATCAGGCGTACCTGGTCGGGGGCTGTGTCCGCGACCTCCTGCTCGGCCGCACTCCCAAGGACTTCGACCTCGCCACCAGCGCCACGCCGTCCGAGGTCCGCGACCTGTTTCGCAACTGCCGCATCATCGGCCGCCGCTTTCGGCTCGCCCATGTGGTGTTCGGGCGCAAGATCATCGAGACCGCGACCTTCCGCGCCAACCCGCGCGAGGAGGAAGCCGAGGGCGAAGGGACGCCCGGCGAGCTGTACATCCACCGCGACAACGTCTTTGGCACCGCCGAAGAGGACGCCCGCCGCCGCGACTTCACGATGAACGGCCTGTTTTACGACGTCGAGCCGGGCCAGGTCATCGACTACGTCGGCGGCCTGCACGACATAAAGCAGCGCAGCGTGCGCACCATCGGCGATCCCAACATCCGCTTCCGCGAGGACCCGGTGCGGCTGCTGCGCGCCGTCAAGTTCGCCGCTCGCCTTGGCTTTGACATCGAGGACCAGACCTACCGGGCGATGATCACCCACCGCGCCGACCTGCAGAAGAGCGCGGTGCCGCGGGTGCTGGAGGAGATCTATCGCCTGTTGCGCGGGGGCGCGGCGGTCGAGTCGCTGGTGCTTTTGCGCGAGGTCGGGCTGCTCACCGAGCTATTGCCCGAGCTCGCCGGGCGGCTGGAGGCGCAGCCGCAGACCCTGGAGCCGTACCTGCACCTTGTCGACCAGGGCGTCGCCGCGGGCGAGGTCCCCTCGGCTGGCCTGCTGCTGGTGCTGCTGTTCGCGGCCGAGCTGCAGCCGCTGTTTGACGAAGAGTCGGCGGCCCGCACGCGCGATCCGCTGGCGCTGGTGGACAGCGTGCTCGGGCCGCTGTGCGCGCGGCTGCGAGTGGCGCGGCGCGACGTCGAGCGGGCCAAGCTGCTGCTGCTGGCGCAGCGGCGGCTGTTCCAGGTCCGTCGCAAGGGCGGCAAGCTGCCGGCGAGCCTGCAGCACCGCGAGGGCTTCAGCGAGGCGCTGGCCCTGCACGGGCTGCTCTACCGGGTGGCGCGCCAGGCCGAGGGCGCCGAGCCGCCCCAGATCGAGGCCGAGATGAGCGCCTGGCCGCTGCCGCGCACGAGCCTGCTCGGCACCCAGGATGGCGAGGCCGGCGAAGGGCGGCGACCGGCCGGCGAGTCGGCTGAGCGGTCGCCAGATCACGCCGGTGACCGCTCCGGTGACCGCTCTGGCGACCGAGCTGGGGGCAGGCGGCGGCGCCGCGGCCCCTCGGCCGAAGACGCTGCCAACCGCGACCTCGCCGCCAGCCACTTCTCCCGCGGCTCACTGGACGACGATGAGCCGGTGCCCGACGAGGACGCCGTGATCGCCGCCTTCACTGCCGCCCTGGGCAGCCGCTCTGCCGACGACGAATAACGCGCGCTCGAACCCGGCGGCCGCAGAACGGCCGGACCCGAAATCGGGTCGCGGAGCAGTTTGCCTCAGCCTGCTAGCGGTCGGGCGGCGGGGCGAACGGCAGGGCAGGCGGGGCCACGCGCGAGCCGGGGCCGCCGATGGCGTTCGGGCGGTTGTTGGTGACGCAGCGCAAAAGCGGTCGGAGCTTGGCCCAGTCGTCCCGGGCGCTGCCGAGCTCCCGCTCGGCCGCCGGCTCGGCGTAGAGGCTGAAGTCGCCGGCTGAGTCGACGTCGTAGGCCCCATAGTCCTGCAGGGCGCGCAGCAGCACCTGGCCCGCCGGCCCCAGGTTGAGCGACCCGGCCTCGAGGTCGCGCGGCAGGGCCACCAGCTGACCGAGCGGGACGCTGCCGTGATATTCCTTGGCGGCGAAGTCATCCTCAGCGGTGGCGGGCCAGACCGGACCCAGGCGCTGGACGCGGCGCGGCAGGGCCAGCGCCAGCGCGTGGCGGACGCCGGCCGCGAGCTCGCCGATGCGGATGAGGCCGCCGATCGCGCTGCCGCCGTAGGCACGCACGCCGCCCTGACCGACGCCATCGCCGTGCAGGTCGTTGCGGCTGTAGGCATCGGCCTGCAGGTGGCCGCCGGCTCGCCGGCGGGCGTGGTACAGCTCATCGACGAAGCGGTGGGTCGGGTCGATGATGTGCAGGTGGCCGTCGGTGTCGCGGGTGCGCGGCAGCGCCGGCGCGGCGTCGCGCGGCACATGCAGCATGAGCTTGACCTCGCCATAGAGGTACAGCCGCACCACCGGATCGCTCGGGCTCGCCACATAGATCGGGTGGCTCCACTCGGCGGCGTTGATGTCGCTGCCGGCGGCTGAGTCGGCGAAGGCCTGGCTGCAGCGGCCGGCGGCCGGCTCGAGCTGCGCCCCGGCTCCGAGCGGGGTGTTCCACGGGGAGGTGGCCGCGAACGGCCACAGCGCCGGCGAGCGCGTGCCGGGGGGCGGGCCGGGCGGCGGCAGGCGCGGCGGCGCCACCTTTGCCTTCTTGGCCGCGGCGCCGGTGACCAGCGGCGGCATAAAGAGCAGGACTGCGGTGAAGAGCAGAGTCCCGGGGCAGCCTCGCGCCGCGGTCCCGATGCCGGGCAGGGGGCGGCGGCTCCGGCTCAGCAAGTCGGCACCCGGCACACCTGGACGTGAAGGAGTCGCGACAATGGAGTCAGCATGGCAGGCGCGAGGCAGAAATGCCACTGCCAGCGCCGCCAGTCGCCCAAGGCAGCGGCGGGCGCCGCCTAGCCGCTCGAGCCGTCGGAGTCAGGCTTGATCGTAGAGGTCACAAGGCCCAGCAGCTCGGACGACAGGGCCACGATCTGTCGGGTCTCATAGCCGTTCATCTTGAGCTCGCGGAAGATCGATTTGGCCAGGATCTTGACGGCCTTATCGCGTTCTCCGATCGGTGCTTGAATCATCGCCTGCTGCTCCTTGTCGGGCCGATCACCCTGTGTACCTCCAGGGTGGGTTGAGACGTCTGGACCCTTAGCACGGGACGCGCCAGCTTTGTCGTCCATGTCACCGCCTTCCGAACCCTCGATTCGCCGGGGTTTTCGCTTGCTCAGGTTCAATCATCGTGTGTTTTCCGCGTACCTGACTGCGCAATCGGCTGCGCATGAAAAGCGCACCCTGCGAAATCTCCTGCGCAGGTCTACGCCGAGCTGAAGTCCCCACCTCCCTCATCTGGGTAGCCACCGGGTGGCTACGCCCGCGGCGCCCCAGCGCGCTGCGCAGGGACCGCGGTTCTCTTTTCACACATAGCCTGCCCGTCTGACAAGGGTCCACAGTGAGACAAGTCGTCGCGCCAGCTTGCGGCGCGGCGCCGGCGCGGCTGCAAGCTGCATGCAGGCGGGGACTGCCGCGGCGCGTGCACAGTGCTATGGTGCCGCCGTGCCTACCACGGTATCTGTCTTTGTCCCGCTCGCGGAGCTGCCGCTGCAGAGCTCCTCTCCGGCAGAGCCACCCCCGGAGCAGCCCGGGGCGGCGGCGCCCGCCGGCCGAGCCGCCACGCACCTAGACCGCGAGCGCGCCGTATACACCCTGGCGCTGGCGCGCGCGGCGACGGCGGCGGGGATCCCGGCGGCGCGGCTTGGCGGTGGGCGCATCCTGCGCAAGTCGCTCGATGCGCGCAAGGGCTTCCCGCTCGGCTTCCAGGTCCAGGTCGAGGTGTTCGCCGAGCACGAGCCGCCGCCGCTCACCGACGGGGCCTATATGATCGGACGGCCAGCACCGAGTGCCCCTTGGCCGCCGCCGGCTGGAGCCGCCCCGGCTGCCGGCGGCCGCCGCGAGCCGTGGACCCTGCTGCACGGGCTGGGTCGGCTGCCGGCGCCGACCCCGGTGGCGGCGCGCCGCCACGTCATCGTCGTCGGCAGCGGGCCGGCGGGCACCTTCGCCGCGCTGCGGCTCGCCCAGGCCGGGGTCGCGGTCACGGTGGTCGAGCAGGGCCAGCCGGTGCAGCCGCGCCGCCACGATCTGGCGCAGCTGACCCGCGGCAACCTGGTGCCCGACTCCAACTACTGCTTCGGCGAAGGCGGCGCTGGCACCTTCAGCGACGGGAAGCTCTACACCCGCAGCAAGGATCGGGCGGCGATCGGCGAGACCCTGGCGACGCTCATCGAGCACGGTGCCGACCCGAGCATCGGCGTCGAGTCGCGTCCTCACATCGGCAGCAACCGCCTGCCCAAGATCCTGGTCGGGCTGCGCGAGGACCTGCAGCGCCGCGGGGTGCAGTACCGCTTCGGCGAGAAAGTGGTCGACCTCTTGCTCGCCCCCGGCGGGGCGCTGCGCGGGGTGCGCTGCGCCTCGGGAGCCGAGCTTGTAGCCGACGCCGTGGTGCTGGCGGTCGGGCACAGCGCGCGCGGCGTCTACGAGCTCTTGCACCGGCGCGGCGTGACCCTGGCCGCCAAGCCGTTCGCGATCGGCGCCCGCGTCGAGCACCCGCAGCCGCTCATCGATCGCATCCAGTACGGGCGGGCGGCCGAGCACCCGGCGCTGCCCACCGCGTTTTACCAGCTGGCGACGACCTGCAAGGATCGCGGGGTCTACAGCTTCTGCATGTGCCCGGGGGGCTGGATCGTCCCTTCCTCTACCGAGCCCGACGGGCTGTGCGTAAACGGCATGAGCCTGTCCCGCCGCGACTCGCCGCTGGCCAACAGCGCCCTGGTGGTCAGCGTCGAGCCGCGCGACTTCGCCGCCTACGGCAGCGGACCAGAGGACCCACTGGCCGGGGTGGCGTTTCAGCGCGCCATCGAGCAGGCGGCCTTTGCCGCTGGGGGCGGCGGCTTCGTCGCCCCGGCGCAGCCGCTGCTCGACCTGCTCGCCGGTCGCCCCCCGGCCGCTGCCGCGGCGCGCCCCAGCACCTACCGGCCGCGCGTCGCCGCCGCCGATCTCGCCCAGGTGCTGCCCACCTTCGTCGTCGAGCCGCTGCGGCAGGCGCTGCGCGCCTTCGAGCGCACCATGCCTGGCTTCCTCTGCCCGCAGGCGCAGCTGGTCGGGGTGGAGACGCGCACCTCGGCGCCGGTGCGCATCGTCCGCGATGCCACCCTGCAGTCGCCCGGGCTGCCCGGCCTCTACCCGGCCGGCGAAGGGGCCGGCTACGCCGGGGGCATTGTCAGCGCGGCGATCGACGGCCTGCGGATCGCCGACGGGATCCTCGCCCGCTTCAGCGCGCCTTGACCCCCCATACACCCTCACGACCGCTTATGTGACGGCGACCTCCCGATGTACTTTGTGCGCCGCAGCCTAATATCGTCGCGATATCGTCGCTGAAATCGCCGGCGGATTCGGGGCGGCAAGGCAGCGGCGGCCTTGACACTCCCCCCTAAGACGGGTTACACCCAGCACCCCAGTAAGGAGTCCCTTTATGCTTCTCAACTCGCCCGTCATGCCGGAATCCGATTCGCGCCCGCGCGCGCCGTCGGCCCACCGTGCCGGGCCTGCCTCCCCGACCGTCGCCCGAGTCTCGGCGGTCGCCGCCACCGTGTTCTGCCTGCTCGGCGGCCTCGCCGCCCCGGCGGCGGCTTCCGAGGTCGTGACGCTCGCCGACAACACCCAGGTGGCGGGCAAGCTGACCCACTACTATGATGGCGTCATCGTGCTGGAGACGAGCTCCGGCCAGAAGATCGAGCTGCCGCGCGACAAGGTCAAGGCGATTACCTTCAAGCTGCCGCCGGCGCGCCCCGAGTTCGCCTCGCCCGAGAAGGTCTTTGAGCGCTGGCGGCAGTCGATGCAGAAGGGCGACGTGAACAAGGCCATCGACTGCTACGCCCTTATGTACCAGGGGCAGGTCGGGCAGCAGATGATCCAGACGCCCGATGCCCTTAAGCAGGCGCAGAAGGATATGGAGGGCGTGCTGTTCGAGCTGCGCGGCGCCACCTATCAGACGCAGGGCGAGACGAAGCTAGCCACGCTCAAGGTGCGGCGCACCAAGGGCGAGAACGTGCAGACCGACGAAATCCACTTTGTCCTGGAGAACGGCGAGTGGAAGATGACACCTTAAGGGTGTCGCCCCGTCGGCGATTAGCACGGTCGTGGCGCTGGCTGCGAGTAGCGACGACGCTACTTTGCGCAAGCTTTGCCATGGCTGCGGGTCCGGCGCGCGCGGCCAAGCCGGCGGCGCTCTTGCCCCTGACGGCGCTGTCGCCGCTGCGTCCGCTGATGGCGGGAGCGGCGGCGAGCACCGCGCCGCTCCCGGCCGGCGGACCGGCTGCGACTTCATCGGCCGCGGCGGGCGCGGCGGGCGCGGCGACCGCGGGCGCGGCCCCTGGCGGGCTGCCGCCGCTGCCGCTGTTTGCCCAGCTGACGCCGGCCAAGCCCAAGGACCCCAAAGAGCTAAAGGACCTCGAGCCGCCGCCCTTTGCCACCCCGGCCCCCGGCCAGGTGGTCGATGACGAGGACGAAAACGACGAGGCCGAGAAGAAGAAAAAGGCGCTCCGGCAGAAGAAGATCGAGTGCGACAACGACTCGCAGTGTCCGGCGCAGACCATCTGCGTCAAGAGCACCTGCCGCTCGACGCAGCGATCGATCTCGGCGCTCATCTACTACCACCAGAAGGGGGCGATCGGCTACCGGGTAGTGGCGCCGTTTTACTACAGCTTCTGGCGTCCGCAGCGGCAGACCCGGGTGCTGGCGCCGATCTTTGTCGATCACAAAAATAGCGAAGCCAAGACCCGCGACATCTGGGTCTTTCCGACCTATCAGTACCGGCGCGAGCCGGGGCTGCGCGCCCACCGCCTGTGGCCACTTGTCTTTTACGCCAACTACGACGACAGCGACAACAAGGGCAAGGCGTTCGGCCTCATGCCGCTGTTCTGGGCCTCCAAGCGGCAGAAGTCGTCGCTGGTCGTGCTGCCGCCGCTGCTCTTTTTCCATCACCACGACGAGGCCAAGCAGACCTCGCACACGCTGTTTCTGCCGCTGCTCACCTACGTCGGCAAGCAGAAGCAGGAGACGCTGGCGCTGTTTCTGGGCCTTGGCTACTACCGCCGCAGCGCCGACAAGGTCTGGGGCGGACTGTTCCCCCTGGTCTGGCACCAGCGCTCCGCCGATCACCGCTCGACCCTCGTCCTGCCGCTGTTTTATGAGGGCGAGAACAAGGTCACCCACGATCGCTTCGTGACCCTTTTGCCGCTGTTCTTCTACCGGCGCAGCGGTGAGAAGGGGCAGTCGCGGCTGCTGGTGACGCCGCTCGGCGGCTCGTACAAGAACCGCGAGACTGGCGAGTCGACGACCCTGACCCTTTTGCCGCTGCTCCTGCACCGCGATGATCCGGTGCGCCGCTACACGGCGGTGCCGCCGCTGGCGATGTGGTGGCGGAACAAGGAGACCGGGCGCGCCTGGGGCTATGTCGGGCCGTTCTTCTATACCCGCGATGACGAAGGCAGCAGCCAGGGCCTGCTGCCGCTGTACCTGCACTTTGCCAGCCGCCAGTCGCATGCGAGCACCACGGTGCTGGTGCCGCTGCTCGCGGCGCTGCACCGCTCGCCGCAGCTGAAGTTCGGGTTCCTCGGGCCGCTGTTCGGCTGGTCGCGGCCGCAGGAGGGGGCAAGCGGCGGCGGTCTGGTCCCGATCCTCTCCTATGCGCGCGGGCCGCGGCCGCACTTTGCGTTCCTGCCGCCGGTGCTCATCTATGCCGCCGATCGCCAGGCGGGCACCCACCACCTGTCGATCGGGCCGGTCTTTTACCGCTGGCAGACCAAGGGCGCGCAGGCCGGCTATGACGCCGGAGTGTTTCCGCTGTTGTGGGTGAGTCGCCACGGCGCGAGCAGCCGGCAGATGCTGCTGCCGCTCTTTTATCACCACCGCGTGCCGGGCAACGAGCGGCTGGTCATCGGTCCGGTGTACTGGGATCGCCGCTGTCCGACCTTCATCGGCGACACCCGGGCGGCGGTGACCGGCGGCGTGGCGCCGATCCTGTACTGGAAGCGCTCGCCGCTGCAGAGCTACACCATCGTCTTCCCGCTGATCTGGCACGTACGCACCCCCAACCGCACCGCGGTGGTGGCCGGCCCGGTGTTCTGGTCGCGGCAGAGCCTGAAGACCGAGCAAGGGGCCCCCGCTGGGGAGCGCACGACCTTTGGCCTGTTCCCGCTGTTTTTCGCCACGCGGTCGCCGCAGTCGTCCCTGGTGGTCGGCCCGCTGTTCGGCTACCGGCGGACGGCCGAGCGCCGCACCCTGGCGATCGGCCCGTTCTTCGAGACCGTCTACGCGCCCGGGCGGCGCGAGCAGAGCATCACCCGCGCGGTGCTGCCACTGTTCTTCTTCCACTGCAGCCCCGGCCGGCGGGCCACCGTGCTGTTCCCGCTGTTCATGCAGATCCAGGAAGAGAAGACGACCTTCCGCTCGGTGGCGCTGCTCTACTACGGGGTGCAGAAGCCGCAGAGCAGCACCCATGTGCTGTTCCCGCTGGTGTGGTCGGTGCGCGGCCCGCGCAGCAGCACGACCGTGGTCGGCCCGTTCTTCTACCACCACGACCGCGACAAGACGACCATGGCGGTGGGCCTGTTGCCGCTGTTCGGCTTCGGGCGGACGCGCGACTCGGTCACCCTGGGGACGCCGCTTGGCTTCTACAGCCACAACTACCTGACCGGGCGGACGCGCAGCGCGTTCCTGCTGTTCTATGCGAACAGCTCGCCCGAGCGCTCGGACTACGGCTTCTTCCCGCTGGTGTTCACCACCCGGCGCGGCACTGCCTCGGCGGTGTTCGTGACGCCGTTCTTCTATCACTCGCAGGACCCGGCCAAGGAGCGCTCGTTTACGCTGCTCGGGCCGCTTTACTGGGGTCACAAAGGCAAGGCGACCTACGGCGGCGTGGCGCCGCTGTTCTACGGGCGCAGCGAGGGCGATGGCTCGTACAAGTTCATGGCGCTGCCGCTGCTGTATGCCTCGCACCGGGCGGGGGCGCAGCCGCAGAACTGGCTGCTCACGCCGCTGTTTGGCTTTGGCACCTCGGCGACCGGCTTCCGCGCCTACATCGGGCCGGGGCTGCTCTACTTCCGCCGCGACGCCGAGGTCCACTCGGCAGCGCTGTGGCCGCTGTTCTACTACAGCCATGATCTGAAGACCCGCACGACCATCGGCATGGCGCTGCCGCTGTACTTCCGCATCTCCCGTCCCGAGTCGAGCCTGACCATGGTGACGCCGCTTTTCTGGCACTACCGGACGCTGACCAAGCGGGTGTCGCTGCTGTTCCCGTTCGTGCTCGATGTCAAGGACCTGTACGCCTCGCGGCTGACCGCGGCCGGGGTGGTG
>JBGANQ010000006.1:105050-182089 GCA_044222245.1 Polyangia bacterium | reverse complement strand
CAGCGCCTCGGCCTGCACCGGCAGGTAGTTGGTCTCGGCCGCCGCGCGCACCGCTTCCTCGGCGCGCACCCGGACCTCGGAGAAGTTGCCAAACTGCTCCATGGCGCGGATGGCGTCGAGCTGCTTGGTGACCTGCTCGACGCGGCGGCGGGTGACGGGGTTATCGGGGATGGGCGTCGGGGCGGTGAGCGCCTCGATGTTGGCGCAGCCCGACAGCGGCGTCAGGTTGTGGGCGGCGCTGGCGGCCGACTCGACGATCGGCGCGCTCGGCTTGCTCATGATGTCGACGATCGCCGCCACCTCGTCGAGCCGGCGGTCCAGGCAGCGCATGCGCAGGTCGTGTACGACCTTGCTCTGCTCGCCGCGCACCGTCGAGTTGCACGCCTCGGTGCGCATCGCCACCCAGTCGCGCGTGTACTCATCCAGCGTCCGCTCGACCGCCTGCCAGCTGTCGGCGGCGAAGGCCTGGCCGGTGCCGAGCAGGGCCTGCTTGAGCGACTGCTTGCGCCCCGGCTCCCAGATGCCGGCGAGGCTGCGATCCGCCCCCTGGCACAGCGCGACCTTGCGCCGCTGCACCTCCTGGTAGCCGAGGTTGCCGAGGATCGCCAGCGCCAGCACCGCCAGGGTGACCAGCCACGACTTGGACAGCGTCTGCGGCTGCGGGTTGAGAGCCTCCAGCAGGGCGTCCATGCTGGGGAAGCGGTCGCTTGGCCGCACCGACAGGCCGCGCAGGATCACCTGGCGGATCGCCGCCGGCACCTTGGCCTCGGGCGGCGGCGCCAGAACGCGGCCGCGCACCACGTTGTGGCCGAGCGCCGAGAAGGTCTCGCCGGCAAACGGCGGCACCTTGAACAGCGCCTCGTAAAGCGCGACGCAGAAGCTGAACTGGTCGGTGCGCGGGTCGGTCTTTTTGCCCTCATACTGCTCGGGCGACATGTAGCGCGGCGTACCGAGCAGGGCCCCGGTGCGGGTCAGGCGGAGCGCCAGCGCGCCGCCTGTCGACTGGCTGTTGGCCGGCGACCCTTCGGGCGACAGCTCGGCCTGGCTGTCTTCGGAGCGCTCCTCGCTGCTGCCCACGCTGTGCGCCAGGCCGAAGTCCATGACGCGGACCCGTCCGTCGGTGCCGACCAGTACGTTGTCCGGCTTGAAGTCGCGGTGGACGAGCCCCGCGGCGTGGGCGGCGGACAGCCCGCGGCCGGCGAGCGTGAACTTCTCGATGATCTCTTTCTGGCTGCGCGGGGCCTCGGACAGCCACTTGGTCAGGGTACCGCCGTCGACGAACTCCATGGCGATGAACACCTGGTCGCCGAGGGTGCCGACGTCGAAGACGCCGATCACCTGGGGGTGCGACAGCCGCGCCATCGCCTGCGCCTCGCGCAGCAGGCGCACCCGGCCTTGGCCATTGGGCCCGCCGCTGGTGCTCTTGCGCAGGAGCTTGGTGGCGACCTTGCGATCGAGCTCTGGATCGTAGGCCGCGTAGACCACGCCCATGCCGCCGCTGCCGATGCAGCCGACGACGATATAGCGGCCGATGCTCGCTCCGCGCGGCAGCTCCTCATCGGCGAGCGGCGGCGGGCGGCTGCGGCGCAGCGAGTCGACCACCTCGGGGGGAGTCTGGCTGAAGCGCTTGAACGAGTCGCTGACCTTGGGCAGGGAGGGAATCGGGCCCGCGTCGGTCGCCGGATCGAAGCCTGGGTCGAAGCCCGGATCTAGATCCCGATCCACATCCCGATCCACATCCCGATCAATACCCCGACCCCCAGCCGCGCCCTGCCCCGGGGCGGGGCCGTCGCCCGCGCCGCGTCGCGCCTCGACCTTCGCGCTCAGCCCCGAGCTGGCGCCGGGCGCCGGGTCGAGCGGCGGCAGCGAGCTGGCGCTGGCCATCGTCTTTTCCAGCGCGATGTCGCCCCGGCCGGGCCCGGCGGCCGCCTTTTGCCCCTGAAGGGACATCGCCGCCTGCAGCTCGCGCCCTGGGCGCCCCGGCCCGGCGGTCCGCGAGTCGGCTAGTGGCCCCGGCGCAGCGGGCGGCTGGCCGCTCGCGCCGGCCTCGGTCCGCTCAAGCTCGATGGAGGTAGCCGGCTGGACGCCCGGCCGGCTGGTGGGGTCGGCGGCCGTGCGGTCTAGCTCGAGCGACGCCGCTGAAGCAGGAGTGCCCGAAGGCGAAATCGATCTGCTGCTTCTAGGCGGCTGCATTGAGACAGGATGATTTTAGCACCCTGGCCAGTCTCCGGGTCGGCTGAACCGCCGCCGCCCGGCTGGCCGGGTATTACAGAGCCAGACATTACAACAACAGAGGTGCACAGAGGTGCACGGAGGTCCACAGAGGTCCACAAAGGTGCAAGGCGGTGCAAGGCGCCGCGCCCCGAGTCTTGCCGGCTCCTCACCGGCTCGCGCCGGGATCCTCCCTAGGATCTTCAAAGTTAAACACAAGAGCGAGTTTGTAAGGGATAAATCGGTTAAAGTCATACTAGTGAAAAAGTTTGAGCTGACACGCGGGGCTAGTGGGGACTCACAGCGCGATGGCCGGGCTGACCCAAGCAGGGCCGGGCAAAAAGCCAGCCATCTGCAAGTCGTGCGAGCAGATTGATGGAGGCGGGAAACTATACTATCGTCGGGCGACTCGGCGAGAGCCCGCTCGGGAGCCTCTATGAGGGGGCCCACCGGCAGACTGGCGACCGGGTCGTCATCCGGGTCCTGACCGCGTCGTTGTCGCGCGAGCCCAACCTGCTTGGTCGGCTGCAGGCGCTGATGCGTGCCCTTACCCGGCTTGAGCCCGAGCGCAGCGTCGCCATGCTCCGTCCCGGCGGCCGCGATCCGGCGCAGCCGACGGTGCTCGACTGCGGACGCACCGACTCGGGCCTGCTTTACATCGTCAGCGAGCATATCGGTGGCGAGAGCCTGAGCGTGCAGCTGCAGCGTCACGCCGGCCTGCCGCTGCCCAACAAGGCGCTGCGCATCGGTCGGCAGCTGTCGGCGTGCCTGGCGGTGGCGCACGGCCTGGGCATCCGGCACCTGGCGCTGCGGCCGGACAAGATCCTGCTGGCGGCGGCGCCGGGGACCGCCGATGGCGAGCAGGTCAAGCTGCTCGATCTGGGCCTGCTCGACGCGCTCGGGCGCGGGCCGCGGCCGGCCGAGCTGCTGCCGGCGCAGCTCGCCTATCTGTCGCCCGAGCAGCGGCGCGGCGAGGCGGTGCAGGGCGGCCAGGCTGACGTATTCGCCCTGGGCGTCATCCTCTACGAGATGGGCAGCGGCAGTCTGCCGACGGTGGCGATGGCGGAGGCGGGGGCCGCGCCGGCCTCGTTTCTCGCCAGCGGTGCCACCCAGACCGGGCTCTTGCAGCTGTTGCCGTCGTGGCTGCAGCCGTTTGCGGCGATCCTGGACCGCATGCTAGCCGCCAATCCCGGCGAGCGGCCGTCGATGGGGCAGGTTGCCTCGACGCTGCAGCAGCTGAGCTCCCTGGCCCCGGGCAGCTCGAGCGTGTCGGCGCCGCCGTCGAGCGCGACGCCCAAGCTGCCGATGCTGGCGATGCCGGGCCCGCTGCCCGGCGCGCGGCCGCGATCGTCGCTGCCAGCCCGACCTGGGGAGGCGTCCGCGGTGCCTTTGCCGCCGCGCTCGGGCAGTTCGCTGCCCCCTTCCAACACCTCGCTGCCGCCGCCGGCGCCGGTGCTCGGCCCGCTGCCGGCGCCGTCCATGGCGACCCCGAAGTATGGGATGCTGCCGACGGCCATCGAGCCGCAGCGCCCCGCCGACGCGCCGGCGCTCGGCGCGCTGCCGCTGCCTTCCCCAGCCGAGGCAGCGCCGCCCCAGCCGAGCCGCCTGGCGCTGCGCGAGCAGTCCGAGCTGACGCGACCGCCACCGCCCACCGAGCCCGTGGCGCCCGCGCTGCCGACCGAGCCGCCGCGCCCGACCCCGCCGACCGAGTCGCCCCCGCCAGCGGCGCCGGCTCCCGGGGACGGCCTCGCCGCCGCCGCGACGCCACCACAGGGTCCTGCCGCCATGACCCCACCGCGGAGCCCGGCCGCTGCGACGCCGGCTCCGGGCCGCGCTGCCGGGTCGGCAGCCACCCCGGTGCTGGCAGCCACCCAGGCGCCGCCACAGACCAGCGGCACCTCACCGCTGCCGCCGAGCGCGCCGGCAGTCGCTGCTGCGGCGCTGCCGCCGCCCGCTGTCGCCTTGCCGCCCGAGCCGGTCGCGGCGCCGCTGGCCGCTGCTTCTGCCTTATCGCCGCTGTCGGAGCTCTCGTCCCGTGCGACAGCTCCGCTCGCGGTGGTGCCGCTGCCGCCGCCCGCTGCCGCCGCGAGCGCCCCTGTAGCGTCGCTCAGCGTCCCGCCGCCCGCTGCAGCAAGCAGCGGGGAGGCTGCTGCCATCGCACCGACCGCTGCCGCCACGGCGCCGGCAACACCCCCAGCTGCCGACGCCGGACCGCGTCTGGCGGCGCCGGCGGAAGCCGTCCCGATTGCAGCTCCGCCGCTAGGGAAAGTCGAGCCGGCAGCGCGGCCGGAGTCCGCTGCCGCGCCGGTCCCCGCGGCCCGCCCGGGAACGGCGCCGGGTCGCGGCAGCCCGCCGCCGCGGCCCGCGGCGCCGGCGACGCCTGGGGCGGACCTGCTCTCTGATATGCCGACGATTGCGCCGACCACTGGCTCTAGACCGGCGGTGCGGGCGACCCGGACGGCGGCCGCTGCCGATGAGTCGGCCCCCGAGCAGGTCATCGAAATGGAGGCCGAGCAGACTGCCAGCCTGCCGGTCGGACCAGGCGCAGGCAGCGCGGCGCGCCGGCCCTCGGCAGACTCGCCCAGCGAGCCGCCCGAGTACACGATGAGCGACATGCCCACCGGGGTCCATCCCGGCGCGCTGCCCAAGCCGCAGACCATGGCGCTCGAGTCGACCGAGCTGTCCGGAGACGGCTCGTCGCCGGCGCCGTCGCTGGCGGCTACCGGCGGCACGCCGATCGAGCCGGGGGTCGGCGGCGTGGTCGCCCTGCACCCGGGGCAGCTCGTTGGCAACTTCCGCATCAGCGCCAAGATCGGCCAGGGCGGCATGGGCGCGGTCTACGCCGCGGTGCACCGGCAGATCGGTCGCCGCGCCGCGGTCAAGGTGTTGCACGGGCCGCTGGCCAAGACCTCGGACTACGCCGGCCGGTTCCTCAACGAGGCCCGCGCCGTCAACACCATCCGCCACCCGGGCCTGGTCGAGATCTTCGACTTTGGTCAGCTCCCCGACGGCACGCTCTACATCATCATGGAGTTCCTGGAGGGCGAGTCGCTGCGCGCTCACGAGCGCCGCTGCGGCCCGCTCCCCGAGACCAAGGCCAAGGCCTTCGCGCTGCAGATCGCGCAGGCGCTGCTCGCCGCCCACAAAAACGGCATCGTGCACCGCGATCTGAAGCCCGAAAACGTCATGCTCATCGTCGACCCGATAGGGGAGGGGGCAGAGCGGATCAAGGTCCTGGACTTTGGCATTGCCAAGGTCGCGCCGCCGGGCTCGACGCCCAAGCCGGCGCCCGAGGCCGACGGGGACGGCAACGAGTTCGCGACCGCGGTGGGCACCACCATGGGCACGCCCAAGTACATGGCGCCCGAGCAGTACGGCAGCGCCGCCAAGGTCGACGGCAAGGCCGACGTGTTCGCGCTGGGCGTGATGCTGTACGAGATGGTCTCGGGCCAGGTCCCGTTCCCCAAGACCTCGCTGTCGGCGTTCGCCGAGCCGCCGCGGCCGCTGGGGGAGGTGCAGCCGGGCATCTCGCCTGCGCTGGCGACCCTGGTAGGCCGCATGCTGAGCGCCAAGGCCGACCGGCGGCCGTCGATGGCCGAGGTCATCGCCGAGCTCACGCCGCCGCCCACCGCCACCGGAGCGCAGACCACGGTGACCGCGCCGCCGCCGCCGCCTTCGCGCAGCGTGTGGCCGTGGGTGGTGCTGCTGACGCTCGGGGTGCTGGGCTTTGCCGGCGCCGGCCTGTGGGCCTTCCGCGACCACCTGGTGCCGCCGCATGTCACTTCGGAGATCGCGCTAGAGCAGAACGACCTGCAGCTCGACGTGATGGGGCCGCGGGCGCGCGCGCTGGGGGTCCTTTATGTAGGGCTGCGCGCCGCCGACCCCGAGCTGCGCGCGCAGGCGGTGCAGGCGCTCGGGCAGAGCCGGGACAGCGCGCAGTGGACCAGCATCGCCTCGCTGCTCAAGGACTCCGACCTGCGGGTGCAGGCGGCCGCGGCCGAGGCGCTGGGCGTGCTGGGCGCCCCAGAGTCGCAAGAGGCGCTGCTGCAGCTGCTCGCCCAGAGCCCGCCGCCCGGGCTGCGGGTGGCGGTGGCCGGAGCGCTGTCGCGGCTGCAGAGCCCGCGCGGCCCGATCGTCTTGCGCGAGCTGCTGGCCAGCGGCGATGAGCGGGTCAAGCTCCGGGCCGGCCTGCTGCTCGTCGAGACCGGCGATCTGTCGGCGCGGCCGGGGCTGTGGGCGGCGCTGCAGAAGCAGACGCTGCCCGACGATGTGCTGCTCGGCGTGCTGTCCAAGCTGGCGCACAGTGGCGACGCCGTCGCGACCCAGCAGCTCAACGCCCGCATGGGCGATGAAGGCTTCACCCTGCGCCGCATCTCCGCCGCCGCCAACCTGGCGCGGATCGGCGATGAGCGGGCGCTGGCGGTGCTCGGGCAGGCGGCGCGCACGCCAGGGCCGCAGCAGCTCCTGGCGTCGCTGATGCTGGCCAAGGTGGGCGACGCCTCGGGGTTCCCGCGGCTTGTCCGGGTGGCCACCGATGACAAGGAGCCGCTGGCGGCGCGGCAGGTGGCGATCGAGGGCGTGGCGGCCTGCGGTCGCCGCCAGGGAGCGCTGCTGCTCACCCGCATCCTCGATGAGAAGCAGGCCTCGCAGGTGCTGCGCCAGGCGGCGGCGGGAGCGATCCTGCAGATCGCCGGCGGCGACCCCGATCAGATTGCCAAGCAGAGCCTGGGCTGGGCGCAGGCGGCGCTCGGACACGACAGCTGGCTGGTCCGCGAGTCGGCCACCGCCGTGCTCGGCGACATCGACAGCGATCAGGCGGTGCCGCTGCTCAGCCGGGCGCTGTCCGACCCGCAGCAGGCGGTGCGCCGCAGCGCCGCGGTGGCCCTGGGCCGCAAGCGGCTGCGCGGGGCGGTGCTGGCGCTGCGGACCTCACTTAGCGACGCCGAGCCCGAGGTGCGGCTGGCCGGCATGCGCGCCATCGGCCGCATCGTCGACGCCATCGGTCGCAGCGGGGCCGCCGACGCCGAGCTCAACGCGCGCCTCCTAGAGCTGACCGAGACCGGCAGCCCCAACGATCAGCTGGTGGCGTGCGGCACCCTGCTCCAGCTTGGCGACGAGAGCCAGCACGAGCGGCTGCGCCAGGCGCTCAACGAACCCGACGCCACCACCCGCCAGCTGGTGGTCGAGACGGTGCCGGCCGGCGATCCGCTGCTGCTGGAAGCGCTGAGCGATCAGGCGCAGCTGGTCCGCTTTGCGGCGGCGCGGCGGCTGGCGGGGCAGAAGGTGCGCGCCGCGGCGCCGGTGCTGCGCGAGGCGCTGGGGCAGGGCGGTCCCGAGAGCGTCATCGCCTACGGGCTGCTCAAGAAGATGGGCGAGGCGGTCTCGCCGCCGGCGGGCTTTGGCGAGCTGCTGAGCCGCGGCGATCTGCCGACCAGCCTGGCGCTGCTCGATGTCGCCGCCGATCTGCCGCCGGCCGAGGCGCTGCCGCTCTTGCAGAAGGCGCGGTTTGACTCCAGCCCGACGCTGAGGCGGCGGGTGGTCGAGGTCGCGTTCGCCCTGCACCAGAGCGCGCCGAGCGACGCCTCGCTGTCGCTCATCTATAGCCTGCTCGCCGATCCCGACGTGAGCGTGCGGGCGCGCGCCGGTGCCCTGGCGGCCACGCTAGCGCACAAAGGCCACGAGCCGAGCCCGGTGGCCGCGCCGCTCGATCTGGGCCCGGCGGATCAGGCCCCGCCGCTCGATCAGGACGTGGCCGATGGCGACGGCGAGGCCGGCGGCACCCGCGGCTTCCTCAAGATCGAGGGCGAGGACAAGGTGCGCTTCCAGATCGATCGCCGCCCGCCGCAGGTCATCTCGCCGACGGCGGCCGAGATCCCGCTTGCCCCCGGCACCCACCGCGTCAAGTTCGCCGGCGGCGTGCGCGAGGTCGAGATCACCCCGGGCGTCACCGCGGTGGTGCAGATCCCGGCGACCTACGCCGACCAGCTGCTCGGCGAGGCCGGCGAAGCGGCGGGCCGCCACGAGTACACGCGGGCGCAGCACCTGCTCGATCTGGTCAAGTCGCTGGCGCAGCGCGGGCGGGTCAGCCGGCCGGCGCAGATCGAGCTCGCCTACCAGCAGGCGCGGGTCTACGAGGGCCTGGGCCGCTTCCTGGAGGCGATGACCGAGTACCAGCGCCTGCTGGCAGTGCCCGAGGGACAGCGCAAGCCCGAGCATACCGCGGCGGCCAACGCGGCGGTGGCGCGCCTCAGCCAGCACCTGGGCCGCATCGAGATCACCAAGGAAGACCACGGCAAATGCCTGCGCACGGTGCTGTGGGTCCACGCCGGCGAGCACCAGCTCGGCCAGGAGGCCGGGCTGAGCGCGCGGTCCCCGGGTCAGGCGACGCCGCGGATCGTCCGGGTGCGCGAGGGTGGAAAGGTCGTAGTCGAGCTGTGTAAAGGCGCGCCACCACCGTAGCCGCGCCATGCATTGGGAGCGATGTCCGTGCGAACCGCGATATTGACTGTGCTGCTTCTCTGCTCGTCGGCTGCCGCCTGGGCGCAGCCGCGCCCGGTGGTGCCGGGGCCGGCCCCCGGTGCTGCCGCACTGCCCGTTCCCACCCCGGTGGGCGACAAGCGCTTTCAGGCCTGGCTCAACCAGGGCCGCGAGGCGCTTGGGCGCAAGGACATCCCGACCGCGCTCAAGGCCTTCGAGGACGCCTTCCGCTACAGTCCCAAGCCGGTGCTGCTCTACTTCCTGGGCAAGGTCGCGCAGGAGCAGCAGCGCTCGGCGGCGGCCTTCGATCTGTACCGGCGCTATCTTGAGGCGACACTCGATGAAGCCGACCCCGAGCTGCGCGCCGATGCCCTGCAGCTACTGCAGTCGCCGCACGAGGTCGGCTGCGAGGTGACCGTGCAGGGCGACGGCGGCGCGCTGCTGAGCGTCGATGGCCGCCTGGCCGGGCTCTTGCCGCTGGCGACGCCGCTGCGCCTGACCGCCGGCGCCCACCAGCTGCTGCTCGAAAAGGGCCGCCGCCGCGTCGAGACCCAGGTCACCCTGGCGCCGCGCCGGCAGGCCGAGGTGCGCTTCACCCTGGTGCCGCCGCTGGCGCTCCTGACCCTGACCCCCGGGGTGCTGCTCACCACCCAGCCAAGTCCGCTCGAGCCGACGCTGGCGCAGGCGGTGCGGCGCACCGTGAGCGAGGCGGCGGGGCAGCAAAACGCGGTGCTGATCAGCCCCGAGACGCAGGCCGACGTGCTGGCCAGCCGGCCCGAGCTGCTCGGCTGTCTGGATCAGCTGCGCTGCCAGGAGCAGCTGGCCCAGCAGACGGCGGCGCAGTTCGCGCTGCGGCTGTCGATCGCGGCGCCCGGCCTGCCGAGCAACAAGGGCCCGGGCTCGACGTTCCAGTTCAGCGGCGAGATGCTCGATGTCGACGTCGGCGTGGTCAGCGTGCGGGCGAGCCAGACCTGCGGCGACTGCAACGTCAAGCGGGCGATGCAGATGCTGGCCGAGATGGTGCAGGAGATGCTGCGCCAGGCAGCCAGCCGCCCACGCGGAACGATCAAGCTGACCTCCGAGCCGCCCGGGGCGCGGGTCGAGGTGGACGGCCGCGATCTCGGCGAGACGCCGTACCTGCGCGACGCCTTCGTCGGTCCGCACGACCTCTTGGTGAAGAAGCAAGGCTTTACCGCCCAGCGCCTGGTCGCCACGGTCGAGGACGGCCAGACCGCCGAGCTGTCGGCGACGCTGCTTGCCGACAAGGCGGTGCCGGCGCGCAAGCTGCCGGGGGTGCGCATCGCCAAGTGGGTGCTGCTCGGGGTGGGGGCGGTGACGGTCATCGGCGGCATCACGCTGCTGGCGCTGACCGGCTCGCAGAACTGCAGCGGGCCCGCTGCCAGTCCGGTATGCAGCCAGCCCTTTGACGGCCGGCCGAGCGGCATTCCGCTGGTGTCGATCGGCAGCCTGGCGCTCGGCACCTCGGCGTTCCTGTTCATCTATGACGCCCGCCAGAACGCGGCGACGCCGACTCCCGCCGCGACTGCCGGGCTGGGAACCACGGTCCACTTCTAGCTCGCGGTCGCGAGCCCAGCTGGCTGTAACCGAAGTCTGTAGTTGAGGTGTCGCGGACCCCGGAGGCGGGACCCGGAGCGGCAGGCTGCCGCCGGGGCCCGCTCCGGCTCAGGCGGCGGTGGGCTCTAGTAGATCTGGGTCCAGTTGGTGCCGTCCCAGGTCCAGGCATCCTTTTGCAGGTTGGCGCCGTTGTTGCCGCCAAAGAGCACCATCTGCTTGCGGCCCTGGTCGTAGGCCATCGCCGCCTTGGTGCGCTTGCCGGGGGTGTTCGCCGGGGTGCGCTGGGTCCAGGTGGTGCCGTTGAACTCCCAGGTCTCGCCGAGCACCACCGTGTTGCCGGCCATGGTGTTCTCGCCGCCGTACAGCACCGTCACGTTGCGCCCGGGATCGTAGGCCATGGCGAAGTAGCCGTGCACCGCCATCGCGGCGTTATTTGCCAGCTGCGTCCAGTCGTTGCCATCGTAGACCCAGGTGTCGCGATCGAAGGCGCCGGCGACCAGGCCGCCGTGCAGGACCACCCGCTTGATGTTGGGGTCGTAGATCATGGCGTGGCCTTCGCGCGCGCCGGGCTCGGTGGCCGGGGCCAGCATCTTCCAGGTGGTGCCGTTATACTCCCAGGTGTCGGACTGCGAGGTGTCGGTTTTGTCGTCGCCGCCGAACAGCACCAGGACCTGGCGGCCGGGGTCGTAGGCCATGGCGCTGTAGGCGCGCGCGCTCGGCGAGGTGGCCGGGGCCTGCTTGGTCCAGTCGGTGCCGTTCCACGCGTACAGATCATTTACGGCCGAGCCGGCGTTGTTGAGGATGGTCTGGCCGCCAAACAGGAGCAGGGTCTGCTTGGACGGCAGCCAGGTCATGGTGCTGCCGTTGCGCGGCGTGATCGCGGTGGCCGGAGTCTGCGGATCCCAGGTGACCTGGCCGAGCCGCCACTGGTCGGCGCACAGCACCGGATTCTGCATCGCGTCCTGGCAGGCGCCGGTGCGCAGGATGAGGTTGTTGCGCACCGGGTCGTAGCCGAGCGCGCTGCCCTCGCGCACCGCGGGTCCCGAGCAGCGCGTCTCGCCGCGCGGTCCGGGCGCCGGCAGGCAGGTCTGGGCGGCGCCGCAGCAGTAGACGTTGCCGTTGCACAGGGTCGGGTGGGCGGCGTCACAGGCGCAGCTGCCGGCGGTCAGCGTCTGGCCAAAGCCGCAGCCGGGCACCAGATCCGGCGGCAGCGAGGTCAGATCCGCCGGCGTCGTCAGGTCGGCGCTCACGCTCAGGTCCAGGGTCATCCCCAGATCGAGTACTTGCTGGGGGTTGCTGCTGGTACAGCTCCCGGCCAGAAGGAAGGAAAGGCACGAGGCAACCAAGGTAAACCGATTTCGCATAGGGTCCCTCTCTGGCTCCGATCGCTCCGCGCGGCGCCGCCACCTGGGGCGCCTCCCGGCTGCGATGTCGCCGCAGCTAAGCCGAATAAAAAGTCTCCACGCTCCCGAGCTCCCGGTCCCGCGGCGACCCCGCCCTAGGGCGGGCGCCGATCGACCTGGGTCTTGGGTGCGATTATCGCCCAGAGCGGAGCCGACCTCTATAGGGCCTTGTGCCTGGGCGTTCAAAGTCCGCGGAATCGCAGTAAAGTAGCGGCCCATGCCTACCGATTCAGCCGATTCATCCTCCCGCGCGGCCGCCGGGGTCGCTGCCGACGCCGCTGCCGACGCCGCTGCGGCTCAAGTGGCCGCTCCCGCTGGCGGAGCCGTCGCCACTTCCGCTGCCCGCACCGAGGAGCCGGCAGCCTCTGGGGCGAGCCCGTTCCGCTCCGATCTGTTCGCCCCCACGGCCAAGGCGGCGCGGCACGTCGCCATCGTCACCGGCGGCGGCACCGGGATCGGCCGCGCCATCGCCCGCTCGCTCGGGGCCTGCGGGGCGCGGCTGGCCATCTGCGGCCGCCGCCGCGAGCCGCTAGAGCAGACCGCGGCCGAGCTGCAGGCCAGTGGCGCCGAGTGCCTGGCGCTGACCTGCGACATCCGCGAGCCCGCCCAGATCGCCGAGTTTGTCGCCGCCGTGCTCGCGCGCTACGGCCGCATCGACAGCTTGATCAACAACGCCGGCGGCCAGCGTCCCTACCCGGCCAGCTACATGCCGCTGGAACATTTCGACAAGGTCATCCGCAATAACCTCATCGGCACCTTCGCGATGACCCAGGCGGTGGCGCGCGCGGCGATGATTCCCCAGCGCGGCGGCAACGTCGTCAACATCATCGCCCAGATCTACCGCGGCTTCCCCGGCATGGCGCACACCGGCGCCGCGCGGGCCGGCGTCGACAACCTGACCAAGAGCCTGGCGGTCGAGTGGTCGCCGAGCCGCATCCGCGTCAACGCGGTGGCGCCTGGCATCATCCGCTCTTCGGGCACCGACCGCTACCCCGAGTCCCTGGTCGCCGCGGCGCAGAAGGCGATCCCGTGGAAGCGCCTGGGCACTCCCGAAGAGGTGGCGCACCTTGTGACCTTCCTGTGCGCCCCGGCCGCCGACTACATCACCGGCGCCACCTATTACATAGATGGCGGCCAGGCGCTGTGGGGCGACATCTTCCCGCTGCCCGACGAATAGTCAGGTCGCGGCAGGCTGCGGCACCCCGCCAGCTCGCGGAGGCCGCCGCTGCGCACCTGCTGGCACCTGGGCAGGCCGCAGCGGCTACGGCCTGACCGGAGTAGCCAGCTGCCGGGGCGGCGGCTGGCGCCGGGCTACTCGTCCTTGGTCGGATCGCCCTTTTCGCGGTTGAGCTCGACCGCGCGGCGGACAAACACGCCGAGTGCCGGGTGCTGGGCGTCCTGCAGGCTGCCGAGCTTGACGTGCCGCATGCGGTCGCCGCTTCCTTCTAGCAGGTTCTCGGGATCTTCCAGATCGCTGCCGCGCCAGAACCCGAGCGTGATGTGGTTGGCGGCCGGCTTGATGAACGCAAAGGGGCCACCGATCTCAAAGACCGGCTGCGCCCACTTGATCGAAGCGGTGGCTTCCGGAGCCTCGCGATTAATCAGGTTCTGCAGCTCGGCCACGACCTCGGCCTGCCAGGCGGGCAGCTCGGCAGTGAAATCACTGACGCTGAGGTGCTTCTTCGGGCTGACCTTGGGGGTGCTGCGGGCGGGCTTCTTGGCGGCCGCTGGCGGTGGCGCGCCCTCCGGGCTGCTCGCCTCGGCCGGAGCCGCGGCGGCGGGAGCAGCCGGGGCCGCGGCGGGGGCGCTGGCGGCGCGCGGGGCCGACTTGCGCGCGGCGGACTTTTTGACCGCCGACTTCTTGGCGGCCGACTTGGTCGCGACCGACCCTCTGCTCGCCGCGCGGCTGCCCGCCTTGGGCGCCGACTTGCGTGCGGTGGACTTCTTGGCCACCGGCTTGCGCGCGGCGGGCTTCTTGGCGGCGGGCTTCTTGGCCGCCGACTTCTTGGCCGCCGGCTTGCGGGCCGTCAGCTTGCGCCCTGCCGCTTTCTTGGCGGCCGGTTTCTTGGCGGCCGACTTTTTCACCGCGGACTTCTTGGCGGCCGCCTTTTTGGGCGTGAGCTTCTTGGCCGCAGGCTTCTTGGCGGCAGATTTTTTCACCGCAGACTTCTTGGCTGCGGGCTTCTTGGCGGCCGCCTTTTTGGGCGCGAGCTTCTTGGCCGCGGGCTTCTTGGCGGCCGGCTTCTTCTTGGGAGCCGCCTTCTTGGCGGCAGATTTTTTCACCGCAGACTTCTTTGCTGCGGGCTTCTTGGCTGCGGGCTTGCTGGCCGCCTTCTTGGCCGACTTCTTCGTCGTCACGGCGCTCGGCTTCTTCTTGGTCTTCATCATGATCTTGGCCTCTGCGAGTTTTGATTCCCGGTTTTTACCGGTGACTGCCTTAATGCGAGCTTACGCGGGAGTGCGACTAAAAAGGAGAGAGAAATTAGAGCCCTGACCAAGGATTGTAAGGATTACCAGGATGGCCCCGCGGCGCGGGCGCGGGCGCCGGTCAGGGCTTGGTAGAAGTCCAGGAGGGGTCATCAGACTCGAAGGCGGCGAGCCAGCTGAGCAGCGACACCCCCTGCGCGGTGGTCTTTTCGGGACTGCCGAGGAAGGTGTGATCCTGGCCCGCGACATAGTAGTAGCGGGCGGTCGGCCGCGGGTCGTAGAACTTGGTCGCCAGCGTCGCCAGGTTCTGCTCGTACGCCTTGGCGCCGCGCAGGCCGAGGAAGGTGCGGATGACCGAGTCCTGGGTGTAGGAGAGCAGGGCCAGCCGATCCGCTGGGTAGTCGGTCGCGTGATGGGTGAGCATGGCCGACAGGTCGGCGCTGCACTCGGGACAGCGGGCATCCAGGCGCGTCTGCAGGCCCCAGTTCTTGATCCAGGTCTGCCGCAGGTTCGCCGGTACGTCATCGCCGACCAGGATCGGCCCGCTGTCATCGAGCATGTAGCCGCGCGCCTTGGGGAAGTAGCCGCGCACCAGATCGTAGTTGATGGCGACGCCAAAGCCGCCGGCGCTGGAGCCCGAGACGATCAGCTTCTCGCTGTCCGCGAACGTCGCGCCCAGGCGCTTGAGGAAGGCCAGCAGGTTGGCGCGGCCCTTGTGGTGGATGACCTTCTGCTGGGCGCCGCTTGTATAGGTGGCGACGTTGTCGCCGCTGTGCACATCGCCGGTGCAGTAGGGCACAAACACCAGGTTGTAGTCGGCAAACGGCTGCGGGCGGCTGCGATCGAGGATGCTCCCGGCCAGCCCCGCCTTCATCGCCTCCCACTGCTGGCTGCCCTGCGGCCCATGGGTCGAGCTGTTGAGCACCGCGCAGCTCAGGTAGTCCCAGCAAGCCCCGCCCCCATTGAGAAACAGGAGGAGCTTCTTGCTGCCCGCGGCCGGGTTGATGGCGATGCCGGTGGCCGAGCCGTCGTCGCATACCGCGTCGGGAAAGTCGACCCACGACCACTGGTTGGCGGGGGCCACGACCGGCTCGCCGAGCGGCAGCTGGGGGGTGTTGGCAGCCGGATCCATGGGCTCGGGCGAGCCGCAGCCACCAAGCGACCAGGCCACAGCGAGCGCCGGCAGCAGCCGGGGAAAACAGAGTCGAGCGCGCATCAAGGACCTCCTTCGGCCGCGCATCTTGGCACAGAGTCCCGGCTTATTGCAGTCACGGTTGCGCGCGCAGCCGGTCGCCTCCGCCCGCCGGCGCGCTGCCGCCGCACCCGCGCTCGCCGCGGCGCGCCGGCCGCCAGGTCCCCGGTCATGGCAGTCACCGTTGCGCGCGAAGCCAGCCGCTGCCCGGCCGCCGGCTGCGCTGGCGCAGCGCCCGGGCTCGCGCGGCGCGCCGCCCGCCAGGTCTGCCAGGTCTGCCAGGTATGCCAGGTCTGCCAGGTCTGCCAGGTCTGCCAGGTCTAGTCGTTCGGCCGCTGGCGTTACGGGCTCAGCTGCGACGGCAGAGCGCGGCGGCGCGGGGGGCGCGGCGGCGCTCGAACTGCTCGGCCAACCCGCTATAATAGGGCCTATGGATCCTCATCCGCATACGCAGCGCCGCCACGGCGTCTCGTCCCAGGTCGGCGCCGGCGCCGCCAACGCCGAGCTGCTGGCAGCGCTCGCGGCGGCGCGCCGCCAGAGCGACAGTCTGTTTGAGCTGCTGGACCCCGCGGCGCTGTACGAGCGCGCGGTTGCCGAGCGCCACCGCTTCATCTTCTACCTTGGCCACTTGGAGGCGTTTGACTGGAACCTGTGCCGCACCCAGCTCGCGCAGCCGGAGCCGGCCTCCGAGCTCGATCGCCTGTTTGCCTTTGGCATCGATCCCGATAACAACTGCCCGCAGGCGCTGCCCTGCGACCGCGCCACCGACTGGCCGGCGCTCGCGACGGTCCAGGCCTACCAGCAGCAGCGGCGGCAGCTCTTTGATCGCCACCTGACCGCCCTGCCCGAGCAGCTGCTGCACGTTGCGCTCGAGCATCGGCTGATGCACGCCGAGACCCTGTGCTACCTGCTGCACTGGCTGCCGCTCGCCGCCAAGCGGGCGCTGTGCCCGCCGCAGGCGGACCCGCGGCCGGCGCCGCCGGCGACCACGGTGGCGATCCCCGCCGGTCAGGCGACCCTGGGTCGCCGTCACGGCTTTGGCTGGGACAACGAGTTTGCGGAGCATAAGGTCGCGGTTCCCGCCTTCGCGATCGACAAGTATAAGGTGACCAACGGCCAGTATCTGCGCTTCGTGCGCGAGGGCGGACCGCCGCCGCTGTTCTGGCAGAAGGGCGAGGCGGGCGACGGGTTTCGCCTGCGCTGCATGTTCGGGGAGATCCCGCTGCCGCTGTCCTGGCCGGTGTATGCGACGCACGAGCAGGCCACCGCCTACGCGCGGTGGGCCGGCCGCGCCCTGCCGAGCGAAGCGCAGTTCCACCGCGCGGCGTTTGGCACCCCCTGCGGGCCGGACGGCACCGATGCGGGCGAGCGCGCCTACCCGTGGGGCGAGCAGGCAACCCCAGCCGCCGACTGCGGCAACTTCGACTTCCAGCGCTGGGATCCGCAGCCGGTGGACGCCACCCCGGCCGGCGACAGCGCCTTCGGGGTCGCGCAGCTTATCGGCAACGGCTGGGAGTGGACCGGCACCCGCTTCATGCCGTTTGCCGGCTTTGCGCCGTTTCCTTTTTATCGCGGGTACTCGGCCGACTTCTTTGATGGGGAGCACTTTGTGCTGAAGGGGGGCTCGGCGCGCACCGCGCGGTGCCTGCTGCGGCGCTCATTCCGCAACTGGTTCCGCCCCGGCTACCGCTACGCCTACGCCGGCTTCCGCCTGGTCGATCCCTAGCAGGCAGTGGCAAGACTGCTCCGCGACCCGAGCTCGGGTCCAGCCGTGCTGGCAGCCAAGAGGCTGCTCCGCGCGCCCAAACCCGAGCTCGGGCCGCTCGCTACGTTTAGCCGCAGCCTGTCAGCCAGCTAGAAGACGACGACCAGCTGGGCGGTGGCCTTAAATCCGCTGAAGGAGCCGCGGATCTCGGCGAGGCCGGTGGCGAGGCCATTGGCCAGGCCCTTGCTGTCAATCGAAGCGACGCCGGTGCCGAGCAAGTCGGCCGCCGTCCAGGTCGTGCTGGCGGTCACGTCGCGGGTGCTGCCATCGGGCAGCGTCGCCAGCGCGCTGAACTGCACGGGCAGGCCGCGGACGGTAAAGGTCGAGGTCGGGCTGAGCGAGAGCCCGGTGTACATGGGGGCGATCACGGTGACCACGGCGCTGGCCGAGTAGCCGCCCGCGGTCGCGCTGATCGTCGCCTTGCCGAGGTTCTTGGCAAACACCCGGCCACCGGCAGCGACCGAGGCGACATCGGTGCCCATCAGATCGGCCGCCGCAAAGATGGCGCTCGCCGAAAGGTCGTGCGTGCTGCCGTCCGAGTAGACGCCGGTCGCGGCGACCGTGCCGTACTGTCCCTGGTACAGGGTGAGCGTCGCCGGCGTCACCGTAATCGAGGTCAGCACGGCCGGCGTCACCGTGAGCAGCGCCGAGGCGGTGTGGCCCATCAAGGCGCAGGCGATGGTGGCGCTGCCCTCGGCGTTGCCTTTGGCCAGCCCGCTGCCGTCAATCGTCGCGACGCCGCTGCCGGTGCGGTCGCTGGCCGTCCAGGTCACCATCGCCGTCACGTCCTGGGTGGTGCCATCGGTCAGGGTGGCGGTGGCGGCAAAGCGCTGGCTGGTGCCCTTGGCGATCGAGCTGTTCGTCGGGCTGATCGCCACCGCCACCGGTACCGCGGGACTGACGGTGAGCGTGGTCTGGCCGGTGAGTCCGCCGTAGTCAGCGCTGACCTGGGCGACGCCCACCGCCTTGCCGTTGGCGACGCCGGCGCCGTCGATCGCCGCCACGCCGCTGCCGGTCAGATCGGACACCGCCCAGGTCGCGGCGCTGGTGAGATCCGCGGTGGTGCCGTCCGAGAAGCTGCCGGTGGCGGTGAAGTGCTGGTTGGTGCCGCTGGCGATCGTCGGATCGGCGGGGCTGACAAACAGGGTGGTCAGCGCCGCCGCCGTCACCGTGACTGTGGTCGACGAGCTGTGCGACATATAGCGCGTGGTGATGGTCGCCTTGCCCTCGTTCTTGGCGAGAAACACGCCGGTGGTATCAATGGTGGCGACGCCGGTCCCGACCACGTCCTTGACCGCCCAGGTGGCAAGCTTGGTCACGTCCTGGGTCGTGCCGTCCGAGAAGGTGGCGGTGGCGGTGAACGGCTTGCTCAGGCCCTTGGCGACCATCGGCAAGCGCGGGCTGATGGCCACCGACTTGACGGTGGCGGCGGTGACCGTCACCGCGGTCACGAGCTCACTTCCTTTATAGGTAGCCACCACCTGATAGCGTCCAGGCTCGGCCAGCTGCAGGTAGCCGTCGGGCGGAACCGGAGCGCTGTGGCCGCTCGCGCTGACCACCCGCAAGGCCCCTTGAGCCGTCAGATCACTGACTCGACCGTCGGCGTAAAGGCCGCGCAGGGTGAACTGCTGCCCCGTGCCCTGAGCCAGCTGCACGTTGGAGGGATAGAGCGCCAGCTGCGGCGGCGCGGAGGGCTCGACCGGCTCGTCGGCGCCCGAGGCCAGGTCGCCCGTGCCGCAGTGCAGCACCGCGCAAGTGCACAAAAGCGCGATGCCGCGCACCCACCCGGCTACATAGGAGAAGGCTCTTTCCGGCGAAGTATTCTTGGTCATGGCTCCCCTTTCATGCAGCGCCCGAACCTGGACGCCAGCTCGATTCAGGGTCCATGCATAACAGATTCCTCTGACATAGGCAGAAGGGCGCGGCGGCGACTGATTTCCGTCGGGGAGCGGCTGGCGAACGCCGCGCCGCGCGCGGCCAAGACCGGGCGTGGGAGGATGGTAAGGAGCCTGCCCGGAGCTAGTCCGGAGCTAGTCCGGAGCTAGCCTGGACCGACTACGATTTTCTGCGTCCACTGGCCGATGTGGTTGGAGGTGCTGAGATCCTGGAACGGCAGCCAGAAGGCGGCGAAGCTGCCGTCCTCGCCGGCGGCGATCTTGTCTGGATCGATGGCGAACATCCACAGCCAGCGGTTGCCGCCGGGATCGCGCAGGCCGCCCTTGCGCGTCGAGGAGATGGTCACCCAGAACAGCCGGCCGCCGCCCTGCTTCTGCTGAAACGGCGAGAAGCGCGGGTAGGTGTCCGACAGGTTGGTGCGGGTGCCGTCCATCACCCCCGGCTGGGCGGCGCGGGTAAGGGCGATGGGGGTGCTGCCGCTCTGCGGCCGCGCGACCCAGGTCTTGGCGGTGGTGTCCGAGTCCCCATCGCAGTCGGCATCGGTGTTGTTGCCGTTTGGACAGGTGGACTCGGTGAAGGTGAAAAACGACGAGTCGGGGGCGAAGTTGGGGTTGTAGCGGCTCTTGCCGGGGACGACCGGGATGACCGTCTCGGGCGTGCCCCAGCCGGTGCCGGACTTTTTCACCACGTCGATGCCGCAGTTGAACGGCCGCTGCGAGGTGCCGTGAATGCCGACGCGGCTAAAGGCGATGGCGGCGCCGCTAGGTGACCAGTCGGGGTGATCGGGCTCGTAGCTCAGCACCACGGACTCGGCGGGCAGGCGGACGCCGGTGTTGCCGTCGTGCATGAACAGGGTGTTGACCTCGGGCGCCTGGTTGGTGTCCCCGTACACGGCGACAAAGCGGCTGCCGTCCGGGTTGAACGAGGCGAACTGGATGTGATTGGTCGTCGAGCTCGGCACCGTTCCGTTGAGGGTGAGCAGGCTGGCGGCGGGCGCCGCGAGGTTGGCGATGTAGACCAGCCGACCGTCGCCCTGACCGCCGAGCGAGGACACCATCTTGCTGCCATCGCGCGAGATCGCGTGACAGCCCACGCAGGTCGGGAAGTTGTTCTGACCCGGCGACAGGAACAGCTTCGGCTTGATCGAGCTGGCGCCGAAGTCCACGCGCATGATGCCGGTGCCGTTAGAGACCGTCCAGTAGTAAAGACCCCCTTCGACGTTCTCCTGCGCGAACTGCACCTGGAACTGCGCCGACTGGCCAAAGCCGCTGGCGCCATCGTCGCTGCCGCTGACCGTGAGGTTTACCGCCGGACCGCCGGCGTTGGAGTTGGCGACATAGCCATAAGTCGCCGGGTCGAGCGCGAAGATGCAGCCGCCGCCGACCAGCATGCCGCAGCGGGTGTAGGTGGTGACGTTGGTGGTGGCGCTCTGGAAGGACAGCTGGAACAGGGTGTTCTGCGCCGTGCCGGGGAGGAAGTGGACCTCCAGGGACTGGATGTTGGGCGGCAGCATGACGCCGTTATTGGGATAGACCAGCACCGGCGCTCGCGCCGCGGTCGGGGTGCCCTTGAAGCTGAGGCTCGGGTCGGCGGGCAGCGGGGCGCCGGCGCCGGCGGACGGCTCGACTTTCACGGTGGCCGAGAAGTGCACTCGCAGGTGGGCCCGGCCGCTCAGGCTCCCGGCCAGGGCGCTGACCTGGGTATCGCCGCCCTGCTGCAGCGAGCCCTGGAACTGCGCCTGGGCGAAGGCGCCAACGCCCGCATTGTCCACCGCGAACGTGGCCAGGCTGGTGATGTCTCGGTCGCCATCGGGGAAGGTACCGATCGCCTTGTATGTGGCGGTGGCCGGCTGCCCGGGGGTCGCCTCCAGCGTCAGGTCCGGCGGCTCGACGCGCACCGCGGTGAGGCCGTTGAGATCGCTGGCGGGAGTGTTGGGTCCGATGGTGGCGTTGTTGCAGCTCAGCAGCCCCGCCAGGCCAAGGGAAAGGATGAGGGAACTATTGCGCATGGGGCCATCGTCGCCCAGGGATGAGCGGAGATCAATCCTTAAGTCGCGCGCCAGCCGCGCGCCGGTGTCCTGGGAGTGCGCAGCGGTCGGCGCCCCCGGCTGGCGGTCGGAGGCTGGCGGCCGTTGGCTGGTGGCCGTTGGCTGGCGGTCGTTGGCTGGCGGCGGCTTGCGGCGGCTTGCGGCGGCTTGCGGCGGCTTGCGGCGGCTTGCGGCGGCTTGCGGCTAGCGGTCGGAGGCTGGTGGTCGTTGGCTGGCGGCCGGAGGTTGGTGGTCGGAGGTTGGCGGCTAGCGGCCCGAGGCTGGTGTTCGCCTTGGGGGGCGGCAAGCTGTGCCCGCAGGACTGGGTTCGCAGTTGCCTGGCGGCGGGTGGTGGTGGCCTTGGGGGCTCCGTGAAGCTAGGGCCCAGTCCTCGCTTGTGCCGGTGCCGGGCCAGCGGTGCGGCCGGCGGGCACCATCACCGCCAGGACATACTGGCGCGGGTCCAGATAGTGAGCCGCTGCAGCCTGCAGGCGCGGCCTGGCGATCTTTCCCAGCCAGGGCTCGATGTCCGGGGTCGGCGGCAGCGAGTCGCCAAACTTCACGGCGGTGACCAGCCGGTTCTGCCAGAAGCCGTTGCCGCGGAGCGCCAGCTCGTGAGCGCGGCGGCGCAGCTGAACGACGCGGGACAGATAGGGCTCGCCCAGGCCGTGGGCGCGGATCGCCGCCAGCTCGGCCCACAGCGCTCGCTGCAGCGCGTCGACCTTGTCGGGCGCGCAGCCAAACTCGATGGACAGCACATACTCGCTGCGCCGCCGGACCAGGCGCGCCGAGACCGCTACGCTGTACACCCCACCCAGGGTCTCGCGCAGCAGGTCGTGCAGGCGCAGCTGCAGGACCTCGCGCAGCGTGTCAAGCTCATGCTCCGCGGCCTCCGACCACGGCTGCAGCCCATGGAACAGATAGAGGCTCTGGCTCTTGTCCTCCTGGCCCAGGGCGAAGGTCCGCTTCACGATCCCCGGCGGAAGGCGCGCTCCGACGGCGCGACTCTGCTCGTGGGCAGAGGTGCTGGGCAGGCTGGCCAGGTAGCGCTCACACAGCGGCTGCAGGCGATCCAGGTCCAGGTTGCCGACCAGCAGGAAGGTGAAGTTGGCGGCGTTGGCGAAGCGCTGGCGATAAAACGCCAGCGCTCGATCGAGATCGACGCGGTCGACGGACGCCGGGGTCAGCGGCTGCAGGCGCGGCCGCCCCTGCGCCAGCAGCCCCTGGACTGCATCGAAAAACCGCTCGTCCGGGTCGAGCTGGCGGCGACGCAGCCGCTCGCGCGCGCGCTCCCGCCAGGCCAAGAAGGCCTCGGGATCGCGGCGCGGCGCGGTAAAGCCGAGATAAAAGAGCTGCATCAGCGTCTCGAGATCTGCCGGCTGGGTCCGTCCGTAAAGGAACTGCCCGTCCTCTTCGATGGCCGGCTCGATCGATGCGGTGTTGCCGGCCAGCAGCTTGCGCAGTGCGACCGCGTCGAAGTCGCCCAGGCCGCTGGCGTGGACGACCTGGTCGGCAAAGCGCGCCGAGTCGAGGTCGGCGTCCTCGGCCAGCGAGTGGCCGCCGGGGCCAATGGCGACCAGGCGGATCTCGCCGCTTGTAAAGTCGGTCTGCTTGAGCACGACGTGGGCGCCGTTGCTCAGCGTCCACTCGGTGACGTTCTGCTCTGGCTGCTCCGCCTCGGCGATCACCTGGCCCGGGCGCGGCTGCCGCGCCAGCAGCGGCACCTCATAAAAGGGGTCCTGGTAGTCGGGCAGGGCCTGGAGATCGGCCTTGTGGACCGCTGCGACCAGCGACTCGGGGCGCGGCTTGACCAGGCTGGCGGGACCGCTGACCAGGATGACCCGGCCCACCGCGCCGTCCCACGAGCGCACGAGCTGGTTCAGCTCGGACAGGGTGATCGTCGGCAGCAGGCGCTCGGCCAAGGCGCGCTCGTCTTCGGCGCTGAGCATCACCTCTTGTTCCAGGAAGCTGGCGGCCAGCTGGTGACAGAACTGGATGCCGTAGCGCTTGTGGCGGCGCAGCACGGCGAACCGCAGCTCGCGCTGCAGCTCGGCCTTGGCGCGGGCCAGCTCGCCGGCGTGGAAGCCGTAGATGCGGATGCGCTGCACCTCCTGCTGCAGTGCCTGCAGGCCCCGCTCGACGCCTCCCTCGCGGACGGTGGCGGCGCGCTGCCACTCATCGATCGGCCGGATCGGCCGCTGCAGCGACGAAGACGCGGTGAGCAGCGGCCCGCCCGGCTGGCGCAACAGCTCGTCAAGGCGGTCGCTGAGCATGCTGTGATACAGCCTCTCGGCGAGGGCGCGCTGGTAGTCGCCCACCGTCCGCTCGATGCGGCGCGGCTTCCAGTCGATGATCCGCACCTGGGTGGGCGCCAGCTCGGGGTCGGTCTCGATGCTGACCAGCGGCTGCTCTGGCCGCGGTAGCGACGGCTGCGGCCGCGGGCGCGGGGCGGCCGGCGGTCGCAGGTCAGAGAACTCGCGCAACAGCGCTGCTTCCACCTCGGCCACCGAGAAATCGCCGACCGCCACCACGGCCATGAGGTCGGGGCGGTACCAGTCGTGATAGAAGCGCAGCAGCGCCTCGCGCGGGGCGCTCTGGATGATCGCCGGCAGGCCGATCGGCGAGCGCTCTGCATAGAGGGAGCCGCGATACAAGACCGCTGCCTGCCGCTCGCGCAGCCGGCTGTCGGCGCCGCGCCCGAGCCGCCACTCTTCCAAAAGGACGCGTCGCTCGTTGTCCAGGGCCTCGGGGTCGAAACGGACCTCGCTCGCCCAGTCGCGCAAGATCTGCAGGGTCTTGCCAACGTAGGTCGGCCGATCGGTGGGGACCTGCAGCTGGTAGATGGTCTCGTCGAAGCTCGTGTGGGCGTTCAGATCGGGGCCGAACTGGACGCCGATTCCCTGCAGGAAATCGGTGAGCTGGTGCTTGGGGAAGCGGCGCGTGCCCTGAAAGGCCATGTGCTCGACCAGGTGCGCCAGCCCGCGCTGGTCGGCATCCTCCAGCACCGAGCCGGCGTTTACCACCAGCCAGAAGTTGCCGCGCCCGGCCGGGGCTGGGTGGCGCATGATGTAGTAAGTCAGCCCGCTTGGCAGCTTCCCCACCCGGACCCGCGAGTCCATGGCCAGGGCGGTGTCGTTCTCGCTCGCCGCCCGCACCTGCCCAAGTCCGGGGCGCGCCAGCGCCGCCAGGGCCAGCGCTGCCAGGGTCAAGATGCTCGAGGTGCGGACCCAAATCCGTCGCATGAAAGTTGTCTCCAGTGGCCGAGCTCGCTCGTGCCCAAACCAGGCCTGAGCCCGTGCAGTGCATACCTTGTGCCGCAGCGGCATGACAAGACCGGCGCGCGGCCGCCTTGACCCATTATCTATGCTGGGCAGCAGAGAACGCTGACCTGCTCCCGAGCATCAAGTCGGGTAGTAGCGACTGCTAGTCGGTCTGAGAGCCGGCAAGGACCGAAGGTCTGCAGGTACGCAGTGGGGGAAGTGCTGGGAGCGCGGGAAGGGTCAGGAGGGTAGGGGCAGCGGTCGCTACTTGGCCGGGGCCGCGGGAGCCGCCGCGGGAGCCGCCACGGGTGCTGCCGCCGGTGCGGTCCCGGGAGCGGGCGCGGCAGTCGCTGCCGGCGGCGGCGGTGGCGTCGCCGACTCGGTCACCTTGCCCGAGTGCTTGCCATCGCTGCTCGCCTGTCCTTCCGCGGTGACCGTGTGGCCGGCTGCCGTGCCGGTGGCCTTGCCATCCACCGAGCTGTGTGTGCCGTGCTTGTCCGCGTTGACGTGGGCGTTCTCATCCAGCGAGATCTTGGTCGAGCCGACCTTGGCCTCCTCATGGAGGTGGGTGTCGGCGTGCACGCCGCTCTTGTCGACATGCACGTGCTCGGAAGCGGAGGCCGCGTAGTCCACCAGCCCGCGCTTGCCCTTGGTCGAGACCTCGGCCGAGGCGTCGGCGGCCACCCCGGTCTTGGAGTCAGCCTGGACTTTGGCCCCGGCGTCTCTCGCGGTGACTGTGTTGCCGCTCTTGGTCTCGCTGTGGGTCGCGACCTCGGCGTCGGCGCGCACGCCAGTCTTGTCGCCGGTCAGGTGCGCCCCTTCGCTGGTCGTGGTGGTGGTGTTGCCGGCCGCGGTGGTCGTCATGTGGTCGACGCCAGCGGTGCCGGACAGGCCGTCCTTGTTGCCGGCGAGGTGGGCGCTCTCGGCGGTGGTCGAGGTGGTCGTCACGCCGCCGCTGGTGGTGGTGGTGGTGTGGGTGGCGGCGGCATCGGCGGTGACGCCGCTCTTGTCCCCGGCGAGGTGGGCGCTCTCGGTGGTGGTCGAGGTCGTGCCGCCGCTGGTGGTGGTGGTCGTGTGCTCGATGCCGGCGTCGCCCTTGACGCCGGTCTTGTCCGCGGTCACGTGCGCGCCCTCGTGCGTGGTCGAGGTGGTGTTGCCGGCGGCAGTGGTCGTGGTGTGATCGACCCCGGCGGTGCCAGAGACGCCGTCCTTGCTGCCGGTGAAGTCGCTGGGAGACTCGTTCGGCGGTGAAACAGGTATGCCGGTGCGCTGCGGACACGCTGCGGATAGCTTTGCGAGAGGGCTCTTGCAGGCCCGCCGCGCGGTGTCCTGCCAGGGCCGAACTCACGCACGGGAAAGAGCCGGTCAGCCGCGCAGGGACATCCCGCCGTCGACCTTCACGGTGCTGCCGTTGATCATCCGCGCCTTGTCGCTGAGCAGGAACTCGACGACATGGGCGATGTCCTGCTCGCTGCACAGGCGCTTGCCCGGGGTCCGGGATTCCCACAGCGGGACCAGACGGTCGCCCTCCGGATAGCGGCTCAACAGTTCGCCGTAGATCGGGCCACAGCACACGGCGTTGACCTGGATGTTGCTATCGCCGAGCTCCAGGGCGAGGTAGCGGACCATCGACTCCAGGGCGGCCTTGGCCGGACCCTGCGCGCTCTGGTACTCGACATACTGATGCGCCGAGGAAGAGGACAGCGCGACGATGCGGCCGCCGCCGCGCCGGCGGAGCAGCGGCGCTCCGCGCATTGCCAGCAGGTGGAGCGCCACCGCGTTGGTCCGGAAGGCCAGCTCCAGCTGCTCCGGCAACATCTCGGGCTGGCGGGCGAGCGCGCCGTTGGAGGCGCTGCTGACGATGCCGTCCAGGGCACCGAGCTCGCTGTCGATCCACGCCATCATCCGCTCTATATGCGCCGGGTTCGCCACCGACCCCCACAAGTGGAAAGCGCGGTAGCCGCTGGCGAGCAGCTCGGCGGTGGTCGTCTCACCGGCGGCGCGGGAGTGAAAGGAGTTCACAACGATGGTGGCGCCCAGGCTGCCCAGGTGCTGCGCCAGGCACTTGCCCAGGCCCCGCCCCGAGCCGGTGATGAGAAAGATCTTGCCGGTCAGCGGGGGCGTGCCGCTTGCCAGGGCAGGCTGACTGGGCTGGCGCTCCGGCGCGCTCTGCCGGGCGGCACTCTGCTCGGCCGCCGGCGGCGGTGCCAGCTTGGTGACGGCGGCGGCGAGGTCGCGAATCGTCCGCAGCTGGCGCAGGGCGGCGCCGCTCGCCGGCAGCGGCTCGGTGAGGTGGAGCTGCTCGCGCAGGGCGGCGAGCACGTCGCTCCGCTTGCCGAGCTCGATCCCAAGCTCCTCTTCCAGATCCGCGTCCGCGAGCAGCAGGTGCTCTGGGTAGCGCGTCACCTCGGCGAGCACGCGGATCACCGCCGCGATCGTCGACTCGGGTAAGGCGCTTGGCGCCGGCCGCGGCGCCGGCCGCGGCGCTGGCGACGGGGGCTCGACACTCTTTGGGATGTTGAGCTTCTGCGCAAGCTGCGCGGCGATCGCCGCGATGGTCCGCACGTCACTCGCGCTGCCGACGATACGCTCGGTGAGCTGATAACGGGCGCGGATCGCTGCGACGATCTCGGCCAGCTTCACCGAGTCGATGCCCAGATCTTCCTCCAGGTCCGCCTCGGGGGTCACCAGGTCTTCCGGGTAGCGGGTGACCTCGCAGACAATCTGCTGAATGATGGTAATAAGGGACTGAGTAAATGAGCTGGAGCTCATGGCAAAAATTCTCCTATAGCCAAGGTTATGTGAACTGACCGCCAGCGGGCTGCGCGGGAACTCGGCCTACCGGCTGCGCCAGCAGGCCTTCGGCGATGGCCAGGACGACCCCAGCGCCGTCGCGGGCCTCGACCCGCTCGACCAGCAAAAGCTCGCCGCGCGGCTGCGGCAGGGTGCTGCAGAGGACTACCTCCGGCAGCGCGGTGACCGCGGCATCGGTCAGCCCGGGGGCGAAGTACACAGACGCGAGCTCGGCGATCACGCAGACCGGCATGCTGCCGTCGGGCAGAATGTTCAGCTGGGCGACCTTGAAGGCCGCATCACAGAGCAGAAAAGGGGTTATGCACTCGGACAGCTGCGCCAGCTGGTCTGCCGCCGGGCCGTGAAATCGGCTGCGATTCTGCTGGCTGCCATGGACGGTCTGCCGCAAGGTGTCAAAGGGGGCGGTGTGAAATACGACCGCGCGCGCGTCCGTATACGGGTCGGACACCGCGGTGCCGTGCTGCGGTGATTGGAAATCCAGGCGTCCGCGCAGCGGTCCCGGGGTCGCTCGGCTCAATAGGACCTCACACTCCATATGCAAGACCGCGCTCTGCAAGAGCCGCCCGGACGGGTGCAGGAGGTCCGAGATCAGCCGCAGCTGCAGCCGGGTAATGCTGCGCGTCTCCTGGACAAGCCGCGTCTCACAGCGCAGCACCGCGGAGCGTCCCTTGCGCACCGGCACAAAGCGGGTGAAGCGACAGCTCTGGAAGCCGACCAGGTGCAGCTCGGGATGAAGGCGCTTGACCGTGCGCGCCGCAAGCTCCAGCTCGAAGGTGCCCGGCAGCGTCGGCTTGCCGCGCACCTGGTGAGCGCCAATAAAGGGGTGCGTCTCCAGGCCGAGCTGCCACTGCCAGCCGGCCGCCGCCGTGACCTGCTCGGCGGGCGGCTCGACGGGGAGGACCGCGTCGGCGACCTGATAAAAGCGCCGCTCACCCGGACCGAGCAGCACCGTCACCGGGGGCGGCGGCGCGCCACTGATCGTCGAGATGAACAACTCCTTTCCTTCCTCTGCGGTGATGCCGTGCAGCCCGCGCTCCTCCTGCAGCAGCGCGTACTCTGAACCCCGGGTCATGCCGATCCGATCCCAGCCCAGCCAGCCGAGCGCCGTCCAGGTGTCGCCGCCGCCCGCCATCGCCGCCGCAAGCCGGTTCATGGCCTCGTTGGCGGCCCCATAGTCATGCTGGCCGTCGTTGCCGAGCACGCTGAACGCCGAGGTCAGGAGATGAAAGTGCACCGGACGTCCGACCGGACAGTGACGCCGCAGCGCGGTGTACAGGTTCCGCAGCCCGAGGAGCTTGGTGTCGATCGTCTGCTGCAGCTCGGCGAGCTTGCGCCTTGGGAGCCGCTTGGAGTGCTGAACTCCGGCGCCGTGCACGACCAGATCAACGGGACCCAGGCGCTGCACCACGCTCTTTATGATCTGCTCGACTCTCTCCGGGCTCGTCACGTCCACCGCGTGGTACTCCACCAGGCCGGGCAGGGACTGCAGCCGCGCGCAGGTCTTCAGCGTCTCGCGGGCCGCGAGGATCGTCTGGTGGCGCTGGCGCGCCGCGCCCACCCGAGTGCCCGCCGCCTGCGCCTGGCTGAGGAACTCGGCCTCGCGAGCGGCGAACTCCTCGTCCGTCAGGGCCAGCAACTCCGGGTCGACCAGGTGCGGTGCGGAGCGGCCGAGCAGCACGACCCGACAGCCAAACCGCTCGAGCAGCGCTTCCGCCAGGATGGCCGTAACCCCGCGTGCCCCTCCGGTAAGCAGCACCAGGGAGTCGGCGCTGAGCAAAGGTGCCGGCGCCGGCACCGGGGAGTCCAGCGGCGCCAGGCGGACCTCATGGCGGCGCCCGCCGCGAAAGCAGATCTCGACCGGGGGACCGCCGGCCAAAGTCAGCTCGCCGGCGACCTCGGCGAGCGCGGCGCCGAGGTCCGGCTGATCGGTCTGGACGATGCGACAGGTGGCCTGCGGCAGCTCGCGCGAGAGAGACTTCAGGTAGCCGCTAAGGAGTCCGGTCTGCGGGTGCAGGATGCCCGGAGGGCGGACTCCGCCCACCACGAGCAGGGCCAGCGCGAGCTGCCCGGCTGCCAGCTCGTCATAGACATGACGGGTCACGGCGAATAGCAGGGTCAGGTAGCTCGCGTCCCAGCCGTGCTCCAGCAGGTCATCGAGCGGCGCGTCCGCGAGGTTCTTGACCGCGATGACGGTGTCGAACGCGAACTCGCGCAGGCCCTGCAGCGTGGCTCGCAGCGTCTCTTCGCTCGCGGTATCGATCGCGATGCAGTGCGTGCGGCCCTGGCTTTGTCGACAGGCGATTCGGTAGGTCAGACCCGACAGAGCCTGAGCACCCGCCGCCGCCAGCCAGTCTGGCTGATCGCAGACGAACAGCACGCGGCGCTGATGAAGTGCTGCGGGCAGGGTGCCGGCGGGCGCGGCGCTCTGGACCAGCGTCGGCGCGAACCGGCGAACCGGCGAGTCGGCCGCGGGGTCCGGTGGCTTGTGCGCCGCGCTGCGACTCTCCGCCAGCGGCTGCGCCAGGTCGGGACCGCGGGTGGCTTGGGCCGGCGCGCTGCGACCCGTCCCGACCACCCGCACCGCGCGACCGGCGGGGGAGCTGGGCAGGCGCGACCGCAGGACCGTCGCTGCGCCCATGACTTCGGCAGCCGCGATTGCTCGCGCCAGCTCGGCGGCTCCAGTCGCGCCGCGATAGTCGACGAGCGCCGGCGTCACGGCGCCGGCTGGCGGGGTGGGCGCGGGAGCCAGCTCGAGCAGCGCCAAGGGGCGCAGACCATGCTGCGCGGCCGTCTCGGGACGCGCCACCGCGAGCAGAATGATCGCCTCGCCCACCGCCACCTGCGCCTCCTGACCGTCGCGGGGCGATCGCGTGGTCAGCGGCTCGGCCAGGGCGTTCACGGCCCCGGCCAGCATGAACTCACCGTCGCTGCCACCCAAAAGCTGCGCCGCCGTGTACACCGCCTGCAGCAGCGAGTCGCTGGCGGCATCGACCACCAGGTTCGGGCCCTTGAGGTTGAAGAAGTTGGCGACCCGTCCCGCCGCGACGTTCGGCATGGCACCGGACAGCGTGTACGGCCCGGTCGGCGGGTTGCGCGCCAGGAGCTGCTCGCTCACCCGCAAAAGGAGCGCTTGCTGACTGGCATCGCTTCCGGACGCGCCGGGCGCGTTGTGAAAGCGGCGGACCAGGCGGTCGCGGAAGATCCGCTCGGTGACGGCGATGCCGCGCGCCGTCTTGCCGGCCAGTCCGAGCACGATCCCGGTCTGCCGCGCCAGCGCGACGCCGGCGCTGAGGATCGGCTGCAGCGCATCCTGGGCGGCGAGCAGCGCCAGCCGCTGCGAGCCATCCATTGCCGCCAGCACATCGGGGAGCACGCGGCGGCCCACCGGCAGGCCGAAGCGATCGTCGGCAAACCGCAGTCCGCCGCAGCCGCTGGCCGGCGGCACCGACTGCGGTGCGCCATCGGCGCCCGGAAACAAGCAGCCGACGCCGAGGACGGCCAGGGTCGTGACGGCACGCGCCGGGGCGACCGCGAGCTGGCGGTGAAACTCCGGCACGTAGGACTCGACAATCACATGGGCGTTGGTGCCGCCAAAGCCGAAGCCGTCGGCCGCGGCGCGCCGGGGGAGCCCGTCTGGGCGCTCCGGCCACGGCTTGGGCGTGGTCGCGATGACAAACGGCGAAGTGGCGAGCTCGATCGCCGGGTTCGGGGTGCGAAAGCCGTGCTGCGGTGGGATCACCCGCTCGGTCAGGGCCTGGCAAAGGACAATGACCGAGGCGATGCCGGCGGCCCAGCCAGTATGGCCGATCAGCGACTTCAGGCTCCGCAGCTCGATGCCGTGGCCGCCGGCATACATCTGGTTCAGCGACCGCAGCTCGGTCGCATCGCCGACCAGTGTCGCCGTCGCGTGCGCCTCGATAAGCTGAATGGACTGCGGGGACAGACCGGCGGCGCTATACGCGCGCTGCATGGCCAAGAGCTGGCCCTCGCTCTGCGGCACGTTTACCGCCGGACTCTTGCCATCACTGGACAGGCCCACGCCGCGGACGACGCCGAGCACCCGATCGCCGGCGGCGATGGCGTCGGACAGCCGCTTCAGCACCAGCACGGCCGCCCCAGAGCCGAATACGACCCCGTCGGCGCTCGCGTCCAGGGAGCGGCTGCCCGTCGCTGAAAGCCCGCCAAACTGCGAGAACAGGCAGCTGTTGCCCATGGTCACTTCGTAGACGCCGCCGGCCACTGCGACGTCGCAGGTGCGCTCTGCCAGCGCCCGCATGCCCAGCGCCAGCGCATATAGCGAAGACGAGCAGGCGGTATCGACCACGTAGCCGCTGACGTGCGGGCCCAGCAGGCGCCGGAACACCGCGGCGTAGGCCTCATGCTGGTTCACCGGCCCCGCGGTCGCTCCGGGCAGCCCGAGCAGCCGGCTGGCGGCTTGGCTGAAGGCGGCTCGGCTCGCCGCGGATACGGCGGCTGCCCCGGCGGTGATGTCCGTCACGCTGGCCACGACCTGGGCCAGATCCTGCTTCACCGAGCCGTCCGCGGTGGCGCCAAGGACATAGGAGATCCGCGCTGGCGAGCTGCCGGCGGCAGTCTTGGGCAGGGCGGCCAGGGCTTCGGCCAGCGCCACGGCGAGCAGCTTCTCGGGCAGACCCAAGTCTACAAGCTCGGCGGCGCTATATGGGAGCCGCGCGGTCACGGTGGCATCCACCGGAGGCACCGCGCCGACGAGCAGCGAGTACGTCTTGTCCGGCTGGATGGCTCCGCTGGCAAAAAAGTCTGCTCGCGCCTCGGGGTCAAGCTGGCCAAAATCGACGATGCCGCTTAGCCCGGACAGCACGTTTCGCCACAGCGCGGCCACATCGCTGGCTCCGGGCAGGACGCAGCCCGCGGCGACAATCGCCACCGGCTCGACGCGCGGGGTCTCCGCAGGAGCGACCAGGGGCGCCAGGATGGTCCGGTCCAGGTGGGGTGGCGCCGCGACCGGGGCGGGGCGCGCCTCGGCACTCGGCGGCGGCGGGGGCTCGGGCCGGGAGCGCGGCGCGGCAGCGGTAGTCTGGCGGGCCAGCGCCGCGATGCCCTGGGCGAGAGTCATTCCCTTGCCCAAGCAGTGCCGCACCACCAGCTCATCCTTGCCCGCCAGCGAGCGGTGGACAATCTTGGCCAGCGCGCTCCCATGGCCGCCCTGGATGAACGTGCGGACCCCTTGCGCATACAGAGTCTGCAGCGCCTGATGAAAGTGGAGCGGCCGCACCAGATCGAGCGGGAGGCGGGCCAAAATTTCGTCTCCCCGCCGATGAATCCGCCCATCGGCCGGCGAGAAGATCGGCGCCACCGAGGCTTGCTGGCTGGCCAGGTCGGCAATCCCGACCGCGAAGGCGCCTACCGCAGGCGCCAACCAGGCGCTGTGAAACGGATAGCGGCTCTGCAGGAGGGTCGCGGTGACCCCGGCGGCGCCCAGCGACTGCGCCAGCTGGTCGATGGCCAGCCGCGGTCCTGCCACCACTGTCTGCTGGGGATGATTATGTACCGCCACGACCGGACCGGGCGGCGCGAGCTCGGCCAGCAAGGCGCGCGCGCGCGCCGGGTCGCAGCCGAGCGCCATCATCGTGCCACAGCCCGCCCCGACGGTCTGCAGCGCCAGGATGCGCTGGCTGACGAGCTGCAGCCCGACCTCGATGCTGACCGCGCCGGCGGCGGCCAGCGCGACGACCTCGCCAAAGCTGTGTCCAGCCACCAGATCAAAGGATATCCCGTGCTCGTGCAAGAGCCGCGTGGTGAGAACGCCCAGAAGGTAGATCCCGAGCTGATCCAGATCCGGGAAGCGGGCCAGCAGCTGATCGTGCTCAGCGACGGAATCGGCAAGCACGAGCGGCAGAAAAGGCTGTCCGAAGTGGGTCCGCGCCGCGGCGTCGGCCGCCGCGAACGCCGCCCGAGTGACCGGGAACTGGTGGTAGAGCGAGCGGAGCGACGCCCAGTCATAGGAGCCCTGGCCGGGAAGGAGCAGCGCGGTGCGGCCAACCGGGGCCGCGTAGGGAGCCGTGGGCGGAATAAGGTGCTGCCGCCCGGCGCCATCGATGAACCGGGCGTTCTGATCGCGCGCGGTTGCCACGGCTCGCGCCAGCTCCCGGACCTCGGGGGTGAAGATACGGTCGAGCGCGCGGCCTCCCTTGTGCGCCAGCTCCTCGAACAAGGTCCCGGTCAGCGGCTCGTCGATATGGCCAAAATACTGGGTCATCGAGCGCGGAGTGGGAACAATCTCTCGGCTGTCGCGACCGATGCAGAGGATGCGCTGGTACCCCACCGCTACCGGGGTCCCGGTCTCACTGACCGCGCGGAAGCACAGCTGCAGCGAAGAGCCTCCCACCTCGCCGACCGTGAGAAACAGGGTCAGGCGATCGCCGAGCCGCAGCGGTGCCAGGTTCCGGCTGTACCCCTCGTACGTCAAGATGACCAGGCGGTCGAGATCCTCCCGCCACAGGTCCTGGCCATCGGGGCCCGGCGAGAAATACAGCGCCTCGCGCACCGCACACTGAAAACGAAAGTTGGTCAGATAGTGATGCGACTCATAGGCCATCGTGTCTTCAAAATGAATCTGATAAGGAATCGTGAAGTAGGCCATGACTCTCCTTGAAAATTCCTGATCGCAGTCCATCCCGGTCCTTCCCCTCCACCGGCCACTAGACTGGGAGCGACAAGCCCGCGCCGAGGCAGCTCGTCCATGATAGAGGGTTCGCCACAGCGGCGCTATAGGAGGAGCGTGCTAATTCCCGCCTAACTTTTTTGCGGCAGACAAAAGCTGAGGAAAGAGAGATCAGGTAGCAGGATCTCCCACTTCAAGGTGGGGCTGACTGTCCCCAGCATCGCGAAGCGGCAGCGCCCGGTCGGTCCGAAATATGGCGGCTGGCGGCTGGCGGTGTGTGTTACGATGACAGACAGCAATGTCGTGCTTATTGGGCTCGGCCCTAGTAGCCAGGGGCGCGGGATGACCCTCAGGCCCGGTACTTTATTTGGGAATCGGTTCGACATCGACCGCATGATCACCCGCGGGGGAATGGGGGTGATTTACCGGGCGCACGATCGGTTTAGCGGCCAGCGAGTGGCCTTGAAGCTCCTCCTCCAGGCCGAGGAGCTTGGCTCGGCGGCGGCCGAGCGGTTCATTCGCGAGGCGCAGCTTCTCGCCCAGCTGCGCCATCCCAGCGTCGTCAGCTACGTAGCGCACGGCCAGACTGCCGAAGGACAGCTGTACCTTGCCACCGAGTGGCTGGAAGGCGAAGATCTTTCCAGCCGCCTGGTCACCACCGGCCTGACGTTGGCCGAGAGCTTCCTGTGCATCCGCACCGCCGCTGCCGGCCTGCAAGCGGCCCACGAGCGTGGCATCGTCCACCGCGACGTGAAGCCGGGCAACCTGTTTCTCCGCGACGGCCGCGTCGAGAAGACCACCGTCCTTGACTTTGGCATCGCGCGGCCTGAGCTGATGGCGCAGGTACTGACGGCGACCGGCTGCGCCATCGGCACGCCGACCTACATGGCGCCCGAGCAGGCCCGCGGCGAGCGCCTGATCGGACCTCCGGCCGACATCTTCTCGCTCGGCTGCGTGTGGTTCCAGTGCCTGACCGGGCGGCCGCCGTTTAGTGCGGACCAGCCGATGGCCGTGCTCAGCAAGATCCTCAGCGAAGAGGCGCCCTCGATCTTCACCTTCCGGCCCGACCTGCCGGAGGCGGTGGAGGTCCTGCTCCGGCAGATGCTGGCCAAAGACCCGCGGCAGCGCCCGCAGCATGGCGGGGCGCTGCGCGACGCCCTGGACGCCATCAAGGGTCAGCTCCTGGAACTGGGTGCCCCCAACGCTGCCGCGGAAGCGGAGCTGCTCATCAGCGGCGAGAGCCAGCAGCTGCTGTGCGTGATCGTCGGCGTCATCGCCCAGCGAACCGGCGAAGATGTGGCCACCTTCAACGACCTGGCGCTGGCCGATGGGCTGCCGACCATCGCCATCGCCAGCCAGGCGAGCCCGCTGCCGGAACAAGAGGCGCCGCTGCGCACGATGGTCGCTGAGGTCGCGCGCTCCTACGGCGGCCAGGTGAAGTGGGTCGGCGATGGCTCGCTGGTGGTCACCCTGGCGGGCCGCAAGCCGGCGACCGATCTGGTGCACACCGGAGCGCGCTGTGCGCTCGCCATTGCCAAGGCGTGGCCGGCGGCGCAGGTCTCGATGGCCACCGGCAGGGGCACCCTCACCGAGGCGCTTCCGCGCGGCGAGGCCATCGAGCGCGCGTTCATGCTGGCGCGCAGCCAGCCCGCGGGCAGCAGCGATCACACCATCCCCAACGGCAAGGCAGTCTCGGTGCCGGGCATCCGGGTGGACGACGCGAGCACCGGCCTCCTTGATGGCCGCTACCAGCTCAATCGCGACGATGGCGGCGTGGTGCTGGTGACCGGCGAGTTCAACCCCGACGAGGGGCGACGCCTGCTCGGCAAGCCGACCCCGTGCATCGGCCGCGATCAAGAGCTGAATCTGCTGGCCGCCCTGTTCACTTCCTGCGTCGAGAACGCCGAAGCCCATTCCGTATTGATTACGGCTCCCGAAGGACTGGGGAAGTCCCGGCTCAAGCATGAATTCCTGCGCCGGATGCAGACTCGCCCGCAAGCGCCCCTTATCATAGCGGCGCGCGGAGACATGCAGAATCCGGCGATTCCCTACTTGCTGCTCGGCCAGGCCCTGCGGCGGCTGGCCCAGGTGCAGGAGGGTCTGCCGGTCGCCGAGCAGCGCGAGCGGTTTACGGCGCAGCTCGGACAGCAGGTCAACGAGAGTGACCGCCAGTTCGTCTGGGAGTTCCTGGGGGAGCTGTGCGGCATCCACTTCCCGGATGCAGACAGCGCCAAGCTGCGCGCCGCGCGGCTTGATCCGCGGCTGATGCGCGAGCAGATTACGCGGGCCTTCACTCTGCTGCTGGAAGCGGAGTGCCAGCGCGGCGCGGTCATCGTCGTCATAGACGATCTGCAGTGGGGCGACACGCAGAGCATCCAGCTTCTTGATGTCGCGCTGCGCGAGCTGCGCAACCAGCCGCTGCTCGTCATGGCCCTGGGTCGCCCCGAGGTCAACGAGCATTTTCCCAATATCTGGAAGAGTCATAAGCTGCAGCAGCTCCCCCTCAAGCCGCTGGCCAAGCGCGCCTGCCAGCGCCTCATCGAGCACGTCATCGGCAAGAGCCTGGAGCCGGTCGCGATGGCGCGCCTCATCGAGCAGTCGTCCGGCAATGCGCTCCTTTTGGAAGAGCTCATCCGCATGGTCGGTGAGGGCCGCATCGGCGTCATCCCCGATTCGGTGCTGGCGATGGTGCAGATCCGCATCTTCGAGCTGCCCCTGCGGCTGCGGCGGGTGCTCCTGGCGGCGAGCGTCTTTGGCCCCGAGTTCTGGAGCGGTGGCGTCGCGATGCTGACAGCCGGCGGGCGCGATGCCGAAGGTCTGGAGCTTGAGCTGGGCGAGCTTGTGCGGGCCGAGTTCATCGAGAGCCAGCAGCCCAGCCGCTACGCCGGCGAGACTGAGTACTGCCTGCGCAATCCGGTCGTGCGCGAGGCCGCTTATGGGTTGCTCACGCAGGCAGAGCGGCGGACCGCCCACCGCCTGGCCGGTGGCTGGCTGAAGCAGGTCGGCGAGTCCGACCCGATGACGCTGGCCCTGCATTATGAGCTCGGCGGCGCGCCCGAGGTCGCCATTCCGTACTATGTGCAAGCAGCCGAACGGGCGCTGGAGCGGGCGGCGCTGGAGGATGCGATTCGTATCGCCAAGCGCGGCCAGGCCTGCGGCGCGGTCGGACAGTCGCGCGGCGAGCTCTTGGCGATTGAGACGCTGGGCAATGCCTGGCTGTGGCGCGTCAGCGAGGCGATGCGCCTGCTGCTGATGGCCCTGGAGCTGCTGCCGCCAGCGTGTTCATATTCCTGCATACTGTATGGCTTTCTGGTCAGCGGGGAGCTGCTGCTCGGGCGGGCGGAGGACGCGCGCCTGCACAACCGCCAGCTGCTGCAGCTGCAGCCGGCTCCCGCGGTGCACAACAGCTATATCCGCGGCGCGGTGCTGGCGCTGGCCGTGGCGGTCACCCACTGCGAGCGCGAGATATCCGAGACGCTGCTCGCCCGCATCCAAGAAGTCCAGCGCCAGTCGGCGGCCCTTGACAGCAACGTCGCCGCTTCGGTGTGTCACGGCTTCAGCGATTATGCGCGGGCGTTTCAGTCCGACCCCTGGCAGGTCCGCCAGCTGGCGCGCGAAGCGGCGGTCGGGCACAAGGCGGCTGGAGATCGCACATTCTATCTCTCGGCGCTGATCCGCTGCGGCCAGGGCAGCGTCGAGCTGGGCGAGACCGCCGAGGGAATCCAGATCCTGCGCGATGCGGTGGCGCAGTCGGCGCGCGAGCACGATCAGTTCTTTCACGGACAGGCGCGCATCCACCTGGCCGCCGCGCTGGCCGGACTACCGACGCCGCAGGCCTGGCAGGAAGCCGAGGACACCGCGCGCTGGGTCCTTGCGGCCCCGGACATCAGCGGCGGCTACCGCGGCTGGGCGCAGGGCATCCTGGCGCAGTGCCATCTGCAGCGGGGCGACTTCGCCCAGGCCGAGGTCGAGGCTACGGGGGCCCTTTCGCAGTGCAAGTCGGTGCCGCAGCGGCGAGTCTGGGTCAAGAGTCTGCTTGCCCGCTGCCTCATCGGCCAGCAGCGCGCCACGGCGGCGGTTGCCGCCGACATCCTGGACGAGATCAAGGTCTTTGACGGCGCTGGCTACATGGAAGTGGCGGCGCGCCTGACGGCGGCGGAGGTCCTTTTTGTGAGCGGCGAAGTGGAGCGGGCGCGCAGCGAGCTGGCGGCGACCCTGCGGCAGATCGAGCTGCGCGCGGCCAAGATTCCTGATGCGGCCTGCCGCGCCGACTATCTGGCCCACATCGCCGAGAACGTCCGGGCGCGCCAGCTCGCCGGGCAGTGGCTGCGCGACCCCGAGCGCAGTCCAGCCAGTGACCCGAGCGGGGCCCCCGACTGCCGCAGCGCGGCGTCCTGAGGCGACCCGATGGCGCTGCCCACAGGCTCGCGGGTCGCCGACCGCTTTGCGATTGAAGCGGTTGCGGGCAGCGGTGGCATGGGCACGGTCTACCGGGCGGTGGATGAGGCCAGCGGCCAGCTCGTAGCGCTCAAGGTCCTCCACCAGCAGGCCGCCGAGTCAAGCAGCCCAGAGCGGTTTACGCGCGAGGCCGAGCTGCTCGCTCAGCTCGCGCATCCGAACATCGTGTCCTATGTAGCGCACGGCGAGACCGCAGCGGGACTGCGCTATCTGGCCATGGAGTGGCTCACCGGGGAGTCGCTGGCACAGCGCCTGGCGGCTGGCCGCCTGACCGTCCGCGAGAGCGTCGCCTGTGTCGCCGCGATCGCCGCCAGCCTCGCCGCCATCCACAGCCTTGGCATCGTCCACCATGACATCAAGCCGAGCAACCTGTTTCTGCGAAAGGGCCAGCCCGCGCGGGCGGCGCTTCTCGACTTTGGCATTGCGCAGCGCGGCGTACCCGCGCAGCCGCCAAAGTCGGGGGCGGCGGCGGTCGGAACGCCGCTGTATATGGCGCCGGAACAAGCGCGCGGGGAGCCGGAGGTCGGGCCGAGCGCCGATATCTTTTCGCTGGGCTGCGTGCTGTACGAGTGTCTGACCGGGCGACCGCCGTTTCAGGCGGCGCATCCGGTGGCGGTGCTGGCGCGCATCCTGTTTGAGGAAGCTCTGCCGGCGCGGACCCTGCGGCCCGAGCTGCCCGCCGCCCTGGATGCGCTGCTCACGAGGATGCTGGCCAAGGTTCCCGGCCAGCGGCCGCGGGATGGCGGGGCGCTTTTGACTGAGCTGGCCGCGCTGGGTGAGCTCGCCGACGATCCAGCGTCCCCCGCTTCGTACAGTCTGGCCGGCCGCTGGCCGTCGGGAACCGAGCAGCAGCTGGTCTGTGTCATGGTCGCCACGGCGTCCCCCGGTCAGACGACCGCCGGCCCCGAGCAGCAGCGGGCGCTGGCGGCTCTGGTGCAGACCTTCGCTGGTCAGGCGGAGTGGCTGCTCGACGGGACGCTCGTTATTACGATGGCCGGACTGCAGCTGCACAGCGCCATCGATCTCGCCTACCGGGCCGCCCAGTGCGCGCTGGCGGTGACCCGCGCCGGAGGGGTTGGCCAGCTCACCCTGGCGACCTGCCGCGCCGTCGGCGGGCGTCATGTTCCGCTGGGCGGCGTAATCGATCAGGCGGTGGCGCTGCTGGCCCAGCAGCCGGCTAGCCGGGGAGCCACCGGGACGGTCCTGCTCGATCGGCTGAGCGCGGTGCTGCTGGCCCGGCACTTTGTCGTGAACTCGGTGCACGGGCTGGCGACTCTGGGACCCGAGCTGAAAGAGGACGCCGGCGGCGCCGCGGGCGGCCGCGGCCCGCTGCTTGGTCGCGAGAGCGAGCTCGGGGCGCTGGAGTCATTCTGGAACTCGGCCATCGAGGAAGCAGAGCCCGCGCTGGTCGTGCTGACCGGGCCCGCCGGCGCTGGCAAGACGCGGCTGTGGCAGGAGCTGGTGGCGCGGCTGCAGGCACGCGGAGAGGAGCTCACCGTTCTGGTCGGCCGTGGCGAGCCGAATCTGGCGAGCACTCCTTACGGACTTATCGAACAGGCTCTGCGCGGGCTCCTGGCCGAGCAGGTGGGGGTAGGCCTGAGCCTGCAGCAGACCCGGCAGGGACTGCCGGTAGACCATGAGCGGCTGCAGCGGCAGCTGCTGACGGCGGTGCCGGCAGCGGCAAGCCGGGCACCGGTGCTCCTGGTGCTGGAGGCGGTGCAGTGGGCCGACGCCCTGACCCTGGCAACGGTCGGGCGAGCCTTGAAGCAGCTGAGCGGCTGCCCGCTGCTGGTGCTCGTGACCGCTCCGGCCAGGTTCGCGGCCAGCAGCCTGTGGCCAGAGCACCCCGCCCACCAGATCGTCCTCAAAGGACTCAGCAAGCGCGCTTGTGAGCGCCTGCTCCGGCAGCGGCTCGGGCCGCAGCACGCTCCCGCCGGGCTGACTCGCATGGTCGAGCTGTCGGGGGGCAATCCGCTGTTTCTGGAAGTCCTCATGCAGCTGTCGACCAGCGGCACGCAAGAGCGCGAGTCCGAGACGATCACGGCGATGCTTCAGGCCCGCTTCAACGGCCTTCTGGCGACGCAGCGGCGTGCCCTGCTGGCGGCCAGCCTGCTCGGCCCGACATTCTGCCGCAGCGAGCTGGCGATGCTCTTGGGGGACGATGAAGCCAGTGACCTGGACGCGGCGCTGCGCGGCTTGGAGGAAGCGGAGCTCATCGAGCGGCGCGGCCACGCCCAGCCCGGCCGCGCGCAGCCCGGGGAAAGCGCCGATTATGCATTCCGCCACGCGCTGATCGGCGAGGCGGCGTCCGAGCTGCTAAGTGAGCACGATCGCAGCGTCGGACTAAAGTATGTCGCCGAGCTCCGTCGCGACGGCGCTCCTACGCCGGCGCCGACCAGTCCTTCCAGTAAAGCTCCTTCATCCGCGCACAGAAGCTGACCAGGTTCGCGTGCTCGCGCACCGAGTCCGAGGTCGGGCTGCGCACCGGCGACCCCAGGCAGTTGGCGAGGAATCCGTAGGCCACCGCATCCGTCGTGGTCGGTCGACCGAGAAAGAACTGCCGGTCGCCCAGACTCCCGGCTACCGCCGCCACATCGGCGATTCCCTTTTTGTGGCGATAGTCGCCTGGTAGCCGGGCGATGCCCTGACCGCGCACCGCGGCGATGAGCTGGCGGCGAATGACCGGGACCACCAGCTTGCGCACAACCCAGGGGAGGCTGGCAAAGTAGGCCGGCTCGGTGAGCTGCCAGCCTGCCGGATCGTACCAGCGATCATAGAGCATGTGGAAGTAGAGCTCTTCTTCAAACAGGCGCTGCAGCAAGGTGGCCTGCGACTGCTCGGAAACCGATAACCCCTCATCCAGCCGCACGGCGTGCTCGCGGGTGAGAGTCTCGATGATCAAGCTGCTGTCTGAGAGCAGACTGCCATCGGGCCGCTCCACATAGGGTATCTTGCCGCTCTTTGACTTGGGCGGACCGGTGACGCTCTTGGCTTCATAGGGAATTTTTGCCATGCGCAGCCAGGTCTCAAGCTTCAAGCAGAATGGGCTCGCGTTGGGCAGGCCCCAGCAGGGGGGCAGCTGCCAGAAGACGATGCTCTGGTCACTCATGCTCCACATGATACTTGAATTCTCGCCGCCCAGCTGGGAAAACACCGAGCGGCGCGGCCGGCGCGGCGTCTTTGAATGTGTCGGCACCAGCGGCGGCTAGGTCTTTTGATGGCTCAAACTGGGGCGCCTCTGACGACCCGGGCGCGACCTCTCATCAGCTGGTACTAACGTAGATCGCTCCCCAGACTCTCCCTGGGAGTCGCCGATCCGGCGGCAGCAGCGAGCTCGGTCGCCAGCAGCAGCGACGCCGGCCGCGCTTCCGGCGCCGCACTGAGACAGCGCTCCAGCAGCCCCGCCAGCGCTGCCGGCAGATCCGACCGCAGCCGACCTAGGTCGAGACAGCCGGTCGGTTCGGCAGTATTCTGTTAATTAGAGAGCTCATGAAACGATTCATCAAGATCCTGCATGAAATCGGCACGGTCGGCATGATGGGAGCCATCGCGGCGGTCCTTATCCTGCTGCTGAGCACACGCGGTAGCTCGGCGTTAGAGTACGCGACGGTGCGACGCGGCATCGACCATGTGGTGCGGTGGCTACTTTTTCCGTCGCTGGGCCTGGTCCTTTTTACCGGCTTCATCGCGATGGCGGTCCACTCCCCGTTTCACAACGCGGGCTGGGCCTGGATCAAGGCGCTGCTCGGCGTCTCGGTGCTCGAAGGCACGCTGGGCGGCATAGTCGGCACGGCTCGCGATGCCGCCTCGATCTCGGCGCAGGTCGCGGCCGGAACCGCGGACCCGGCGCTGCTCTCTCCCATCCTGCGTCACGAGCAGGGCGCGCTGTGGGTCATGCTATTTCTCTGCCTGGTCAACATCGTGCTTGCGGTGTGGCGCCCCAAGCTGCTGCGGCGGTCGCGGCCCGGGCCCGCGCAGCCAGGGTTGGAAAAGTGAGCCGTTAGGGAAGAAGCAGGCTGGCCTTCGCGTCCGCCCACATCCGCCTGCATCCGCATCCTGCGCTGGCGGTCAGCTAGACGGACAAGGCCGGCCTGGGCTGCGTCAGCTCGGCCACCCAGGCGGCCACGCCCGCAACCAGCTCGACCACCAGGCGCTCGCAGGCATCGGCATTGCTGCGACGCGCCGCCTGCTCGAGCTGCGCACCGATGGTGCCGAGCAGCGGGCAGCCGAACGAGGATGCTGTGCCTTTTAGATTGTGACCGATGTTGGCAATGTGACTCCACGACTTGCTGGCGAGCAGCCCGGGCAGCTCGTCTGCATTGCGCTGGCATCGGTGCAGGTACTCGGGAACCAGCGCTTCGATATCCGGATCCGGCGCGCAGGAAATTTTTGGGCCGGGGACATCCGCGCCCGCTGGTGGCTCCGGCTGGCTCGCCAGAGCCGGAGGCGGCACTGCCTGGACCGGAGGCGGCGCTGCCGCAGTTCCACACTTTGCGACGTAGCGGTCGACCAGCTCGACCAGGCGCTGGCGTGACATCGGCTTGGTCACGTAGTCGTCCATGTCGGCGTCGATGCACTGCTGGCGGAACGACTGCACGGCGTGCGCGGTCACGGCGATGATCGGGACCCGCGGCAGCCGATGCACCGCTTCGTCTCTGCGGATTGCCGCGGTGGCAGCAAAACCGTCAAGCTCCGGCATCTCGATGTCCATGAGGATGAGATCATAGGTCGCAGCCCGGGTGCGCTCGACGGCGAACTTGCCATTGGCCACGATCTCGGTGCGGTAGCCAGCCTTGGTCAGGGTGTGCCAGGCCAGCTGCTGGTTGTCCAGGTTGTCTTCGACCACCAGGATGCGGAAGTCACTGGGCGGCCGCATCCTTTCCAGCGGTCCGCTCGACTCGGTGGCGCTGTCACGGGGCAGGCCGCAGATAAGCTCGACTGCATCGAGCAGGCGGGCATTGGTGATCGGCTTGAGCAGACAGTCGTACCGGACGGGGTTTGGCTCGCGCATGCCGGTGATGTCGAGCTGCGTGGTCCAAAGGAGCTTGGTCTGGCCCAGCCCGCCCGTCTGCGAAAGGGCCGCCAGCTCGGAGGGCCGCACGCCGGGCAGATGCGCATCCAGGACGGCCACCGCGAACTGGTCGCGCGGGCTGGTCAGCAGCGCCTTAGCCGCGGCGCCGTCCGCCGCCAGCTCGACATCGAAGCCGCGGTGACGAAGCGCCGCTGCCATGGCGTTGCCCGCCGCCTGGCTGTCATCGACCACCAGCACCCGCACGGCGCGACGCAGAGCGCGCGGCTTGGCCGGCTGGGTCGCCGGCAGGGCCAGGCTGCACTCCACGTAGAAGCGGCTGCCGCTCCCCGGCTCGCTGTCAAACCAGATGCGACCGCCGAGCAGCGCGATGAGCGAGCGGCTGATGGTAAGCCCCAGGCCGGTGCCGCCGAAGCGCCGCGAGGTCGAGCTGTCCACCTGGAAGAACTTCTCGAAGATCCGCGGCTGGACCTGACGCGGGATCCCGATTCCGGTGTCGGATACGCAGAACAAGAGCTTGACGCTATCGGCCGCCTGCGAAAGGACCTCGACCGAGACGACAATCTCGCCGGAGGCGGTAAACTTGACCGCGTTGCCGACCAGGTTGACCAGGATCTGGCGCATGCGTACCGGGTCACCGAGCACCTGGGTGGGAACCAGCGGTGATACCGCTGCGACCAGCTCGACGGTCCCCTTGCTCAGCCGCGCGCCCATGGCATCGGTGACGCTGCTGACCAGCTGCGGCAGATCGAACAGGATGTTGTCAATCTCCACCTGGCTGGCTTCGATCTTGGACAGATCGAGCATGGTGTTGATGAGCGTCAACAGGGCCTCGGCATTGGAGCGGACACGGGCGAGGAACTGCTGCTGCTCCGACGGCGACTTGGTGCTCACGGCAAGCTCGGTCATGCCGATGATGACGTTGAGCGGGGTGCGGATCTCGTGGCTCACGGTGGCCAGGAACTCGGACTTGGCGCGATCGGCCGACTCGGCCAGCGCCTTGGCGAGCTCCAGCTCGCGATGGGCGCGGACCTCCTCTGTGAAGTCGCGAATGATGCCGATAAACAGCCGCTTGCCAGCGCTTTGCACGGCGCTGACGGACAGGCGCAGCGCGGACTGGCTTCCGTCGGAACGGACCCCGGCCAGCGGGTAGGTACCAACGGCGCGGCCCTCATCACCGCCCGGATCGGTGCGCATGCTGCGCAGCAGGGCGGCCACCCCGGGCAGCATCTCGACATCGCCACCGATGATCTGGTGCAGCGAGCAGCCGAGCATCCGTGCCGCCACCGCGTTGAGCAGCCGCACCGTACCATCTTCATCGACGGCAATGATGCCCTCGGCGGCGTTGTCGAGGATGGCCCGCAGCCGGGCCTCGCTCTCCCGCAGCGCCTGTTCGGCATCTTGATGGCGGGTAAACTGGACAAAGCGCGCGCAGATCGCGTCCAGGGTGGTCAGCGTAGCGCTGTCAGAAAAGCCCGTGGTGTTGCGGAACAGCTGCAGCACCGCCACCCCGTGCGAGTGCGGATGCGCGCCGAGCAGCGGCAGGGTCAGGACGTGCCGGTAGGCGGTCGTGCTCTGCTCCAGGCGGCCCTCGCTCGGCCGCTCGCTGAGGGTCGGGAACGCTCCGCCATCAGCGCAGGCCTTGCGCAATAGTTCCCGTCCCTCGGCCAGGGCCGCCGCCGCCAGCTCGCTGCTGGACGCCGGGGCGCACGCCTCGCAGGAGAGTCCGCGCGCGTCATCGCAGACCCAGAGCGCCGCCAGCTCGCAGCCGAGGTGGGCGACAATGGCGTTCAGAAAGAGGCTGCACCCGGCGGCGCGGCTGCGGGCGTCGGCCAGGCCTTGCGACACCGCGTACTGCGCTGCCAGCATCCGGTTGGCCAGGCGCAGCTCGACCCGCTGGGCCGACACCGCCGCCGCCAGGCGCTCGGTCTCGGCCAGCGTGACGTTCTTGCTTTGGATGAGGAACAGGAAATCGGAGATCGAATCATGAATGGGAAAGTCGCGGATGGACAGTCCGAGGTCGCGCAGCTCTCCCAGGTTGGTGACCCAGGGCGAGCCCAGGAACAACAAGCCCCGTCCATCTGGCAGACGCCGCATCTCGCCGCGAAGGAGCAGGCCGAGCGCGGTATGGCGCAGCAGAAACAGCGTGCCCGGTAGCGCCAGTGCCTCGATATTCCACGGCACATCGGGGCGGATCAGCTGAAAGTGCCGATTGGTCACTGCCCCGGGGACAAGCTCCGGGCAGATGCGAGCGATGGCGGCTCCCCGCTGTAGCACCCGTAGCTCCCGGTCGAAAGCGATGTGAAAAGGAAACAGCTCGACCAGGTCGGTACCAGAGAGCCCGAACTCATCCGCTCCTGCCATGGCGGCTAATCCACCTGCTCGACCAGGAAGACCTCATCGCTGACGGGAGTCTCGCCCGGCCGCGGCGGCTGGCGGGTGACCCGGACCGGAGTGTGAAACATCTCCCCCAGGCCCTTGAGTAGCCCGATGACCAGATGCGCCAGACCAGCTCGCGACGAGCGATAGTGAAGCAGCACGCTTGTCTCGGTGCGATGCGAGCAACGAAACGATGGCGGCTTGAGGTTCTGAAAGCTCAGTCCAACGCGCGCGTGCAGGTTGTCCAGGTTGGCCAAGAACTCCCAGATCGAGTTTCCCGCCACCCGCATCAGCTCGCCGTAGCCTTCGCGGGCGGTGTACTGGATCCAGAAGCTGCCAAAGTTCTGCAGGACCTGCTCCGCCGGCATACCCAGGACTTCGCTGGTCGCGCCGACCAGCCGGTAGGTCACATCATCGCCGTATTGACTCATACTCAGAAAAAGGTCATCGCTGATCTCAGCCTTTTTCGCGATAGCGTCCCAGGTCTCGGTGCCGAACTCCGATTGGACCATGTCTACAAGAGCTCTGTTTACCATCCCATACATGTTCGTGCTCCTAGCGGCCATCGACAGCCGATAGGCGCAGAGCGAAGCAAGAACGAGGCCGTCTCTGAATCCCCAGCACCAAGTCGCTCACGGGGCCAGCTTGAACTGCTTGATCTTCCGATGACCTCCTGCGGCTCTATTTCACAAAAGGCGGCGAACCACACCCGGTAGCATGCGGTGGCGAACCACCGCTTCGGTGATAGATAGCTCCGCTCGGCCTGGCTTCGGTACATCGCGCTGATTTGCAGCTTGCGTGCCAGGCAAGCACCGATGTCGACGAGACGCGTCGGGTGGAAGCTCGGGGTGCTTTCTATGCGCGGTGACCCTTGGGGGGCCTACGCGAAGGAGCAGAGTGGCGCCTCGCGCATCTGGGACAAGACCGAAGAGACGGGCAAGGTTGGCTAATCAGTGGCCTTTTGCGTCCGCTCAGCGGATGACCATGCGGCAGACGATTCAGCCCACAGCAGTCCGATCCGATCGGACTCGGAGAGGAAGGTCGGAGTCGACCGGCGCCGCGACCCGCGCCCGATGGCCCTATCTGCCCGTGTTTATTTTAGCCTTTTGGCAGACCCCGGCTCCGGCCGCGGCAAGGTCGACCCGGAGACCACTGCCCAGGAAATCTTCCAGCTGCAGGTGCAGATCGATATCGATATCGATATCGAGAGCGAGCGCATCCTGCTGTACTGGGTCGGCAGCCTGGGGCAGCAAGCACGCGGCGCGCACTCTGCAGGGCCTCGCGGCTGTCGCCACCGCGGCTCCCAAGCTGGCCGGCGACATCCGCGCCCTGGCCGCCTCATTCGCGGAGCATCCGCGGCAGGGTATCCGCAAGGCGGCCAAGTCGCTGCTCAAGCGGCTCGCCGCCGGCTGACCGCGGCCAGATGGCGTGAGCTCCGAGGCGGCGCGGACGGTTTCCCGAGAAAACTCACTCGGCGGCCACACTCCTGCCGGTGACGTGAGCGCTCTCGGTGGTGGTCGAGGTCGTGCCGCCGCTGGTGGTGGTGGTCGTGTGCTCGATGCCAGCGTCGCCCTTGACGCCGGTCTTGTCCGCGGTCACCTGCGCGCCTTCATGAGTCGTCGAGGTGGTGTTGCCGGCGGCAGTGGTCGTGGTGTGATCGACCCCGGCGGTGCCGGAGACGCCGTCCTTGCTGCCGGTGATGTGAGCGCTCTCGGTGGTGGTCGAGGTCGTGTTGCCGCTGGTGGTGGTGGTGCTGTGCGCGACCCCGGCGTCGCCCTTGACGCCGCTCTTGTCGCCGGAGATATGGGCGCTCTCGGTGGTGGTCGAGGTCGTGTTGCCGCTGGTGGTGCTGCTCGTGTGCTCGACGCCGGCATCGCCCTTGACGCCGCTCTTGTCGCCGGAGATATGGGCGCCCGCGGTGGTGGTGTTGGTGGTGTTGCCGCTCTTGGTGGTCGAGGTCACGTCCACCCCGGCGTTCCCCTTGACGCCGTCCTTGTCGGCGGCGATGCCGCCCGCCGCCTTGACATCGGAGTTGCCGACCTTGCCGGTGGCGGTCGCGCTGACGCCCGCGTCACCGGTGACGCCGGTCTTGCTGTCGGCCTGAACGTGCGCTCCCGCCTTGACATCGGTGTTGACGTTGCCGACCTTGCCCTTGGCTTCGACATCGACGCCGCCCGAGGCCTTGACCCCGGTCTTGCTGTCGGCGGCGATCTTGGCCCCGCCCTTGGCGTCGATCGCCTGGTTGCCGACCTTGCCCTTGGCCGTGGTATCGACGCTGGCGTTGGCGCGCGCGCCGTCCTTGCCAAGGTGCGCGTCGGCGTGCAGCTTGCTGTTCACATCGACCGGGCCGACCTTCTTGGCGACATTGCCATCGACCGCGGCGTTGAGTCCGCCCTTGCCGAGCACACAGTCCCCACCGCCAGAGACTGACCCCCCAAGCGGTCCGCAGCCGAGCGAAGTGCTTGCAAGTCAAGGCTCTCGCTGCGGATCGATGGGCGCGCCGGGGACGGGCGCCGTCCGCGCGGGGCAGCTGCTATGTGTTACAACGCGAGGTGGACGGGCTGCGCGACGGCGCCCGACACTTGCCGCCCGGCTGGCGTAAGATATTGCATGCCGTACCAGCTGCCTGAAGCGGATCTGTCTCCCGAAGCGGCGGTAGTGTGGGGGCCGTTCCCGCTGCGGCGGGCGCGGCTGGCCGGCGGGCTGCTGATCGTGGCCCTGGCGGCGATGCTGGGCGTGGTCGGACTGCAGCGGCACATCCTGGCCTGCGAGCGCGCCGGCGCCGGCGGCGGGCAGTGCGAGTGGCAGACCGGCCTGGGCGCCAGCAGCGTGCGGCGCTTCCCGCTGGCGGCGCTGCGCTCGGTGCGGGTCGCCTACAGCCAGACCAGCAACAAGGGGCACGTCTCCCGCTGGGGGCAGCTGGTGCTCAACATCGAGGGCCGCGAGCTGATGCTGCTGCGCCAGGAGGAGCCGGCAGCCGACGCCGCCGCCGCCCGCTTGCAGGCCTTCCTGAGCGACCCGGCGCAGCCGCAGCTCCACCTTGAGACCAGCCGGCCAGTGGCCATGCTGGGGCTTGGCGCGGCGTTCGCGCTGGCGGGCGGCTGGCTGCTCTACTCGGTGTGGTATGGGCGACGGCGCTTCCGCTTTACCTGGGACGCGCCAATGCAGCAGCTGGCGATGCAGCTGCAGTGGCCCCCGGGTCTCTCCGTAGGCGCCCCGGTGACCTGGAGCTTGCCGCGTCCTGTCGAGGTGGAGATCTCCTGGGGGGAGGTCAAGGACTTCCTTAGCAGCCCCCGCGATCCCGGGCCGCGCGGCGCCCGGCTGCAGGTGCGGCTGGCCAGCGGCGAGAGCACCGCGCTGCTGCCGCAGCCGCTGCCCGGCTACCGCGTGCACCTGCGCGCCGCCGAGCAGCTGCGGCGCCTGCTGGGCTGTCCAGAGCGCTCTGCCGAGGCCGCAGCGCGCACCGCCGCGGCCTACCAGGCAGCGCAGCCGCAGCTCGGTCCGGGCTGGACGGGCCTGGGCGGACGGGTCGCGGCCAGCTGGCTCGGCGCCTGCTGCGGCTCGCTGCTCGGGCTCGTCGCCAGCGGCTTGCTGGCGCTGGCCCTCGGCGTGGTCAAGATGAGCGACTCGGCAAAGAGTGCCTGGTTCTTCGGCGGCATGCTCGCGGGCCTGGCGGTCGGAGTGCCGCTGGCCTGGCGGCTTTTGCTGCGGCCTGATGAGCGATAGCCCCGGCGCTGCTGCGGTGCGCCGGCTGCGCGAACGAGCACGGACTTCACCTGCCAGCGCGGACTTTGCATCGCCGCGCCGATAGCAGGTCCGCGAGTCTCTTGAGGCGAGAAGCCAGGCGCGCTCGGGGCAGGGTCGAGCCGCTCGTGGTATGGTCGTGGGAGAGACGGTGACACACGACTGGCACTTGATCGGGCTCCATCGCTTTCAGTTGCAGGGCGATGTCCTCTTGGTGGAGCCGCACGGCGAGCTCTTGTTGCCCGAAGCAGAAGGCTGGTCTGTGCTGATCTCGGCCTTCTTCGATCGAGCGCCGCACGGCTTTCTTCTTATTGCGAACGCCCGCCCGCGCGCTTGACTTATTGGGGATCGGCAAGCGATCCGCAGGCGACCCGGGGCGGCGGCGCTGGCCGGCTCAGCGCCGCAGATTTGGCCGGTCTGCCTCACCGAGCATGATGTCGCCGTGGAGCGGACCCTTGGCACCGCCGACCGGGATGTCGAGCGTGCCGCCCTTGGCGAGGGTGGTGGCCGACTTGACCAGATCGATGCCGCCCTTGGCGCCGGTGGCTCCCTTGAGCGCGCCACCGGCCGCCGCGGCGCCCGCCGCTGCCGCGGCCGCGGCGCCCGCTGCTGCACCGGAGGCGGCTCCCGCTGCCGCCGCCGCTGCCGCCCCCTTGAGGGAGACGCCGGCGTTCTTGGCGGCGTTCTTGGCGGCGTTCTTGGCGCTCTTGACGGCGCTCGCCCCGCCTTTGGCCGCCGCCGCTGCTGCGCCCTGGGCCGCCGCCGCTGCTGCGTTGGCCGCCCGCGAGCCGCCGCCGCCGCCGCCGCCGCCCGACATCGACAGCCCTTCGTGCGCGATCTCGATCGTCTCGACGGAGATTTCGCTCTTGGTGCCGTCGTACTCCGGGCCGTCCCACTTGGAGATCCAGGCCTTGGTAAACTCCCAGCGGCAGACCTCGGCCGAGCCGGGGCCCATCTGGATGATCGCGCCGTTGAAGCGCGCGCCGCTGCCCTGGCGGAACGCCTCGCGGCGGTTGTACAGCTCAGGCCCGGCAAAGCCCTGCTTGAGCACGAGGTTGGGGAACTTGGTGCGGCCGATCAGCCGAAGCTCGGTCTCGTTGCGGCCACCTTCCTGCATGGGCACCACTTCGGCTTCGGATTTCAGACCGCCAACCGAGCGAAAGTAGGAGCTTCGCGCGCTGCCGATCTCGACCACAAAGTAATAGGTGCTGTTGACTTGACGGCGTTCGCCTGTGACGGCCATCGCAAATTCCCCCTGGGTCTTCTTAACCAAAGTGGGTTATCGGCTGGCCGCTGAAAAAAGTAGCGTACGTTGGCGCCTGCCGACGGACAATCGCGCTGCCGGGCCCGAGCAGCGGCCCCGCGCGGGCGGCCCGCGGCCAGCCAGGCGGGCGGCTAACGTCGGGCCGGCAGCCGGCGCCACTCGTCGATGAGGTTGGCCACCAGCGCCGTCCAGCCGGTCTGGTGCGAGGCGCCGATGCCGGCGCCGTTATCGCCGTGGAAGTACTCGTAGAACAGGACCTCGTCCTTCCAGTAGGGATCGGTGCGGAACTTGGAGTTACCGCCCCACACCGGCCGCACCCCGTGCTCGTTGACCAGGAAGATGTCGATCATGCGCCGCGCGATGTCGTGCGCCATGTCCCAGAAGTTGATCGGCTCGTCGTGGCTGCCCGGGGTGCGCAGGGTGTAGCGGGGGCCGAACGCGGTGCCGAGCTTGCGCAGGCTCTCGATGATGAGAAACGAGGTGGGGAACCACAGCGGGCCGCGCCAGTTGGAGTTGCCGCCCTTGAGCTTCTCCGCCGACTCCGCCGGCTCGTACTTGACCGAGCTGCCGTCCATGTGGAATGGGTGGCCCTCGTGGTACTTGGAGAGGCTGCGGATGCCGTAGCGCGACAGGAACTCGGACTCGTTGTGCATGCGCTCGAGCATGCGCTGCAGCTGGTTCTGGTTGACGATGGTAAGCAGGTAGGTCGCCTTGCCATCGAGCTCGATGGTGTGGATGACCTCCTCGACCATCTCGCGGCGGTTTTTGAGGAACCAGTTGAGGTTGGCGCGGAACTCCTTGAACGGCTCCAGCCACTGCTTCTCCAGCCGCTCGACCGCGAACAGGGGAATCAGGCCGACCAGGCTCCGCACACGGAACTTCTTGTAGGTGCCGTCCGGATAGCGCAGCACGTCGTAGAAGAAGCCGTCCACCTGGTCGAACAGCGAGTAGTCGCGGTTGCCCATGTGCTTCATGGCGAAGGCGACGTAGGTGTAGTGCTGCAGGAACTTGGTGGCGAGGCCCTCGTAGATGGGATTTTCGCGCGCCAGCTCTAGCGCGATGCGCATAAGGCCCAGGCAGAACATTCCCATCCAGCCGGTGGCGTCGGACTGCTCCAGGGTCGAGCCGTCCTTGGCCTTCTCGCTGCGATCGACCACGGTGATGTTGTCAAGGCCGAGGAAGCCGCCCTCAAAGAGGTTGTTGCCCTCGCGGTCGACCTTGTTCACCCAGTTGGCGAAGTTGATAAGGAGCTTGTGGAAGCAGCGCTCCAGCCACGGGCGATCGGCGGCGCCGCTGCGGATGCGGTCCATGTTGTAGACGCGCCACACCGCCCAGGCGTGCACCGGCGGGTTGAGATCGCCGAACTCCCACTCGTACGCCGGGATCTGACCGTTGGGGTGCTGGAACTGCTCAAACAGCAGAAGCTGCAGCTGATCCTTGGCGAACATCGGATCGATAAGAGCGAACGGCACGCACTGAAACGCCAGATCCCACGCCGCGAACCAGGGGTATTCCCACTTGTCCGGCATGGTCATGATGCGCATCGAGTTCAGGTGCCGCCAGTGCTGGTTGCGGATGCGCTTGCGGCTCTGCGGCGGCGGCAGCTCGGGGTTGTCGCCGTCGAGCCACTTGGCGACATCGAAGATGTAGCCCTGCTTGGTCCACAAAAGGCCCGCCAGCGCCCGGCGCTGGACGTGCTTCTCGTCGGGGGTCGCGCCCGGCGGGGCGACGCTCTCGTAGAACTCGTCGGCCTCGACCTTGCGCTGGTTCACCACCGCATCGACATCGCCGAGCGGGTCGCGGCTCGGGACATCGGTGAGGCGGAAGTGCAGCACCTGCTTGCCGTGCGCCGGCACGACGATGCGGTAGTGCAGGGCGGCCTTGCTGCCGAAGCGCTCGGGCCGGATCGCGTCCTGGTCCTTATCTACCAGGTAGCGGTGAAAGGCGTCCTTGGTATAGGCGCTGCGGCTTACCGCGCTCGGTCCGAAGACCAGCGGGGCGTTGGTCTCGTTGTCGGTGAACAGCTCGCAGCCGCCGCGCGGGCCGAACAGGTAGCGCACCCCGATGCGGTACTGCACCGGGATGAAGGGGTCGGCGCAGACATCGGTGTCGTCAGCGACCAGGCAGACGCCGCCGGTGTCGTCGCGGCCGGGCTCGATGCGCGGCGGGGCGGTGGACACCGCGCCCCAGGCCCAGGTGTTGCGGAACCACAGGTGCGGCAGGACGTGCAGCGGCGCCGCCTCCGGACCGCGGTTGTGCACGGTGATGCGGATGCACAGATCCTCGGGGTTGGCCTTGGCGTACTCGATCTCGATGTCGAAGTAGCGATCTTCGTCGAAGATGCCGGTGTCGACGAGCTCGTACTCCGGCCCCTGGCCCTGGCGGCGCTGGTTTTCCTCGATGAGGTGCTGGTAGGGGAAGGCGCGCTGCGGGTACTTGTACAACAGCTTCATGTACGAGTGCGTCGGCGTGTTGTCGACGTGGAACCAGTAGTCCTTGGGGTCCTCGCCGTGATTGCCCTCGTACGGGTTGACCCCGAAGAAGCGCTCCTTCAGGTGCGGGTCGTGCTCATTCCAGAACGCCATCGCCAGGTTGAGCAGCTGATAGCGGTCGGACACGCCGGCGATGCCATCGTCACCCCAGCGGTAGGCCTTGGCGCGGGCCTTGTCGTAGGTCAGGTAGCCCCAGGCGTTGCCATCGGCGGAGTAGTCCTCGCGGACGCTGCCCCAGGCGCGGTCGGTGAGGTATGGACCCCAGCGCCGCCAGCCGGACATGTCGTCGCGAATCTCCCTGACGCGCTCCTGCTCGCGGCCACCCTTTGTCGTCGTCGTCGTCATTGCTTTCGTTCCTTGTGCGCGGGCGGCGCGGCCCGTGGCGGGGGGATATTGATGAGATAATTTATGTTGTTTTCCCTTACGAAAACAACCGATTTGTTATCCGCCGCAGGCGCTGTTCCCGCCGCCACCGGCCGGCGCGCAGCCGGCCTTTACAGCGGCGCCGCCACCCGCTGCGCGGTCGCGCGCACCGCCGCCTGGGTCTCTTCCCACAGGGTCCGCACCAGCTCGGCCGCGCCCAGGGTCCGCACCTGACGCACCCCCTGGCCTGCCCACAGCGACAGGAGCTCGGGGTCACCGGCGCGCGCGGCGGCGGCGCGCAGGGGCTGCGTGAGGGCGTTCTGGATGGGGTAGGGCGGGAGCTCGTCTTCGATGGGTCGCAGCTCACGCATGAAGCGGTTCTCGATGCCGCGCGCGAAGCGGCCCGAGAACGCCCGGGTGAGGCGCGTCGGATCGTCGCCGGCCGTCGCGATGGCGCGCCGCCAGGGGGCGCTCGTCGCCGCCTCCGGCGCCAGCAGGAAGGCGGTGCCGAGCTGCACCGCGTGCGCCCCGAGCGCGAGCGCCGCCGCGATCCCCCGCCCATCCATGATGCCGCCAGCGGCGATGACCGGCAGCGGCACCGCATCGCGGATTGCCGGCACCAGCGCCATGGTGCCGATCAGGCTCGCGGCGACCGGCGCGAGGAAGCTGCCGCGGTGGCCGCCGGCCTCGCAGCCCTGGGCGCAGATCGCATCGGCCCCCACCGCCGCCCAGGCGCGGGCCTCGGCGACCGTGGTCGCGGTGCCGATTACCGCGGTGCCGGCTGCATGCAGGCTCTGGACCTGCGCCGCGGTCAGGCAGCCGAAGGTGAAGCTCGCCGCCGCCGGCCGGCAGGCGAGCAGCGCCGCGAACTGGGCGGCGAAATCTTCCGCCCACCGCGTCGGCACGGTGGGCGGTGGCAGGCCGAGCGCCGCGTAGTAGGGGGCAAGGTGGGCCAGGGCGCGCGCGAGCTGCTGCGGGTCGGCCGCGGCAGCCTCCAGCACGAACAGGTTCATGGCGAACGGCCGGTCGGTGGCGGCGCGCACGGCGGCCGCCGCCTGCGCCATCGCCTCACCGCTCAGCCCCGGAGCGATCGTACCCAGCCCACCCGCCTGCGACACCGCGGCAACCATCTGGGGGGTCGAGGCCCCGAGCATCGGTGCTGCAATGATGGGAATCAGAAGCTCTGGCAGCATGACGGTCACTCCTTGCCGAAGGCAGAAATCTCCAGGTGAACGTGACTTGTGGACTCTGCTCCTTGCGCAGCATGGCAACAAGCCCATCGCTTGCGCAAGCGAGCGGTTGCCAGATCGTCACACAAGCCCAGCGGGCCGCTGCCAACCTGGCAGAAAAGACTCCTCGCGATCTGGATCTTCCGTCGCTGCGTCGGAATCTCGGGGGCGTGGCACGACGGTTGCTGACTCCTGCCGAGTATAAGGAGTTCATGACAATGCAGATAAGCAGACAGTGGCTACAGAGTGTTTTTATTGCTGCCGCCGCGCTGAGCGGCCTTGACGACCGCACTGCCCGGGCCGAGCCGGACTCCGGATCCCTCAGCGTGGACATCGAGATTGCCGAGCAGAGCGGCCAGCAGCCACCCGAGGCGCTGTTGACGACGCTAGTGCTCTTTGGCGAGCATGGCTGCGCCTCGGCCGACGCGCGCCACGCCAAGGTGTCCTATGAAGTGGAGGTCTGCCGCGATGGCGGCGAGCGGACAAGTCCGGTGCTGCGGGTGAACATCGCTCGCAGCGCGAGCGCGGCGCAGCCGTTTAGCAGCAAGAAGTTCAAGGTGACAAGTCAGCTGCCGGTCGGTCAGCGGGCGCTGCTCGGGAGGCTGCACTACAGCGATGGGATAGAGACTCAGCTTACGGCCGCGGTGCGCTGAACAGGTGTTAGGCCGGTGTGAGTCGTCGCGCGGGAAGCGCGCGGCGTGCCCCCTGTATTAGAGCGGCTTGCCGAAGTTCTGCGTCCAGTAGTGCTTGTACCTGGAGGTCGCGCTGTAGCCGTAGCCGATGCCGGTGTCGACATACGTCGCGCTCATGAGGTTGGCGCAGTGGCCGGGGCTGTTGAGCCACTGCTTCACGGTGTCGGCCGCGGCGGCGTTGCCGGCGGCGATGTTCTCGGCCGCGGCGCTGAAGTTGTAGCCCGCTGCCCTCATGCGGTCAAAGGGGCTCTTGCCATCGAGGCTGGTGTGGCTGAAGTAGTTGCGGGTGGCCATGTCGACGCTGTGCGCCTGGGCGGTGGTGTCAAGCTTCGTGTCGCGCTTGAGCGCCGGCGCCGCGCGGAACGACTGCGTGCCACACACCCGGGCCACCGCGCGGGCCTTGTTGATCTCGGTCAGGATCTGGGCGCGCAGGGTGGCGACGTCGGTGGCGGTCAGCGGCTCGACCAGGGTCGCGGGCTGCTCGCTGGCGATGGGCTCGGGGAACTGCTCCGGATCAAGCTCGTTGCCGCAGCCGGTGAGCAGGGTCGCCGAGAACAGGGCCAGGCCAGCGGCGCACAGAAGGGATCGAGAGGTGAGGTTCGCGGTCATGGTCTTCTCCGAGTTTTATTGAGGATCAGGTGCAGCTCTTGACCGGACAAAATTGCAACCCATATGCCAGCCGCGCCGTGCCGCGAACCCCTTGAAATCCCGTGCCCGACCCGGTGCGCTGCAGGCTTGATAGATGTCTACAGACCGCAACCTGCTGCCTGCGCACTGCTGACTCCGGGCTGCAACAGCGGTCTGCGCTGCCTGCATCGCCGGCTGCGCTGCGCAGCTGCGCTCAGGCCGAAGTCCCACCGCTTGGTCTCGCCGCTGTGAAGAGTATCTTTGGCTCCGGGCAGTGTGATAAGATCACAAGTCATGAGTCTGTCTTTCATCGGACCATCAGGCTCCTATGAAGTCCCTTGGATCCGCTACGCCCTGCTGCGGGACAATGTCCTGCGGCACCTGGACAAGGACCACTACTCCCCCGCGTTCGCCGCCCTGTACAGCGCGGGCCAGGCGCTGGGTGGGTCAGAGGTTCGGCTGTCCGCGGTGCGGCTGCAGGATGAAGCGGGTCGAGCGCACGCCGGACTCGCCGCGCTGCCCATCTCCGAGCTGGCGATCAGCGCCCGCACCCAAGCAATCATCGAGCTGGAGCGGCTGCTCCCCGCCGGTCCGCCGACCTATGTCGTCGGCCCGACGGCGCTCGCGGCCTGGGTGGCCAGCGACGCGGTGACGCTGGCCGACGCGTTCAAGGCGATCACCCAGGCCCTGCTAGAAATTACCGCCAACGCCCAGGCCGGAGACATCGTCGAGGTCTACGACACCTGAGCTGCGGGCAGGGGCGACAGGTCTTAAAGGGCTTAAGGAGCGGTCGTCTCGGGGGAAGCGGGGAGGGGGGCGGAACCTCGGGTGCGGCCGGCGGGGCCGGCCTGGGGCGGGCTTACTTCTTCTTCTTCTTGGACTTCTTCTCCTCCACGCACTTGCCGTCGGTGCAGGCCCACTGGTTGCCCTTGGCGGCGGCGCCCTTGGAGGAGCAGTCTTCGGGCGCGGTGCACTCCGGAGCCGGCGCGGCCGGAGCCGGCGTCTCGGCGGCCGGCGGCGGCGTCTCGGCGGCCGGCGGCGGCGTCGGGGCCGGCGCGGTGGCCGCTGGCTCGGCCGGCGGCGGCGCCGGCTTGGCCGCCTTATTGTGAGCGCAGCCAAGCAGACACGTTACAGAGAGTGCACTACCGAGCAGAAACCGGCGAAGCGACATGATGAGATCCTCCTTGCAGGGGCGCGTTAGATAGAAGATTCAGTTTCGGGCCTATGCTCTGCGGACTCAGGGACCGGCAACAGCAAGACGCGAGTTGTCAGATGGTTGTCAGGTGGTTGATGGTTGATAAAGAGGCGCGGCGCGCGGGCGGCTCAGCGGGCCCTGCTCGGCGGTTATGCGCATCCCGTGAATCTGGTTCAGCTTAATCTCCACAGCATTGTACTTGCTGCGGGGTCGCTGGCACAAGACGGGTATTTGCGCGCGGCCACCTGCTTGCCGCAGCTACGGATGAGCAGGTGGTTGCGGGTAGGAGCGCCGGCCGTGCGGCCGGTGGGGAACAGGCGCCACCTAACGGGCGGGGTTGTCGCGGCGGTAGCGCGAATAGGAGTCGATGACGCGATGGTGGCGTTGGTGGACCCGCTCTAGCGCCGCCAGGGCGAGCTTGGCGGCGATGGCCGTGTCGCTGGCCAGCAGGGTCTTGATCTCGGTGAGCGGGAAGACCAGGAGCTGGGTCAGGGTGTCGGTCCGCAGCGAGACCTCCGTGTCCGGCTCGTGGTTCAAGGCCATGGCGCCAAAGGGGTCCCCCGGTCCGAGCTTGCCGAACGGCTCGCCATCGCGCACCACCGACATCTCGCCCTCCATGACCAGGTACAGCTCGTCCACAGCGCTGCCCTGCGCCACCACGGTCTCGCCCGGGGGCACCAGGCGGCCGAGCGCGATCTTCTGCACCCGCATCAGCTCACTCTCGGTAAAGGCGGCAAACAGCGAAGACCGGGCGAGCGCTCGGCGCGTCTTCTCGGCGCCGATGATGCCCAGCTGCTGCTGCGGACTCTGCATGACCTGGAACACCACCGCGGTCATGTTGTCGCGGCCCCCGGCCTCAAGGCCAGCCTGGATCAGCTCGCGGGTCGCGGTCTCGGGCGGCTGGGTCAGCAGGGCGGCGATTCGCTCTTCTGGCACCTCGACATACAGGCCGTCCGAGCACAGGAGGAACACGTCCCCGGCGTCGAGCTCGAAGAAGGCGCTGTCGACCTGCACGCTGGGGAAGGGGCCAAGGCCGCGGGTCAGCATGTTGCGCTGCGGGTGCTTGGCGACTTCCTCTTTCGAAAGCACGCCGTTTGCCAGCAGCATCTGCGCGAAAGTATGATCCTCGGTGAGCTGGTACACCGTACCCGAGCGCAGGATGTAGATGCGGCTGTCGCCGACATGGGCGGTGAAGACGCCGCCGCCGCGGATGAGGGCGACGTCGAGCGTACAGCCCATCCCGCGCAGCTTGAAATCGTCCTGCGCCCGCGTATGGATGGCGGCGTTTATTGACTGCACGGTCTGCACCAGCCACTCTAGCAGGCGCCGGCGATTGGCTAGCGTTGGCTGCGCCACGAAGTCCGCGTCGGGAGCGCTCGGCAGCGCGCTGCGCAGGGCCTCGATCGCCATCTGCGCAGCGACCTCACCACCGGCGTGTCCGCCCATGCCATCGGCGACTGCATACAGGCCGAGCTCGGGCTCGGCGATAAAAGCGTCCTCGTTATTGGTGCGCTTGCGGCCCACATCGGTCAGGCCAGCACTGCTGAGGCGGAGAGGACCAGAGATGTCAGCGTTTTTCACCGCATTATCGTAGCCCGCAGGGAGTCTTCCGACAAGGGATGTTTGGGTCCTTGCCGGCGCTAGAGTAAGGCGGTGAAAGGACGAGCGAAGTCGCGGCCGCGGCCGGCCGCCGCTTTAGGACTTACCGGGACCGGAGGCAGACCGCGGCGCCGCCCCATGGCTGACCTTGGGGATGAAGCGCAGGGCGACGCCATTATTGCAGTAGCGCAGCCCGGTCGGCTTTGGTCCGTCGTCAAAGACGTGGCCGTGGTGGCCGCCGCAGCGCACGCAGTGATACTCGGTGCGCGGCACGCCGAGCTGCAGATCGCGCGTGGTACCAAGGACCCCGGGGATGCTGGTGAAGAAGCTCGGCCAGCCGGTGCCGCTGTCGAACTTCATCGCCGAGGTGAACAGCGGCAGGCTGCAGCCGGCGCAGACAAACACCCCGGCGCGGTGCTCTTCCAGGAGCAGGCTGGTCCCGGCGTGCTCGGTCCCTTCTTCGCGCAGGACGTGGTAGGCCTCGGGAGAGAGGCGCTTTTTCCACTCGGCTGGGGTCAGCTTGAGCGGCTCGGTCGTGGTCGCCACGTCGGCGCCTTCGGTGAGCAGCGACTTCCAGCTGCTCTGCAGCTGCTGCTCGGTCGGCGCGGCGGCGGGCGCGGCGGCGGTCGCAGCAACTGCTGCGCCGCCGCGCAGCCGGCTTACACTCAGCAGCGACAAGGTCGCCGCCAATCTCTTTAGGAGAGTCCGTCTGGTCATCCCGGGTGCTCCTTCGAACTAAAGCTGGGCGGGCATGATGTTGGCCATAGGAATTGTCCGCTCGCGCACCTGCGCGTGCAGCGCGGGATAGCTCGGCAGCCGGCGCAGCGGCTTCAGCAGCTGGCAGTGCTCCATCCACATAAGGTCCATAAGCCCCGCCTCTACGGCGCTCTTCAACATCTGCTCGGCATTCTCGAAGTTCTGCATCGCGCACTCGGTCTCGGTGCGGATCTGGAACGAGAAGATGCGCGTGCGCGCGCTGCCCGAGAGGCGGCGGAAGAACTCGCCGAAGGTCGCGCGATCGGCCTCGGTAAGCTCGCGACAGATAAGGCGCAGCATCAGCATGACTTCCGGGTGGCGGCCCGACTGCATGTCCGGATCCTGCATCATCTGCCGGGCCGCCGCCTGATCGCTGCGCCACGAGCAGAGCCGCGCCCGCAGGATCCACGACCGGCGGCTGGGCGGGTGGCTGCGGATGACCTTCTCGGTCTCGTCCCACTGGCCGAGCATGGCGTGGGCGCGCGCCAGCTCGACGTAGAGCCGCTCGTGCAGGGTCGGGTCCAGCGCCAGCGCGTGATGCAGGGCGCGCAGGCCGTCTTCTACCGGCCCGGTCTCCAGCAGGACGCGGCCGAGCAGCGCGTAGGTCTCGGCCATGCCCGGCGACAGCACCAGGGCCCGGCGCAGCCCATCGGCAGCGCCGGCGGGGTCACCCTGCTGGAAGCTCAGCGAGGCCTTGACGATGTGCGGCTCGCCGCGGTGCGGACTAATCTGCATCAGCCGCTCGGCGATTTCGGCCGCCCGCTCGCTGGTGCCGGCGACGCCGAAGAACCAGCCGCGGGCGCACGCCATGGCATAGCCGGCGAGGATCGCTGGATCATCGGGCGCCAGCGCCACCGCCTGCTGGAAAAGGCCGATCGCCTGCTCCAGCGCCTGATCTTCGCCATGGTTATAGGCGTAGCGGGCGCGCAGGTACAGGTCGAGCGCCTGCGGGTCGCTAGTCCCCGGACCGAGCGACGCCGCCGGCGTCACGGTCAAGGCGTCGGCGATGGCGTGCACCGCTTCATCGCTGACTTGCAGCAGGTCGGCGGCCGGCCGCTCGAAGCGCTTGGCCCAGATCTGGAAGCCATCGGCGACGCTGCTGAGGCGGGCGCTGATGCGCACCGCCTGGCCGATGCGCCGCAGCGTGCCTTCGATAATAAGCTGCACCCCGAGCCGCTGGCCGGCTTCGCGCGGGTCCAGATCCTTGTCGCGCAGCGCCGCCACCGAGCCGCGGGGGCGCACGCGCAGCCCGGCGGTCATCGACAGCGTGTCGATGAGCTCCTCGGTCAGGCCCTCGGCCAGGTAGGCGTCTTCGGCCGGTCCGAGGTTGCGGATCGGCAGCACGGCCAGGGTCTTGGTCGTCGAGCGAGAGCCGATCGGGTGGCCGCCGTGCGGCGTCACCGCGCCCACCGGCGGCAGGCTGGTCAGCGGGGGCAGAGTGCCGGGCGCGGTCGACATCGAGCGAGTGCCGAGCGCTCCGAAGTGCGACAGGCCACCCGACAGCGTGATCGGCTGGTCGGCCGGCGCCTCGGGCGGCCGCAGGTCAATGGCGGCCAGCGCCGCGGCAAACTCGGCGGCGGTGGCGGGGCGGTCTTCAGGCTTGCGCGCCAGCGCCCGCAGCACCAGGCGCGCCAGCGGCTCGGGCAGCTCGGGGCGGCGCGTGCGCGGATCCGGGGCGGGCCGCAAGAGCCGCGCCATCGCGTTGGCAAACGGCTGCGGCTCCTGCCACGGCAGCGACTTGGTGAGCATCTGATAAAGGAGCACGCCGAGCGCGAACAGATCCGTCCGCCCATCGGTGGCGCTGCCCTCGACCTGCTCGGGGGCCATGTAGGCCGGGGTGCCGACGACCCCGCCCATGGTCTTTTCGCGATCGCTGGCCGAGGCGATGCCGAAGTCGGTGATGACCACCCGGCCGTCCTTGCCAAGGAGCACGTTGTCGGGCTTGAGATCGCGGTGCACCACCCCCACCGCGTGCGCCGCCCCAAGCCCGGCGCAGACCGCCGAGGCGATCGCGATGGCCTCGGGCAGGCTCGGCGTCCCCTTGGACAGGAGCGGCGCGCCGTCGATAAGCTCCATGGTCAGAAATTTTTCGCCCAGGTGTTCGCCGATGTCGAACATCGGGGAAGTGCGGCAAAAAAGTGAAGTAGTTACGCGCCCTTGCCCGGGGGGTCCTGGCAAAGGCGCCGCGCGGCCGCTGCCCTCATCGTCGAGTACCTACACGCAGCGCGTGGACCACTAATGGTCCACAGAAACGTGTTACGATCCCAGCGGGAGAATCGGCGCCATGGGCGACATCGTACGACGGGTAAGCCGCGGCAGGTTCCTCGGCTGGTACATCCGCTATAAAGATGTGGACGGACGAAGGAAGCAGCGGGCCAGCCACCAGCCGACGCGCGCCCTGGCCGCCCGCATGCTGCTAGAGATTGAAGCTCGCATCGCCCGCGGGGCGGTGGGCATTCCGGAAGCCGCCTCCAAGGCCCAGCTGCTCACTGTATCCGAGCTATGCGAGCGGTTCCTGGGCGAGTTCTCTAGCCCCCGGATCAAGGATCTGGGTCGTTACCGGTCGGGCGCGCGAACCGCGCTCGGGCGCGTGCTGCAGCACATCGGACACCTGCAGCTCGCCCAGCTCAGCAGAAATCACATCGAGAAGGCCCGAGACGCAGTCGCCCGCCGCTTCAAGCCGAACACCGTCCGCGCCTCGCTGGCCCCGCTTGGCACGGCGCTGACCTGGGCGGTAAAGCAGGGGCTTGTGGCCGGTAACCCCGCCCGCGGCGTCGAGCTGCCACCGCGCGAGCTGTCTACCGAGTACCTGGCCGCGGACGCGGCCTCCCGGCTGCTCGCCGAGGCGGAGCGGCGGGCGCGGCAGGCCGACAGTCCGACCGACTGGTCGCGCTTCATCGCCATCTCGCTGGCCCTGCGGCTTGGCCTGCGGCGCGGCGAGGTCTTCGGGCTGCGCTGGCAGGACGTCGCGCTGGACGCCGGCCGGCTGACGGTCGCCAGGAGCTATCGGCTGGCGCCCAAGAGCGGCAAGGCGCGGCACCTTCCCCTGCCGTCCGCTCTGGCCGCGCTGCTGCGCACCTGGCAGGAGCGCTGTCCTGCATCCGCTGAGGAGCTGGTGTGCCCGGTCCGGTACGCGGGCCGGTGGGGGATGTCGTCCAGCCGGGCTAGCCATGGGCTCGCGCGGCTGCTCCGCGCAGCGCACTGCCAGCCGCTGACTCGCGGCTGGCACGCGCTGCGCCATACCTTCGCCTCGCAGTTCATCATGGCGGGGGGCAGCCTGGTCACCCTGCAGCGGCTGCTCGGTCACGCCTCCATCGAGATGACGCTCGTATACAGCCACCTGGCCCCCGATTTCATCGCGGGCGAGGTTGAGCGCCTCAAGTACTGAGCGAGCGGCGCTGGTGCGGCCCTGCAGGGCCTACGCCGGGATTGCTTGCGCCTGGGCCCCTGGCGTAAGTTGCTCGCCAGATGACGCCCGAGAAAAACCTGCCCGCGGTCACGCTTACCTTTCACGGCGCTGCTGGAACGGTGACCGGCTCCAAGCACCTGATTCAGTGGGCGGGCAAGAAGGTCCTGCTCGACTGCGGGATGTTTCAGGGCCTCAAGGAGCTGCGGCTGCGCAACTGGAACGAGCCTCCGTTTGATCCGCGCTCTGTGGATGCGGTGGTGCTGAGCCACGCCCATGTGGACCACTGCGGCTATCTGCCGCTGCTGGTCAAGCGCGGCTTCTGCGGGCCGGTCTACTGCACCGCGGGAACGGCGGACCTGCTGCGTGTGCTGCTGCCCGACGCGGCGCACCTGATGGAAGAGGAGGCCCTGTACGCCAACCGGAAGGGCTACTCCAAGCATCACCCCGCGCTGCCGCTTTACGACGCAAGGGATGTGGAGCGGCTGTTTCCCCTGTTGCGGCCGCAGCCCTACGGCAAGAGCTTCGCCGTCACCGCGGGGCTGCGCGCGTGCCTGCGCCGCGCCGGGCATATCCTGGGCGCGGCCTCGGTCGAGCTGCGCTGGTCGGACAGTAGCCGCTGCCTGGTGTTCTCGGGAGACCTGGGGCGCTGGGACCGACCGATCCTGCGCGACCCAGAGCTTGTCGCGGACGCAGACGTGCTGCTGCTCGAGTCGACCTACGGCGACCGCCTGCACGCCGCGGACGCGCAGCAGCACCTGGCGCGCGTCCTCCGCGAGACCGCGCACCGCGGCGGCGCCGTGCTGATCCCGGCCTTCGCGGTGGGCCGCGTGCAGGAGCTCATCTGGACCCTGCGCCAGCTCGAGGATCAGGGTGAGGTGCCGCTGCTCCCGGTGTACGTGGACAGCCCGATGGCCCTGGACGTGACCCAGCTGTACTGCCGCCACGCCGAAGACTTCGATGCCGAGATGGCGCAGTCGATGAAGGATGGGACCTGCCCGCTGTGCGGCCGCACCTACCACCTGCTCCGGACCGTCGAGGAGTCCAAGGGGCTGAACGGCCGCCCCGGCCCGCTGGTCATCATCGCCGGCAGCGGCATGATGACCGGGGGCCGCATCCTGCACCACCTGGAGCGGCGACTCCCCGACGCCCGCAACACCGTGCTGCTGGCCGGATATCAAGCTGTGGGTACGCGGGGGCGGGCGCTGCTCGAAGGGGCGACCCGGCTGCGGATGTTCGGAGCCGAGGTCCCCGTGCGCGCCCGCGTCGAAGCCATCGACGGCCTGTCGGCGCACGCCGATCAGTCCGAGCTCCTCCGCTGGCTGGCCGGCTTTCGCCGCCCGCCGGTGCAGACCTATCTCGTGCATGGCGAGCCCGGACCGGCGGCCATCCTCGCTGAGCAGATTCGGCAGCGGCTGGGCTGGCAGGTCGCTGTCGCGCTCGACGGTGCCACGGTGCCGATTCCGGTCCGCGGTCAGCATTCGCAAGCGGTGCAGTCCAGCCACTAGGATCGCCACGGCGTACAGTCCGCAAGAACGGGGCGCCCTTGTTTTGTTCTTCCTCGCTTGCAAGCCTGCGGTAGATTCGCCGCATGGCGCTAGCGCTCTCCAGGCATCCGCTGTCGCGATCGGGGGCGATAAGCGGTGCCCCGCAGTCCTCGGACAATAGTCCCCAGGCGACCTAAGGAGCTTCCATCATGCGCGTCGTTGTCGTCCTTGTTCTGACCCTGCTCGTCTCTGCTTCGCGGCCTGCCGCCGCCGAGGTCCAGCAGCTGTGGGAGAGCCCGGCCGCCGGCGTCTCGCAGCACCTGGGGCTCACCGAGATCAAGATCGACTACCACCGTCCGGCGGTCAAAGGCCGCGCGATCTGGGGTCAGCTCGTGCCTTATGGGAAGGTCTGGCGAACCGGCGCCAACGACGCCACCACCATCTCGTTTAGCACCGCAGTGCGGGTGGCCGGCAAGGAAGTGCCGGCCGGCACCTATGCCCTGTTCGCCGTGCCCGACCCAGATCGCTTCACGTTCATCCTGAACAAGACGTCCCGCCAGTGGGGCGCCTACTTCTACAAGGCCGAGGAAGACGAGCTGCGCTTCGAGGTCAAGCCCGAGCCTGCCGCGCATAAGGAGTGGCTCGAGTACCAGCTCGATCTCAAAGACCGGACGACCGCCATCGCCGCCCTCCACTGGGAGAAGCTGCGGGTGAGCTTCCCGATCGAGGCCGAGGTCGACCGCATCTACCGCGAGCACCTGACCGCCGAGCTGGCCAAGGCGGATCAGGCGCCGACCAGCAAGGACAGCTGGAGTACGTACTTCCTGGCCGCCAAGTACTGGATCAATCAGGGCGGCGACCTCGGTCAGGCCGGCGCGCTACTCGACAAGGCGGGGCGAATCGACAAAAACTTCTGGTATTACGAGTGGCGGGCGCGGCTGCTGCAAAAGCAGGGCAAGGTCAAAGAGGCGCTGCCGCTGCTCAGCCAGGCCAAGCAGCTGGCCGCGGGCAAGGCGCCGCAGGGCTACCTCGATGGCCTGGACACCCTCCGGGCAGAGTGGCTCAGCCGCCCAGCGCCGGGCGCCGCCGCCCGCTGAGCAGCCGGGCAAGACTCCGACCTTCTCGGCAGTGACTTTGGCAAGGGCTTTTTGTGGTAGCTTCCAGCGCATGAGCGACGACCGCCTGACCGAGCTGGAGATCCGCTACATGGTGCAGCAGGACCTGCTGCAGAAGCTGTCCGAGGTCCTATTGCAGCAGGGGCGCGACCTCGAGCGGCTGCGCCGGGAAGTCGAGCTGCTGCGCGGCCGCATCAACGACGGCCCAGCGCCCATGCCTGCCGATGAGAAGCCGCCGCACTACTGACCTGAGCGAGCTGCACCCCCGCAGGTCCAGCTGGATCTGTGTGCTCTTTCACCTACAGTCAGCCGGTGGACCCGGCGTGGACCACAGCTTCCCTTAAACGCTGGATGTCAGTCGACAACCGAGCCGAGGTGCGCGCATGTCGAACATGCGCGCCGCCTGACGAGCCCAGCGACGGACTAGCACAAGCCGGCTAAGCCTGGTGATCCTCTTGTGATCCCAGCATCGAGTGTAGGAGTGTGGATTTCATCCTGCGCAAATGAAGGTACATGACTCGATCGCCAACGTAGCTGGCTGGCCTCTCATTGTATCCGGCCTGTGCGTGTTTTTTTGCCAGCAAGGCGCCGGCTGTTACCGACCAGGGCGCGCGAGCTACGCTCATCGCTTCGCGACTCTGGACAGCGCTGGCGGTCTGCGACAGCCACCGCGATGGCCAGCTCGAAGTTATTGCCCGCGGCGGTGAACGCTACTGCAGCCGTCTCTTGGTAGGTGCACCCAAGGTTGCGTGCGAGCAGGAACGCAGCCAGGAAGATGATCAAAAAATACACGAGCAACGGCACGGCAATGCGCAGCACGTCGAGGGGGCGGGCCAGGATCTTGTCCCCTTGCATCGCGAACATCAGGACAATGGTGTACAGAAGTCCCAAAAGCGCCGTCGGACCGAGTCGCGGCAGGAAGACCTTCTCATACCACGGCTCCCCGCGGCGGCGGACAAGGATGAATCGCGTCAGCGCTCCGGCGACGAGCGGCACGCCGAGAAAAATGGTGACGCTCTTGGCGATGTCCAGCATGGAGATGTGCAGAGTCGCGCCTCCTATGCCCAGCCAGCTCGGAATGACGGTGATGAACAGCCAGCCGAGCACCGAATAGAACAAGATCTGAAACAGCGAGTTCAGCGCCACCAGAACCGCGGCCAGCTCATTGCTACCGCAGGCCAGTAGGTTCCAGATTAGGACCATGGCGATACACCGCGCCAGCCCGATCAGGATAAGCCCCGTCCTATAGTGCGGTAGATCGGGCAGAAATAGCCAGGCGAGGGCAAACATCAGCAGCGGGCCAATCACCCAGTTGAACACGAGCGACAGGCCGAGCAGCTTGCCGCGAGCCCTCAGGTGCCCGAGCTCGCCGTAGCGGACCTTGGCCAGCACCGGGTACATCATCCACAGGAGCCCGATGGCGATGGGCAGCGAGACTGTATCTACCTTCACCCGGTCGAGCGCCGGCCCAATGCCCGGCCAGGTCCTCCCGAGCCCAAGCCCGAGCGCCATGGCCAAAAAGATCCAGACCGGCAGCAAGCGGTCGAGAGTCGATAGTTTTTTGACGATGCTATTCGCCACTGGAGCCTCCACAGGATAAGGTCCGTTTCAACGAATCCAGATCGGCCCTTGATCATGTTTACCGGCACTGAGAGTATTATCATAGAATAACATTGTCGGGGTTAGAGTAGATTGGGACGAAAATAGGAGCTGTCTGTGGGCTGGGCACTTCACTACATCGAGAAGTTGAGGCAGGGCGAGATTGTGTCGTTTCGCCCGCGGGGTAACTCCATGACCGGGAAGATCGAGTCGGGGCAGCTATGCACCGTCGCGCCTGTGGCTGCGGAGGGGCTTGCCGTCGGCGATATCGTACTATGCAAGGTGAACGGCAATGAATACCTGCACTTGATCAAAGCGATCCAAGGGCAACGTTATCAAATCGGCAACAATCGCGGGCGGATCAACGGCTGGGTCACCGCTAAGTCAATCTTTGGACGATGCATCCGCATCGAGCCATAGCCACTGCATTTTCCCGATAGCCTGTCCACAAGCCAGGTGCCAGGCCGTGCTGGCAGACTTGCAAGGTCATCAAGCTGCTGCTGGCGCGCTCGCGGGGAGCGCAGTCCCTTGTGGCCCGGGCAGCTTAGAACCTGCTGCACCGGCCTACGCGCCAGCTCTTCACCTACAGTCATGAGCCGGGCGCGCTGTTCCGCTGTTTTGGACTCGATCCGCGCGGTCGTTTGTCGGTAAAATATCCTCGCATGCGGTATCAGATTTCCTTTGCTCTCGGGCTTGGCCTGCTCTTGCTTACGGCTCCGCTGCTGGCGCGGCAAGACTCTGTCCCGCGGCTCGTCCGCGATATCAGACCGGGTCCGCAAAGCTCGCTGCCCAGCAACCTGGTGGTGGTTGGAGCGCGGCTGTGCTTGACCGCTGATGATGGCGTGCACCAGACCGAGTGGTGGACGAGCGATGGAACTGAAGCTGGGACGCGGCTGGTCAAAGACCTCCTGCGAGACGGGCGCTATCTGGTCATAAGCGACAAGCAGCGGGCCGTGCTTGACGGCGTTTTATACTTCACCTTCACCGCTGAGGATGAAGAGCTTTGGCGCACCGACTGCACGCCCGAGGGCACCTATCGTGTCAAAGACATCCACCCGGGACCGCAAGGCTCGCACCCCACGGAGCTTACGGTGCTCGGCAAGCAGCTCTTCTTTGTGGCCAACGACGGGACGCGGGGCTTTGAGCTGTGGAAGAGCGATGGCTCCGCGAAAGGAACCGTGCCAGTCCGCAGCGCCAAAGCAGCGCCGGTTGCGGCCAAATCGGCGCGGAAGTCCAGTTCTGGTCATTCGGTACACCGCACGCCGAACGCCCAACAGCAGGCTGCCATCGCAGGAGCCCTAAACTATGCAGGAGCAGCCGTGGGCAACGGCCCGCGTCCCAAAGAGCTGCATGTTGTCGGCAATCAGCTCGTTTATCTATTCGATGATGGCGTCTCCGGAACCGAGCTGTGGCGGAGCGACGGAACCGATGCCGGTACGCGGCTGTTGAAAGAGACCCGGCCGGGCAAGGACTCCATATCGCCCGCGCACTTTCAGTCCGCGGGCCGATATCTATACTTCCGTTCTCTGATCAGCGATCCGCAGCTCGAGCTGTGGCGCACTGATGGCACCGCGGAGGGCACAGTCCTGGTCAAGGGCATCTCCAGCGATTGGAGCGATGGGGGTTGGGAGCAGGCCAGCTGTGGCGACAACATCGTCTTCACCCTGCAGAAGGAAGCGCGGAATCAGCTGTGGTGGAGCGATGGCAGTGAGGCCGGGACCCGGCCGCTCGGGGTAGGTGGCGCGGCTTCAGTGGCGGCCACGGAAAAGGGAATCTTCATCCTGACCAACCCCGGTCAGAGCGCGGAGTCTACGCTCTACGCGCTGCGGGGTGGAACACTGCAGCGGGTGACCTCACTGCCCAAATCGCCCAGCAATTCCTTGTATACGCAGATGGTTGCGGTGTCCGGACGGCTGTTTTTCGACGAGGTCGCCTCCTCAACGGCGGGACGTACTCTGTGGACCAGCGATGGCACGGTCGAAGGAACCTTCCGGCTCGGGAGCTTCGCAGGGCTGGGAGAGTACGGCGGGCGCTACTTCGCAGCAATCGGACAGCGTGTGTACTTTACCGCCGCCCGGACCGACGGCGACGTCGAGCTATGGAGCGTCGACTTCTAGCGCTAGCTAGCCAAGACTACCTGTAGCAGAGCCGATCGCCCACAGGATGCTGATAGACCAGAGGGCCTAGAAGCGGACCTTGGCGAGCTCCCCCGCGACGAAGTCGGGATTTGCGTGGGTGTAGATCATGGTCGTGCTGATGTCGCTGTGACCAAGCAGCCGCTGTAAGGCCACCACAGAGCCGCCCGAGCGCACAAAGTGCGTCGCGAAGCTGTGCCGCAGAGCGTGGAAGCCGCGCTCTAGCGGCCTGCAGCCGGCGAGGCGGAGCAGACGCGCCAGCCCGTGGCTTGCCCGACTCGAGGACATGCCCCATCGTCCGCCATGAAGCACCGGGCAAATCACCCGCTCATCGGTTGTGGGGCAGAGGTCGCGCCACTCCCGCAGCAGCGCCGCAAGCTCGGGCGGGAGCGGCAGCTGGCGAGGCTTGTTGTTCTTTGGCTTGAGGCGATAGGAGCGGGCGATGGTGAGCTGCTCGTCCTCCAGATCGACGTCGCACCAGCGAAGGCCGAAGATTTCGCCCCGGCGCAGGCCAAGCCGCAGGGCCAGAGAGACGGCCACGTAGCGCGACCACTGGGTCGGGCTCCCGGATGCCCGGGTCCCTTGCTCGGCCGTCGCCAGCAGTCGCGATGCTTCGTCGGCCGTCAGGTGTTCCTGGGAGCGCTCGCGCGGCGGTAGATCCAGCTGGTGCGCCGGGTTGTGTTCTAGCCAGCCTTCTCTGACTGCCCACGAGAGCGCGGTTGACAGCGGGCGTATCGAGGCGCGTACGGTGTTGGCCCGATAGCGACGTGACAGCACATTGCGCACCCGCTCGAGGTCCAGGCGCTTGAGCTGAACAATCGGCACGTCACCGACCAGAGGCAAGAGCCGAGTCAGGCTGTACCGGGCGTTGCAGCGGTAGCGGGCGATATCCTTGATGCGCGGCGAGACAAACTCAGAGAGGAACTTCCGGCACAGCTCGGCGACGGTCAGCTCGGGCCGCTTCGCCGGCTCGTCAAGACCGGCGAGGCCGCGGGCAATGCGACCCTCGATCGCCTGCAGCATGCGCCGAGCTTCGGCGTAGGTGGGCTGCTTGCTCGCCTGGACTCGGCGCTTTCCGCCTTCGTACCAGCGCAGGTAATAGCCGAGGAATTTGCCGTTTCTCACCCGCTTGAGCACTTCACCCATGGCTGTCTCCTCGACGGGTTACGCGCGTGATCCCAGGGTGATCCCAGGGCTGCGTGTAGGTGCTCGTCTGGCGTGGTTGGGCTCGCCAAACGGTGGCTTGTGCCCACTGTCATAAGTGAGCAGAAAAGTTGAGTTTTTGGCTTGTCTGGTTCCGATGTCGAACATGCGCGCGACATTGGGATGGGTCACACGGCGGGCGAGCTTGACCTCGCGGCGGAAGCGCTCGACCATCTCGGGCGACGACACCAGATCGTTCTGCAAGACCTTGAGCGCGACAATCTCGTCGAGCTCGGTGTCGCGGGCGCGGTAGACGCGGCCCATGCCGCCCTGGCCGATGAGGCCCAGGATCTCATAGCGGCCGCCGACCAGGCGCGCCGCGGCGAGCCCGGCTCCCAGACTGCCCGACGAGGGATGCGACCCTACGGCCGAGGTCTCGGCTGCGCCCAGCGATGATGAGAGCGACGCGGCCAGGGACGCGGGCGTGGCCGCCGCCAGCGAAGGCGCCAGCCCCGCCGTCGGTGACGAGGTAAGCGAAAGAGGAGCCGGCCCCGTGGCCGGGCCAGGGCCTCGGGACCCGGCGGCGGGAGCTTGACCCGGCATCGCGACTTCCAAGATCCCAGTGGCAGCCAGAGAGTCGTTATCTACAGACATCTAGTCTAAAGTATACCCCTTCGAGAACGAATCTAGCAGTCTCCTGCACGCGCGGCGCGCCCAGGGCGAGGAAAATAGATGCTCCAAGTGACTGATCCGACTTCTTCACCGCGACTTGCCTACAAGGTGCGCGGCGCGCCTTGGCCGCGGCGGTCGGGCCGCCAGCCGGCGCGGCGGTCGGGAGAGACCGCTGCCCAACCCGCTCGCAGGGCCAGCCGCCTTCGGCTGGCGTCGGCGAGCCGGCGTGCGGGCAGCGCGCCCAGGTCTTGGCGCGGGCAGTCAGCTTGAGCGGCCAAGATGCGCTCGCAATAGTGGCGGCGAGGCCATGCTGGATCATCGATCTCGATGGCGTGATCTATGCGGGCGAGCATGCCCTTGGCGGGGCGGTGGCCGCCGTGGCGGCGCTGCGCCACAGCGGCCGCCGGGTGGCTTTTCTGACCAACAACTCGCGCGGTCAGTGCGAGCAAGTGCGGCAGAAGCTCATCGGACTTGGCATTCCCTGCGCCGCCGCCGAGCTGCTCAACTCCGCGCGCGCGACGGCTCGCTACGTCCGTGATCAGCGCCTGGGCGCCGCGGACCGCGGCGGCGTCTTTGTTATCGGCATGACCGGCCTGCGCCAGGAGCTGGTGGAGCATGGGGCGGCGCTGGGGGAGCCCGCGACCTGCGCCGCGGTGGTGGTGGGGATCGATCAGGACTTTACCTACGACAAGCTGGGCCACGGGCTGCGCGCGCTCGGTCGCGGGGTGCCGTTTGTGGTCTGCAACCGCGACGCCAACTTCCCTGGCAAGGATGGCCTGCTGCTGCCCGGCTGCGGCGCCATCGTCGCGGCGCTGGAGACCGCGGCGCAGCGACCGCCCACCTATGAGGTAGGAAAGCCAAACCCGCTCATGCTCGATCTGCTGCTGGCCGGGCTGCAGCTGACGCGCGCTGACTGTGTGATGGTCGGCGACTCCCTGGATGCCGACATCGCCATGGCCGAGCGAGCAGGAGTGCCGAGCATCTGGATCAGCCAGTCGGATCTGCCGCGCGACGCGCAGTCTCCGCTCCAGACTACGCTGCGTGCATCCTCGCTGGCAGAGGCGGTAGCGGCCATCCTGCCGGGAGTCCTGATTCCTTCTCCTTGCGGGTAAGACCGCGGGCGGGTCTTCGCACTGGAACCGTTTCCGCAGTAGCGCCCGACCCGAGCTACGCCGTGGGAATTTGCGTTTTCACGAAAAGCTGCGGTCCGGGCGCCGCTGCCCTGACACTCGCGCCGCCTGGGGCGCCGCGAGCGGTCATCCCGGTGAATTCTTTGACCGCCAAGAACTCGGGCTGCTATGGTTACTTCAGACGGGACATCCATGAATAATTATCAGGTGTCAGGCTTTCAGCTCGCCCGTGGGGCGAGCTGGGCGCAGGTATTTTTTGTCGGTATTTCCTTTCTAATTGGCACCCACACGCCGGCCGGTGGCGCCAATCCGCAGCGGCTGCCCGCGGTGCGCATCGAGGGCGTTCCGGTGGCGCCAATGCCTACCGCCGCTGCCGGCGCGCCGCTCGGGGTCGGCCTGTGCGCTGCCTACCGACCGACGGCGAGCCCGCCGCCCGACAGCCTGTTTCCCCGGCGGGCCAACTATCCCGGGCCCGGGGTGCAGATGTTCGCCAATGCCATCAACGACTTCATGGACGGCGTAACCGGGGGCGTGAGCAGCGGCGTGATAAGCTTCGCGACTCTTCTTACGCCCTTTGATCTGGCCTCGCAGATCCCCGGTCTGGGGCAGCAGGCGATCGGGGACTTCAAGTCTACCCGCGGGTGCGAGCCGAGCGACGCCGGGTGTCCGTATCCCGCCTCCAACATGACCATGGCGCCGCAGGGCGCGTTCGGCGCCCGCTTCCGCGGCTTCCTGGCGATTCCGCCCGGCTGGACCAAGCAGACCGTCCACTTTGGCTTCGTCACCGACCTGGCGGTGGCGATGCGCTTCTACGTCAGCCCCAAAGAGGGTCAGGCGCCGGAGCTCTTCGAGGTCGTGAGCCGCGCCGATGACGGCTCGTCCAGCCAGTACCGGGTTACAAACGGCGTCTACTTCGCGCGGCCCGGTCTATACGCGGTAGAGATCCTGCATGCCAACACCGGAAGTCCGGGCTACCTGGAGATGGCGGTGCTCATCCCCAGCTCGGGCCCGGAGTACGTCGATCTCGACGAGAGCATCTTTGTAGATGTCGGTGGGCTGCTGTCCGGCAGTGGATTCATTGTCGCCCCACCGGGTTACTTTTTCCAGGCCGCTTCGGGCGCCCCGCCGTTTCCCGGTATTCCCGACAAGTGCCAGCAGTGTCCGCGCAGCTGGGCCAATCAGCCCAATCAAGGGAATCAGAACATCTGCCCGAGCGGCCTGTTCTGCAACGAGGCCGCGGTCTGCGCGCCGTGCACGGGCGACCTTTTCTGCGGCGCCGGGTGCGTCCGCTGCGAAGGGGACACGCCCTACTGCATCCGCAATCCCAAGCAGGGTGGCAGCGATTACATCTGCGCCCAGTGCAGCGATGAGAAGGGCTGCAAGCCCGGCCAGCAGTGCATAAGCGGCAAGTGCATAAGTCCCTGCCTGTGCTGCGAGGGCGCGACGTTCTGCGTCGCCACCGATCCGGCGCAGCCCGACGTCCGCAACTGCTCCGCCTGCGCCCACGACAGCGACTGCCCGGGCGGCCTGTGTGACCTCATCAACGGTCGCTGCGTCGAAAAGCTGCCCGCCAACAGCAAAGATACAGAGTGCGGGCCGAACCGCTCCAACTGCCAGGTCGATACCAAGCCGGCGCCGCAAGATCCGCAGAGCCTGCCGCTGCGACCGTACTGCATGAACGGCCAGGTCTGCGTGCAGTGCCGCTTCGATGCCGACTGCAAGAGCGGCAACTACTGCCTGAGCGGTGAGTGCACGCCGTGCACCACCGACCGCCACTGCGGACCGACTTGCAACAGCTGCGGCGTCACCCTGAGCATCAGTCCCACCGATGGCTCGGTGGACAGGAAGACCTCCGACAAGCCGTTCTGTCTGGCCGTCGATCGCGAGGTCGCCACCGCCAGCTGCGTGCGCTGCAAAGAGGACTCTCACTGCGGACCGGGCGGCACCTGCGACCTGCGCACCCACCAGTGCCAGACCGCGTGCTCGGGGGCGTGCGGCGCGGACGAGGTCTGCGACGGTGCGAGCTGCGTGGAGTGCTACGCCTCCTCGCAGTGCCTCTGCGGGCAGTGTGTCGATGGGAAGTGCAGCACCCGCTGTGGGGACAGCAAGGACTGCCGGAGCAATCAGTGCTGCGCCACTAGCACCGGCCAGTGCATCGACGGCCGCTGCAAGCCGGAGCTGTTTACCCACGGCGGCGTGCCCTGCTGCAGCGCCGCCCCTCAGGCCCTGATGGGCGCGGCAGAGCCGGAGCTGGCCGTCGCGAGCCACCGCCTCCTTGGGGCCTTGCTGGCGGCGCTGGGCCTGTTTTTGCTTATGCGGCGAGCCGCCCGCCGGGCCACATGCCGCCCACCAGGCTGAAAAGGGAACCATGAGCGGTCGCTTCTTTGACGATTTCACCGTCGGCGCAGTCGAAGAGTTCGGGCAGTACACGGTCAGCCGGGACGAGATCATCGCCTTCGGTCGCCAGTTTGACCCGCAGCCCTTTCACACCGATGAAGAGCTGGCGCGGCAGCACGCCTTCGGCGGCCTGGTGGCGAGCGGCTGGCACACCGCCGGCATGTGCATGCGCATGGCGGTCGAGCACTACCTCGGCGCCGGCTCGGGCAGCCTCGGCTCGCCCGGCGTCGATGAGCTGCGCTGGCACAAGCCGGTGCGACCGGGCGACACCCTCACCATGCGCACCCAGATCCTGGAGGTCACGCCGTCGCGCAGCAAGCCCGATCGCGGCGTTGTGCGCAGCCGCTACGAGCTGTACAACCAGCGGCGCGAGCTGGTGATGAGCCTGATTGCCATCGGCATGTTCAGCCGTCGCCCCGCGCCCGCCACTGCGCCCGAGCTCGCCGCTCTCTAACAGCCTGCTAGGCCGCGCCCACGGGCGTCTTCACCCGGGGCGCGGCCAGGCCTGCGGGCTCAGCGACCGCCGTGCTTCCAGCCGTGGCCGTGCTTCCAGCCATGGCCATGCCCCCAGCCGGGGCCGCGACCGTGACCGTGACCGTGGAACGGCTCGGGCGGTGGCGGCTGGTAGACGCGCACCGGCTGCGCCGGAACCACCACGCGCTGGGGCTGCGGCGCGACCACGACCACGCGCGGCGGCGGCGGTGCCGGCGCGACGACGACCTGCGGCGCCGGGCGCACCACCACCACCGGCGGCGGCTGCTGCACGACGACCCGCGGCGGTGCCGGCGGCGGCACCCGCACGGCCGGTCCGCTCACCACCACTTGCACCGACTGCGCCGCGGCGGGACCGGCGCTGCCCACAAGTCCTCCCAGCAGCCAAAGCGCCAGACTCGGAGCGAGCAGCGCCCGCAGCCCTGATCTGCCTGAGCTGGTCGACGACTTAATTATTTCGGGCGCTTGCCCCGCCTGCTGCAAATGCGGCTCAGGTGGCATTGTTTTCACTTTTTCCTCCCTTGATTGTCAGCACGGCAAGATCCCTGCGTAAAGCACAGACCTAGGTGTCGGCAAGCCTTGGATTGGATAAACCGCACCGCGCCAGGGCGCCGGGCCGCCGGTGACAGCTGCCGAGGTCTTCCCACACTTTTTCAGTATACATTGGTCTTTGGTCCCTGCCCACGAACAAAAAAACTTGCTGCTGCCTCTTAGGCATTTGTCCTACTATGACCTAACCTGTTAGGAATTTTCCTGCCGCTCGGACACCCGGTCAGACTGCAGGTGACCCTTTGGGATGCAGCCCGGGAGCCGCCCGAAGGAACCTGGCTCCTCGGGCCCGGCGTGGAGTAGTTGCCCATGATGAGACGCGCGGTGAAGCGAATCGGTCCCTGCCTTGGACTTGCTTCCTTGCTCCTGCTCGGCTGCGGCGGCAAGCGCAGCGACGAGCTGAAGGCGAGCGCTGAGCTTATAAATACCGATAAAAAGAGCTACCTTGGCACCTGGCAGGCGCCGGGGATCACCCTGACCATCGGGGCCGACAAGAGCATCCATTATGAGAAGGCGGCCGGCCATGTCACCAAGGAATTTACCGGCAAGCTCGGGGGCTTCAAAGGGAATGACATCGTCATCGATGCGCTGGTCAGCGTCACCCTGAAGGTCCAGGGTCCGCCGCAGGAGACCGCCGGAGTCTGGAAGATGACGGTCGACGGCGACGAGCTTACGCGCAAGGACGAGGCGCGCCAGAGAAGTGAAGCGATCAAGAACCAGCTGGAAGCGCACATGGTCAAGCAGTTTGGCCCATCTAAGAGCGTCACCGCGGTAAGCTGCCCGCTGCCGGCCGAAGGACAGCAGGCGTTCGTCTGCGAGGCGACACTTGAAAACGGCCGCAAGGCGAAGATCGACGTCGCGCAGAAGGGCGAGCCGGGCCACTACGGCTTTACCCTGAATGTCGCCGACATCGCGCCTGGCCCGTTCGCCGAGGACATGAGCGCGACGATCTCCAAGGCGACCAAGAAGAAGATCGAGGTCGACTGCGGGACCAAGACCCTCTACGTGCCCGGTGGGGAGTCGTTTGAGTGCAAGGCGACGAACAAAAAGAAGAAGCAGAGCGGAACCGTCACCTTCATGTTCAAAGGCGAGCATGACATCGACTGGAACCTGAAGCTCTGAGCGCACTCAGGCGCCGCCGCCCATCGGCGGCCCGGCTGCCGGCAGCGGCTGGCCAGCGCGGCAGGTCCCTGGCGGAACCCGACTGTGGTAGGGTGCGCAGATGCCCCGCCGCCGCGCGCCCAAGTTCTCCGAGTGCACCATCGAGCAGCTGACCATTGACGATGAGGCTGCGTTTCGCCACGTCGGGCTGTACGCCGATCTCAAGGAAGTGCTGCGCCGCGCCCGGTACCGCTTCCGGGTGCTGCCGGCCGCGCTGGCGGGACGCTGGGATCGGGC
>JBGANQ010000006.1:0-105041 GCA_044222245.1 Polyangia bacterium | reverse complement strand
CTGCTCAACCTGACGTTCTGGGGGGCGGACGCCGGCGGCGATGTCCTGACCGACCGCCACTTGCCGGCGGATGTCGTCGCGCATGCGGCGTGGCACTACCTGGCCAGCCGGGCGCTCGGTGCCGCCTCCGGCGCGCCGCAGACGCCCGAGGCGCTGTTCCTGGGCGAGTCGATCGCCAGCGCGTTTGACGTCTACCTCGTCGGGCGGCTGCTCGGCGCGGCGGCCGACTCGTCGTTTCTGGAGACGCAGGTGCCGGCCATGGCCGAGGCTGCCGAAGGCGCGGGACTGGACGAGGCGGATTTCGCGGCGCTGCTCCACGGTATCGCGCGCGATCCGGAGCGCGCCTTTGCCGAGCTGCGCGAGCTGCTGTGGGACGCCACCCTGGCCCTTCTGGCCTGCGACAGCGCCGAGCAGGCGCTTTTGGCCCTGGGGTCCTTTGACGAGCACCGCTTCGCGCCGCTGCTGCACCGCTACGAGCTGTCCAACTGGGTCCTCTACGCCCGCGCCTACGGACGCGCGGCCGGGACCGCGCAGGCCGAGGTGGCGCGCGTGCGAGCGGTCGATCGCGCGCTGCGCGAAGCGCCGGTCGCCCTGGACTGGCTCACCGCCGAGTGGGTGCTGCCCGCGCTGGCGCCTTCCTATCTGGGCGAGCTGACGCTGTAGACCCTGTAGGAGCAGGCGGGGCGGCTGTGATACGGTGCGCCGCATGAAGCGCGCTAGCTGGCTGTTGACCGTGCTGCTTGGTGCCTGCACCCCTTGGGGGGGCACGGGCAGCGACATGGATGCTGCGGACCTCCTGCCAGCAGGCCCCGATGCCGCAGCGCCGCCGCTGCGCGGGGGTCCGCTGCGCATGGCGGTCGAGGACCCGGAGGCCATCGATCCCAGCATCATCCTGGGGGTAGATCACAACGTGACGCCCAGCATGGAGCGGATCGTGTGCCAGAGCTACAGCGGGCAGTCCTTCCCCTTCTGCTACGCCGGACACGAGGGGACCGACTTCATCCTCGCCGGCGGCTTCAAGGCGATGGACGCCGGCAGCGCCTGGATCGTCGCCGCCAGCCCCGGACGGGTCATCGAGGTCGAAGACGGCCACTACGATCGCTGCCACGCCAGCATCGAGCTCGGCGACGTCAGCTGCGATGGCCACGAGATGAAATCCAACCACGTCGTGATCGAGCACGCGGACTATGAAGGAAAGACGCTGCGCACCGAGTACCACCACATGATGAAGGGCTCGATCGCGGTGACCGTCGGCATGTCGGTGGGCTGCGGGCAGCGCCTGGGCCGCATCGGCAGCTCGGGGCGATCGTCGCTGCCGCACCTGCACCTGAGCGTGCTGCGCGGCGGCGCGGTCGTCGATCCCTACGCCGGCCCGCTCAGCCAGCCGCAGACCTTGTGGCGCGAGCAGCCGGCCGACCGCACGGTGCTGCCGCCAGCGTCCTGCCCATAGGCCCACCCCTTGTTCCCCAGAGGGAGCCCGCGCCATGAGCGAGCCGTCCGCCAGCGCCCTGCGCGTGCTTGTCATAGATGATGAGAAGAACATCCTGACTACCCTGACCGTGTGCCTGGAGAGCCTGGGCTGCGTGGTCACGGCGGTAGCTTCACCGCAGGCGGCCCTGCAGGCGGTGGGGCGGCAGGTCTTTGAGCTCGCCTTTGTCGACCTGCGCCTGCGCGAGGCAAGCGGCCTTGAGCTCCTGCCCAAGCTGCTGCAAGAGAGCCCCGGCCTGGCCGTGGTCATGATCACCGCGTACGCCAACTTCGACACCGCGGTGCAGGCGATCAAGCACGGGGCCCTCGACTACCTGCCCAAGCCCTTCACCCCAGCGCAGATCCGCCATGTGGTGCAGCAGGTCACCGCGCGCCACGCCATGGCGCGGCGGGTCGCGGATCTGGAGGGGAAGCTGGCGGAGTCAGCGCCGGAGGCCGAGCTGGCGACCGAGTCGGCCAGGATGCGCGCCATCCTGGACCTGGTGGCGCGCGCAGCGGCTTCGGATGCCGCGGTGCTGCTGCGTGGCGAGAACGGAACCGGCAAGGGAGTCCTGGCGCGGGCTCTGCACGCGCAGAGCCGGCGCGCCGGCCACCCCTTTGTCATGGTCAACTGTCCGACGCTGTCCGAGGAGCTCCTGGCCAGCGAGCTGTTCGGGCACGCCCGCGGCGCGTTTACCGGCGCGGTGCGCGACCAGCCGGGGCGGGTCGAGGTGGCCCAGGGGGGGACGCTGTTTCTGGACGAAGTGGGCGAGATCGCGCCGGGACTTCAGACCAAGCTGCTGCGGTTTCTGCAGGATAAGGAGTTCGAGCGGGTCGGCGAGAACAAGACGCGGCACGCCGATGTGCGGGTGGTGACCGCGACCAACTGCAACCTGGAACAGGCGGTCAGCGCGGGCCGCTTCCGCCAGGATCTGCTGTATCGACTCAACGTGATCGAGCTTCATATCCCGCCGCTGCGCGAGCGGCCCGAGGACATCCTGGCGCTGGCGGGCCGCTTCCTTAGGTTCTTTGCGCGCGCCGCCCACCGCCCGCCGATGGAGCTGTCCAAGGAGTGCGAGCCCATCCTGCTGAGCTACCCGTGGCCCGGCAACATCCGCGAGCTGCGCAACGCGATGGAGCGCGCGACCATCCTGTGGCCGGCGCAGACCATCGAGCCGCAGGCCCTGCCCGAGCGCATCGCCGCGCACTGCGCCCCGGGGCTGCGGCTCGGCGGCGACTGCACCGTCGAGGAGATCGAGCGCGAGCACATCCTGCGGGTGCTGGCGCGCACCCGCACCCAGGAGGAGGCGACCGGCATTCTCGGCATCGATGCCTCCACCCTGTGGCGCAAGCGGCGAAAGTACGGCGCTGAGTGAGCAGGCAGCGGCGCGGCCGCGCCGGGACCCCGGGTGGGGATCGGCAGCCGCGCCGGGGGCTGGGGCTTGCGCGGCGGCCAGCCCGCAGGGGGCGCCGCCGCGGGCTTTCGCCCTCAGTTCAAGCGGCCGCGGGCGATCACATCGAGCATGCCGTCAAAGGCATCGCGCAGCGCCCAGGCCTTGTCGCTGAAGGTCTCGCGCAGCGCCGCCTCGGCGAGGCCGGCGGCCAGCGCCTTGCGCGCGCTCTGGCTGCCGGTGAGCGAGCGCTCCAGCTCGAGGATGGTGTTCTCGTAGATGCGGAAGCAGGCCTCGAACTGGCCCTCGTTGTAAAGCGGCGCCCCGACCGAGATGGCCGACGAGATGGCGCGGCCGATGCGCTCCACCGCGTCGGCCGTGCAGTCGGCGAGCAGGCTGGTCGGGTGCACCGGCACCTGCCGCTTGGGCGCCGGCGGCAGGCGGGTCGCCGCCCCCTTGCTCGGCAGCGTCCCATGCTCCTCAATCACCGCCAGCACCCCGTCGAAGGCATCGCGCATCGCCCAGGCGCGGTCGCTCGCGTCCGACAGCGCCTCGGCCCGCCGCACCCCGTCGAGCAGCGCCCGCCGTGGTCCGGCGCAGCCGGTCAGGCGGCGATCGAGGTCGAGCGCCGTGCCCTGGTAGATGCGGAAGCAGGCGTCGTGATTGCCCTCGTTGTAAAGCGGTGCCCCGACGGAGATGGCGCGCTTGATGGCGCTCACCACGGTCGCCAGCTCGGCCGGCTTGCAGCCGTCGAGCAGCGATGCGTCGTGCTGCGGCACCGAGCGCCGGCGCTGGCCCGGCCAGGGAAACTCGGCGAGCGGGATCCCTTCCTCGCTGGTGAGCAGCGGCTTGAGCGCGTTCACCGGGATCGCGAAGTTCAGGCTCTGCCCCTGCGAGATGACCAGGGTCGCCACCCCGATCACATCGCCGCGCTCGTTGAACAGCGGCCCGCCCGAGGCATCGGGCGACAGCGCCGCCGACAGCTGCATCACCTGCAGGCCGTCGCCGATCTCGCGCACCGCGCTGAGCTCGCCCTCGCTGATCGCCTCCTCCAGCTCGGCCGCGTGACCGATCGCGACCACCCGCTCGCCCGGGGTCACCTCGTCGCTGTCCCCAAGAAGCAGCGGCGGCAGCTCGGCGCCGGTGCTGCGCAACAGAACCAGATCCCGCTCGGCGTCGGCCGCCAGGATCTCGATGTCGTCGAGCTCACTGCCGTCGGGAAGGACGATCACGGCCTCGCTGGCGCCCGAGATAAGGTGCAGGTTGGTGGCGATCGTCCCGTCGTCGCGCACGACAAAGCCGGAGCCGGTGCTGTCATCGGCGCGGATGAGGACAACAGAGGGGCGGGCAAGACTTGCGATCTGCGTGGGTGTAAGCGGAACCATGGGCCTACTCTACAACAAACGACTTCCGCGACGACTCAAGACGGCAGGAAAATCAAAAGGGCGAGCGATTGCTTGGTACACTGCTGGGAAACACTTTTTGAATTGATGTTACTGGGGGGCATGCTTGCGAATCGAATTCTGGGGAACCCGCGGCTCCATCGCCCGACCGGGACCCACCACCGTCCGATACGGTGGTAATACTTCTTGCGTCGTCATTGAGGCCAAAGATGGCACGCGGCTGGTGTTTGACTGCGGAACCGGCGCCTTTGCCCTGGGACAGGCGTGGATGGCGCTTAAGACCCCGATCCGCGCCCACATTTTCATCGGCCATACGCACTGGGACCACATCCAGGGAATCCCGTTTTTTGCCCCGCTGTTCGCCGCCGGCCACGAGTTTGACATCTACGCCCCGTGCGGCTTCGGACCGCAGCTGCGCGAGACCCTCGCCGGGCAGATGCAGCACAAGTATTTTCCCGTCGCGCTCTCTCAGCTCGGCGCCACCATCCGCTATCACGACCTGGGTGAGCAGGTCATCCACATCGGTGGCGTCACCGTGCGCACTCGCTACCTCAACCACACTGCGGTGACGCTGGGCTACCGCATCGAGGCCGACGGGGTCGCCGTGGTCTATGCCACCGACCACGAGCCGCACGAGCGGCCGATTGGCCCGGACGGCGAGGCGGTCCACCGGCCGCTGCGCCACCACGAAGATCGCCGCCATGCCGGCTTTCTCGCCAGCGCCGATCTGGTCATCCACGATACCCAGTACACCCTGGCCGGGTCCGCGCTCCCCTGGCTGCGCCGCGCCGCGCCGCGCCCGCCGCGCTGCCCGCAGCTACAAGGGCTTACGCCGAGCTAGCAAAAAGGGGGCGGGCTGTGGTGGGAAGCGGCGCCGACTGCCCGCAGGCCGGCAAAATAGGCATTGTCGCAAGCGCGCAAAGCCCCGATAATGAGCCGGCGCAGCCGCTGCGAGTACGCACCGATGTCAGACCCGGGAAATGCCTGGCTCACCGAGGAGCTCACCCGTACCCTCGATGGCCTGTTCGGGCGGCGGCTCGTGCTGACGGCGACGGCGCCGCTGGCGCGGCTGCCGTGGGCCTTGCGCGCGACCGCCTGCTCGGGCGGCCTGGTCGCAGTGACCCTCCTTGTCGGCGCCGCGCTGGCCGAGCCGCGCGCGCTGCGGGAGATAGACCTATGGGCGGGCCTGCTGCTGCTGGTCACCCTGGTTGCCTACGAGAGCCTGGCGCGCCAGGTCAAGCGCGTGGCCGGCGCCGCCATCATTCCTGCCCTGTCACCCGAGGCGGTGGCGCGGGCGCGTGCCTGGAGCGCGAGCAGCTTCCTTTTGAGCCGGCAGGCGGCGGTGTGCCTGGGGATCGGGCTGCTGACGGCGGCGCCGCTCATCCCGGCGCTGCGGATCTTTGTCGGCCACCATGGGCTGGCGACGCTCGGGTTTATCGCGCTCGGCTCGGCGGTGGTGACCAGTCAGGTGTACATCCCGGCCAGCATCTCGCTGCTCAGCCTCCTGTCCACTGCGGGGCGGGTCGAGCTGTTTCCGCTGGATCCGAACCACTCGCCGCTGGTGGTCGGGCTGCGGCGAATCGGCCAGCAGACGGTGATGGTCACCGCGGCGATGGCAACTGTGGGCGCGCTAGGCCCGCTGCTGCTGCCGGGCCTGGGCCCGGTCGCCTATGTGCTCTCGGCGATGGTCCTGTTCGGCGCGGTCGCCGCCTCGGCGGCGCAGTTCTTCGTGCAGCAGTACGCCCTGGGGACGCTGCTGGCGCGCGCCCGCAACGAGTCGATGGTCGCGCTGCAGCACGAGCTGGCGCCGCTGTTCGCGCGGCGCACCACGCTGTCCGAAGATGAGCGCGGCACCCTGGAGTCGCTGCTGCAGCTCTACGACCGAGTGCTCAATATCTCGACCAAGGTCTTCACCCCGCGCGAGGCGCTGCGGTTCGCCGGCCCGATGTTGGTCCCGACGGTGACGATGATCCTGACCAGCCTGCACATCGAGCTCCCCGAGCACGGTCCGCTCGCGCTGATCCTGCGCCAGCTACTGCGTCCGTAGGTGCCGACGCGCGGCCGGCCGGTCGGCCAGGCGCTACGGCTTGGTCGACGCCCAGGCCGGATCATCGGCAAGAAACTGGGTCAGCCAGGTCCACAGCGGCGTCCCCTGCGCCGTCGTCGCCGCCGGCTTGCCGAGGAAGGTGTGGCCGGTCCCGGTCACGAAGTAGTAGTGAAACTGCGCCAGCGGATCGAGCCGAGTCGCGGCGAAGGCATACAGATCGGTCTGAAAGTCCGTCGCCGACAGCCCCAGATAAGCGCGGATGACGCCGTCCTGCGTATAGGACAGAAGGCCCAGGCGCTCCCCGGGATACTTGGCCGCGAGGATCGGATTGAGCAAAGAGAAGTCCTGCTGGCAGGTCGGACACAGCGGCCCGAGCGTCCGCTCAAGTCCCCACGAGGCGTACCAGCTGCTGCGTAGGACCGGCTGGATGGCGTCGCCGACCAGCAGCGGTCCGCTGTCGTCCAGGAGATACAGCCGGCTGCCGCCAAAGTACTGGTGAACCAGATCGTAGACCAGGCTGCTGCCAAAGCCGCCAGCGCTGCTGCCGCTGACCACCACCTTGCCGCCGGCCGGCACGGTGGCGGCAAGGCGCCGCAGGTAGGCGACGATGTTGGCGCGGCCCTTGTGGTAGACGACCTTCTGGTTGCTGCCGCTCGTATAGGTGATGACGTTGTCGCCGCCGTGGATGTCGCCGGTGCAGTAGGGCACAAAGACCAGGTTGAAGCCGGCAAAGGGGTTGGGCGCGGCGCGGTCGAGGACCGATCCGGTTGCGGCGGCGATCCCCTGGCTGAACTGCGCGCTGCCAAACGGGCCGTGAGTGGAGGTATTGAACAGCACGCAGGTGGTGTAGTCCCAGCAAGCGCCACCGCCGTTGAGAAAGATCAGCAGATCCTTGCTGCCGTTCAAGTTGACGCCGATCCCGGTCGGGCTGCCGTCATCGCAGGCAGAGTCGGGGAAGTCGACCCAGGTCCAGGTGCTTGCCGAGGCCTGAATCGGCGCCCCAAGCGGCGGCGGCGCGGCGCCCTGATCCGGGGTCCCCAGATCGCTGCCCGACGCCGGTGGCGCGCAGCCCGACAGAGTGCAACAAATCAGCGCGCTGGCGAGCAGCGCCGTCAGCCCCCGGGATCCTGCCCTCATACTGCACCTCTGCGAACAGTCGCCTAAGAGACTACCTCCCATCGTGACACTTCCCGGTCGGCGAAGCCAGCGCTGCGTCGCGGCTGGCGACCCTGCAGCCCGATCTGCCCGCGATCCCGCCCGCTTCCCTGCCCGGCGGTCGCGGGGGTGGTGGGCAGAGCGGTGCGGCCGCTCCCCAGGTGAGCGCGCAGGCCGCGCTGCCCCGGCGGTCGCGCCGCAGCTCGGCTTGGCGTGACAACGCTGGCCGAGTACCCGGCTAAGGTTGGGTGGGGACACAGCACGCTGGAGTACGCGCTGGATGTCGCCGAGGCGGCCAAGGCCAAGCGGCTGGCGCTTTTCCACCACGATCCGCTGCGCAGCGATGACGCTCTGGATCGCCTCGTCGAGACCGCCCGCGCCGAGGCGGCGCTGCGCGGCAGCACGCTGGAGATCTTCGCCGCCGCCGAAGGTCAGAGCATCGAGCTCGCCGGCCAGGGACCGCATGTGCCGCCGCCGTCGGTGCTGGAGACCATCGAGGTCGGGCCGCGGCGGGTCTCGCAGAAGCGCATCGTGGTCGGACTGCGCGACCTGGCGCTTACCACCGCCATCGGCAACGCCCTGGGTCCCGAGGGCTTCACCATTGATGTAGTGGACGACGACCAGCAGGCCGTGGCGCTCGCCGAGCGCGAGGCCCCGGCGCTGCTCATCCTGTCCCGCCGCAGCCCCGGCTACGATGGCCTGGCGGCGACCGCTCGCATCCGCCAGCACCCCGATGAGCAGGTCTCGGCGATCCCGATCGTGATCGTCGCCGGCGCCGAGGACCACGCCGAGTCCGAGGCCGCCTTCGCCGCCGGCGTCACCGACTGGCTGACCCGGCCCTGCTCGCCGGCCTTCATTCAGTCGCGGCTGCGCTCGTGGCTGCGCCGCATGCGGGTGGGCTGGCTCAAGCCCCCGTTGCCGCCCAATGAGGAGGAGCGCCTCGCTGCGGTCCGCGCCACCGGCCTGCTCAACACCCCGCACGAAGAGCGCTTCGACCGGCTGGCGCGGCTGACGGCGCGGGCCCTGGGCACCTCGCTGTGCTACATCAGCCTGATGGAGGCCGACCACCAGTGGTTCAAGGCGTGTGTCGGCAGGCAGCTGGAGGTCTACCCGCGCGACCTGTCGATGTGCGCCTACACCATCCTCGGCGATGACGTGCTGGTGGTGCCCGATGCCGCTGAAGACAGCCGGTTTGGCGACAACCCCTCTTTCCACAACAGCCTGCACCTGCGCTTCCACGCCGGGGTCCCGCTGCGCGGCCCGCAGGGCCACAACATCGGCGCCCTGTGCGTCTACGATCCGCGCCCGCGCAACCTGCTGCCCGAGGAGCAGACGGTGCTGCGCGACCTCGCCATGCTGGTCGAGCGCGAGATCAGCGCCAAGCCCTCGGAAGACTGAGTCTCGCCGCCGGCTGCGCCCTGTGGATGGCCGGCGAGTCCACCCTGGGGCGCGGCGCCGGTCGCCTAGTTAGGCGACGGCGCCGGGCCGCCCAACCAGAAGTCGAAGAAGGGGCTTGGATCAAACTGCTCGTTGAGGATGTGGCCCTGTCCGGGGAACTCGACATATACCGAGCGCGCCCCAAGCCGCAGGAGCCGCTCGTGGGTCGCCTTGACCTCGGGCTTCCAGTCCTGGTCCTCGGCGCCGACGCCATTATACACCGCCCGCTCGCGCAGCGCCGCGGCCACCGCCGCGTCATCGGTCTTTTTGGGGAAGACCCCCGGCGCGCCGAGCAGCGAGGCAAAGCGCTGCGGCACAAGGGTCATCAGGTAGAAGGCGTGGCGGCCGCCGTTGGAGGTGCCGGCCAGCTGCACCCGCTCGTGCTTGCCGCCATAGCAGGCCAGGACCTCCTCCAGGATGAGGAGGGTGCGCAGCGACTCCTTTTTCGTCATGTGGCTGCGATCCGGCACGTAGGGAATGACCACCCGGACCTCATTGAGGCGCTGGCCGCGGGCGAGCCAGTTCTTCCAGATGTAGTCGCGAGCAATCTTCTGCGTACCGGCGCCGCCGGGGAGAAACAGAACGGTCGGCGTGTGGTCGGTGGTCTGGTCCGGGTGATGGATGTAGTAGGGACCCGCGGGGGTGCCCGTGATGTCCTGCAGCGTCCCCGGCTGCGGGGCCGGGCAGCGCCCCTTTTGGGCGGCGCGGACCGCGTTGGCGATGAGCTCTTCCTGCGGGATAGCAGAGAGCGGACGGCAGCCGGCCGCCCCCAGCCACAGCCCGAGCAGCGCCGCCAGAATTGCGCCGCAGCGTCCGCGCCGCGCGCCGATTAGCGACCGCCAAGAGCGGCCCGGCAGCAAGCCGCGACGGCCTGTGACAGCCTTGCCTTGAGACGAGTTCATGAAGTCCTCCAGAATCCTTTGTGTTGCGACAGTGACAGCGGCGGCAGACAGCGCGCGCCGGCGGGCGAGTATACTAAAATGGATCACATTGGCACCAGCGACCTCTGCTCGGCCCCCCTGGGGGACGCTGGGGGAGCGACAAGCCGGCGCCGCGCCCGAGCGGCGGCTAGGCCAGCATGAGCGAAAGAGAATGTGAATGCTGGCCCGCCAGCCACGGGATGGGACGAAAACATTCTTTGATTTTCCCACTCCCAAAGACGATCATGGATAGTAACCAGGGCGGACATTCAAGAATCTCTGTGGGCCTGCAGATGCTGTTCGAGAGCGAGTACCTGAGCATCGAGTACGATCCGGCCAACGACATGCTCTATATGCGTCGGACCTCGGAGCCGATGCCGGGACCCGATGAGCTGCCAGCTCTGTTTGCGAGCATCCTCCGAGCGCTCGCCAACTATGTCGGAAAGCCGCTGCTCATGGATCTGCGGCAGGGCCGCGGCAATAACAATCCCGACTTCGAGCGCGCCATGAAGGAGCAGACGATGAAGGTGCGCGCGGTGTTTTCCAACACGGTCATGCTGGTGCGGACCACCGCCGGATTCCTCCATGTGCAGCGGATGGCGCGGGAGCGCGGGGAGCGCGCGCCGCGCATCTTCATCGATGAAGCGGAGGCCCTGGCCAGCCTGGATGCAGTCCGGCGCGGGCTCCCGGGCTGAGCACCTCCGACGCCGCTGCAGTCTGATGCTGACCGCAGGTGCGTACTCTTCCTGACGCCATCTCGCTTGTCGCCTCTTGACCGGAGCATACCCACTGCTTGAGCCGAGAGTGAGTTGCGCCGTACAGTCTGCGTTATGATGGTTGGGGGAGCAGGTAGGGGTGGGGGGCTGGCGCGCGCGGCACGAGGTGCTTACCGAGGCGATGCGCTCGTTCGCCGAGGTGATGGTCGACGCGAGCGCGCTGCCGCCGGCGATCGCGCAGCGGCTGCAGCCCATCTTCCAGGCGCTGCGGGTCACCAGCCGCCTCAGCGCGCCGCTTCTGTCGCGCGGCCGCGTCATCGGCGTGATCACGATGTCGCGGACCAGCTCTTCACGCTCCTACTGTGCAGAGCCGCACCGCCGGCGAGCAATCCTTTAGCACCAGCTGCTCGCGCCGGGCCTGGAGCTGCTTTAGGAGCCCTTCACCCCCGAGTCGCTGCTCTGCCGCGTCCGCGAGGTCCTGGGCCAGCGCGCCTGCGCCCAGCTTCCGGGCCCGGGCCGCGGCGCTCAGCTGGCCGGCGTGGCGGGGACGCAGACGGTGATGGCGTGCGGCTTGGCCTTGATGCGCAACCGACAGGTGGCCTTGCGATCGCCCCCATCTAGCTGATAGGGGAGCTTGCCGTTCAGCTTGATGTCGATCCTGCGCCCGCGGCCGGTCTTGACCAGCGGCGACTTGTCGGCGTCGCCGACCGCGGTGCGGGCGAGCACCGTGAGCCAGTCCCAGCCGCTCTCTGCCTGCACCACGCCGAGCTCCAGCTGGCCATCGCTCGGCTCGGCGTCGGGGAAGGCCTTGACGCCGCCGAGCAGGGTGCCGACGTTGCCGATCAGCACGCAGCTCGCGCGCCCCTTGAACCAGCGCTTGCCATCGACGGTGACGCGCGCCCGGGTCGACTTGTTGCGGAGGTTTTTGAGACCGGTGAGGATGTAGGCGGCCTGGCCGATATGATCCTTGAGGCCCTTGCTGGCGTCGCGGATCATCAGCGCATCAAAGCCGGTCCCCGCCATCACCGCGAAGTGCTCGCCGTTGATGCGGCCGATGTCCAGCTTGTGCCGGCGGCCGTGCAGCGCGATGTCGACCGCCTTGCGCAGGTCGTGGGGGATGCCGAGGTTTTTCGCCAGGAGGTTGGCGGTGCCGGCGGGAATGATCGCCAGCTCCACCTTCTTATTGGCCTCCGCCTGGACCAGGGTGTCGATGCAGCGCTGGACGGTGCCGTCGCCGCCCCACAGCAGCACCAGATCCGCCCCTTTGCTCACGCACTTGCGGAGCAGCTGCGGCGCCTGGGTGTTGCGGGTGAACTCGTACCACAGTGGGTCGGTGATGCCGGCCTCGGTCAAGGCGACGCGGAGCTCGGGTAGCCCACCGCCTAAAGACTTTTTCTTGTGCGCTACCACCGCAATGGTTGTCATGGCCAGACTCCTGGAGAGTAAGGGAAACACGGACCCACAAGCCCCCCTATGTGGACCCAACTTAATTATAGCTGACCTTGTTCCAGATGCAGGACTTTTCCCTACGAGGCGGTGGTCCGGGCGGCGCAGGCCAAGGCGGCCAGGGGCGCAGTGCGGGGCGCGGCCCGCAGCTGCTGGCTGGACTCAGCGAAGTGGGGACCCCCAGCCCCAGCGCCACAGCGAGGCTGCGCCGCGCTGGGCGACGGGAAGCAAGTTTCAGCCGGCTTCGGTGCGCGGCATGCAATAACCAGGCGGTATCAACCCCTTATGGCCTGGCCGCGCGCCGGCTGACCTCGCGAAAGGACCGACCTATGAATAAGAACAAGCTTCTGTGTCTCGCCGCTCCGCTGGCTCTTGCGCTCTCTGCGTGCGGGGCCCCGCTCGGCAAGGAGGGTGCCGAGGAGGGAACTGCCGGCAGCATGTCCGACCCGATGGAGTTCCACGAAGAGGCGACCGTCTGTCCGGGCAGTAACAAGGTCTACGGAATCGACGTGTCGTACTATCAGGGGACGATCAACTGGGCCTCGGTCAAGGCGGCCGGCAAGCAGTTTGCGATCATCCGCGTGAGCGACGGGACCGGCTTTCTCGACCCGAAGTTTGTGAGCAACTGGAAGAACGCCAAGGCCGCCGGCCTGACCGTCGGCGCCTACCAGTTCTTCCGCCCCAACCAGGACGCCACGGCGCAGGCTGATCTGATCGTGAATCAGCTTAACAGCGTCGGCTACGGCGCCGGCGATCTGCCGCCGGTCATCGATGTCGAGGTCACCGGCGGGGTGTCGGGGGCGACGGTGGCGGCGCACGTCAACACCTGGCTGCAGCGGGTCAAGGCGCGCACCGGCCGCCTGCCGTCCCTTTACACCAGCCCCGGCTTCTGGAGCGGCATCGGCAACCCGACGCCCCCTCTGCTGCCCTACATCTGGGATGCCCACTGGGGGGTCAGCTGCCCGTCGCTGCCGCCGGCGTGGGGGCGGCTGCGGTTCTGGCAGTACTCTAGCACCGGCGCGGTCTCGGGCATCAGCGGCAACGTCGATCTCGACATGTATAACGGGACCCTGGCCGAGATGCGCGCCCTGTAGCCGCGCGCTGGCTGACTTTCAAGTCGCGAACACCCGCTGCGAGCTGTGGCAGCGGGCGGGCGGGCGCGACTCCGGGGGGACCGCCGGAGCTGCCGCCGTGACCGCCCCTTCCCGCCACGCCGCGGCGGGCCCGCATCAGTCGACCGAGGGCTCGCTGTAGGCCTCAAGCACGCGGACATCGGGGTGCGCTGCGACCGCGGGCAGCGCTGCCCGCTTGATGGTGAAGGTGACAGTCTGCTCATCGCGGTAATCGATGCGGCCGCCCACGTGGCGCACCGCAGCGATGAAGGCGCTGCTGCTCGCAAACAGCACCGCGGTCAGCTTGAGCGGGGCCTGCGGCTGCTTCTGCACCCACGCCGCCAGCCGGCGCAGCATTCGATCTGGATCTCCGGCACAGGGCTCGCTGGGCGCGTCCTCCTCCGGCCCCAGGCTGACAAGCCGCTCGCGCACGCTGTAGGCGCCGGTCCAGGTCACATAGCGCCGCCTCGCCAGCCGGGCGATGGCGCTCGGGCTGGCCGCGACGGTGAGCGTAGCTCCTTCGGTCTCAAGCAGGGTTACCCCGGAGGCGGCGAGCTCGCTCTGCAGCTCGGGCAGGACCTGACTGCCGACGTTGAGCTGGACCAGGAAGACCTTGGGCTGACCCGACTCGAAAAACGGCGCCGGCGGCGGGCGGCGGGCGGCCTCCGGGTTATGGCGGACGTCGGTGCAGCGCACCCGATCGACGCCGTCGCGGTAGACGACATCGAAGCCGTCCTGCTGCAGCGCCGCGACCTGCGGCTCGCTCGCCCGCGCCCATAGCTCCAGGGCCGCCTCGCCCAGGACGCGCTCGACTCCCGAGCGCACCCGCGGCCGCGGCAGCTGGTCGGTCGCCGATGCGAAGCGGACAAGGACGGTGTGGGCGGCGGCGCGGCTCTTGCCCGCCAGCGGATCGGGGTCCACTGGGCTTGGCGGCGGCGGCGGATCTGCCGTCGGCGCGGGCGCTGGGGGCGCCGGGTGGGTCGCGGCGATCGCCTGGGGACCGGGGCAGGCGGGCAGGGGGAGCTCGTAGAGGGCACTGCCTTGGTAATCGGCGTAGACCACGCGCCCCCCGGAGGCGGCGACCCCAGTCACGCTGACCGCAGCGGCCAGCGGCACGGCGGTGCCGCGGCTGGCTTCCAGCGCGATCAGCTCGGTGTTGGTGCCGACCAGCAGCAAGCAGCCGGCCAGCGACAGCGCGCTGACGTCACCGCGCGCCTGTCCGAGCACGGCGACGCTGCCGCTTGCACGCTCGACCCGGTACACGGTGCCGCCGCGGCTGCCGACGAACACAGTGTCGGCGGTCAGATAGAGCGTAGTCGGCGGCTGCGCGAAGGTGGCCACGGTCTCAGGCCGACCGCCCGCACGCAGGCGCTGCAGCGAGCGCCGGGGGGCGTTGGCCAAAAAGACCTCCCCGGCGTCCACAGCGAGGTCGACCAGCTCCTCGGCCAGATAAGCGACGGCCTCGGTATCGGGGGGGAGCGGCGGAACCACGGGTCGCGACCGCGCCAGGTCGAGCGGTCGCAGCGGCACCCGCCGCAGGTGCGGCGGCGCGAGGTTGATCCAGTAAAGGTGGGTGGCGTCGCGCGCCAGGGTGCGAACCTGCTGACCATGGGCGAGATCCTCGGCCCACGGCTGGCTCTCTGCGGTGATCCGCTTGATGGTCTCGCCGTGCTGATCGGCGATGATGACCGTGCCGCCGCCGCCGTCGAGGAGCCGCGGCGGATAGACCGCTGGCGACCAGAAGGACTGGCTCGCGCCGGCCCCGCCGAGCGGGACCCGCTGCAGGAAGCGTCGCTCATCCGAGATGAACGCGACTCCCTCGCGCAGCAGCAGGGCGGTCGGCCGCACCGCCGTGGTCAGATACCGCGGCGGCTGCGAGGCCGCGGCGGCCGGGGCCAGCGCCCGCGCCGGCTCGGGGCGGGCCGGCGCGGCGAGGGCGGTCACGCCGGCCAGGCTGAAGGCCCAGGGGAACAGTCTGTTTAGCCGCATGGAGTCTGTCCTATTATGGCACTGGCGGTCGGGCGCCGTCTGACACTTCGAACCCCGAGGTAGGTCCGGCGCTCTCCCGCCGCTGAGCGGGGCGCGCAAAGGATGCGCTGTCTGCGCGCTCCCTCGCAGAAAATGCGCGAATGCGAGGCCAAACCGCCCCGCGGCCTTGGCATCGAGCTTGCGATGGCCTGGAGGCGACCGCAGCTCGGCAAATTTTGCCGCACCCACCCCACTCGGGGCTTCGAGGCGATCATGGCAGCCGGCCTGGACCAAGCCACGCTCAGTGAAACGATCCACGCGCTCCGCGAGTTTGCGGCGCGCCACCTCCCCGACCAGAAGCTGATTGAGCTGGATACACAGGACGAGTTTCCCGAAGCCATCGTGCGCCAGATGTGCGGCACGGGCCTTGGCATCCAGCTGTTCTTCATCCCCGAAGCCTACGGCGGGATGGGCGCCGGCGCCTTTGACCTGTATCGGATCTGCGAGGCGATGGCGCGCATCGACATCGGCATCGCCACCGGCGTACTGGCCACTTTCCTCGGCAGCGATCCAATACGGGTCGGCGGCACCGAAGCGCAGAAGCGGCGCTGGATGACCAAGATCGCCGAGGAAGGGGCCCTTATGGCCTACGGCGCCACCGAGCCCGCCGCCGGCAGCGACCTCGGCGCGCTGCGCAGCGTCGCGGTGCCAGTGAGCGCGGACGGCCAGGTGGTGGGCTACAAGCTCTCGGGGGCCAAGCAGTGGATCAGCAACGGCGGGGTAGCGGATGTCTACACCATCCTCGCCCAGGCGCCGGGCGGCCCGAGCTGGTTTGTCGTCGAGCGCGACGCGGCCGGGCTCACGCACGGCAAGCCCGAGGACAAGCACGGCATCCGCGCCAGCAACACCGCGGCGCTGGCGCTCGACGAGGTGTATGTGGACGCCGACCGCCTGATCGGCGGCAGCGAGGGCAAGGGGCTCTTGCAGGCGCAGGCGGTGTTTGGCTACACGCGGCTGATGGTCGCGGCCTTTGGCCTGGGCGGCGGCTGGGCGGCGCTCGATCGCGCCATCGAGTACTCGACCACCCGCATTCAGGCCGGCGGGCCGCTGTCCGAGAAGCAGGGCTACACCCACAAGCTGATCGTGCCGCACGTCGCGCGGCTGGAGGCGAGCCGCGCCTTCATGGAGTATGTCGCCGAGCGGCTCGACAGCGGCGAGGAGGGCCTGACCACCGAGGGGGCGATCGCCAAGTACCTGGCCACCGAGTCCGCCAACCGCGCCGCTGACGCCAGCATCCAGGCCCTGGGCGGCTACGGCTATACCAAGGAGTACATGGTCGAGAAGGTGAAGCGCGATGTCCGCATCACCACGATCTACGAAGGCACCTCCGAGATCATGGAGATGACGATCAGCCGCGATCGCTGGCAGCTGCACCTCAAGACGCGCGGGCGTCACTATCAGGATGAGGCGCAGAAGCTGCTCGAGCTCCACGCCCGCCACCCGCAGGTCGGCGCCGACACCGCAGCGCTCGGGCTGCGCGCCCTGGCCGCGGTGCTGGAGCACGCGCGCACAAGCCGCCTGACCCGCCACCAGCACATCCTGCTGCGCCTTGGCGAGCTGTGTGTGCATGCAGAGTGCGCCGCGGTGCTGTGCCAGCGGGCGGCGCGGGCCGCCGATGGCACCCTCAGCGACAAGGCGGATCGCCGCTTCGCTCCGCCGGCGCTGGCTGCCCTTTCGCGGATCTTCGCCCGCGAGGCGGCCGAGCTTGTCGGCGGCGCCGGACTGCGCTGGATGTGGGCGGCGAGCAGCAGCGCCGCCGACCTTGTGAACCTGGACGCGGGCGTCGGTCTTTCGGCCATCCACCGCGCCCAGCTTGGTCTGCTCGCGGACCTCGATCTGGTCGCCAACGTTCTTTATGACCGGACAAAAGCTGCTCCCTGAAGCCCCCCTTTGACACTCTCTTTTCGCCAAGGTCAAGTCATGGAAAAGACAGCATACAGAGCGATTGCCATCGTCGGTGTGGGCGCGATTCTTCCCGATGCCCCAAGCCCGGTCGAGTTCTGGCAGAACATCAAAGGTGGCCGCTACAGCATCGCCGAGATCGACAAGGAGCGCTGGGACCCCGCCCTCTACTACGATCCAGATCCGCACGCGCCCGAGAAGACCTACTCGAAGATCGGCGGCTGGGTGCGCAGCTGGGAGTGGGAGCCGCACAAGTGGGGCCTGGCGCTGCCGCCTCGGGTGAGCGATGCCATGGATCTGAGTCAGAAGTGGGCGGTGGCGTGCACTGCGCAGGCTCTGCATGACTACGGCTACCCGGCTCGCCCGCTCAATACCGAGCGCACGGCGGTGATCTTAGGCAACGCGATGGCCGGCGAGCGGCACTACCTGACCGCGCTGCGCATCTACTTCCCCGAGTACGCCGAGGAGCTGGCCGCGGCGCCGAGCTTCGCCGCGCTGCCGGCGGCCACCCGCGCCGCCATCACCGCCGAGCTGCGCAGCGGCAGCGGGCGGCGCTTCCCGCCGATCAGCGAAGACACCATGCCCGGCGAGCTATCAAACTGCATCGCCGGCCGCGTCGCCAACCTGTTCAACTTCCACGGCCCCAACTACGTCGTGGACGCGGCGTGCGCCTCGGCGATGGCGGCGATCACGGCGGCGATCGAGGGGCTGGTCGAGAAGGACTACGACGTCGTGATCGCCGGCGGCATCGACCGCAACATGGGCGCGGCGACGTTCGTCAAGTTCTGCAAGATCGGCGCGCTGTCGGCGACCGGGACCCGCCCGTACGCCGATGGGGCCGACGGCTTTGTGATGGGTGAGGGCGGGGCGATCTTCGTGCTCAAGCGCCTGGCCGATGCCGAGGCCGCCGGCGATCGGATCTACGCCGTCATCCGCGGCATCGGTGGCTCCAGCGATGGCAAGGGCAAGGGCATCACCGCCCCCAATCCGCTCGGGCAGCGGCTGTGCATCGAGCGGGCGTGGAATAACGCCGGGCTCTCTCCGGCCATCGCCACCCTGTTTGAAGGGCACGGCACCTCGACCCGCGTCGGCGATGTGGTCGAGGTGGGGGCGCTGAGCGAGGTCCTCACCGCCGCCGGGGCGGCGCCGGCCAGCGTTGCTCTCGGCTCGGTCAAGTCGAACATCGGCCACCTCAAGGCGGCGGCGGGCGCGGCGGGGCTGCTCAAGCTGACCCTGGCCCTGCACGAAAAGCTCCTGCCGCCCAGCCTGAACTGCAGCCGGCCAAACCCCAACATCGACTTTACCCACAGCCCGCTCCGAGTGAACACCGAGCTGCGCGACTGGCCGACTCCGGCCGGCGGGGTGCGCGTCGCCGGGCTCAGCGCGTTTGGGTTTGGCGGGACCAACTTCCACCTGGTGCTGCAGGAGCACGTACCGGGACTTTTGCCCGAGCGCACCCAGGTCGCGGTGCCTGCCGCCGCGGCGACCCTGAAGGCGCCGCTGCGCGGGGCGCTGGTGGTCGGCGCGGCCAGCGAGGCAGAGCTGGTCGCGCGGCTGCAAGCGCTGCAGGCGCAGCTCCAAGGCGGGGTCGCGCCGCCGCCCGCCCCACCAGCGGCGGCCGAGCTGCAGGCCGCCGAGCGCCTCGTCATTGACTATGGCGACGCCGCCGAGCTCGCGGACAAGCTGCACAAGGCCCACCGCGCCTTGAGCGCGGGCAGCGGGCGCGGGGTCTGGCGCCCGCTGCGCTCGCAGGGCATCTTCCGCGGCAGCGGGCCGGCGCTCAAGGTCGCCTTCCTGTTTACCGGTCAGGGCTCGCAGTATCCCAACATGCTCGCCCGCCTGCGCGAGCGCGAGCCGGTCGTCGCCCAGACTTTTGCCGAGGCCGACGCGGTGATGCAGCCGCTGCTCGGGCGGCCGCTTAGCGAGTACCTGTTTACCTCGCGCGACCCGGCGGCCGAGGCGCGCGCCGAAGAGGCGCTGCGGCAGACCGCGATTACCCAGCCTGCGGTGCTGGCCACCGACTGCGCGCTGACCCGCTTGCTGGCCGAGTACGGCATCGGGCCCGATCTGGTGATGGGCCACAGCCTGGGCGAGTACAGCGCGCTGGTCGCCGCCGACGCGCTGTCCTTTGCCGACGCCCTGCTCGCCGTCAGCGCCCGCGGTCGCGAGATGACCGAGCTCGCGGTCGCTGACAATGGGCTCTTGGCCGCGGTGTTCGCGCCGCTCGCCGACATCGAGCGCATCCTCGCCGAAGCGGGCGACAGCGACGTCGTGATCGCCAACGTCAACAGCACCCGCCAGGCAGTGATCGGCGGCGGCACGGCGGCCATGACGCGGGCGATGGCGGCCTTTGGCGCCGCCGGCTTCAAGGTCGTCCAGCTGCCGGTGAGCCACGCCTTCCACACGCGCATCGTGGCTCCGGCCAGCGCACCGCTGCGCAAGACGCTGGAGGGCCTGGGCCTGCGGTCGCCGCGGCTGCCCGTCATCGCCAACGTCAGCGGCGAGCCCTATCCCAGCGGACCCGCGGTGACGGCGCAGATGGTGGACCTGCTGTCGCGCCAGGTGGCCTCGCCGGTGCAGTTCGTCAAGGGGCTGCACACGCTGTACGCGGCCGGGGTCCGCCTGTTCGTCGAGGTCGGCCCCAAAAAGGCGCTGCAGGGCTTTGTCGATGACGTGTTCGCCGAGCAGGCGGACGTCTACTCGCTGTACACTAACCATCCCAAGCTGCTCGATGAGGTCGCGTTCAACCAGGCGCTGTGCGGGCTGTATGCCGCCGGCCTGGGCGCGGGCGCGGCGACCGCGCTGCTGCCGGCGCCCGCTCCGGCCGCGGCGGCGAGCGGGACCGCGGCGGTGGCGGTCCGGGCGGCGGTCAGTGCCCCGGCACCAGCGACGGCTGCACCGGCCGGGGCAGCGGCTTCGGATCCGCCGGTCGTGATCACCGGCGCGGCGCTGGGGCTGCCCGGCGCGGCGCAGGTCTTCGATGACGACCACATCGGCCGCATCCTGGGCGGTGAGCAGCTCATCGACGTGGTGCCGACGCGGCTCCGCCGGGCCATGCTCGACAAGCACATCACCCGCGTGGTGAAGAGCGAGACCGGCGACCCGGTGTTCGCAGAGGTGGACAACCTGGATGAGGTGATTCGCCTGGCCGGCCGCGGCGGCGCCTTTGATCTGGCCAGCGAGTTCGGCGTCGCAGCCGAGCGCCTGCCCGCGCTCGACATCGTCACCCGCCTGGCCATCGGCGCCGGAATCGACGCCCTGCGCGATGCCGGCATCCCGCTTGTTCTGCACTACAAGACCACCAGCAAAGGCACCCAGCTGCCCGATCGCTACATGCTGCCCGAGTCCCTGCGCGACGACACCGGCGTGATCTTCGCGTCGGCCTTCCCGGGCTATGACTCGTTCGCCGATGAGCTCACCCGCTACCATGAGGACCGGGCGCGGCGGCAGCAGCTTGCCGTGCTCAAGGACCTGCGCGGCCGGCTGGGCGATGCCCAGGCGCGCGGACTTGGGGAGGAGCTCGACCACCGCATCCACAAGCTGCAGACGGAGATCGACAAGCACCCCTACTCGTTCGACCGCCGCTTCCTGTTCCGCGTCCTGGCCATGGGGCACTCGCAGTTCGCCGAGCTGCTGGGCGCCCGCGGCCCCAACACCCAGATCAACGCCGCCTGCGCGAGCAGCACCCAGGCTGTGTCACTGGCCTGGGACTGGATCCGCGCCGAGCGCTGCCGGCGCGTCATCATCATCGCCGGCGACGATGTCACCTCCGACCACCTGCTGGAGTGGATGGGCGCCGGCTTCCTCGCCAGCGGCGCCGCCGCTACCGACGACATCGTGGAAGACGCGGCGATTCCCTTCGATCGCCGCCGGCACGGCATGATCATGGGCATGGGCGCCGCGGCGCTGGTGGTGGAGAGTGCCGCCGCCGCTCGCGAGCGTGGCCTGGCGCCCATCTGCGAGGTGCTGGCCGCGACCACCGCCAACAGTGCCTTCCATGGCACTCGCCTGGACGTCGAGCACATCGGCCAGGTCATGGAGCGGCTGGTCAGCGAGGCCGAGCGCCGCGGCGCGGTCAGCCGCCAGCAGATGGCCGCGCAGACCGTGTTCATCTCGCACGAGACCTACACCCCCTCGCGCGGCGGCAGCGCCGCGGCCGAGATCCACGCGCTGCGGCGGGTGTTCGGCGGCGACGCGGAGCACGTAGTCATCGCCAACACCAAGGGCTTCACCGGCCACGCCATGGCGGTGGGGATCGAGGACGTGGTGGCGGTCAAGGCGCTGGAGACCGGGATCGTCCCGCCGGTCGCCAACTTCAAGCAGAGCGATCCGGAGCTGGGCACCCTCAACCTGTCGCGCGGCGGCAGCTACCCGGTCCGCTACGCGCTGCGGCTCGGGGCGGGCTTTGGCTCGCAGATCAGCATGACGTGCCTGCGCTGGGTGGCGACCGGCGACGGCAAGCGCCGCGAGCCCGAGGCGCTGGGCTACGGCTACCGCGTGGTGGACCAGGCGGCCTGGCAGGGCTGGCTGTCGCGCATCAGCGGCCGGGCGGCGCCGACCCTGGAGGTCAGCCACCGGACCCTGCGCGTTCATGACGCGGGCCTGGCCGCCGCGCCGTCCCGCCCGCCCGCCGCGCCCGCAGTCGCCGCGCCGCGACCCGTCGCGACCGCGGCTGGGTCAGGCGCGCTGGCCGCGCCGCCCGTGGTTCCCAAGACCGCGCCGGTCGCTGCGCCGCCCGCGGTACCGGCCGCCCCGGCCGCGCCACCGGCCGCGCCGGTCAAGTCCGCTGCGCCGGTGCCGCCCGCTGCGCCGGCTGCCGCCGAGGACGACGTGAAGGAGCGGGTGCTGGCGCTGATGGCGGACAAGACCGGCTACGCAGTGGACATGCTGGACCCGGAGCTGGATCTGGAAGCGGATCTGGGAATAGATACGGTGAAGCAGGCAGAGATCTTCGCGACGATCCGGCAGGCCTACGGAATCCCGCGCGATGATCAGCTGAAGCTGAGAGACTACCCGACGATCGCCAAGGTGCTGGGCTTTGTGCGGGCGCGGCGGACCGACCGCCCGGCGACTCCGGCAGCGCCGCCGGTGCAGCCGACGCCGCCGAGCATGGCTGCCGCTGCGAGCATGCAGCGGCGCGTGCCGGTGCCCGTGGTGCGCCCGCCGCTGCAGTGGTGCAAGCCGACCGGCGTGCGCCTGGAGGCCGGCCAGCGCGTGCTGGTGGCGCTGGATCGCGGCGGTGTGGGGCAGGCGCTCACCGCCGCGCTGCGCGAGCTGGGGGTCGAAGTGCTGGCCGCCGAGCCGGCAGAGCTTGTGAGCCAGGCCGCCCAGTGGCTGGCGCAGGGTCCGGTGCACGGCGTCTACTGGCTGCCCGCCCTGGATGCGGAGGGGGCGCTGGCCGAGCTCGATCTGGCCAGCTGGCGCGCCGCCCTGACGCTGCGGGTCAAGAGCCTGTATGGCCTGATGCGCGCCCTGTACCAGCACATCGCGCCGGCGGGGACGTTCCTTATCTCGGCGACCCGCCTGGGCGGGCAGCACGGCTACGGCGACTCGGGTGCCGACAACCCGATGGGCGGCGCCGTCGCCGGCTTTACCAAGGCGTACAAGCGCGAGCGCCCCGCGGCCCTGGTCAAGGTCGTGGACTTTGCCGCCGACTGCCCGCCCGCGGAGATCGCTGAGCTCTTGCGCGCCGAGGCGCTGCGCGACCCCGGCGCGGTGGAGCTTGGCTACCGCGGCGGCCTGCGCTGGACGGTTGGCCTGGTCGAGCGCTCGGCCGAGGACGGCCAGCCGGCCCTTACGCTGTCGCGCGACAGCGTGTTCGTGGTGACCGGCGCCGCGGGCGGCATTGTCTCGGCCATCGTGGCTGATCTGGCCGCGGCTTGTGGCGGCACGTTCCACCTTCTCGATAAAGCACCGGCGCCCGCCGCCGACGATCCGGACCTCGCGCAGTTTGCTGCCGATCGCGAGGGGCTCAAGCGGACCCTGTTCGAGCGTCACAAGGCGCACGGCGAGCGCGCCACGCCGGCCCAGGTCGAGCGCGACCTGGCGGCGCTGGAGCGCGCGCACGCTGCGCAGACCGCGCTCGCCAGCGTGCGCGCCGCCGGCGGCACCGCGCACTACCACTGCGTCGATCTGACCGATGCCGGAGCGGTGGCGCAGGTGCTGGCGCAGGTCGAGCGCGACCACGGGCGCATCGACGTCCTCATGCACGCCGCGGGCCTTGAGATAAGCCGCACGCTGCCGGACAAGGAGCCGCGCGAGTTCGAGCTGGTGTTCGATGTGAAGAGCGACGGCCTGTTCAACCTGCTGCACGCCGCGGCGCGCCTGCCCATCGCCGCCCTGGTGGTCTTCAGCTCGATCGCCGGCCGCTTTGGCAACGGCGGCCAGACCGACTACTGCGCCGCCAACGATCTTTTGTGCAAGCTGACCCTGTACCTGCAGCGGGTACGCCCCGAGCTGCGCGGCCTCGCCATCGACTGGACCGCCTGGGGCGGGATCGGGATGGCCTCGCGCGGCTCGATTCCCAAGCTGATGGAGCTGGCGGGCATCGACATGCTGCCGCCGGCGGCCGGGGTGCCGATCGTCCGGCACGAGCTTACCACCGGCGGCGCTCGCGGCGAGGTGGTGATCGGCCAGCGGCTCGGGGTGATGACCGCCGAGTGGGACGCGCAGGGAGGGCTGGAGCCGACCAGCGTGCCTGCGGCGAGCGGGCCGATGCTCGGGCGGGTCGTCGGGATGGGCCTGTTCAGCGGCCTGACGGTCGAGGTCCTGCTCGATCCCAAGCAGCAGGCCTTTCTCCATGACCACCAGATCGAAGGCACCGCGGTGCTGCCGGGGGTGATGGGGATCGAGGCCTTCGCCGAGGTGGCGGCGCTGGCGCTGCCCGGCTGGCAGGTGGTGGCGCTGGACCAGGTGCAGTTCCTCGCTCCGCTCAAGTTCTACCGCGGCGAGCCGCGCACCCTGACCTTGTCGGCGCTGCTGCGGGCCGCCGGGGACGAGGTAAGCGCCGAGTGCCGCCTGACTACCCGCAGGGTGCTGCCGGGCCAGGCCGAGCCGCAGGAGACGCTGCACTTTACCGGCAACGTCCGGCTCGCGCGCGCAGCCCAGGCAGCGGTCACGGTGCCGCCGCCGCCGCCACCCGACCACGGCCGCACCGTGGGCTGGGCGGATGTGTATCGCATCTACTTCCACGGCCCGGCCTACCAGGTCCTGAGCGCGGCCTGGAGCGCCGAGGATCGAGTGGTCGGCCGGCTGGCCGAGCTCCTGCCCGACAACCATTACCCGGCGAGCAAGCCGCTGCTCGCGGCGCCGCGCCTCATCGAGCTGTGCTTTCAGACTGCCGGAGTCTGGGACCTGGCCCGCCACGGCTGCATGGCCCTGCCGAGCCGCGTCGCGCATGTGGCGGTGCGGGCGGCGGCGGCGCCGGTCGGTCAGCTCTGCGCGGTGGTGCGGCCGCGTCCGGCCGGAGCTGGCTTTGACGCCCAGGTGATCGATGAGAGCGGCCAGGTGCTCGTCGAGCTTTTGGGCTACCAGACGACTCGGCTCGAAGGCGAGCTGGCGGCGGCGCTGCTGCAGCCGCTGCGCGAGGTATTCAGTCGATCCTGAGCGCCCGCGCGGCCTAGGAGGAATCATGGGAACCGACTTCCAACGTCTGGCCATCGTCAACCGCGGTGAGCCCGCCATGCGGCTTATCCACGCCGTGCGCGAGCTGAACAGCGAGCTCGCGGACCGGCCGCCGCTGCGCATCATCGCCCTTTACAGCGAGCCGGATCGGCAGGCGCGCTTTGTCCGCGAGGCCGATGAGTGCGTGGGCCTGGGCGCCGGCGCCTTTACCCCGGGGCGCGACGGCCAGCGCGCCAGTCTGAGCCTGGCTGCGGTGGAGCGCGCCCTGCTCGCGGCGCGCGCCGAGGCGGTGTGGGTCGGCTGGGGGCTGGTCGCGGGGCACCCGGAGCTGGCGGCGCTGTGCGAGCGGCTGGGCCTGGTCTTCATCGGGCCGCGCAGCAGCGTGATGCGCGCCCTTGGCGACAAGCTGGGCGCCAAGCGCCTCGCCGAGCGGGCGCAGGTGCCGATGGCGCCGTGGAGCCAGGGCGCGGTGGCGACGCCGGCAGAGGCCGCGGCGCACGCGGCGCACCTGGGCTTCCCGCTGATGATCAAGGCTGCCGCCGGCCGCGGCGGACGCGGCATCCGCCGGGTGGACAGCGCCGCCGAGCTGGCCGCTGCCTTGGCCAGCGCCCGCGCCGAGGCCCGCCACGAGCTCGGCGATGACACGGTGTACCTGGAGCGCCTCATCCCCGGCGCGCGCCACCTCGAGGTCCAGATCCTCGCCGACACCCATGGCACTACCTGGGCGGTGGGGGTGCGCGACTGCTCGCTGCAGCTGCGCAATCAGCGGCTCGTGGCCGAGGCGCCGGCGACGGTGCTTAGCCTGGCCCAGGAGCGGGCGCTGCGCGAGGCCGCGGTGCGCCTCTGCCAGGAGGCCGGCTACAGCGGCGCCGGCACCGTGGAGTTCCTGTTCGCCCCGGCCAGCGGCGCGTTCAGCTTCCTCAAGTTCAACCCCGGCCTGTCGGCCGAGCACCCGCTGACCGAGGCGACCACCGGCCTGGATCTGGTCAAGCTGCAGCTGCACGTTGCCCGCGGCGGCAAGCTGGAAGGCTGGGCACCCCCTTCAGTCGGTCACGCGATCCAGGTGCGGATCAACGCCGAGGACCCCGAGCGCGGCTTTGCGCCCAACTCTGGCACCCTGGCGGTGCTGCGGCTGCCCACCGGCGCCGGGCTGCGCGTCGAGAGCGGCTTTGGCGAGGGGGATGTAGTGCCGCCCGAGTTCGACTCTGGGATCGCTAAGCTGATCGCCAGCGGCCGCGATCGACGCGAGGCGCTGGCGCGCCTGCGCCGCGCGCTCGCCGAGACCATGATCCTGCTGCGCGGCGGCACGACCAACAAGTCCTTCCTCTACTGTCTGCTCGACCAGCCGGCGCTGCGAAGCTGCGCTGCGGATGTCGCCTGGCTCGACGGCAGCGCCGCTCATCTGGGCGCCTGCGAGCACCTGGACGTCGTGCTGCTTGCCGCCGCCATCGAGTCGTACGAGAAGCACGCCGCGCTCGAACAGGCAGAGTTCCTGTCGTCCGCCGCGCGCGGCCGCCCGCAGGTCAGCAAGGATGCCGGCCACGTAGCCGAGCTGCGGGCCGGCGAGCAGGTCCACCGGCTGGTGGTGTTCCGCTTGCGCGCCGGCTCCTACCTGATTGAAGCGGGAAACAGCCGCATCGAGATCGAGGAAGAGCGCATCGGACCCTTTGAGCGCTGGATGACCTGCGGCGGTCGCCGCTATCGCGTCTTCGCGTACACCGAGGGCTCGATCTATCGCCTCGAGGTCGATGGGGTGCAGCACCGGATCTCGCGGGTCGATTCGGGGCTGGTCTGCTCGCCGATTCCGGCGGTGGTGCTCGACATCCTGGTCCAGCCCGGGGAGACGGTCGCCGCCGGGCAGCGCCTGCTGGTCTTGGAGGCGATGAAGATGGAGGTGCCGGTCGTGGCGCCCTTTGCCGGCAAGGTCCGCCGGGTGGAGGTGGTCGCCAACGTCCAGGTGGGCACGGGAGCGGCGCTGCTCGTGCTGGATCAGGCGGCAGCGGCAGCGGCAGCGGCGGAGCGTGTCGGCGCGCCGCCCGCGACCCCCGCGCCCGGCTTTGCCGCGCTGGCGCCGGCGCCGCTGGGCGAGCCGGCAGAGCGGCTGCGGCGCCACCTGGCGATGCTGCGCTCGCTCATGCTGGGGTTTGATGTGGATCGCGCGGCGGCGCACCGCCTCACCGCTGAGTATGAGGCGCTCGCGCGCGAGCTGCCCGCCGACGAGCCCGTCCTCTGGCAGGGCGAGCAGGAGCTGATTGCAATCTTTGCCGACCTGTGCGGCCTGTTCCGCCGCCAGCCCGGACCCGACGACCCGCAGGCGCCCGAGGCGGTCCACGCCGAGGAGTACCTGTTTACCTATCTGCGCCTGCTCGACAGCCAGGGTCGCGGACTCCCCGACTCCTTCCTGGAGAACCTGCGGCGGGCGCTGTTCCACTATGGAATAAACGGCCTGTCGCGCACCGCGGCGCTCGCGGCGAGCCTGCTGCGCATCTTCAAGTCGCACGAGCGCGCCGAGCTGCAGGTCGGCCTGCTCGTGCATGTGCTGGAGCGCTGGCTGCAGCACGCGACGCGGCTGCGCAGCGGCGCCAGCCCGGCCCTGCACGCCCTGCTGGACCACCTGGTGCTCTATACCCACGGCCGCTATCAGGCGGTAAGTGATCTCGCGCGCGAGGTCCGCTACCGCTACTTCGAGCAGCCGCTGCTCGACCAGGCGCGCGACCGCTTGTACGCCGAGATGGACGAGCACCTGGCGTACCTGCTGGACCACCCGGGCGCCGCCGATCGCGAGGCGCGCATGGTCGCGCTGCGCGACTGCCCGCAGCCGCTGGTGAGCATCCTGAGCCGCCGCTTCCCCGCGGCGTCGCCGGCCCTGTGTGACCTCCTTCTGGAAGTCCTTACGCGGCGCTACTATCGCATCCGCTCGCTGCGCGGCGTCAGCGGCCGCGCCCTTGACACCCTGCGCTGCGCCATCGGCGAGTACGAGCTGGACGGCCGCAACATCTGCTGCGTCGCGGTCTACTCGGACTACGCCCGCTTCGCCCAGACCCTGACTGCCTGTCATCGCCTGCTCAGCGAGCTGCCGGCCGACAGCGACGTGGTGATGGACTTCTACCTGGTGCGCTCGGATGAGCACGCGCCGGCCGACACGACCGAGCGCGAGCTGCAGGAGGCGCTGCAGAAGGCGGCGCCGCCGCGGCCGCTGCGGCGGGTGGTGGTGGTGATCGCGGCGCCGCAGGGCGACCGCGGCATCTCTGCGGTGCAGCACTTCACCTACCGCCTGACCGATGGCGTCTACAGTGAACAGAAGCTGTATCGCGGCCTGCACCCGATGATGGCCAAGCGGCTGCACCTGTGGCGGCTCAGCAACTTCGAGATTCAGCGCCTGCCGTCGGTGGAGGATGTTTATCTGTTCCACCTTCTGGCCAAGACCAACCCCAAGGATCAGCGCCTTTATGCCTGCGCCGAGGTGCGCAACCTCACCCCAGTCTGTGATGCCAGCGGCAAGATCGTGCGGCTGCCCGATCTGGAAGGCCGGCTGATGGAGGCGCTGGCCGGCATGCGGCAGTACCAGAGCCAGCTGCCGAGCGACCAGCGGCCGATGTGGAACCGGGTGCTGCTGTTCATCTGGCCGCCGCTGGAGCTGCGGCCCGACGAGCTCACAGAGCTCATCCACAAGCTGGCGGCGCTCACCGAGGGCCTGGACCTGGAGCAGGTAATGGTGCAGGCGCGCATGCGGCAGAGCGAGGGCGGGGAGCTTAAGGACACCGTGCTGCGGATCTCCAACCCCGGTGGCACCGGTCTGCGCATCGCCGCCGGGCCGCCGCCGCTTTATCCCATGCGCCCGCTCAGCGAGTACGATCAGAAGGTCGCGCGCATGCAGCAGCGGGGCCTAACCTACCCCTACGAGCTGGTCCGCATGCTGACGCCCCCGCGCGACGCCACTACCGCGGAGTTTCCTCCCGGGGAGTTCGTCGAGCATGACCTGGGGCCGCACGGGGGCCTGGTCGCGGTCAGCCGACCGCCGGGGAAAAACGAGAGCAACATCGTCGTCGGCGTGCTGCGCAGCTTCACCGCCAAGCACCCGCAGGGCATGGACCGCGTGGTGCTGGTAGGCGACCCGAGTCGCGCCATGGGCGCGCTGGCCGAGCCGGAGTGCCGGCGCATCATCGCCGCCCTGGAGCTGGCCGCCGCGCAGTCGCTGCCCGTGGAGTGGTTCGCGCTGTCGGCGGGCGCCAAGATCTCGATGGACAGCGGCACCGAGAACATGGACTGGATCTCGGCCGTGCTGCGCCGCATCGTCGAGTTCACCCAGGCCGGCGGCGAGATCAACGTCGTCGTCAACGGCATCAACGTCGGCGCCCAGCCCTACTGGAACGCCGAGGCGACGATGCTCCTGCACACCCGCGGCGTGCTGATCATGACGCCGCAGGGCACGATGGTGCTGACCGGCAAGCAGGCGCTCGACTACTCGGGCAGCGTGTCGGCCGAGGACAACCAGGGCATCGGCGGCTACGAGCGGATCATGGGTCCCAACGGCCAGGCGCAGTACTGGGCGCGCGACCTGACCGAGGCGATTCACATCCTGCTGCGCCACTACGACCACACCTACGTGGTGCCCGGCGAGCGCTTCCCGCGCCCGGCGCGCAGCACCGACCCGCGCGAGCGCGACGTGGGCAGCTACCCGCACGGCGGCGACTACGACTTCGCGGTGGTCGGCGAGGTCTTCTCCAGCGAGAAGAACCCCGGCCGCAAGCGGCCCTTTGACATCCGCCGCATCATGGCCGCCGCCGTCGATCAGGACCAGGCGCCGCTCGAGCGCTGGACTGACATGCGCGACGCCGAGATTGCCGTGGTGTGGGACGCCCACCTGGGCGGCCAGCCGGTGTGCCTCATCGGCATCGAGTCGCACCCGCTGCCGCGCCTTGGCGGCTCTGCCGCCGATGGTCCGGAGCACTTCACCGCCGGCACGCTGTTCCCGCGCTCGTCCAAGAAGGTGGCGCGGGCGATCAACGCCGCCAGCGGCAACCGGCCGGCGGTGATCCTGGCCAACCTGTCCGGCTTTGACGGCTCGCCCGAGTCGCTGCGCGAGCTGCAGCTGGAGTACGGAGCCGAGATCGGCCGCGCGGTGGTCAACTTCCGCGGCCCGATGGTGTTCTGCGTGGTGTCGCGCTATCACGGCGGCGCCTATGTCGTGTTCTCGGGCAAGCTCAATGACGACCTGGAGATCGCGGCGCTGGAGGGCTCGTACGCCTCGGTGATCGGCGGCACCCCGGCGGCGGCGGTAGTGTTCGCCGGCGAGGTTGACAAGCGCGCCCGCAGCGATGCGCGGATAAAGGAACTGGAGGCGCAGATCGCCGAGGTCAAAGACGGCGGCAAGCGCGCCCGCCTGCGCATGCAGCTGGAGGCGCTGTACCGCGAGGTGCACTCGCAGAAGCTCGGCGAGGTCGCAGAAGAGTTCGACAAGGTCCACTCCGTCCAGCGGGCGCTGCGCGTCCACTCGATCCACCACATCATTCCCGCGGCGCGGCTGCGACCCTATCTGATCGAAGCGGTAGAGCGGGGCATCCAGCGCACGCTGAGCCGGCTGCAGGGCGCGTGAGCCGATGAGCACGCAGGGCTTGACTCCGACCGGGGTCCGCTGGCTGGTGCAGCGCGCCGCAGCGGTCCCGGCCGCGGATGACTGGCTGAGCCCCGGCGAGCGGGACCGCCTGGCCAGCCTGCGCCTGCCACGGCGGCGCGCCGACTTCCGTCTCGGGCGCTGGACGGCCAAGCAGGCGGTGGCCGGGCTGCTGGGACCTGCCGCGGGGCTCCCGCTCGCGCGCATCGAGATCAGCGCCGCGCCCTCGGGCGCACCCGAGGTCCAGCTGGACGGCGTGCGGGCTCAGCTGGCCATCTCGCTCAGTCACCGGGATGCGGTGGCGCTGTGTGTCGTGGCCTCCGGGCAGGTGCGGCTCGGCTGCGATCTCGAGGTGGTGGAGGACCACGGCGCCGCCTTCCTCTCGGACTATTTTACTGCGGAGGAGCAGGAGCTGGTCGCCAGCGCCCCGGCCGCCGTCCGTCCGCAGTGCTGCACGCTGCTGTGGAGCGCCAAAGAGAGCGCGCTCAAGGCCCTGACCGAGGGGCTGCGGCTGGACACCCGCGAGGTCGTGGTCTCGCTGCCGTCCCCGCACGGCGGCGTCCACTGGTCCCCGCTGCGCGTCCGCCACACCCCCGCCGGCGAGATCTTTGACGGCTTCTTCCGCATCGAAGCGCCGCTGGTGATGGTCGTGGTCGCATCCCCCGCCCCGGCGGTTCCGCAGGAGCTGCAGGCGCTTCAGGTGGCCGCCACCGATGCCGGACCCGCTTCCGGACCCGCTACCAGATAGCGCGAGCGCACCTGCCGCGGCGCAGTGGGGAGCGGTCGAGCGGCGCTCCGGACCGCTTGTAGATGCGCCGCGAGAGCTGCGGCAGAGGCCGTCCGGGGTCAGCTCCCCGGCGGAGGCTCGGTGGCGTTTTTGCAGAACGACAGGTGAGTCAACAGCAGCAGCACCACCAGCTCGATCATCGGCGGCACCAGCGAGCGCACGCCGGCGTACAGACCGTTGCCAAGCGGCGAGTCGGAGGTGCGGAGGTCGAGCACGGTGAAGATCGCCACCGATGCAATCAGGACACGCGCCAGCCCGCGGCGGGCGCGCCCGCCTTCGACGAAGTAGCCGGCTGCGGCGATGATAAGGCCAAAGACGAGCATGTGGGTGAATACCCAGATCATGGCGTCCTGGTAATGCGGCGCGGTCAGCACCGCCTCGGGCACGCCGAAGCCGGCCAGGCTGGCGGTGACTCCCTGGGCGAGCTCCATGCCTGCAAGGATCATAAAGAGCGTACCGACGCCCAGAAAGGTGGCACGGAACCCCGGTAGATAGTGCCGGCAGCGAGCCATGATTGTAGATTGCCAGATCTGCGACCGCTATTTCAAGCCGCCAACTTGACTAGGCGCGGGTGCGCGGATGCATCATTAATCCGCACCCGACATTTGCTCGCGCGCCGACTGGCCCGCTGTACAGCCCAGGTCCGACACGGCAGCCGCATCCTGCAGGAGCTTGTGGCGCGCGGCGACCTGTGGGTGGTGGGGGCCGAGTACTCGCTGGAGAGCGGACAGGTGACCTTCCTTGATGAGGACAAGCCAGCAGACCGCGCCGCCGAGCCACCGCCGCCGCGCAGCGAGGCTCTGCGGCGTCCCCGCGAGCCCGATGGGATCGAGGGCGGGCAGCGACGTGGGAGTAGGGGCGTGCTATGATCCTGCCGCAAAGGGGGGAGCAAGTGGCAGCAAGCGAAGTGAAGGAGCGGCTGGCGCAGGACGTCGGCCAGTGGGTCGCTGATGGCCTGGTCGATGCCCAGGCGGCCGAGCTGCTGCGCGAGCGGTGGTCGCAGCCGGGCCTTGGACTGTCCCAGATTATCAAGTACATAGGCTACGCGGGCGGCCTGCTGGCGTTCTTCGGGCTGCTCGGCCTGGTTGGGGCGATAAGCAGCTCCAAGGGCTTTGCCGCCGTCGAGCTGACCGGCGTCGGGGGGGGCCTTCTGTGGTGGGGCGTGCAGCTGGGCGGAGATGGGCGCGGGCGCTACGCGCAGTCGAGCAAGATGGTGCTGGCGCTGGGGTTTGTCACCTTCGCGCTCGGCTGCGGCGTCCTTACCAGCGCGCTCGGGATGAGCCAGACTGCCTCGCTGTTCTGCAGTGGCCTGCTCGCCCTGCCGGTGGCGTTCGGGCTCGCCTACCGCTTCCGCAACACGTTCCTGCTCATCCTCGGGCTGCTCGGCTTCTACCACTGGGTCGGCAGCTGGTCGTCGATGCTGGGCCGCTCTACCTACGCCCTGCAGGTGCAGGACCCCCAGCTGATGATGGTGGCGGCGGGCCTGGGCGCCGGGTTTGGCGCGGCGCACCGCCGGCTGTTCCCGCACACGCTGCCCTCGTTCGCCCACAGCTGGGAGGCGGTGGGTCTTACCTACCTGAACCTGTCGCTGCTCATCTTGAGCATCGGCTGGCACAGTCACCTGGCGGCGCTGTGGATCGCGGTCTGGGCGGTGGCCGGAGTCGCCCAGATCCTCCTTGGCGCCCGCTGGCACGACGGGGTGTTCACCGGCTTTGGCGTGACTGCGCTCGCCATCAACCTGTACACGCGCTACTTTGAGAAGTTCTGGGATCAGACCGATGCCGGACTGTTCTTTTTCCTCGGCGGCGTCGGTCTGTTCGCCACCGGCTTCGCCATCGAGTGGTGGGCGCGCCGCAGCCCGGCGCTGCAGGCGGAGGAGGTCCGATGAGCCCGCGCGCCCTGCAAAAGAGCATCCAGCGCGAGCTCGCCGCCGTCGCCGCCGCCGGTGTGATTACCCTGGAGCAGCAGCAGCGGGTCGCCGAGCGCTACCCAGTCTCGCCGTGGAACGTGCTGGTCCTTATCCGCTGGTTCACCATCCTCGGCGCGGTGTCGGCCGGGGCCGGGCTGCTGGTGCTTTTGCGCCACCTGGGCACGCCGGTGCGACTGGCCGAGGTGGGCTGCGCGGCGGCTTTCGGGCTGCTGCTTGTGGGCGCGCGCTGGCTTGTCCGCAGCAAGGGTCTGCCGCGGGCCGCCGCGGCGCTGCAGCTGGCCGCGGGCTTCGCCCTGCAGGGTCTGACCGTGGCGCTGGCGATTGATTTTTCGACCGGCTCGAAGAACTGGCCGGCGCTGGTCGGCCTGGACGCGGCGCTGCTTATCGCGCTGGCCTACGCGCTGCAGAATCGCCTTTTGCTCATCCACGCCCTCATCAACGCCTTTACCTTTTTCGGCGGCGAGACTGGCTACCTGTCCGGCTGGGGTGCGTACTTCCTGGGCATGACCTATCCGGCGCGCTTTTTCGCCATCGGTCTGGTGACGCTGGCGATCGCCTGGGCGCACGGGCAGCGGCTGACCGCCGGGCTGCAGTCCTTTGCGCGGGTGTACGCCCACTTTGGCCTGCTGTGCGTGCACCTGTCCCTGTGGTTTTTCTCGGTGTTCGGCTGGTTCGAGGAGCGTGTGCGCTGGTCGGAAAACAGCGGCGAGCGGCTGTTTTTTTCGGCGCTGTGGGCCGGGGTCGCGCTCGGCTGCATCGTGCTGGCGGGCAAGCTCGGCCAGCGGATCCTGCGCAGCTACGGGCTCCTATTTCTCATCATCAACGTCTACACGTTCTACTTCCAGTTCGTCATCGCGCACAGCGCCGGGGCGTGGTTTCTGCACCTCTTGCTGACCGGCGGCAGCCTGCTCGCGGTGGGAATGTGGCTGGAGCGCCAGCTCAAGTCGCAAGGCAGCGACTGAGGCGGCCTTTGGCCCTTCAGTGAGCGGTCGGCCGCGTCACTTGTACCCGGCCTGCGTTCGGCTGTCGCGCAGCTCGGGCGAGTCGGTGGACAGCGGCACCGGAACCAGCGAGCCGGGCGCCGCCGGTCCGCTGGCCACCGCGCCCGCTGCCGGGGGCTGCAGGATCGCCTGGTACTCGGGGGTGGCCGTCAGCTTGGCCTCAAACTCCGGATAGCGCCGCCGCAGCACCTGCTTCTGCAGGGCAGAGATGGTGCCATAGGGAATCTGCTTGGAGGCCAGGTTGACCACCCAGCCCGGCAAGCTGCCCCCGGGGTCGGCATGGACCTGGTACTCGGCGCGGGTCCACTTGCCGTCGTTTAGGGGCCACAGGTACCAGTGCCCGCGCAGAAACGGCATGCGCACCACCTTGGGAATCGGCGGCCACTGCGGGTGGGTGGTGGACTCGAAGTCGATGCGCAGCATCCGCGCGGTCAGGTCGAAGCCGACGGTGGCGCGCATGACCACGTCCCGGTCGGCCACCGGCCACGGCGACTTGGTGCGGTTATAGAAGATCTCGGAGTTCCCTTCGGACGCGATGGCCACCTGGGTCATCGCTTCCTTCATCCACTCCGGGTTGTGCGCGGTGTCCTGCAGGACCGCCAGGATAGTCGCGATCGAGGCCTCGATGACGCCGGTCCCCTGGAACTCGCGCAGCTTGGTGCCGGGCACCGTCCGGTCTAGCACCATGATGCCGCCGTCGCTGCGCACCACCCGCCAGGGTCCCTTGCCGGCGTCGCTGCCATCGGCTCGCGCCCGCGGGCCGCTCGCCGCCAGACCGAGCAGCGCCACGGCGCCGAGCAGCAGCGCCCCTGCGCGAGCGCGACGGTGGCGTCCGGACTGTTGTCCGTGGGAGGCAGCTGCCGCCTGGCTCGTCCATTTTGCCAACACCACGGCGCTACGTTCTCACCGCTTGCGGCCGCAGGTCAAGTCCACCGCGAGCGGCCGCGCGCCGGCTGCGGCCTAGGGGCGGGAGTCGTGGTAGCCCAGGTAGCCGTTGTCGCCGGCCAGCCACACCAGGCCGTTATTCGCCAGCTGGGCCGTCCAGAGGGTGGAAAGAGGAACGCTGGTGATCGGGGTCAGAGCGGACAGCGCGGGATCGCTGCTGCGGACGGCAAAGCCGCCGGTGCCGACGATATAGGTATTGCTGCCGTCGCTGGAGATGGAGTTCAGATCGTTGCTGATGTTATTGTTGTTGAGCTTCCACGTCGCGCCATCAAAGCGCAGGATTTCACCCACAGCGCCGACGGCCACCGCGCGGGTCGGGCTGGCCGCCCACAGGCCGTAGACCTCGACGATGGCCGACGTCGAGTAGTCGGTGAACTTGCCGACCCCGTCAAAAGCCCACAGGATGCCGCTCGCGTTGCTGCCGCCGCCGCCGAGGACAAAGCTCGAGTTGACCGCCAGCACCGTGTAGAGGTTGCCGTTGCCGACCGGGGTGATCGCCGTCCAGGTGCTGCCGTTCCAGCGCCAGAACTCCCCCGGCATGGTGGCGGAAGCGGCGAGGCCGACCGCCCAGATGCTCTGGCCGTTGACGCCAGAGATGCTGCGCAGGTCGCGCTGGGCGCCGCTAGCCGACAGCGCCCACTTGCTGCCGTCGTAGTGGATGATCTTGCCGGCGCTGCCCACGGCCCACACGTCGCTACTGGCGCTGGCCCACACGCTGTTTAGCTGGGTCGCGGAGGTAAGAGGAATGTTGGCCGCCGGGGTGGCGGTCCAGCTGGTGCCGTCGTAGTGCAGCACGGTGGCGGCGGCGCCTACGGCCCAGATATCGCTCGGCGAGGTGGCCCAGACGCTCCTTATCGCGCGGCTGGTCACGCTGCCCGGCACGCTGCAGCTCGCGCCGGCGGCGCACGGGGCCAGGCTGCCGCACTTGCGCGGGCTCTGGCCGGTGAGCGGCGCATCGAGGTTGGCAAGCCCCCCGGTCACATCCAGCTCGGGGCTGGCGCGGCCCTGAGTACACTGGTCGCTGTCCAGGGCCTGCAGATCCAGCGCCAGGTGGCCGCGCGTCGGCACCGTGATGCCGAGCTGGTTCTGCGACAGCGGCAGCGCGAGCGGCAGGTCCGTCGGCGCTGTCCCGGTCAGCGGCCGCCCGTCGAGCGTGGCGCTGACGGCCAGGAGCTTGGCCCGCGCCGGCAGGTTGCTCAAGGTGAGCAGCACGCTGCTGTCGCTGGAGCCGCAGCCTGCGAGCAGCCCGCACACGGCGGTGCCGAGCGTAAGGTGGAGCAGCGGGGATGACTGCATGGGTGTTCCTCGGTCGGTCGGCTAGAGTTTGAACGTGATGGTCGTGACGCCGCTCGGCAGGCCGGGGGAGCTGTTGGCGGCCACCCCGGCGACTATGCCGATGACGGCGATGGCAGCGACGCCACCGCCAATCGCCGTCCAGAACCACCACTTCTTGTAGACCGGCTTGTGCTCAGGCTGGGGCGGCGTCGGCGCGGTAGCAATCGCCGGCGGGGTGGCTGCAGCCGGGGTCACCGCTGCCGGCGGGGCCGCCGCCGTACCGGGGGCCGCCGCGGCGCCGGGGGCTGCCGCCGGCTCGGTGGTCAGCGGCGGGTCTGGTGGCGTCTCGGGCGGCGGGGTCGTCGGATTGGTATCGGCAAGGGCGCGCGCCTGGGCGGTGTACTTCTCCAGCCGGTCGAGCGTCTCGGCGTCGGGCTTGGCCTCCGCCTGGCGGTGGCGATCGTAGTACTCCAGCGCCTCGCGCGGTCGGCCGAGCCGGTGCAGCGTACGGCCGATGTTGATGAGCAGCCAGGGCATCTGCCGCCGCCGGTAGGCGGACTGGAACTCGACCAGCGCCGGCTCGAACCGTCCGCCCTCAAACAGCTTCACCGCCTGGTTGTAGTGGCCGCGGCAGACGCTGTCGGTCAGGCAGCCATCGTCCGGGGAGTGCGGACCCGCCGCAGCGGGAGCGGCGAGCAGGCACAGGAGCCAGGCGATGAGGATTGGGTGCCTTTTTCGCGGTCTTGAGTGGCTCATGCGAGGTTTTTTCGCTAGCTCCGGCGCCGCGACAAGAGACGGCGGAGTCTGCAAGGAGGTCATTTGTAGAAAAATGGATAATCAATATAACAGAAAAAATTAGCCTTGTCACTTGCTTAGACGGAGCGTGCGCCGTCGCCTGCGGTCCGCCCGCCGCGGTCTTGCGCGACCTGCGCTCCCGGCTCTGCGCAGCCGAAGCGGGCGGGGCTTGACTGCGCTACGATGCAGGGGTGTCCCAACGACTTCGGCCCCCCGGCCGCCCCAGCGCGGGGCTTGTGACTCTGTGCCTGCTGCTGCTTGGCTGCACCAGGTCCCACCCCGCGGTCCCCATCGCTCCGGATCTGAGCCAGACCCCGGCGGACCTTGGCCCAAGCCGGGCGCCGCTGCAGCTTGCGCTGGTGGCGATTGAGGAGGTCTCGCGGCTGCACCGGCTGCTCGATGGGAAGGTGCTGGCCGAGAGCGGCGGCGCGCTGCACGCCCTCGACCGGGAAGGCGGCGTGCGCAGCCTGGACAGCGTCTTTGCTGCCCTGCCGGAGGGAGTCGGGGAGCTTGGCAGCGTAGGCGGCAGCTGGCCGGGCACGCTGCTTGTCGAGACCTACAGGATCGGTACCGGAGACGGGGTGACGACCGGCTTCGCCCTGGGCGGCAGCGAGCGCCGGGCCACCATCGAGCGACGCCTGGCCGGGGCCTACCTGCTGCCGCCGGCGCTGTGGAAGGGGGGGGCGCTGCTCACCGTGCGGGCGGAGGGTCACTCCAGCGAGTTCGGCGCCCCGCTCGATCGCACGGCGCGGTTTGAGCTGCTCGGCAAAGGGGCGGGCGCGGCGCCGCGATTCCCCAAGGATGCTTTGTTTGAAGATGCGTTCGTGGCGTACCCGAGCGGCCTGGTCCTGGCGCTCGGCGGGCGGCGGACGCGGCCGGTGGTCGAAGACGACGCTTCCGAGTATGAGCAGGAGCACCACTACATGCTCGACGGCGCCATCATCTGGCAGGGCGACAGCGACACCCTGCGGCCCGTTCAGCTGCCCGAGACCAGCCCTCGCGATCGACTGCATGACGGCCGCCTCGCCGCAGGTCGCAGCGAGCACGACACCCTGGTGTACGGCAGCCTGGAGATCTGGCGCCAGCGCCGCAGCACCACCCAGCCCTACCTGGCGCGGCTCGGAACGGCGGGGTGGCGGCGCGTTCCCATCGCCACTCCGATCCTGCGCATCGACCGCGGCAGCGATGATACGACCTGGGCGATCTGCGGCAGCGATGGCTACGGCAGCACGGATGAGAGGTTCCTGGCCCGCCTCATTCTGCTGGCGGACGGCGGGGTGCGCGTTGAGCGGACTCCGCTCGCGCCGGCGCCGCAGTGGCACCGGCTGGGCGAGCCGGCGGCCGCCGCGCTAAGGGGCTGCACCGAGCTGCGCCCGCGTGAGCTCGCTGTGCTCGGCGAACAAGATCTCTGGCTCACCGCGCAGTGCCTGCCGAGCAAGGACTCCGCGCCGACCCTGCTCTTGCACACGCAGCTGCAGAAGCCGCTGGTGACATTCAAGACCCTCGAGCGTAGCCCGGCGAGCGGGCGCTGAGGGATAGCCCCTGGCCGCGACAAGCGCTGCGGCATCCCGGCGCCTGCCTCAGGTTGACCCTGGGGAATCTCCAGTCAAAAAGATCGTCATCGGCCGGTCGCGCCGCCGAACTGCCAGGCCTGGGCAAGCTGCGCCGCGGGGCGATCCACGATCGGATCGCAGTGGGCGACCAGGATCCGATCGAGGGGTAGGCTCGTCATCTGGTCGATCGCGCGCACGAGGGCATCGCTCGGGCGAGTCCGCGAGCGCACGTCGGGAGGGGCGCAGATCTTGCCGTAGCAGCCGGTAATGCGCGCCGCCCAGCGCCAGGTAAAGTGATCCTTGGCGTCGGCGGAGATAAGGAGGTCAGCACCGATGAGCGAGCCGGTCGGCCGGTGGAAGAGCACGGTCTCGTCGAGGAAGGGACAGCCCTCAAGCGGGATCGCCGCGAACTCTGGGATGGCCGAGCCAAAGCTGTCGGCCGCGAGCTCCTGGTGGAGCTTGAGGCCTGGGTTCTTCGCGGCGGCCGACCGCGGGCCGATCACGGTCGCAGAGGGGTAGCGCGCGGCGAAGGCGGGAGTTGCGAGGTGGTGAAAGCAGTTGGGGACGACCAGATACGCGACCTCGCCGAGCGCATCGATCATGTTGCAGAGCTCCGGCGTGGGATGCGGTGGGCTGTGGATCAGCAGGCGCCGGTCAGCGAGACGGACCACGGTGCTGCGAGCGCGGAGGCGCACACCGGCGAACCACACCGCGCGCTCGCACACCCAGATCGCGTCGGGGACCACGGTCGACAGGGACATGCATAACTTATATCACGCCTCGGTGGTGCGTGCGACTATCGACCGAACGCTGAGTCACTTAAGGCAAATCGGAAACGGCGAGCTAATACATGCCCCGCCGCAAGGGCCCGTCAAGACATCCCCCCAGGGGAAAGCGATGCGTATCGAGTTCGGGCCGGAGCAGCTACAGGTCCAGTAAGCGGTGGTCCCCGGTGGGAAGACGTTCCCTCCCTTGCAATAGTAGGAGATGGACGCATCGCAGTGGCTCGCGTCGTAGCAGCCGCAGTACACGGCGCGGTATTGACCACAGCGATCGAGGCCTGACGCGCCGCCCGCGGTCACCCCTTTTCCCGCGCAGAAGTCGTGGTTACTTTCACCGACGCAAGCGACGGTCAAGGTGGTGGAAGCGCTGAGCCCCAGGTAGGTTGCCAAAACGGTCGCTTGCCCCACCTGGCTACCCGTGGCCAGGCCCGTGGCGTCGATCGTTGCCACACCCACGGCCGGCGCGATGTCCGTCGCCTTCCAGCTCACCAGCGTGGTCAGGTCTTGCGTCGTGCCATCGCTGAAGGTGCCCGTGGCGGTGTACTGCTCGGTCGCCAGCTGGTTAATTGACGTATTGAGCGGGCTTATCGCCAGGGAGGACAAGGCAATGACGGTCAAGGTAGTGGAGTCGCTAAACCCCAGGTAGCTGGCGGTGATGGTGGCCTGGCCGAGCTTGGCGCCGGTTGCCAAGCCGCTGGTGCTGAGCTTGACCACCCCAGCTGCTGGCGCTACATCCACCGCTGTCCACTTCGCGACACTCGTCAGGTCTTGCGTCGTGCCATCTGTGTACCAACCGGTGGCCGTGAACTGCTTGGTCTCCCCTTTAAGGACCGTCTCGGATACCGGGCTGACAGCCAAGGCCGCCAGGGTGACTGGATCCACCGTCAGGGTTGTGGTCCCTGTTAGACCCATGTACGTAGCGCTCAGAGTGGCCTGCCCCAGGTTTTTTCCATAGACTCCCTCTTGAAAACCGAGATCAAACGCTGCTGCGACATCGCTCCCCACAAGATCGCTGACCGACCACACGGCCAGCTGGGTCAGGTCCTGCAGGGTCCCATCTGAATAGGTGCCTATGGCGCTGAAGCCCTGGTAGGTCCCCTTGACGATATGCGCCCCCGCCGGCGTCACTGCGATCGCGGTCAGCACCGCTGGCGTCACCGTAACACGGGCAGAAGAAGACAGACCCCGATACACCCCGTTGATGGTCGCTTGGCCGACCGCGTTGCCCCTGCAAACACCGGCGCTATTGATGGAAGCGACGCCGGTCCCAGTCACATCGGTCGTGGTCCAGGTGACCAGTGCCGAGATATCCTGGGTGGTGCCGTCCGTCAGGGTGGCGGTGGCGGTAAAGGGCTGCGTGGTACCTTTGGCGATCGCGGCCGCGCTCGGGCTCAGCGCCAGTGAGACGGGCACCGCTGGGGTGACGCTCAGGGTCGTCTGCGCTGCGCGGCCAAGATAAGCGGCACTGACCGCCGCCTGCCCGACCCCTTGGCCCACGGCCAGGCCGGTGCCGTCAATCGCGGCGACCCCGCTACCCACCACATCCATCACGGACCAGTCGGCAGCGGCTGTCACATCTTGGATCGTGCCGTCCGAGAACGTACCGCGGGCGCTGAAGGCCTGCGAGGTGCCCTTGGCAATGCTGGGGCTTGTGGGGCTTAGCGAGAGCGCGGTGAGCGTCGCGGCGGTGACCGTCAGCGTGGTCGAGGCGCTGCGCGACTTGTAGCTGACCAAGATCTTGGCCTGGCCCACTTTCTTGGCAGTCGCGACTCCGGTGCTGCTGAGCAGGGCCACGCCAGTGCCGACCAAGTCCTTGACCGACCAGCTAGCCAACTTGGTCACGTCTTGCGTCGTGCCATCCGAGAGGCTGGCGATGGCGGTGAAGGGCTGGGTCAGCCCCTTGGCTACCTGCGGTGAGAGGGGGCTCAGCGAGACGGACTTGACTGTGGCGTCCGTCACCGTCAGCGCCGTCGTCAGCGTTCGCCCCTGGTACTCGGCTCGGACCTGGTAGCGGCCGGGCTCCGGCGCCGAGAGCAGTCCATCGGCCGGCATCGTCAACAGGCGCTTGCCCTGGGCCAGCAGAGTCCATTTGACAGACTGGGTGAGGTCGCGGCGCCGCCCATCAGGGTACAGGACGCGCACGTTGAACTGCAGCCCGGTGCCCTGGGCAATCTGGGGGTTCGACGGCGAAAGGGAGAGCTGGTCAGGCACCGCAGCGGTGGGCCGGGACAAGGGGTCCGCGCCTTCGCAGTGGAGGGTCACAAGCGCGCAAAAAAGCGCCGCCATATGCCAACTGCTGTTGAAAATAACTGGACTCCAGAACTTGGACTTCATCATGTAAAACTAGCTCCTCCAACTTTGTGTTTTCTCAGCACGTTTCGTGTGCGCGACGGCAATCTAGCGACTCATGGGCCGGCCTTTTATAACAAGCTGACGACCGGGGCAAGACCTGCTAGAGACAAAGTAGTCGAAGCAGCCTCGGTAGCAGGCGTCGCTTTGGCCGCTTACCCAGTCGTCTGAGCTGTGCGAATTTGACCCACTGAGCGAATTACACACTCGGGTAATCCAGAGCCGACAAGGGAGTCCCGGGGGGCGGGGTGCCTGCACTGGGTGCGGCCCGCGGTATGCATAAACTCCCGCGGGCTCCGAGCAAACCGGGTAGAGGGGGGGCCAAGTTCCCCGCCTGCTGCCTGAAAGGGACACGGCTCGGCATCCATATCAGCTAGGACGTGAGCAGCCATGACCACCGCATACCTGAATCGAGTCGCAACCGCGGTCCCGGAGCACGATGTCCACCAGGCGTTCATCGGGTCTGCGGGCGCGATGCTGCAGGACGACCGGACGCGCAAGCTGTTTGTCCGCATGGCCGAGCGCGCCGACATCCACCATCGCTACAGCTCCCTCGATCCGGCGACGATGCTCAGCCAGAGCAGCGAGCCGGGCGATGCCTTCTATCGCAAGAGCGCCTTCCCTAGCAAGTCGCAGCGGATGATTCTGTTTGAGCGCTGCGCGCCGCTGCTGCTGCGCCGCACGCTCGATCGGCTGGCGCTGAGTCGCGCCGAAGTCGCGGCGATCACTCATGTGGTGGTGACCTCCTTCACCGGGATGTACGCGCCCGGGCTCGACTTCGACATCATCGACCATCTGGGGTTGTCGCCGGCGGTCGAGCGGACGATGATCGGCTTTATGGGCTGCTATGCGGCCATCAATGCGCTGAAGCTTTGCCGCTACATCGTCCGCTCCGAGCCGAGCGCCAAGGTGCTGATGGTCAACCTGGAGCTGTGCACGCTGCACTTTCAAGAGACCCAGGAGCTGGCGCAGATTCTCGCCTTCCTGGTATTTGCCGACGGCTGTGCCGCCAGCCTGACCAGCGCCGAAGCGGAGGGCCTGGCCCTTGACAGCTTTCACGCGGTGCAGACTCCCAACACCCGGGGGGCTCATTACCTGGCGGGTGCGCGAGCTGGGCTTTGACATGATCCTGTCGGGTCAGGTGCCGGGTGAGCTGGGCAAGGCGCTGCACAGTAACGCCAGCACCCAGCTTAACGACTCGCAAGCGACCGAGCTGTGGGCGGTTCACCCCGGCGGCCGGAGCATCCTCGATGCAGTCGATCAAGGGCTCGGCCTGGCCAAGGCAGCGCTGGCGGCGTCGCGACAGGTGCTGGCCGAGTTTGGCAACATGTCGTCGGCGACCGTGATGTTTGTCTTGCAGCGGCTGATGCGCAGCGCCAGATCCGGCGCCCGCGGCTGTGCAATGTCCTTTGGCCCCGGCCTGACCGCCGAGACGATGCGCTTTACCGCCGCGTAAGCGGAAGCGCCAGCGGAGCACTTCACCGATGGATTTTTCTTCCCGCGCTGTCCTGCAGGAGTGGATGGATGAGCCGTGCACCTACCAAGATTTTCGCGCCTGCCTGCGCGATCTGGAGCAGTCAAACCGGCTGACCTGGACCTACCGCCCGACGCTGAGCTGGCTGGCGCAGCTGCTGGCGCGGCGCGGCCGGCAGGGCGAGCCGCTGCGGATTGTCGATGTCGGCTCGGGCTATGGCGACATGCTGCGGCGGCTTGCCCGCTGGGGCCGGAGGCGCGGGGCGGCCCTGACCCTTATCGGGGTCGATCTGAACCCCTATGCGGCGCGGGCAGCGCGGGCCGTCGATGGCAGCGAAGGGATTACCTGGATCACCGGCGATGCCTTTTCGGTCGACCTTGCCGGCGGCGTTGATGTGGTGCTGAGCTCTCTTTTTACCCACCACCTGACCGAGCCGGAGATCGTCCGCTTCCTGGCGTGGATCGAGCGCACCGCTCGCCTTGGCTGGTTCGTAAACGACCTGTATCGCCACCCCCTGCCGCACCACCTGTACTGGCTGCTGGCCCGGGTGGCGCGCTGGCACCGCTTTGTCCAGCATGACGGTCCGGTGTCCATCCGGCGGTCGTTTTCCAGGGCTGACTGGCAGCGGATGGGGCAGGCGGCGGGACTGCCGATGGCGGAAGTGGATAGCAGTCACTATTTCCCGGCGCGGCTGTGCGTGGGGCGGCTGCGATGAGCGGGGTCCTGGTGGTCGGCGGCGGGCCGGCCGGGGCCGCGGTGGCGATCGGGCTTGCGCGCCAGGGTCACTTTGTGCAGCGGCAAGCACGATGTGCGCGGCCTGCGCCGGCCGCCCGGTCGCCAGTCCGAGCTGGTCGGCTTCAAGCTGCACTTCCGGCTGACCCCAGCGCAGCAGGCGGAGCTCGGGAGCAGCGTCGAGCTCTTCCTATTTTGCGGCGGCTATGGGGGCCTGGCGCCGATCGAGGACGGGCTGGCCAACCTGTGTCTGCTGGTGCAGCAGCAGCGGCTGCAAGCGCTGGGCGGCTGGGAGGCGCTGCTCGCGTCGATCCGCCGCGAGTGCCCCCACCTTGACCAGCGCCTCGGCGGCCCGCTGGGAGAAGCCGCTGGCGCTGTCGGCGATTCCTTACGGCTACGTCTGCGCCGCTGCGGACGGTATCGGGCGACTGGGCGACCAGGCGGCGGTGATTCCGTCCTTTTCCGGCGACGGAATCTCGATCGCGCTGCACAGCGCCCGGGGCCGCGGCGGTCTTTGCCGAGCATGGCAGCGCCAGCGACTTTCAGCGCCGGTTGCGCCACGAGCTGCGCCGCCAGGTGACGCTGGCGAAGACGATTTCGCAGGCGCTGGTGGCCGCGCCGGCGCCGCTGATGGCGGTAGTCCGGCTGCTGCCGCAGCTGCTGCGCCACGTCGCCAGCTTGACCCGCATCCGCCAAGACGGAATTATCTGTCTCAGGTCGCGTGAGCGCCAGGGACTGCACCCATGATCTGAGGCCGAGCTACATAAGCTGTGTCGCCTCTTTCTGCTGCTCTCACTGTCCGCCAACGATCACCTGCAGGCGGATGACGAACAGCGCCCAGACGCCAATCAGGGCGTGTGAGACCGCGACGCCCAGCAGCGAGCGCTGCCGATCAAACAGCCAGCCCCAAAAAAGGCCCGGGATGAAGGCCGCCAGCATGAACCGCAGCCCGAGATAGGCGTGCGCCGACGCGAACATCAGGTTGGCGATCAGGATGACCCGCCAGTTGCTCCTGGCGCCGCTGCGTCCGTCGAACAGCAACATCGACGCCTGGAGTCCACAGCGGGCAAAGAACTCCTGCAAGGCCGAAAGACAAGAGTAGCTGACCACCGCGAGCAGCCAGATGCCCCAGGACGGCGTGCTACTTCCGCTTGCGAGGGGATCGAGCAGGGCCATCTTGCGGTGCCCCGGGCTGGCAAGGAGCCACGCGCCCTTGAGCAGGGTGGCAAGCGCCAGGATGGGCACCGTATAAAGGAGCGCTTCCCCCAGCACCCGCCGCCAGCGCTGCAGGGTCAGCCCGTAGTCCGCCGGTGCGTAGGGGCTGCGCCGCAGCATGATCGCCACGGGCAGGGCGGCGCCGAAGATCACCCCGGCCGAGATCAGGGCCTGGCGCGGTCGCTGCGGGCCGAGCGCGTTGAGCCCGGCGACGACAAAGGCGAAGCCGCTCATGATCGTAAACAGGTACACGATGAAGCGGCCGGCGTACTCCCGCAGCCGCACCTGCTGCAGCTCGGCCTCGATGGCATTAGCCGTCTTGGCGCTGGTGCCGCGCAGCCGCTCGGACAAGATGCGGGCGACGTTGGTGAGCAGGGTGACGCGCAGGCCGTCCGCATCCGGCTCGCGGCCGAGGCGCTCCAGATCGATGCAGAAGACCTCGACTGGCTCGACTGCGACGACCGTCGCCGAAGCCGGGCCGGGCGCCGCCAGCTTCATCTCGCCGAAGGTCTCGCCGGGGCCAAGCTCGTTGAGCGCGTGCGAGCTCACGCCGGCCGAGGTGGCTTTCTCGATCCGGACGCGGCCGCTGCGGATGACATAAAGATACGGATCGACGGCTCCCTCAGCTATCAGAACCTCGCCGGCCTTGCAGCGGCGGGAGGTCGATAGATCCCCGAGCCGGAGGCGCGCCATCCCGCTGAGGTCGGCAAACAGCCGGCTTTGGGGGTGACGAACGATCAGGGTCTCGAAGGGGCTGCTCATCGGACACCTCTGGTCTTCAGCAAGGAGTTCATGCGGCTCAGTCGGCCTCCCAGCCCCACGGCCAGATGATGGGGGCTCCAGAGACAATCCCTACGTAATCGGCCTTCGCCGCCGAGCTGCAAAACAGGGCATAGCGCAGGACTTTTTTTGCTCCCAGCGCGTACAGTCTGCCCGCCACCGAGTTGCTGGTCACCGAGGTGCAAATCGTATCATCGACCAGCAGAACGACCTTATTTTCGATCTGCAGGTCGCTCGGGAGCTCGACGTTGGAGGCGACGGGTCGGTCCGCCAGGTGGTTAATAATCTTGGCAATAAGAGAAGTCAGGTTGCTGGCGCTCCAATAGGACGAGCGGACGTAGGAGACCTTCGGGATCCCGTTTCGCTGCGCGACATAGGAAGATATAAACGCTCCGCCCGAAAAGATCCCCACTACCTCGTCGACGGGCTCGCTGACGGGAACCGAGTCGACGATCCTTTCAATATCGGCCCAGCTTACCTTGCGCAGCAGCAAGGCATGATCAAACGGCTTGAAAAAGTAATTGTACAGCTTCAAGGAGTTGGCATTGCCGAGCAGCTTGTTGCGAAACTGCGTAGCCAGCTTCCGATCGAACCAGGCGGGCAAGGCTGCATTTTTCAGGCGCTGATTGGTGAAAAGTCCCAGCGCGATGAAGGCCGAAAAGACGATGAATGGGGCGATGATGATGGCCAGGTAGGTCCACCGCAGGTTCAAGATATCGCGGTTGACGGCCAAAAGGAAGGCCACCAGCGCCAGGTGCTCGAAGTGATGAAACCAGCCGTACTCATGTCGGCGGCCGCGGCGAATTCTCGCTCTGCGCTCGGCGAAATAGACGGCGCTCATAAGGACGTAGAAAGACAGCAAAGATGGACTGAAGCCAGTGCGGTAAAACCCAATCGCCACGCAGCCCAGGCGGCAGATGGCGCCGACGCTCTCAGAGAACGCGGCGCGCTGCGATACGAGCGGCACCAGGTCCAAGAGGACAAGCGGAATGGCAAGCACCATGTTGGCCTTGAGCGAGACCAACAACAAGACCGAATACAGGGCCTTTACCACATGGGTCAACGGCGCCAAGCGCTGCGGGAACAGGTGATTGACGATGGCCACGACCATGAAGGTGTGCAGGCTGACGGTGAAGAGCAGGTTGGCGCCAAAGGCCTCGCGCGGGATAAGGCAGGCCAGCCACAAGAGCGTCAGCGCATTAATCATGTGGGTGCCATCAAAAAAATCTTGCCGAGCAAAGTCTGGCATATCGTCACTCCATGGTGCCTGGCGGATCCTTGGGCGTCACGCCGGCCGCCGGCGGCTTCGGTATCCCAGCGAGACAAAGGCGGGCAGCAAGATGAGCGACAGCGGGATCGAGGCCAGCAGGCCGCAGATGTTGACCCAGCCGAACGCCGACCACAGCACGCCGCCGCCAAGGGTCAGGGGAAACAGCCCAAGGACCGCGGTGAGCGCGGTCAGCACCACCGGCCGCAGGCGATCGCGTCCCGCGTTGCGGATCGCGGTCATCAAGTCCTGGCCGCGGCCCATCAGCTCGTGCATTCGATCTACGAAGTAGATCTTGTGGTTCACATACACTCCGATCAGCGCGATGAGGCCCAAAAAGGCCATGAACCCAAATGGGTTTCCCGTCGCAAACAGCCCGCTGAATGCGCCGATGAGGGCGTAGGGCAGCGCGGCCACGATCACCACCGACAGCAGCCAGCTGTCAAACAGCAGCAGCAGCAGCAAGAAGACCAGCAGGATGGCGCCGAGGGCTGCCAGACCCAGGTTCTGGAAGCTCTGCGTGGTCTCTTTCTGGGCCCCTGCATACGAGAAGCCGTACCCGGCCTCCCAGCTCTTGTGGCGGAGAAAGGGGTCTAGCCGGGCGATCACGCTGGCCGGCAGCACCTTGCCATCCACATCGCTGGTGATCTCTACCATGCGGCGGGTGTTGCGCCGCCGCAGCTCGGCGGCACCGTAGCGTAGCTCGATCTGGCTGACATCGCGCAGCGGCACCAGCGCACCGGCGGCACCGCGGATCGGCGTCTCTTCTACCTGCTGCAGCGGGGCCGCCGGCGCCGGCGGGACGTCCAGCGTCACCTGCACCAGCTCGTCGTCCTGGCGAAACTCGGTGATCTTGTCCTCTCCATACAGCATCCGCAGCGCGTCGCCAACGCGGCTTGGGGCAAGCCCCAGGCGCAGCGCGCGGTCGGTGTCCAGGCGGATGTGGGCGAGCGGCACCGAGTGGGCCAGGTTGTCGGTGACGTTCAAGGTGCCCGGCACCGCCTGCAGCTGCGTCTCGACTTCCTCGGCATAACGCCGCAGCCGGGCATAGTCGTCTCCGAACAGGTTAATGATGATCGGGTGAGCCAGCGGCGGCCCGAAATACAGCTCCTCGATGTTCACCAGCACGCCGGACAGACCGGCCAGCGCCCGGCGTAGCCGAGTCGCCACCTGGGTCGTGTCTGCGTCCGGCCGCAGCGAAAGGAGGATGTCGGCCACGCTGGGATCCTGCCGCCGGTTGGTGCGGCCAAGGAAGATGCTGGGGTAGCCCAGGCCGAGCGTGGCGGAGATACTCTCGGTCGCCGGGTCCTTGTGCAGAAGGGCAACCGCCTGCGCCAGCTTTTCCTGGGTTGCTTCGAGCGCGGCGCCGTCGTGCAGCTGCAAGCTCACAAATAGCAGCGGCCGGTCCGCCTTGGGAAAGAACTGAAAGCCGATGCGCGGCAGCACGAGCACGCTGCCCAGCAGCAGCAGCGAGGCCAGGATAATGACCGTCAGGGGGTTTTCCACCACCCAGCCGATGCGACGGGAGTAGGCCTCCCGCAGATAGCGCAGGACCGGGTTACGCTCCTCGTGCGCCAGGGCGGCAAAGTCCTGCTGGCGGTCGAAGGGCTCGCTGTCGGCGATGGGCCGCACGCTGGCATTGCTGCGCAAAAGCAGGGTGGCGAAAAAAGGGGTCAGCATCTGCGACACCAGCAGCGAGATGACCAGCGAGAGCACCACCGCGGTGGGCAGGCCCCTGATGAAGGCCCCGGTGCTGCCGCCCATGAAGAACAGCGGCAGGAAGGTCGCGCAGGCCACCGCGGTGGTGGCGTTGTTGGCCCAGAATACGCGGCTGGTGCCAAGGACGGCCGCCCGCACGGCGGACAGACCCTTGTCGCGCATCAGCTGGATCGACTCGGTCACCACGACTGCGTCGTCCACCAGCAGCCCCAAGGCTACGATCAAGCCGCCAATGGACACCTGCTCCAGGGCAAAGCCACCCAGATACAGACCGAGGATCGCCCCGCCCACGGCAAGGGGCAGGACCCCCGCGACCACCAGCGCGCAGCGCCAGCCCACGCCCAGCGTGATGATGAGCATGACCAGGGCCACCCCCTCCGCCAGGCTCTCCTCCAGGTTGCTGATCGAGCGCGAGATCCAGCGCCCCTGGTCGTGCGCAACGACGATGCGCGTGCCTGGCGGCAGCGTGCGTCGCTCTTGTTCCAGCTGCCGGTGGATGCGCCGGCTCACCGCCTCGGCGTCCTGGCTGGTCTGAAAGTAGAGGTTCATCGCTACGGCCGGCTGCCCCTCGTACAGGAAGCGCTGCTTCAGGCCTAAGGCGCTGTCGCTGATCTCGGCGACATCGCGCAAATAGACGGTCTGGCTGCTCTGGTCGGAGTGGGTCGCGGCCAGCAGGGGCACCTCCGCCAGGCTACTGGCCGCGTCAAACTCCTGGGCAATCTGCAGGCGCATCACCAGCGAGGCGACTGTCAGCTCGCCCGCGGGGATCCGCACGTTGGCTTCCTGGATGCGCCGGACCACCTGATCCACCGATAGCCCATGGCGGGCCAGGCGATGCGGATCCAGGCGCACCCGCACCGCGCGCTGCCGCGCCCCGACCAGGCTGATGCTGGAGACCCCTGGCACAGCGGCCAGGTTGTCTTTGAGGCGCCGCGCCGCCCGCGTCAACACATCATCGGAGCGGTAGCCGGTCACGGCGACGATCATGCGGACCACCCCAGCGGTGGTGACCTTGTAGATCTCTGGATCTTTTACCTGCGCCGGCAGCTCCTTCTTTTGCCCGAGCAGCCGACCGCGGATCCGTTCCGTGGCCACATCCATCAAGGTGCCTTCTTCGAACTTCAGGTGGAAGCGGGCCAGGTTGGGCAGCGCCGAAGACTCTACCGACTCGACTCCCTCCAGGCTGTAGAGTCGCTCTTCCACCACCTTGATCACCTGAGACTCCACATCCTCGGGCGCCGCTCCGGGGTAGGCCAGGATGACCTGGGCCTCGGGCGGGTCGACGCGCGGATCCTCTAGCCGCGGGATGGCCCGCCAGGCAAGCGCCGACAAGACGATAAGACCGATGCAGCCGGTCAGCACCAGCCGCCAGCGGCGGATCGCTCCGCTGGGCAGGCGAGACGCCAGCTCGGCCGTCGCTTGGGCTTCGGCGGGCGCCGCCGGGGATGCGCCGGGCGGACTCCCGGGCGCCGCGGAAGGAGGGCTGTCCATGGTCACGCTCGTCCCACCTTGCTCAGTCGGATGGATGAACTGGCTGGCCGTCTTTCAGGAAGGCAGCCCCTTCGGTGATGATGCGCTCTCCGCGCCGCAGTCCCAGTAGGACGGTGGCTGCCTTGCCGGCAATTCGCCCGGTGGTGATCGCGCGCAGGCGGGCGACCTTCTGTCCGTCGCTGTCTTCAACTACCGCGACCCAGTCCCGATCCCGGCGGTGGACCAGGGCATCCAGCGGCACCTGCAGCGTGGCGGCCGGCGCGTCCTCCAAGTGCACGGTGGCCAGAGTTCCCGGACGAAGCGGAGCGCCCGGGTCCGGGGTCAGCTGAACCAGGTACTGCCCAGTGGCGGGATCCGGACTGGGAGCGATGCTACTAATCGACGCGGAGACCTCGCTCGGTGGGACGGTCTCCACGCTGACGCGGGCGCGCTGGCCGGTCCGCAAGCGGCTCAGGTCGCGGTCGATGACGCCGACCTTGACCACCGGGCGCTGCGTCTCATCGATAAGCAGTACCGGGGCGCCCGCGCTGACCGCCTCACCCGGCTCGACCAGGCGCTGATAGACGATGCCAGCGGCCGGAGCCAAAAGGCGCGTCCGCTGCAGGGTCTCGTTGGCCGCAGCGAGACTGGCTTCGGCGCTCTGCAGCTTGGTCCGGGCATCCTGGCGGCTTAGCGAGGTCCCGGCGCCGGTGCTCTCCAGATGCTCGGCCAAGGCATCGTCGCGGCGGGTCTTGTCGAGCGCCACTGCCGCGGCAAGGACCTGCGCCTGCGGACCGGCGGCCTGGAGGGTAGCCAGGAGCTGGCCGCGGTGTACTTTGTCGCCGTCGCGAACGCGGATCGCGCGCACGACCCCGGCAAGGCCAAACCCCAGCCGCAGGCGGGCTCCGGCAACCACGCTGCCGCGCAGGGACAGCGGGCTCCCGGTCTCGGCGGCAAGGACCAGGGTGCGTACCTCGGCAGGTGGTGACGGCGGTTCCGGAGGCGGGCCCTGGGGCGCGAGCGCGCCGTTCGAGAGCCCCAGCAGCCGGCGCGCCGAGGCGGCGATCTGTCCGTACAGCCCCTGCCGGTATAAGTAGACTGACGACACCATCGTATGGACGAGCAGCGTGCCGAACACGACTGCCGCCAGCGGCTGCCTCATCCCTATTCCCCCCTTCGAGAATACGCCAACCGGCCTCCGCGGCCTAGCCCATCACCGCGCCGTCTGGCCACCGACCTGTCGCGCGACGCCCCAAAGGGCAGTGTAGATCTCACGATAGGCGGCGCGCAACGGGACCTCGTGGTAGACCAATCCCCGCGCCGCGCAGAGCTTCCCGACCAGGGGGCGCACACGCTTTAGGTTGTTGCGCGGCATGGTCGGGAACAGGTGATGCTCGATCTGACGATTCAGCCCGCCAAACCACAGGTCGCTCAGCCAGCCGCCCGCCACGTTGCGCGAGGTCAGGACCTGGCGCGCGGTGAAGTCCAGGCGACCGCGTGGCATGGGCATGGCCCAGTGGTTCACCGCTGTAATGGAGCCGAGATAAAAGCCGAACAGTACCTGATGCGCCAGCATGAACAGGACGCCGCGCCACCCGCAGAGTGCGTGCACCAGCAGCGCCGGGTAGAGCGCATAGAACGCCAGAGAAGGGATAAGCTCGTGCCAGCGGTCGCGCCAGCGCTGCGCCAGGTAGGTCAAGCTGTAGACGCGCAAGGTCAGCCCGACCAGGCCCATGAGCAAGAAGGCCAGCACGTGCTGACGCGCCAGCAGGGGGCGCAGGCGCGGGTCCTTGGCTGCCGCCTGCTCTTGGCTGAAGGCAAAAAACGGATAGTCGATGTCCGGATCGAGGTCGGGGTCGTTGGCGCGGGCGTGGTGCGCGTTGTGGCTCTGGGCCCACCAGCCGGCGCTGCCCCCGCTCAGGGCATTAATAGTCAGAATCGCCAGCGCCGCGTTGCGTCCCGGCGTCGCAAAGACGGCGTGGTGCGCGGCGTCGTGGCCAAGCAGCACGAGCTGTCCCGAGCACAGCGCCAACAGCGGCGCCCCGGCCCAGACCAGCGGCGTGTGCCGGGTCAGCGCGACCCACACTACGCCCAGCCCCAAGAGCGCGACAACGCCCAGGGCGAGGAGGGTATAGTAGGCCGGCTGGCGAGCGAGCAGGCCGCGCTCCTTGACCGAGCGCTTGAGGGCGGCGTAGTCCCCACCGGTCGCGGTCTGACTCCGACGCCCCGCGGCGTCCTTTGCGCCTCGGGTCGAGCTTGCAACCAGGGCCGCTGCAATGTCCCACAGCGCGCTCATTGATGGGTGACGGTACGCAGTATCTCGATGATCTCCGCTACGCGCTGACGATAGCTCGGGCGTGCATACACCGGCGCGTCGAGCTTCCCCGCGGCCTGGGCGTCGTTGTTAAGGTGCAGGTTTTCGCTGTTAGGGGCCATGCCGAACGCGCGATCGAGGATGCCGCCGCGCAGGATCTCGTGCAGGCGCCCATCAATGCGCCAGGTCTGGCGGTAGTCGCGCGAGTCCTTGAACAGCAGGATGTGATAGAGGCCGCCGTCTCCGAAGCGGCTCTCTGACATGCCGCACTCCAGGAAGTAGAGCATCGCGCGGAAGTGAGGCTCCCGGATCGTGCGGTCACGCTCGAAGGCTTCGAGCAGGTTCTTCCGCCAGTACCACAGGGTCCAATAATAGTGGCGGCCGATGTTTTCGACGTCGGCGGCGAACATGTCGAGCCGGCTCGCCTCGGTCAAAAGCAGGTGCAGGCGGATCTGGTTCGAGTCGCGGAAGATGTACCTTTGGATGTAGGCGTCGCGGCGGTGGATTCGCTGATGGCTGGCCATCGAGTGGATCAGCATGCGGCCGCGTGGGGCGAGGATCCGCTGGCACTGCCGCATCACCTCGGGATACTCGCTAAAGCGCAGGTGCTCCCACACCCCCACTTCGTAGATGGCGTCAAAGTGCTCGCGCGGGAAGCTGCGCAAGATCGAAAAATCCGCGTGATGGATCTTCACCTTGTCGGCGACTCCGCTGCGCTCGGCGTTGCGGCGCGCCAGCGAGACCATGTTGTAGCTATTGGTAAACCCGACTCCCTGGCAGCCCCACGCCTTTGCGGCGTGCACCAGCATGCCGCCGTTGCCGCAGCCGGTATCGAGAATGCGCATGCCCGGCTCTAGACGCATCTTCGAGAAGATCAAGTTCATCTTGTTGAGCTGCATCCGATCGAGGTCATCGGTCTCGTGCTCCATATACCCGCACGAGTAGCAGCCCGTCGCCCCCAGCATGGGGACCATGATGTTGTCGCCGATGTCGTAGTGGTCCGCAATGTCCTCGTTGTGCGAGTGGCTCCACCGCCAGCGGATGTACTGGTGCATGAGCCGCGCCTTTTCGGCCAGCGGCAGATCCACCGAGCGATCTACGTCGTTGACCTGGAGGAAGGCCACGAAGTGATGAATCGAGCCGCGCAGCATCTCGAAGTCGCCATCGAGGAAGGACTCCCCAATGCCGAGGTTGCGCTGCGCCAGGGCGCGTACGAAAAAGGCCGGAGAGTGGACTTTGACGACGGGGTGGACCCACTCTCCGGGGCGCTGGTCGCGCTGCTTTGGCAGCGCAAACCGTCGCTGGCGGTCAATTGGCAGCCCGAGATCGGGATCGTTCAAATCAAAGCCCAGCGACCCCGGGGTGTCCTCTGGCTGGCTTGGCAAAAGACCGCTGCGCAAAACAGACGGTCGATCTGGATCCGTAGGCGCTGCGTCCAGGTGGACCCGCGATAGCAGCTGACTGCTGCGCTCGGACGCCGAGCCAAAGTGCAGCGCGTATCCTTCACAGAGTACCGTGAGCGCTCCCACCAGCGGGCGGCGTGCCGCGTACACCAGGCGGGTAAAGGACGCAAGAGCGGCGTTGCGTCGCGCTGGAGGGCTTGCCAGGATGGCGGACTCCCCACAGAGCCACTTGATGCTGACCATGTTTCATTAGAACCGCAACCAGCAAGCTTGGGCAAGCGCACCCGCGGCCCGTTGGCCGTTCGCTGTAGGGCAGGGTGGTCTGCCAGGGCGAAGAGCACCAGGACCCACGACATCGGCGCGAAGCTTGCTGTGCCGCCGGGCGGCGCGCCGGGCCTTGGCCGATTCCGTCCACTGGACAAAATCGGCCGGCCATCAAGGCAAGCTCAGCGAAGGAATGCGGCCCCTGGTGTGCGAGCCATCGGCGTTCGGAATATAGGCAGGGCCGGAGGCGGCGGACACGAGAGCCGTCAGGCGCAGCACGAGCAGGTCGCCAGCGCTGGCCGGCACCGCGGCTCCTGCGGCGTCCCCGTCGAAGAGTACGGCGTCAAAGGCCTGGGCGCCGGACAGCGGCTCGAAGTGGTGGCTGAATCGGACGATCAGCTGGTCGTTGCCGCCGCTTCGCCACAGCACGTCGAACTGCATGTCCACGGCCCTGAGGATGAGTCCATCGCCGACCAGATGCCACGACCCCGCGGCAATCGGTCCCGCGAGCGGATAGGTAGCCTCAAGGGGGTCACCGACCCCCACGCTCGGTCCTCAAAACGGACTTGGCTCTTTGTCGACGAGCTTGACCCGCGCCTCCGAGTCCCCTGGTCCAAGCCACGCCACCCCGGGGTTGGACGGGCTGGGGCACGCCGAGAACAAGACACAAGCCAGACAAACCAGGGCACGCAGCCAGAGGAACTTCATAGATGGACTCCGAAAAAAAGGAGGAAGTGGGCCGGCAGGCTGTGATCTTCGCCAAGCTCGATGAAGCCGGCGGCGAGCGCGGCGCGCCGCAGCGCTTCGCGGCTGTGGCGACGGTTGCTGACGACGAGCCGCCCCCCGCCGGCGAGGTAGGGGCGGAGCCGCCGCAGGTACGACACTCGGTCGCTCAGCTGGTGGTCCACTTCGCTCATGAGGATCAGATCGTAGTGGTCCTTGGGCAGACCTGGCTCGTCAGCGGGAACCTTGCGCACGGCGATGGGGGCGCCCTCGCCCCTTTGGCAGGCGGCGCGCGCGCTCAGCGCCGCGAGCGCCTTTGCGTCGATGTCGGTCGCCACCAGCGACCCGTCCGCGCCGATGGCTTGCGCCAGCCGGAAGCTCAGGTAGCCGCGCCCAGCTCCGATGTCGGCGACGCGCTCGCCGCCGCGCAGTCCTAGCGCCGCGATGAGCAAGTCGGGGCGACGGTAGCGATCGAAGGCCGCTGCGGTCGGCGCGGGCTCGGTCGGCGCGGGCTCGCAGCGGACGGCGGCCGGCTGGTCGCCCTCCGTACAGCCAAGCAGCGCGAGCGCCAAGGCGAGGAGCCCCCTGCACTTTACGCTAGCGCATCGCATGCATCTGGACAGCGAGGTGGGCGGAGTCGGTCAGCTGGGTATCGACTTGCACCGTCTCCGGCGCGTAGCCAGCGGCGGTCACCCGGATCGTATGCGACCCGGTGCTGAGCCACAGGACCTGCGCGGTGCAGAGGCTGGAATCGTGGGCGTCGGGCTCCATGCAGTTCGGGTAGATGGAGTTTCCGTCCTCGGTGAACACGGGGTCGCGGACCGGAGCGCCGGTGGCGCTGTCGGTCAGGTACAGCGACATCTCCGAGCCCGAAAAGCCCGCACCGCAGAAGCAGCCAGAGAGCGTCAGCGCCACAGAAAGGAGCGCAGTCCCAAAGAGTATTCCAAAACGAGTCGTCATATCGTCCCCCTTTGACGAGCTTATCTTAGCAAGAGACATGCCAGCTCAGCGTGTCCGCAGCGCCAGCAAACTGAAGAAGGACTGCGGGTCCTGTATCTAGGCCCGCGCCAGCTTACAGATCGAGTGCTGCCGCTATCCATCAGCCCAGCGCCCACAGCGCTTGTGCGGGTGCTGGCTGGCCGGATCGATTCGTCGGGAAAGACAGTACGTCTTGTATAGAGGCTGGTCTACAGGTCGATGACTTGCGGTCCAGTCGCCTCTGCAAGACCCGCCAAGCCGCTCAAGAGCGCGAGGCGGCTTCGCGGGAGCTCAGGGCAGCAATCCCAGCCCTTGAGCGATCGCGCGCGCAGCCTCTCTCGGTGGCATGAAAGTTGTGTCGACCGTGAGGCTGGGCGTGGGCATCGCTGCCTCGCACTCGGCGAGCTGCTGGCGCACCTGGCGCAGCAGAGCCAGCGAGCGCAGCTTGCCGAACTCGGCGCGACTCGGAGTATCAAGCCGCCGCTCCTGTTCCTCGGGATCTATCGTCAGTCGGACGAAGGCGACAGAGCCGCCAGCGGCCTCCACGATGGCACGCGCACGCTCGGGAAAGTCAGGCGCTACTGATGCCTCCGGCGCGAAGGTGAAGATTATCGATCTTCCGGCCGCGGCGGCTTCGTGGAACATCGCCAGCCAGAACTGCTCACGCAGGCGGACAAATGGTTCACTCGCGAACGGGAACACCGCCGCCACCGCATCGAGCACCAAGTGGTTGTGGAACAGGGCGAACCCCGTTAGCGTAGCTATTTCCCGTCCGACCGTAAGTTTGCCCGCCGCCACCGGGCCATAGAGGAAGAGCAGCTGCATGACCTCGATTTTAGCATAGCAACTCGCAGGTTGGTGAACGTGAAAGAGCCCACCGCTGCGGCGGGCAGACGTCCTCCCGGTGGGCTGATGCTGCGCTTAGGGCGGGGAAGACCGCGCGCAGAGACAGTCGCGCGGCGTAGGTGTGCAGCAGAAGGTAGACTGGAAGCGCCAGCAAGCCAGCGCCGATGAGTGCGGCGACCGCTCGCCAGTTCCGCAGCGAATGAACCACGCTCAACCCCAGTGCAGTGAGCAGTGTCAAAGCCGAGCAACCCAGCAGAACGAAGTAGAGGCAACAGAGGAGAACGAGGCTCGTGCCGATCCCGCCGAGAACAACGAGTAGAGTCGGACTCTCAGTTTTGGATCGCATCGCATCTTCCTTGGGTCGCTCAGGATCAACATCAGCCAGGGGCCACATTACCACGCGCAGACCTTTGTCCCCGCTGACCCAGCGCTGGGCCAACGTGTCGTCAAAACTCTATACGACAGTTCGCATGCAAACACATACATCGCATGCCAACGTTAGCAAAGCGGCCATCGGCTACGTCAAAGTAAGCACTATTGAGCAAGCCGCGGACCTGCGCGATGGTCCTTCTGTGCTTCGCGCCGATCGCGCGGAGCACGGCAAGCTGTCATAGCGTTGTGCGGCAAGGCTCACTCCCTGGGGTGCTTGCTGCTCACTGCTTACCCTGACGTAGCCTGCCGCCTTTGTGCGTCGCTGTGTTCCGATTGCCGATAACCTCCGAGAGCTGTTGGATTTGAATTTGCGCGACCCCAAGCGCTTGTGGACGCCGGCGGCCAACGCGAACGCTTGATTAGCCAGGCCTCGGCGCACCAAGCTCTCCCGTCTGGAGGAAGGCGTTGGCAACCCGCTCGGAGAAGCCCGCGCCGTGGGGGGCCGACTTGGGTTTTGCCTGGTGAGCGGGCACGGCAAGGCGCGTTAGCGTTTTCTGTTTCAGGGCAGCAAGACTGCGGCCGTATTGTGCCGGCTGACTCTGCTTCTGATCTGTGTAATTCTAGAGGGAACATGCAGCTCCATCGGTCTGCACCCAGCTCTTGGGGAGAGTGCCTGCGCTCCTCATGGATGGCCGCGCTTATTGTCGTGATATTATGCACCTTGGCAGGAGCGACCTGCGAAAACGATGCACACGCTGCGCCGCCGAAGTGGAAAACCAAAGCAAACCTGCGGGTGCCCAGTAAAGGCGTAGTCCAGCCAGCCCCGAGCAAGGCATTGCCTGCCAAGGCGAATTCGCTCGCAGCGCGGCACCCTGTGGCAAAGCCAACTGCGGCTGAAACCGCTGCGGTCGCTCCCAGTTCCAAGCCACAAGGCGCGTCGCCGGCGGCCTTGAATCTGCCCCCCTTGGACATGTCGCCGCCCGATGCTGGGCCGCCTTCTGATGCTGGCGCTCCTGCGCTCGGCGCCCGGCCAGGCGCCGGGCCAGCTCCCCAGGACCCGGCAGCGCATGCCCTGGCAGCCCCGACGGCCCCGGAACACGCGGCACCGGCCACGCCGGCCGCCACATCACATTCCGCGCCTCAGCCAGAAGGACGCTCCACGGTGGTCATCAAGACCGTGCTGGGTCTGTTGCTGCTCTTGGCGCTGGCGTTTTTGGGCGGGCATCCGCGGGTGCGAGGACTCGAGCGAGCGGTGGGGGTATCCCGAGTCATGGCGGCAGGGCTGCCTTTTGTCTTGCTCGGCTTCATCATGCGCCATCCTGCCGTGAAGGTTCTGACGGACTCGGTCTTGAATGATCTGGATCCGGTACTCTTACTGGGGCTTGGCTGGATCGGGTTCGTGATGGGGTTCCGGACCGACGCCCGGGTGTTTGAAGAAGTGACGGCCGGAGTAAAGCAGCTGGTCCTGGGGCGAGCGCTCGCGGCCGGGATCCTGATCGTCGGCAGTACGACCGGGCTGCTGTACTTTTTGAGTCCTGTCACGCCTCGCTCGCTGACCGATCCGACTCTGCTGCGTGGCGGACTGGTGCTGGGGAGCGTGGGCACCCTGATGTCCCTGAGCACTCCGCACCTCTTGGCGATGCGCAATGGCACTCCGCAGGCAGTGGGAATCATGGCGCAAGTGGTGCGGATTCAAGAAGTCGTAGGGCTCGCCGGGATGCTCTTTCTAAGCGCGTACTTTCGTCCCCACGGCAACGCCGTCAGCTGGCAGATTCCGGGAACCGCGTGGCTGTTTATCACGCTTGGCCTCGGGGTGACCATTGGCATTCTGGTCTATACGATCTTGCTTCGGCTGAGCACGAACACGGCAGAGTCTGCGGTGCTCATCCTGGGTTCGGTGTCCTTTGCGGCCGGCGTCGCTGCCGGGCTGCGGCTGTCCCCGGTCACCGTGTGTTTTGTCGGCGGCATGGTTCTGGCGAACTTTCCCGGGCCGCACAAGGACCGCGTGCGGGAGACGCTGGAGCGCCTCGAGCGCCCCATCTACCTGCTGTTCCTGATTGTCGTAGGCGCATCTTTGCGGGTGGACGAAAGCGCTGGCTGGATCTTGATGGCGGCCTTCGTGCTGGCCCGCATTCTCGGATTCGCCATTGGGGCGAGGCTGGCTTTCGATGCTCGCGGCTTGCCGCTGGGGCGGCTGGGGTGGTTGGTTCTGGTGGTGCCGCCCATGGGCTCGCTGCCCATCGCTATAGTCATCAGCGCCAAGCTCCTATATCCCGACGGCGCCATCTCCGAGCTGGTCACGGCGGTGGTCGGCGGGGCCTTCAGCAGCGAGATCATCGTGCAAGTGGCGACGCGAGCCTTCATGCCAGGGTCTGGCGCTCCCGCGGCAGCGCCGCCGGCTTCGGATGCTCCGCCAGCCGGTGACGCTGCTCTGCCATCTGCCCCCGCGCAGAAGGAAGAGAAGTAGCGATGTTGATCATGCTGATCCTCACACTCGCCGGCCTGATGTACGCCACTGGGTCGTACAGCGTCGAAGGTGTGGCTGCCGTGTCCGGAGTCTCCAAGTGCATAGGCTACCTGCTGCTCAGCGCATTTTTTGTGGGGCTGGTGTTCAAAAAGATCCGCCTGCCCAAGCTGACCGGATACCTGGCGACGGGAATCATCGTCGGACCGAGGATCTTGAACTTGGTCTCAGAGTCCACGCTGGGCCAGCTCAAGCTGGTATCCGGAGTCGCCACCGCCCTGATTGCGCTGACCGCCGGCACCGAGCTGTCCTTTCGCATGATGCGCGGCTTGCTGCGGCCCGTGATGTGGATCTCGGGGCTGGCAGTCGTGGGAACCATGTTTCTGCTGGGAGGCGTGGTGATGATGGCGCGGTCGCTGTTGCCATTTATGGCGCATGCGACGCTGGTGCAGGCGGCGGCAATCTCGCTATTGCTGGGCGTGGTGATCTCGGCGCAGTCACCCGCGGTGGTCGTGGCCCTGCGCGACGAGACTAATGCCGAAGGACCGCTGGCGCGGACCGTCCTTGGCGTGGTGGTGCTTGCGGACTTGATCGTGGTAATGATGTTCGCCGTTGCCACGGCCGTGACCAAGGCTTCCCTGGGCTCAGGGGCCGGCATCAGCGCCACGATGCAGATGCTGGGATGGGAAATCCTGGGCTCCTTGTTTGCGGGGCTCCTGCTCGGAGTGCTGCTGGCTTTGTTCCTGCGCTATGTGCCCGGCGGGGCTGCGCTGTTCATTCTGGCGCTATGCGTCATCATCGCCGAAGTCGGACGGCAGCTGGCCTTCGATCCGCTGCTGGTGGCTCTGGCGGCAGGAATGTTTGTTCGCAACTGCACGAAGATGGGCGACACCTTGCACCACAACATCGAGTCCAGCGCCTTGCCCGTGTACGTCGTATTCTTTGCGGTGGCTGGCGCTTCGATCCACCTGGATGTCATTCCCAAGGTCTGGGCGCCGGCGCTGCTGTTCATCGTCGTCCGCGCTGGCGGGTTTCTGGTCGGAGCCAGGGTCGGCGCCACGCTGGCGGGAGCCCCGGAAGTGGTGCGGCGCTTTGCCGGTGTGGGACTGCTGCCGCAAGCCGGCCTGGCCCTGGCGCTGGCTCTACTATTCTCCCGCACCTTTCCGGAGTTCGGCGAGCAGGCAGGCGCTCTGATCCTGGCCATCGTCGCCATCAACGAGGTTGTCGCGCCAGCCTTTTACCGCGCCGCGCTCGTGGCCAGCGGCGAAGCTGGCAAGGGAATCCCAGAACCAACCGAGGCCTACCAACCCACAGAGACCGATGAGATGGCGCCCTCCTTGCCCCTGCGGTAGTTCCGCGGTGTCCCCGTCGAAAACATCGGGCGAGCCTTGTGATTGCGGTCCAGAGCGGCTGCCAGCGGCTGTTGCCGGCGGATTGTAGAAAAGGCCCATACGCGATACACTACCCTGGCGAGCCTTGGGTGCCCTGCGGGCTCTAGACCCGGGAGTGGTATGGAATCGAAACCGTCCGCTGAGTTCTCCGGAACCCCACGCTTCTCCATACTACGGCGCCTAGGCCAGGGAGGAATGGGCACCGTCTACGAGGCATTTGATCAAGAGCGCAAGACGCGTGTCGCCCTCAAGACTTTGACTACGCTTACGTCAGAGTCGCTGTTGATGTTCAAAAATGAGTTCCGCGCTCTGCAGGACATTCAGCACCCGAACCTCGTGCGCCTCGGCGAGCTCTTTGAATCCGCGGGCCAGTGGTTCTTCACCATGGAGCTGGTCGTCGGGACCGACTTCATCTCCTACGTAAGCAGCGATAGCGACCAGAAGGCGGAGAGCCCGACCGACCCCGATACGGACCAAGAGGGCGACCCCGATACGCTCACCTCTACGGACCGCGACCCCGATACGCTCACCTCCGCGGGCCGCGAGCCCGCTTCGGTGACGACGCCGGTGCCTGCAGACCCCAGCCCGGGCCTGACGAGCTATGACCCCGCCGGCAGGTCAGCGAGCGCCAAGATCCAGCGCCACCGCTGCGAGCTGCAGCGGCTGCGCAGCGCCCTGGCGTCCCTCATCCAGGGAGTGTACGCCCTGCACGCGGCGCACAAGATCCACCGCGATCTCAAGCCGTCAAATATCCTGGTGACCCCGCAGGGGCGAGTCGTGATCCTGGATTTCGGAATCATCTCGGACCTTCACAGAGTAGAGCGCTGGAATCAATATAAGAGCATGGGAACCGTGGCGTACATGGCGCCCGAGCAGGCCGACGCGCAGCCGGTCGGCGCCGCGGCGGACTGGTACAGCGTGGGGGTCGTGCTGTATGAGGCGCTGACCGGCGTCCTCCCACATCGGGGCCAGCCGTCCCAGATCCTGGAGCACAAGCGCTGCGCGCCGCCGCCGCCGAGCGCGCTCGTCCCCGCGGTCCCCGCGGAGCTCGATGCGCTCTGCGCGGCGCTCTTGCAGGCAGATCCCGCGGCCCGGCCCTCCGGCGCCGAGCTCCTGCAGCGCCTGCGCATCGCGCCGCCCAATGAGGTCACCACCGGCTCGCAGTCGCCTGAAGACTTTGTCGGACGAGGGAGCGAGCTGGCGCTTCTCGAGCGCGCCTTCGCCGACAGCCGCAGCGGTCAGGCGGTGACGGTCCAGGTCCATGGCGAGTCGGGGGTGGGCAAGAGCTTCCTCGTCCGCCACTTCCTCGCCAGGGTCACCCGGGCGGCACCGCAGACCGTCCTTTTCTGCGGTCGCTGCTATGAGCGCGAGCTGCTCGCCTATAAGGCCGTGGACGGAGTGATCGATGAGCTGAGCGGCTACCTGCTGCAGCTGCCGGAGGCCGAGGCGCGGGCGCTGTTGCCACGCAACCTGCCGCTCCTGGCCAAGCTGTTTCCGGTGCTGGAGGCGAGCGTGACGCTCGCCCAGGTGGCGCCGCTCGCTCAGGCTCCCGAGGATCCGGTGGTGCTGCGCACGCGCGCCTTTTTGGCTCTGCGCGAGCTCTTGCACAACCTCGCCAAGAAGGTTCCGCTGATCATCGTGGTCGACGACCTGCAGTGGGCCGACGCCGACAGCTTCGTCCTGCTCAACGAGCTGTTGCGCCCCCCGGACGCGCCGCCGCTCTTGCTGCTGACGACCGTAAGGGACCGCTCCGCGATCGTGGAGAAGGCCGGCAGCTCCCCCGACCTGGCGCGGCTCCCCGGCGATGTACGCAGCCTGGCGCTCGGCAAGCTCGCGGCCCGCGAGGCGCGCCAGCTGGCGCAGCGACTGCTCGCCGGCTTCGCCGACAGCGGCACTGCGATGATCGAGCTCATCGCGCAAGAGGCGCAGGGACACCCGCTGTTCATCGATGAGCTGGTGCGCCAGCGGCGCTTCGCCGGCTCGCAGCAGGCGCCGCTGCGGCTGGACGACGCGCTGTGGGCGCGCGTGCAGCGGCTGGAGGCGCCGGCCCGTCAGCTGCTGGAGGTGGTGGCGGTCGCCGGGTCTCCCATCGCCCAGGAGATCATCGCCCGCGCCGCGGCGACAAGCCCCGGCGAGTTCGATGCGCTGACCGCGCAGCTGCGCGCCGCGCACCTGGTCCGGACCACCGGCGCGCGCCAGACCGACGCCATCGAGCCCTACCACGATCGGGTCCGCGAGTCGATCCTCTCCCACCTCGATCGGAGCTGCCGCACCGACTGGCACAGCCGCCTCGCGGTGGCCCTGGAGAGCGCTGGAACCCATGATCCGGAGGCCCTGGTCCTGCACTGGCAGGAGGCCGGCAACGCCGAGCGCGCGGCCGGCTACGCGATACAGGCTGCGGATCAGGCGGCGTCCGCGCTCGCCTTCGCGCGCGCGGCCAGTCACTATCGGCGGGCGCTCGAGCTGCACCCGCTGTCGGGCCCTGCCCGCAGCCAGCTGCTCGCCAAGCTGGGCACGGCGCTCACCAACGCCAGCCGCGGGGCGGAGGCGGCGCCAGTATTTCTCGCCGCCGCCGCCGATGCCGCGACCGGAGAAGCCTGCGACCTGCAGCGGCGAGCGGCCGAGCAGTTCCTGGTCAGCGGGCATATCGACAAGGGTCTGCAGGTGCTGGAGCAGGTCCTCGCGGCCGTCGGGCTCAAGATGGCCAGCACGCCGGCGCAGGCCCTGCTGTCGCTGTTCTATGGGCGCGCCCGGCTCAAGCTGCGCGGCCTGCAGTTCACCGCGCGGGCGGTCGAGCAGGTGCCGCCGGACGTCCTTTTGCGGGTCGATGTCTGCTGGGCGGTCTGGCGCGGGCTGGGCCTTGTTGATACGGTGCGCACGGCGGATTTTCAGACCCGGCACCTGCTGCTCGCGCTGGAGGCGGGAGAGCCCTACCGGGTCGCCCGCGGGCTGGTGATGGAGGCCGCGTTCAGGTCGACCGAAGGCGGACCGAGTCGCTCCCAGGTCGAGCAGCTGATGGGGCGCGCCAAGGAGCTGGCCGAGCAGGTGGGCAATCGCCACGCCATGGGCCTGGTCGCTCTATTTACCGGAATGGCGGCCTACCTGCGAGGCGACTGGGCGCCGGGGCTGGCATCGCTGGAGCAGGCGCAGAGCATGCTGCTGGAGTGCTGCACCGGCGTGGCCTGGGAGGAGGCCAGCGCGCATCGCTTTGCGCTGGGCGCGCTCATGTATCTGGGCCGGCTCAAAGAGCTGCAGCAGCGCGTACACAGGCTGCTTGCCACCGCTCGCGAGACCGGGAATCTTTACACTGCCACCGACATCCGCACCCGCTACAGCATCGCCTGGCTGGCGGCCGACGATCCAGCAGGGGCCAAGCGGCAGATCGAAGAGGCGCTGGTGGAGTGGTCCACCCACGGCTTCCACCTGCAGCACTATAGCTCCATGCTCGGGCTGGTGCAGCTCGCTCTGTACAGGGACTGCCCCGAGGACGCCTGGGCGCTGCTGGCGCAGAAGTGGCCCGAGCTGCGGCGCTCGCTCCTCTTGCGGGTCCAGCTGCTCCGACTGGAGGTCCTGCACCTGCGGGCGCGCAGCGCGCTCGCGGTGGTGGCAAGCGGGGGCCGCGCGGAGCTTCTCAAGCAGGTCGTCGCCGACGCGGAGGCGATCGCCAAAGAGCACATGGAGTGGAGTGCGCCGCTTGTGTCCCTGTTGCGCGCCGGCCTCGCTGCGTGCCGGGGCGATCGCGCGCAGGCGGCGCTGCGGCTGCGCGCGGCGGTGGACGAGTGCGACCGGAGCCATATGGGGCTTTATGGGGCCGCGGCGCGCTGGCGGCTCGCCGACCTCCTGCCCGCGGACTCGCGCGAAGGCCAGGCGCTGCGCGCCCAGGCGCAGGGCTTCATGGCCGAGCAGGAGATCCGCAACCCGCGCCGCATGGTCGCCATGCTGGCGCCCGGCTTCGCGTCCCCGACCGGCTGAGCGGGCGCCGCGTGCCGGGCGCCGCAAACGCCAGCCGGACTAGCCCCTATCATGCTATAACCGGGACCCTTCCAAGGAGATCCAATGCAGACGCTGCAGACGCTCACCTACGCGACTACCGGCGCCATCGCCCGCATCACCCTCAACCGTCCCCACCGCGGCAACGCCATCACCTTCGCCATGCCCGGCGAGCTGACCGCGGCGGTGGAGCGCGCCAACCTCGATCCGGCGGTCCACGTCATCGCGCTGTCCGGCGCCGGCAAGGGCTTCTGCGGCGGCTATGATCTTGTCGCCTCGGCCGGCGGTGAGATCCACGAGCAGGCGGCCGAGGGCACGTTCGCGAAGGGCTCGCCGCTCGACCCCATGGTCACCATGGCCAACCATGATCCGAGCAAGGTCTGGGACCCGATGCTCGACTACCAGTTCATGAGCCGCAACGTCCGGGCCTTTATGAGTCTGTTCCACAGCGACAAACCCGTCGTGTGCAAGGTGCACGGCTTCTGCGTCGCCGGGGGCACCGACCTGGCCCTGTGCTCGGATCTGCTCGTCGCGGAAGACGTCTGCAAGATCGGCTATCCGCCGGCGCGGGTGTGGGGCGTGCCGACCACCGCGCTGTGGGTGCACCGGATCGGCGTGACGCGGGCGCGCCGGCTGCTCCTCACCGGCGACTGCATCTCGGGGACCGAGGCGGTGGAGTGGGGCCTGGCCAGCGAGGCGGCGCCGGCCGCCCAGCTCGATGAGCGCTTCGAGGCCCTGCTGGCCCGCATCGCCCGCGTGCCGGTAAACCAGCTGATCATGCAGAAGCTGGTCCTCAACTCGACGCTGCAGGCGATGGGGATGTCCACCACCCAGACGCTGGGCACGGTGCTCGATGGAATCTCCCGCCATACTCCCGAGGGCTATGCGTTCCAGCAGCGGATCTTCGAAAAAGGCGCTCGCGAAGCGGTGCGCGAGCGCGACCAGCCCTTCGGCGACTTCGGTCCTTCGACGTTCCGCGGCTAGCCTGTTTCCCATCCGGAACGTCCCCCCGTTGGCGTAGTCCTTTGGACCGGAGACGACTACGACGGGTGCGGGGCCAGCTGCGGTGCTAAGCAGCGCTGTTGTAGCGGGAGCTGCGAACCCGCAAGCGGAGCTCTGGACAACCGGTGTCGAGCAGATAGCGCGCGCAAGCCCACCCCGCGTCATCGCGCACGGGCCACTCCACAACCGGTCTGACTCCCGGCAGGATCTGTAGCTTGCCGACAGGGGAGTTTTGCCAGTCGCAGGGGCGCAGGAGTATCGGAATAACTCGCGCCTGCCCGTCCTCTGCCCGTTGCAACGCCCGAGTCATTTCAATCTCGCAACAATAGCGTGAACCAAAAAAGTTCTTGCTTAATAGAAGCAGGATGATCTCTGCGGAATCCAGCTGGTGCTCGATGGCCAATCGCCAGTCGGTTCCTGCCGCGATTTCCTGGTGGCTCCAGGTGACGATAGTGCCAGCATGTGACAGAACCGCCAGCTGGTCGGCCAGCTCTTGCTGTAGCTCTGCATCCTGATGGGAGAAACAAAAGAGGACCGAGACTTGCCGAGCTGGTGCCTCGTCGCTGCTTTGGAGGTTGTGAGTGGCCGTCATAACACTTACTTCCGATCGCTGCACGGGAATGGATCCGCGCCGGCCTGTCTGCTTGAGTGTGCTAAGTTGCTCTCCTTCGTCTGCTTCGACGCTGTAGATCTTGCCGTATGAGACTTGAACTGGCCTTCTCGGCGTGCCTGCTCAGGTTGCCGCGGTCGGCGATGAACAGCGCGCGCTGGGCCTTGGCGTGCTTGAGCAGGCTATAGATCGAGGTGGCGGCAGCGAGCGTGCCGTGACCCTTGCGCAGCGGGAGCTCGCGGACTGCGAAGCCGCGGCGCCCGTACAGGTTGCCCTTTTTGCTGTCTTGGACGGCCCCGCCGGCAGCGCATAGCGCTTCGGCGATTTGCTGGCGGGCGAGCTCTTCGAACATGGCCATGACCAGTGCACTGTAGCCAGGTTGTGGGCTGCTGGGCAATGGCTGGTGGCGATGCTATGAGCAAGACCCCGAACCACGAAGCAGACATCCAGAACGGCAGCTGGGGCACCCCGGGCACCAACATCACCTGGGACAAGGCGCAGGGCAACCGCGGCAAGCAGCTAAACCCCAACCAGCAGCCGGGCGCTGTTCAGCCGAGCCAGCCAGGACAAGGCCAGGGCGGCAGATGGCGACGTGGAGCCCAAATATTGCGCGCTGCCGGCCGCTCCGTGGCTGGGGATGCACGAGCCTGTAGATGTTCTTCAGCGCCACTAGGTCGTCATGTAATTTCGCCAGCGGCTCCTGGGGGCCCAGGGCGCGCAGCAGCTCGGACATCTCGGCTTCGGGTTGACTGTTGAGCGATACGGTGTCCATCGTGATCCGGACGATCGGAGCCGCCTCCAGGTCGCGGCAGTGGATGCCCCGGCTCTGCTTCGGTTTCCTGGCCGGGAAGCGCAGCGCCCGGCTGGCTCAGATCCTGACCGCTGCCGACACCCCAGGAAAATCTGCGGGAGAAGGACGTAGCACCGACGGCCCGAGATGTTGGCTGACGCAGCCGCGGAGCGTGCAGCATCATATAAATTGTTCATTCAGACAAATTGTTGCGATCGCCATTTTATACCCGCCGCGCGGCGGCCAGGAGAAGCTCATGACCCTGCGTCCTTGGCAGTTGCTGCCGTTTTCCAGCCGTCAGACAAGATCGAAGTTTTTGATGCTGTGCCTGTTGCCGGCCTCGCTGGTTTCGGCGAGCTGCGGCAAGAAGGACGTACCGACGATTCCCGAAGAGATCGTCGGCTCTTGCCGCTTCTACAACAAGTTTGCCAAAAACGATCAGTGCAGCGACTACCACGGCAGCTGGACCGCGGAGCAGGCCAAGGCGGAGTGCGACAGCTGGAGTGGCACCCTGACCATGGGGCAGGCGTGCAACCTCCCCGAGGTCCTCGGCGCCTGTGTCTTCTCAAAAGACGGGCTTTTCTACAGAACCAGCCTGCCGGGCAACGATCCGGGGGAGTGCGGCTCGGCGCAGCGCGGCTGCGAGTTCTTCGGCGGCGGCGCTTTTGACCTGGGCCCGGTCTGCGGTGGCGTCGACCCCGATCAGAGCCCTGGCGTCAGCGGCCCCGGAGTATTCCAGCAGCCAGTGCAGCGCTGTGACGACCCCAAGGTCGGCGAGCCGCCGGGTCTGTCGCCGGGTGGCAAGGTCTGCACCTGGGAAATGATATCGGGCGCCACCGAGGAGGGTCGGCGTTTTTCCGACTACGCCAGCTGTGACCGCGTGCGCACGCAGCGGCCCTACTATCCGGTGCCGCCGGCGCCGACCGTTGGCCAGGCGGATGCCCGCATGACCGACCCGGCGTACACTAGAGAGCTAGGTTGGGTCAAAAGTCAGATCGAGTCCACGGCCTGCCTCTGCTGCCACAGCACCAGCGCCCCCAAGGGACCGGCGAACTGGTACTTGGAGGCGCCGGGCAACTTCATCAGCAGCTTCTTGGACAGTGGCATCGCCATGGGTGCCGGCTGGATCACTTCGGTGGGTCTTGGCGCCTATCCGGCGGCGCAGAACAACGGCTTCTCGCGCTCCACGCCCACCGATCCGAATCACACCATCTTCGTGACTACCGACGATGCGCGCATGCGGACTTTTTTTGCCGCCGAGGCGACCCGGCGCGGCCTGACTAAGGAGCAGTTCACCGGCCAAGTAGCCGCCGGTCCGCTCGAGTCTCAGCTCAAATTCCGGCCCTCGGCCTGCGTGCGCGGTGAGGGCGTCACCGCTGACGGACGGGTGATCTGGCGCGGGGGCGGCGCGCGCTACGTCTATATCCTTGCGGAGTCGGCGACTACCCCCACCGTGCCGCCGAACCTCGACCTGCCCGATGCAACCGTGTGGCGCGTGGATGTGCCTTTTGACGGCAAGCCGGTGATGAGCGGCACGTTCCGCTACGGACAGGTGCCGCCCGGCCTCACCCAGCGCATGCCGCTAGTTGGTGGTCCGCCACCTCTTACATCCGGTCAGCGCTACTATATCTACGTCAGCGCCGACGTCATCCAGCCGCTCACCCGCTGCGTCTTTACCGCCCCCTGAGACTTCCGGTTCCTTCGCGGAACTTCGCACCCCCAAAAGGAACTGACTCTTTTCGCTCTCCTACGGAGCTTCATGGCGTTGACCAGGGCGTAATGAGTGCAGTCGACCAGCGCGCGCGATTCGGCCGAAAAGCGGCGATCGCGTGCGCTCGCGGCTGGACGACGGCGCGCGCTGCCCTTAAAGTGGGAGCCGGCTATGGCTCGCAAGACCGGTGACCGAAATCGCGACTTTGATAAAAAGCGCGAGCAACTTCTCGATTCCCTGCAGCTGCGGCTCCTTCACGAGGACGCGCCGCGCATCACCATGAATGAGATGGCCATCGTGGCCGGCGTCAGCCTTTCTTCGCTACGCCATCACTTCGGCTCGCGCTCGGGTCTTTACGCGGCGCTGCTCCAGCGCTATGGACTTATCGGCAAGCGCTTTCTTGAACAAATCACCGCGCCACCGCAAAAGCCGTTGCGCGAGTCACTCGCCGAGCTGCTGCGGCTCATCCTCACCGGCCTGCGGCACGGCGTGCTCGATATCCACGCCGTCGGACTGGCGGTGGGCATGCGCGACCGAGTCGTCGGCCCGGCTTATCTCCACGCGATCCTCGAGCCGACGCTGCAATCGGTCGAGACGCGGCTCGCCCTGCATGTTCAGCGCGGCGAACTCCGACCCTGTGATCTTCGGATCGCAGCTCTTTCGCTCATCTCACCGCTGCTTTTGGCGGCGATTCACCAGCATGGGCTGTGCGGACAGGACGTTCGTCCGTTGTCTCTCGACGCGCTCTGCGATGATCTGCTCGTCCACTTCCTGCGCGCCTATGGCCCTGACGTTTGAGCAGCGGGACGGTATCAGCCCAGCACCATCCATGTATGGGCTGGCCGATCACTGTAGTATTCAAAAGAAACGCGGTCGGCACAACGAACGGAATACTGGGCTAGCCTACCTGAGTCCACATTCATTGCAAACGCTGCTGCCGTTCCCTTTGCGCTCACAAGTTTACAAATTGCGCACGCCACCTGACTCCAGCGTTGCCGCCGACGGACGGGTGCGAGGTCGAAGTTGTCGCCGGTGCGCGTCGATTCAAGGCGACCCCTTGCGCACCCTCGTTCTCTGGTGACTCCTCCAGACGCTGTTCAACCTCGCCGTGCCCATCGACCGCCTCACGCGCCTATACGGCGATCTGCGCTGATTCATAATACAATGAAGCCGTCTCCTCCAGCCACGAGAATTCGTTGCATGGTACGAGCCATCGCTATGACGGCTTCGATAACATGTCATGGCATACTCTGGAAGGGGGTATAGCGGGCAGTCGTCGGCAGTTCCTTGCGGACTCTACAATAGATCAAGCATAAGGTCCAATTCGGCCGCGGTCATGCTCGCCCGGTCATGCCTCGTCATGCCCGCTTGGCATCAACCCGGCGACCGGCTTTATCCAGAACACCCACAACAGGCCGTTCTCGGTTGCCGGATCCGCCAGCCCAGACGCGGGCCAAAAAGTTCCCTCTGGGGAAGCTGGCCGCGCCGCCGGCCCTTTTGCGGAGGTTAGGGCTACCGCTGGGCCGCCGACGCAGTGGCGAACATGCTGGCGGTGCTATTGGGGCGACCCATACGACGAAATGGGTCCTCGCGGCCCACTTTTCGCGCCGGCTGAGAGCGAAGTTGTTGGATATCTCTAATTAAAAATTGTTGAGCTCGTTTGGCAAAAGAAAATGGCCCTCTGCAAATAACCGTCGAATTAATATGCTTGAGTTTGCTTCTGCATTATATCTCTAAATTGTGTTGTAGAACCGCAGACGCAAGCTATGTTATCAGCTTTTTATGTCACAGCGCCTCCGTGCCCGGGTAGATGCTATCTTACGTACAGACAGTGAACTCGACGCCTTTTGTTTGGATGAGTTCCCCGCCCTGTTCCGTCGATTTTCTCGCGGCATGGAGCGAATAGAGAAAGTGACCCTATTGCTCAGCACTGAAGAGTCCGCCGAAATCGAAACCAAGCTCGAGCAGCGAATTTTCGCAGAAGGAATGAAGACACAGCCTGGGCCCCTGGTAGTCGGCGAGCCGAAGGGGCTGCGGCCGGAACTGCAAGTGCTCCCAGCGGGCGCCAATAGGGAGGCTGAGGAGCTATCATTTAATAACCTGCGACATGCTTGCGCTAGCATCGTTACCCCTACGGCTCGCGGAATCGCTTATCTGGTACATGCGTCTTATCTGATGACGAGCGCCAGCTTGGTTTCAATGCTGGCGCTCGGCAGCTTGGTCGAGGTAGGTTTCCCTAATCTACCATCACCAATTCTCGCTTGCATTCTTCAATGGGATCTTCAGGCGGACTGGGCAATAATCAAGCTCCCGACGCCGGTTGTCGACCGCATGCCCCTGCCCCTGCTGGCTCCGGCCAGCGCAGACACCCGCTGGGTTGCTTTAGGCTTCCTGCGCGCAAACGACCCGGAGGGCCTGGCGATAGCGGGTGACGTGCAGACGATCGACAGAGAGGTCCTCCGGCTTTCATGTGATGAGGCAGAGTTCAGCGATAATACCGTGCGCCAAGGTGCCACCGGTGCCCCCGTGATGAGCCGAGGAAGAGTAATTGGTCACCTTCGTAGTGCGCTCGGCGCTGCTGCCGGCGCTGAGGAGGCAGGCCTCCTGTTTGCCTGCTCGGCGAGCTCGTATATGAACGCTGTGCCGACCTTGGGCGGGTTGCATCGACTTCACGCACGGACGCCGGTCGCGGAGTACGATCCGCTCTGGTATAGCAGCAGGCCCGATCTCGAACTGCGGGCAATGAACAAGCTGCGGGACCCAGGGGTGCCTCTCACGGTCCAGGCTCCCGAAGGCTACGGTAAGCAGTGGTTTGTGGAACACGTGCTCGACCGAATTCGTCAGCAGGATCTCGGCGCGCGACGTACGACCCACATCATTCGCTTCAATGTTCGCAAAGATGCAGAGGGGCCCTTCACTTCTTTGGATGCGCTGCTCAGGCCGCTCCTGCGACGCTTGTTGGTCGGTATGAAGATAGAGCGCATGGAAAGCGTGACCCGACGGCTAATCAAGTCGGTGGGGAGTACGGCGCTGCAGTTTCGCGAAGGTCTTGAGGAGCATGTGCTGCGCCTAGTGCCGACATCGGATCGACTGTTGCTGCTCATCGAGGAAGGAGACCGTCTGCATGCCTCTCCCATCGAGACCGATTTTTTCGCCCTGCTGCGTGCGCTGGCGGAAGAGCGGAGCTCACCCTACGAGCGCCTGCGGCTAGTAGTGACGATCGCTGCGGAGGCAGGGCTGCTAGAGACGACGAATCACTCCTGGTTCTTTGGCCTGTCGCCGCCCATCGTTCTGGAAGGGTTCAATGTCAAGCAGCTCCAGTTTCAGGCCGCACTCTACGGCCTGAGTCCGGCCGACTCAGGCCTAGAAACTTTGCAGCATCTGACTTCAGGACATCCATTTTTGAGCAGGCTAGCCATGTATGAAGCGGCCAACAGTGGGACAACTTTGGCTCAGCTCCTGCAAAGCAGAGGAGCCCTCGGGGGGGTCTTTTCCGCTTCGCTGCAGCGCCTTCACGCGCAGATCGATATGGAGGGGCTGATGCCCGAGGTGTGCCAGGTCCTTAAAAATCCTCGGTATCGTCTTCCCTTCGACCGGTACATCGAGTTGTACCGCAAGAGCGTGATCTTTAAGGCGGCACCGGGAGAGTTTCGCCTCCGCTGCCAGTTGTTTGAACAGTATTTTGGCGCCCTCTGCCAATAGATGCCCCAGATCTAATGAACCAAGGAAATCTAGCCTTTAAAGATGGCGGCGCGCTGGACGAGCACCACTTTTACATCGAGCGGCGGGCTGATCAACAGCTGCCGAGTGCACTCTGGCGTGGCGAGTTCTGCTATGTGCTGGCGCCGCGTCAGATGGGCAAGTCCAGCCTGCGCTACCGAGTGGCTCGTCAGCTCAGCGCCCAAGCGGTTCAGGTCGTGACGCTCGACCTGACGGCGATCGGGGGGACTACAGTATCTGCCGAGCAGTGGTACTATGGACTGACCTACCTTACCGCCAAGCAGGTGGGCGGTAATGAATTGAGCCAGAAGTTCTGCGACTTCTGGGTCGCTAGCGCTTCTCTTGCGCCAGTCCAGCGATTTTCTTTGGCGATGCGCGAGATCATACTGGGTAACACCACCGGGGACATCGTAATTTTCATCGACGAGGTCGACGCCGTTCGCGTGCTACCATTCTCGAGCGATGACTTTTTTGCAGCTGTGCGGGCATTTTATAACGCACGCCCCGACGACGCTGAGTACCGCCGCCTGCGACTTTGCTTGCTGGGTGTGGCACAGCCCGGCGATCTGATTCGTAACGAGCAGATTACTCCTTTTAACATCGGCACGCGTATCGATCTGACGGATTTCGAGCGTTCGCAGCTAGATGTCTTCGCCTCCGGCTTGCTGGCCACCGGCTATCTGCCCCAGGCAGTGCTCGACGCAATCTTCCGGTGGACCAATGGGCACCCCTACATGACGCAGCGTTTGTGTGCTGCGCTGGTCGCGCAGGGCAAGCCGTTGGCCGGCGGGCGGCCAGGACGGGAGGCGGCAGTCATTAGAGCTCTAGTTCACCGCCTCTTTCTTCGCTCGAGCGAGGCGCGGGACGCCAACCTGGCCTACGCAGAAAAGAGTTTCGAAAAGAACAACCAGAACACGCGTATTCCCAAAATGCTGGACCTCTACTCACGGCTCCTGCGCGGGGAAGCGCTTGCGGCCGACGGCCGTGACGAGGTTCAGGGAGCCTTGCAGCTTACCGGCATGGTTGCGGCCAGCGCAACGCCCGACGGCCGAAAGCTGCGCGTGAGAAACCGGATCTTTACTGAGGTGTTTGACGATTCCTGGGTACGCAGGATGCAAGCGGACAGGTATCTAAGCGAGCCCACGGCGCGATGGTTGGACTCCGGACGCAAGGACAACTTCGTGCTGCGCGGCGAAGAGCTGCGAGCCGCAGAACAGTGGGCTGAAGGGCGCGAGGACCTAACCGAGCAGGAGCAGCAGTTTCTGCTCGCCTGCTCCCGGGTGACGAGGGTCAAGGAGCAAGCGAAACTGCGCGCCCGGATTAGCCAGGTGCTCGCCGTCAGCGTTGTGATCCTCCTCCTGATGCTAGTTGTCACGCTTTCCCAGTACATAAAGGCAGATCGGGAGTTCCTTGCGCGTGATAAGGCGAATCGCCGCCTAGCCGAGCAGCTCCGTGCAGAGATCGAGAACAAGAAGCGTGAAGCCGCGCTTATCGCGCAAGGACAGACCGCCGAGCGGGTGCGACAGGGGCTGGAGGGGAAGCTATTGCGCACGCTGCATGAAATGGAGCTCGTCACCAAAGACAAGGAGGCCCAGCTTGCTGAAAGGCGCCTCGAGAAGATCGCCATGGAGAAGCGGCAGGCAGAGCTCGTAGCACAACAGCTCCAAGCCGAGATCGCAGCGCAGAAACGAGAAGCAGCACTGGTCGGGCAAAAGCAGGCGGCCGAACTCCTTGCGCAGCAGCGAGAGTCCGTCCTGCTGGCCCAGATAGCCAAACGAAACGGCGAAGCCCTCGCCCTCGCTCGCGAACCGGAGAAGGCCCTGGCGGCGCTTCTCATCGGGATGGAGGTAGCTAGCACGGAGCGGACCTTGCTGAGCGGCAGCCAGGCTCACCTGGTAAGCCTGCAGGGGCTCTATGTGGCAGGGCTGCGTAACGTGCCGATGCGTCTGATCCGGAGCCTGCCCTCGCCTGTAAAGCAGGCGCTATATTCGCCAGCCGGCGCGAGCATCATCACTACCTCTGAGGATGGGGTGCTGATGCTGTGGAGCGGCCACGATGGCCGCAAGATTCCAATCCTTGGGGGAGAGCCGAGCGCGGTGCGAGCGGCTCACTACTGCAGCCCTACACAGGTCATTGTCGCGCTGCTCGATGACGGCGTTGGAATCTTGAACCTCAACACCGGACGGATCAGGATCATCGTCCGTAAGGAGTCGTTTCGCTGCGTGCAGGCGCAATGTAGTCCTGATGGTCGCTACGTTCTTCTAGTTGGCGATGATAAGGAGGTGCGGCTGCAATCCCTGGCGGCCCTGGAGAAGCCACCTGTCGCGCCGGGCCAGAGCCAGGCGGGAATTCCAGTCGCAATGCGGACTCACAACGAGCCTCAGGAAGAGGGGGGAGTCCTCGCGGATCCAAGAGCCTTCAAAAAGGAACAAAGTTCACTCAAGTTTCTCGACCGGGGTACAGTGGACAGCTATCTTGTGCTCCGACACGACGGCCTGATCACCTCAGCGAGCTTCAGCCCGAATTCCCACATGGTTCTCACCACGAGCAACGACAAGACAGCTCGCATCTGGGATGCGCACAGTGGCAAGCTGAGCCTCGTCCTTACCGGGCACCAGGGAGCCGTTACTCATGGATGCTTCAGCCCAGACGGTCAACAGGTCTTTACAGCCAGTCAGGATCGCACTGCTCGCATTTATGATGTGAAAACCGGTAACCCGAGCGGCTCACTGGCTGGACACACAGATGCCGTTTCCTATGTAGGCGTCAGTCCGGATGGCAAGACTGCGGTCACCGCCAGCGCCGACAGGACTGCCCGGCTATGGAGTGTGAGCAATGGTCGGATGTTGCAGCTGCTGGGTGGACATACGGCGGAGGTCACGTCGGCGAGCTTCAGTATCGACGGGAAGACCGTCCTGACTGCGAGCAGAGATCAGACCATACGGGCCTGGGCGGCGTTGGCCCCGCATGCGCAGCTGGTGACGCAGCTCCTGGGGCATAAGGGGCCCGTACACTCCGCCAGCTTCAGTCCGGATGGCCAGTATGTAGTGACTGCCGGCACGGATCAATCGGTCCGGATTTTTCGCGCGCAAGATGGCAAGCAGCTTCATCTTTTTTCCGATAATACCGGCGAACCAACCAGCGCTCGCTATAGCAAAGACGGCCAGTCGCTGGTCGTTGCGCGACGCGCGGGTTATGCTCAGATCTTGGATGCAAGGACCGGGGAAGAACGGAGCCGATTGGCTGGGCATGAAGGCCCCGTCACGTATGCGGAGTTTAGTCCCAACGGACGCATGGTCGTCACAGCCAGCGAAGACAAGTCGGCGCGGATCTGGGATCTTGAACGGGGCGTCTTACTCCACAAACTGGATTCCGAGCATCTGGACACCGTGACCCACGCCAGCTTCAGCCCCGATGGAAAGCGTGTCGTCACCTCAGGGCACGACGACATATTATGTATCTGGGACACAGCGAGCGGAGCTCTTGAGCAAGTCATTGTTCATCCATCGAGGGTGCCTCTGTCCTCCGCGCACTTCAGTCCTGACGGTCGCTTCCTTGCTCTGGCCTCCCTTGAGCCGCGGTTTCATCTGTGGAATCTGTCCCAGAAGCGCTTTGTTCGTACCTTCGAAGGATTTCGCGGTGCTCTTCAATCGGTAAGTTTCAGTCCGGACGGCAACTGGGTCGTCGCAGCTAGTAAGGATGGCACGGCCGGCCTCTTTAAGACTACAGACGATCGCGAGGTTTTGAAGCTGCAAGGAGGAGGACGGCCCCTCGTATCGGCAGAGTTTTCGCCCGATGGTCAGCTGGTCGTTACCGTGGGCACGGACGGCGTTCCCCTCATCCATCCCATTTCGCATGAGCGGCTACTTCGCCATGCGTGCTGCGTACTGCGAGGGTGGAGTGACTTTGCTCTACTCCCGGTCGCCCAAGAGGACTTTGTGAGAGCCAATCAAGCCTGTCATGCGGAGTGGCAACGGGCTGACTGCGCGGAGAAATGACGTGTTCTGCCCAGGTTGACGGCGCGAGCCTCGTTAAGAACCGAGCTGTGAACTTAGGGTGCTGAGTACAGGGCCCCGCAAACGAGTGACCACCCCAGAGTTCATGCCGCCAGCGGTAGCTGAGTAACCGGCAGGCTGCGCTCCACCGTGGCCAAGACCTTGTCGAACGAGTGCTGGGTCCAGGCGAACGGCTTGGCGACCTGGTTCCATTGCTCAATGAACCGCAGCAGCTGGCGCTCCAAGTGTTCCAGCGACTCGAATCGGCTGGCCAGCAGGCGCTTGCGCTGCACGATCGAGAAGAACTGCTCGACCTGATTCATCCACGAGCAGTGCACCGGCAAGAAGAACATCTCAAACCGCGGATGCTTGCCCAGCCACGCTTGAACCAGCTTGCCGTGATGCACGCTGACGTTATCACACACCAGGATGATCCGCCGCACCGCCTGGGGGCTGAGCTGGTCTATCAGCTCTAGCAGCTCCAAGAACTCCAGCTGTCCAGCTGGCACAACTCAGTCACTTTGTCGGCGAAGGCCTGATCCCGCGGGGCTCGGGGATGAAGCCAGTGATGTACGCGCCAGGGCCGCAGTCGCTGGTCCGCCAGCAGCCGCTGCACGGTCTGAGGGGAAATGGCCTGGACCCTGCCCTGCAGGACCAGAGCGCGAGCCAGTTCCGCGCACGTCCACAGGGACAGCGAGCGGTCGTGGTCCTCGGGCAGCTCACAGGCGAGCTTGACAAGGTGCGTGGTCACCTCAGGGGGAAAAACGGGCTGGGCGCCCGGGTCGAGGAGCATCTTCCAAACCGGCCAGCCGGCTTGTCTCAAAGCGGCGACCCCATTTGCGGACAATGCGACGCTGCAGACCCAGCTGCATAGACACCTGACGAAGATTGACCCCGTCGGCCAACAGCAAGATGAGGCGGGCACGCTGGACAAAAGCAAAGCGACGAGTGTGAGAGCGGGCGGCGACCAGTAGATCAGTCCGCTCCGAGGGGGACAGCACGATGGACAGGGAGCTTTTCTGCATGGTGCCATCAGATCGCAATGGCACCGGACGTCAATTTCTCGTCGGACGAGTTCGCTATTGGGGCTCGCTAGACCTCGCCGAGCATGAGGTGGTCACCCATTTACCCGCCGGGGGTCGCCGTCGTCGACTAAGCCAGCCACCGCTGCGCAGCAGGGCTCGGAATGCGCAAAAAATCTTACCTGCGAGGAACTGCTAAAGATCAGCTGCCGGGAAAGCTCAGGCAAGCCCGCGGAGGACCTCCGGCGCTTCAGTGCCGACGATGGAGCCATGACCCGGAATGATGCGGCACAGCCCCGGCAGCGCGGCGAGGTCCCGTAGCTGTCCCCGTAGCTGCTGCAGATCCGCCAGACGCTTCTGCACAGGGTGCAGGCACGGCTCTCCTATCCGGCCTCCCAACAGGCGAAAGAACAGACCTGCGACTCCCGGCATCCGGTCCACGTTCAGAACGAGGTCGTTAAAAACCAGGGTGGTACGCTCGCCTGCCTGTCCGCTGTGCACGGTGAACACCCCTTCACCGAGCCGGAACCCCTCCAGCACCGCGACCTGCACCGCCGGATCGGGAGGAAGGTCGGTCAGCTCACCGTCGACCTCGACCACCTTGCGGACGGCCTTCAACGCAGGCCTGGGGCAATGCACGCGGAGGGCCGGATAGCGGGCCTTGTACGCGTGGGCGTCCAGCCGGTGGAAGGCGTTGGGGACGACGAGGAAGGCGGGCTCGCCCAGGGCCTCAAGGGTCTTCATGCCGGCCTCGTCGAGGGCGATGGCGCTGTGGATCAAAAGCCGGCCGTCCGCCCGCTTCATCACCGTCATGGTGCGGTGCAGTCCTCCCTTCTGCGGTGCGGGGCCGTGCACGCACAGCAGGTTGTCTTCGAGGCGCTGGATCGGATCGTTAAGCAGGACGGTCCAGGGACGCGGAGGCATGGTCCCTGTACATTAACACCGTTTCCCCGGCAGGGATAGGTTATGGGCACTGCTGCAGAGCGGTGCGGCCTCCGCCGATCCTCCCCAGGGTGTCATAGTACTCAAACGGGCTGAGGTTAGTGTAGCAGGGGTAGTGGCGGTAGTTGAACGGCTCGATGTGGACATGCGGTCCGGTCGAGCAGCTCCCATCGTAGCTCCAGGTGGCGGTGGCGAAGCGGTAGACGTTGCTGATGACGGCGCCGTTATTCACGTTGATATGGTCCACGTGGGCATACTTCACCCAGCCGATGGCGGATCACGCCCATGTGAAGAGCGCGGCTGACCAGGCCGTGACTGCAGCGGGTCTGCAGTGTACGATCCTACGCGTGCGTGCAAAGATCTTCATTGCCCTGATTTCGGCACTGGCCGACGCCTCGGCGGCGTGGGCCGAGTCACCGACCGCGCAGAATCCCCCGGTCGCTGGGGAAAACAAGGACTCGCGGATGATGAGCGCAGAGCTGTCCAGCGAGATCGAGTTGCGAATCGAGAGCGTGGTGCCGATGAGCCGCTTCCACGGCGAGGCCCTGCTCGCTGCAGCCGATCCACGCTTTATCTTGGTGGCGCAGGTGCGCTGGGTGCAGAAGCCGGGGGTGCTCGCGCTCCATTCCCAGCACGCCTTCGCCATCCACAGTCCGACGCAGCTCGGGCTCAACGGCTGGCAGCGCGGTGACAGCATCTGCCTCCTTTTGACCAGGATCCGCAGCGGGGACAAGATGCAGTGGCGGCTCAGCGCCCTCAAGCCTGACGCTGGCTGCCGCGGCGGCGGCTGAGCTCATGCGCGCGCTCGCCAGCAGCTGCGTGAAGACGCTGGGCCCGGCCGGATAAGCCGCCCCGGAGGGCTGCTATGGAACGCAGCCTACGCCTTCTGCTCGACGACGAATTGGACGTTGCCGTAGCCTGCGGCCGCGCAGGTGGAGCTCACCTTACGGAGCACTCCAAAGCTCAGGTTCTTGTCGGCTTCAATGAGGATGGTCGCCTGCCAGCTCCGTGGCTGTGGATGCACGAGCCTGTAGATGTTCTTCAGCGCTACCAGGTCGTCAAATAATTTCGCCAGCGGCTCCTGGGTGCCCAGGGCGCGCAGCAGCTCGGACATCTCGGCTTCGGGTTGACCGTTGAGCGATACGGTGTCCATCGTGATCCGGACGATCGGAGCCGCCTCCAGGTCGCGGTAGTGGATCCCTTCAGGGAGCTGCAAGCGCTTGCACGGACAGAGCAGCTCCCCAGACGGGGAGAAGCCCTGGAGCAGGAATACGACGAGGACCAAGAGCAGGTCGACCAGCGGAGTCAGGTGGAGCTCTGCGCGGTCCGTAGTCCGCTTGAACGTGCGCCTGGATGCATGCTGAAGCGGGTTGCAGCAGCGCGGGTGGAGTCCCGGTGGCTTGATCAAGCCAGGCCGCTCTGTGATGCGATACGACATGCTCAGGAACCTCAGCCGGCAGCGTGTGTCGGCGTCGTGTTGATAAGCATCCTGCGTGCCAGGTGTAACTTGCGGTAGACTCGGCGCGCAAGTCCGCGCGACCGGGGAATTTTGCCCCGGCGGCGGGGAGGGATGCCCCGGCTCTATGCGATCAGCCGTTCCACGATCGCCGGCCAGTCCTCGACAGGTCGGCCGAGTCGGCCGTGCACGTAGTCGGATCGACCGCCGCCGCGGCCGCCCACCTCGGCGGAGAGGCGCCTCCAGAGCGCGCCGCAGTCGAGCGTGGAGCCGAGGGCGCGGAGCAAGACGATGGTGCAGCCGTCACCGTCCGGCGCACACAAGAGGGCATCCCGACCGGCCGCAACCAGCTTCGCACCGACCTGGCGGAGGAGCTCGGCATCACCGAGCAGGGACGCAACGACCGGCCCGGTGGCCGACTTGGCACCCGCACCGGCCCCTCCTGTCACGTCCGGCACGGCACCACTGGCCAGGAGGGACTGCGCCAGCATCTCGGCCAGCCGTCCGCGCAGCGTTGTGAGCTCGGCGCTGGCGGCCGCGGCGTCGCGGCGGAGCTTGTCGATGGCCTGTGGGACTTCGGCTGGCCCACACGAAAACTGGGACGCGAGGCCGCGCAGCACGGAATCGCGCGAGAACAGCTCAGCGCGGCCGCGCCGCCCTGCGGTGAACGTCACACGGGTCATGCCCTTGTAGCGCTCGGCGGAGGTGATCCGTATTGCACCGAGCTGCGCGGTCCGCGCGCAGTGCGTGCCGCCGCACGGCGAGAAGTCGAAGTCGCCGATCGCGACGATGCGGATGTTGTCGTCTACTTTCGGATCGCGACGCAACGAAAGCTGCGCGAGCTCCTCGGCCGCCGGGAACCACGCGCGGATCGGCAGGTCCTCGTCGATCAGATCATTGGCGAGGGCCTCGGTGGCGGCGAGCTCTGCTTCGGGAATGCGGTCGCGTGCGACATCGATCGTGAGCGCGTTCTCGCCGAGCCGGGCAGACACCGTGGGGGCCTGGGCGTGCTCGAGAAGCGCCCCTGAAAGCAGGTGCTGCGCGGTGTGCTGCGCCATGTGCTGGCGGCGGCGCGCCCAGTCAAGCTCGCCGGTGATGGAGACGCCGATCGCGGGCGGCTCCCCGTCGAGGATATGGACGATCACGCCGCCGACCTCCTGCGTGTCGACTACGGCAACGCCACCGAGTGTGCCGCGGTCGCCGAGCTGCCCCCCAGCCTCCGGATAGAACGCGGTGCGATCGAGGATCACTGCAGGGCGGCCCTTCCAGGCGGTCACAGCGAGGATAGCGGCCTCGAAGCGGCGGAGGTACGCATCCTCATGATACAGACGGCGAGTCATGGGACCACCAATCTAGCACATCCGCAGAGCTGCGGACCTGGGGCCTCCCCGCACTCGGCCAGGGTGCGAACGCTCCTGCCCTAAGCTAGCCACCCGTCCTCCTGGCTTGCACGCGTGAAGTGCTCCATACAGGATGAACAGCCATACCCGGAGCTCTGGCGCGATCCCGGCAGGTAGTGAGCGGCTGGCCGCGCTGATGTGGCCCGGGCTGCGCAGGTGCCGCTCGACTTCGCCGGCCAGCCGCAGCGTCTCGGCCAGGTCCCACTGCGGGACGACGCCCGCGTGCACCATCAGCCAACCCTGCTCGTGTACGGCCATGCGCTGGTGGCGGATCCAGTCAATCAACGCCGAGCGGTCAGGCGCCGAGAGGATGTCGTTCAGCGTGTCGCCGCGCTTGACCGGCCGCACACCTTGAGTGACGGCCAGCAGGTGCAGGTCGTGGTTGCCGAGCAGGCAGGTAGCCGAGCTGCCCAGGCCCTGCAGGCGACGCAGCGTCGTGAGCGAGGCCGGGCCCCGGTTCACCAGGTCGCCGAGGAAGCAAGCATGGTCGCGGGAGGGTGAGAAGCCCAGCGTGACCAGCAGCCGGTCCAGCGCTTCGCCGCAGCCTTGCAGGTCGCCGACGAGGTACTTCATCCCGGCATTCTGCCAGGGCATGCGGGCCCTGGCACCTAATTAGTCTGTGGACCGTAGAGTGCTCTCCGGCACCTCGTCGGTCTGCGTCGACAACCGCGGGCCGGCGAAGCTGAACCTCATGATGGTGGCGACGATTTTGAAAATCACCGGCAGCAGGCAGAGGACGTGCGTCAGGCCGACAGCAGGTGCCCGGATTTCACCCACAGAAGCGCGTCTTGCCTTGCATAAAGGCAGTGAGAGCTGCCCGGCGGTTGGCGCAGCCAGGTGCCGGCCGCATAGGTGCCGTATTCATCCCGGACGGTGCCCGAGATCACGTAGACCTCCTCGCCGCCCGGATGCGGGTGTGCAATGCCGGGTGCGCCGGCGAGCAGGTGCACAAGTGCCACCTGCTCGCTCTTGAATTCGTGCAGCATCTGGTAGCGGGCGCCGTGTTGTACGTCCTGCCACTGGCCTTGGCCGGTCTTGATGGCGATGCGCTTGTCGTCACCCGGCTGGAACTGGTGCAGCTTCACCAGGATCAGGCAGCCCTCTTTGCTAAATGGCGTGTGGTAAAAGCCGAGCGGATTGCGGAAATAGGTGCCGGCGCTGAAGTCACCGGTCTCGTCGGAGAAGACGCCGTCCAGCACGAGAATTTCCTCGCCGCCCGGATGACTATGGCCGCTGAAGCGGGCGCCGGGATCGTAGCGGACGATCGACGTGGCATGTCCGCGCTCGGCTTCCTCGCGTGCAAGCGGCTTGCGCCAGACGCCGGCCTTCGGGCTGGGCATCCAGGGTTGGGCTTTGGTGTCGATGACGACCCGTTGCTTGAAGTCCATGTTCAGCATGGCAGTACCTCCAATCACTTGCCTTTACTTTGCCACAGTAGCGCGTCGTCTGCTCGATCAGGGTGAACAGACGGTGCTGAGCTTCTCTTTGGCGAACCACAGTTGTGGTAGGGTCGCGGCTTGATTACCCGACTGGAGGATCCCATGTTCACCGCAAACAGCAGGGCGCAATCGATTGACTGCCGGCTGCTCCGCATGGCACGGTCCACCCTACGAGACCTGTGGCTCTAGACGGGCCCGGATTGCGGCGCAGGTGTGTGCGGGCCGCACCCACTTTTCTCCAACGGTTGACGGAGCAGACCATGAGACAGAAGCTGACCATCGCAGCGCTGAGCGCCCTCTTGAGCTTGGGCGGTGGCGCTACTGCCGCCGCGCCCGACAAGCGGCCCTTTGATGCCAAGAATCTGCAGTTCGACGTGGTGCGCCTCGGGGCCCCCATCGGCGCCTTTGAGGGTAAGTACCCTAAGACGCTCTGCGATACGGACCCCATCAACCATGGCACGCGCCAGCTGTGGTTTCATGCCGGGCGGCCGTGTCGCAAGGCGGACCCCCTCCCTGGGGGCACTATTGTCGTCCTGTTCACAAAGACCGAGGCGCCGACCGATCAGATCGATGCCATCGCCTGGTTCGGCAATTGGCCTCACACGAGCGGCAACTTCCCCCTTGATATTGGCGTACAGCTGCCCGAAGTCGAAGCCGCGCTCGGCAAGGCCCGCCGACAGTTCGACTTCGCCAAGGTGCTGGTCGGCGGTGAAGAGATCGTCGTCTGGCAGCACACAGCAGCGCTCTATTGCATCACGCGCAGCGGACGTGTATTCGGCTACGCTGCGGGAACCATGGGCGCCGATCGAGACAGCGAGGAGTGGCGCGGCTTGATCGCCAACGTAATACGGTATTCAAAGTGAAGCACTGCCGTGCGGCCTCATTGTGAGGTAAACATGAAATGGTCTTGTTCATGCGACACCTCGTCTCTCGACATCTGCAGCCGGCGCTCTCGACTCCAATGGATCGGCTTCTGTTCTAGGTCGAACCAGTGGCGGAAGTTGGTCCAGGACTTGGCAAGTTCAGCGCCGAGATCTTTATCGCTCTGTGATGCAGTCATCAGCCATCCACGAGCCGCCTCATAAGCTACGTTTGCTCCCTACCGAAACGCCGCAACCTCCTTTGGGTCGCTTTCCTCCTCGTGCGAAAGCTTGTATCTTGAGCGAAAGCGATCGCTTAGGATCGCAGGAACGAAGCTGCGATTGCCGGCGCGACGGGGCACGACCACTTCACTGCGGATGACTGGCTCGATAGCTTCTATGGTGCAGCGTGCGATGAACTCCAGCGCGTCGGCTTCGTCCACCTGGGCGAAGGCACTACCGCGCAAGCGCGGGCAGACGCCCACGGTCTTCAGCTGTGCCAAGGGAAACTCTGGCCGCAGGCGCTTGGTCACCGTATCGCAGACCTCCTCCATGACCTTGTCGACTATGAGCGTTCGCAGGGACTCGCTCATCTTCTTGGGGTTCTGATCGGGCTTCAGGTCCAGCAGTCGCTTGGCGGCCTTCATGTCCCAGCGCCCTGGAGGATTGAGTTCCAGCGCCTTGGTGAACTCTTTTCTTAACGAGCCATGGCGCTGCAGGTCTTGCTTTAGCGCCTCCAAGTGCTGGTGGACCGCTGCCGTCGGAACTGCAAACTGGCGTTTCTTATGGAGCTCCTCCCACGAGGCACAAAAATCCGCATACCATGAGCGCGGCATCCAGCGAGTGCCAAGAACCTTGATCGAGAAGCGACCCAGCAGCAACCCAAGCGGTCGGGATAGCTGAGTCAAACTTCTATGTGCCCTCTAAGCCACGATACTATCACTCAGCCGGGGCAAGCTAGATGAGATATGCGTCAAGCAACCGGCTCGACGCGAAGGCCAAGCCCGTGCATCTATGGCAGATAGCGCAGGACGGTCCCCTTGTCGCCCACCGCCCAGACGTCGCTGGCGCTGCTTCCCCAAACGCTGCGGAGGTTTACATTCGGCGCGGCGGTGGAGCGCATCCATGTGCTGCCGTTCCAGTGCAGGACCGTATCTCCGCCAACCGCCCAGATGTCGCTGGCTGAGCTTCCCCACAGACCGCTTATGGAAGTCGAATTGTCGACCATGAAGGGACTCCAGCTGCTGCCATTCCAACGGATACACGCGCCGCTGGAACCCATGGCCCAGATATCGCTCGGACCGCTGCCCCAAACAGCGGTGAGGTCGGTCATGGTCGTCGAGGTGACCGCCGTCCATGGCCCTCCGGTCCAGTGCAAAGTCACCCCACTTCCACCTGCCGCCCAGACATTGTCAGAGCCAGTTCCCCAGACGGCTGATAGATAGCCAGTCACTGCGCTGGCCGTCCAGAGCTTACCGTCATAATGACTGACTATTTTGTCGCCCACTGCCCAGACGTCTGAAGCGGCGCTTGCCCAGACCGCAGTCAACCTATTCGTAGTCCCAGACGAAAAGGGGCTCCAGGCCGTTCCGTCCCAGTGAACGATAGTGCCGGCATCGCCAACGGCCCAGACATCATTGCGAGTAATGGCCCAGATACCCCGGAAGGAAGCCAGACCAGCTGGTGAAGAGATCCAGCCGTTACCGGTCCAGTGCAAGATGGCTCCTTTTGAGGTAGCCCAAAGATCCGCAGGGCCGCTGCCTGAAACGCTAGCTAAGTCTTGGGCATTTCCGTAGGGGGCTGTGCTCCAACTCTTACCATCCCAATGTAATATGATGCCGCCTTGTCCGACTGCCCAGACGTCATTCGGATTGCTCCCCCAGACACCGTATAGATTGTACGTAACACCGCTGGGTATCTGAGCCAACGTCGTGCCGGTTCCATGCAGGATGGTGCCCGCATCACCGACCACCCACTTCTCATCACTTGGAAATCCCCAAATACTTCGCAGATAAGCGGTGGTAGACGACTGAACCGGGGCCCATGTGTCCCCATTGAATCTCCCGATTTGGCCTTGAGAGCCAACACTCCAAACATTCTTAAAGTTGCTTCCCCAGAGGTCGTATATAGTATAGGAGTTAAGAAAGCTTACGGTATCCCAGCTGCTTCCAGTGCGGTGCAAAAATCCCCCATAGGACGTGCCAATCCAAATGTCTCTGGAGGAGCTCCCCCAAAGGCCAAAGAGTGCGTCGGTTCCGACGGGCGGACGACTCCAAGTGTTGCCATTCCAGTTAAGAACGGTTCCATTGTAACCTACGATCCAAACATCGCTCGGCCCGCTGCCCCAGATGCTATATAGGTCAGCAGCGCTGCTCACGTTCACGGGAGACCAGGACATGCCATCCCAATGCAAGACAGTGCCCTTCTCTCCCGCTGCCCAGACATCATTGGGTCCACTACCCCAAACGCTGGCAAGGGCGTTGTTTGTCACGGCGCTCATGCCGTGCCATACTGCACCGTCCCAATGCAAGATGATACCCTGAGCCCCAACGGCCCAGACATCACTCGGACCGCTGCCCCATACTGAGTGAAGGTCGTTTTTGGGAGGAAACGGATTTAGCCAGCACCAATCGTTATTGTTGCAGGCCGCGCCAGCAAAGTGAATGGTGACCGTAAGCGGCTTGGCCAGCGGTAATACGCAAGGGCCTGTGCCGTTACAGGGGCTATCCCAGATGCCCGCGGCAATGCGGATTCCCGTAGTCGCTGAAAGGGTAACAGATGTATTGATAGGAAAATCAGCCTGACAGTTTGCAAGATCGCCATTGCGACAAGAGATTCCCGGCGGCCGCGATGTCACGTTGCCGCTGCCGCTGGCGATCTGAACGGACAGTGAGCACAGCGGCGGCACCAGCGGCGACAGGGACAGCGACTCTTCTGAATAATGGCGCAGCCCGCCGGGCACAGGGGCCGTGAAGCTTCCGGTCGCAAACCGGCATCCAGCGGCATCTGTCGCAGTCAGATCGAACTGGACCAATCCGTCGCTGTCTTCAGGCAGGCGAATGACAAATTTTGTCTGGCCCTGTTCCACGGTAACTTCGCCGCGTGGGCTCCCATTGATAGTCGTCTGTACGTGTAATCGGTCGGCCCCGGTTGGCCATTCACCAATATCGATAATCAGATCGGGAGGCGCACCGCAGCTTAGCAGACTACATGCGCAGCAAAATGCGAGAAATGTCAGGCACGCCAGCCTTCGTCCCCGATTGGGATTCTTCGTACACATCAAGCTCTCCGTAGTTACTTCCTGAGCGCCTGCAAGATGGGCAAGGTGGAAATGTCGGGTTCGCGCGAGTAGGCACCAAGCCCTGCACCGATAGCTACGCCCACTGCGGCGACCCCAACGGCCGTCCAAAACCACCACTTCTTGTGGACCATCGACTGTGAGCGAGGCTTAGGTGCAGGGTTGGGCTGCCCTCCGCTAAGCTCGTCGCTCGTCAATGCCGTCTTTTTGATGGTCAGTTCCCGCTGCGCTTGGTGAAGGTATGCTGATACGCGGTCGCGAAGTTCCTGACCCGCATCAAGCCCCTTGACCTTAAGGAATGCTCTATAAGTGCTAATGGCCTCCGCTGTTCGACCCAGTTTTTGCTGGGTGCGTCCGATATTGATGAGCAGCCAAGGCACCGCCTGCTGGGCATAGGCCCCTTGATACGAAAGGAGTGAATCCTCAAACTTGCGGGCCCGCGAGGACTCCAGGGCGCTCTCGACCAGCTGCCGGCACCGAGAGTCATTCATACAAGCATCATTGGCAGGCGCAGCGATAGGAGCAGCTTGCTTATGCCGCAACTCAGGGAGCGTACTGGTAGACCCTCCTGTTACGACCTCTTGCCCATAGGAGGACCTGAGGCATATGAGCAAAATGGAGGCAACTAGGAGAATCTGCTTAGTCTTCAAGTGGTAGCACATGGGTTGACTTTGATGGCGGGTTTGTTAATGGCACCCGACGATTAATTCCGCCGGAAGCAAGGTGATGCCGTCGCGACTTTGCGACCTTTAGGGTTTCATCTGTTGATTCGGGCGCCGCAAGGCGTTCCAAGGTCTCCTTCTTAGCCCCATCTGCATTGAGACCCAGAGCCAGATCCTTGGCGGCATAGCCGGCGAGCTTCAGGTGGACCTCAAGCAGACCTTCGGTTGCCGGTTGGTCGTGTCGCCAAGGAGTCTTGCCTAGGATGGTCCCGGTATGTCCATCAATCACCTCGGCACCTGGTGGCTCGCTATCGATCGCCAGGTTTACGCGCCTCGGCAAAGACCGAGGGCCGGCAGTCTGGCTTTCATTGGCGGCTCTCTTGGTCGAGGTCGCCGCCGCGAGGTCGCGCTTCCATCCGATCGCTGCATTCGTGGCCAGAGCTGCGAGCATCAAGGCCAACCCCAGCCAGAGGCCAAGCCATCGCCGCGAAAAAGAATCCATTCCTTGTTGCGATGCGGCGAACCCGAGAGTCGAAGGCACGTTGGAGTCGAGGCCAAGGAGCTCATTGCGCTCAGCTTGAGATTCATTAGTCGATTTCCTCCGCAGCGGTGGCGGCGCCAAGCTAATCGCAGCTTGTAGCTCTTCAGAGAGAAGCTGCATCGATGGCCGCTGTTCGCGGTCTTTGCTCAGCAGGCGATGAACCAAGTCGTCGATAGCGGCGGGTACTGAGGGAGCTGACTCTCGCACCCGCGCCGGCTCGCTATAAAGATGCATGGCCAGGATCTGTCCCATTCCTTCAGCGACGAACGGTGGCCTCCCGGTCAGCAGCTGGTAGAGTACGCAACCTAAGGAGTACACATCGCTGCGCGCGTCGACCTTGCCGGCCCCAGCACACTGCTCAGGCGACATATACAGGGGCGTTCCCATCACGGCATCGGTCCTTGTCTTGATGATCGAGTTTCCCTCCAGGGCCAGCTTGGCGATACCGAAGTCCAGCAGCTTGGTGCGTTCCCCGATCGGCATGTGAGGGTCGGGCACCATCATCACGTTGTCGGGCTTGAGGTCGCGATGGACAATTTTTTTGGCGTGCGCAGCGGCAAGGGAGTCTGCCAGCTGCCAGGCGATTTGCAGCGCCTCCGCAAGGGGAAAAGGGGCCGCGATTTGCCGGATACGCTTGGCCAACGACTCGCCTTTGAGAAATTCCATGACAAGGTAGGCGGCCCCGCTGGGAAGCTGACCATATTCTGAGATCTGGACTATGCCCGGATGCTCGACTAGGTTGACGGCACGAGCCTCGTTAAAGAACCGAGCTGTAAACTCGGGATGATGGGTGAACTGTGGATGGAGGACCTTGATCGCGACTCGGCGGCCGATGTTCTGGTGAACGGCTTCGAAGACCGCACCCATGCCACCTGCGCCGAGCTGCCGGAGCACGCGATATGGGCCGATCTTCTCCTCCACAAGCTCTTGCTGCGTAGGTCCAACCACTACTCTTGCCTCTTGGCGCAGGAAGGCAAGCAGCAATCATGCCACTCTGCGGGGGAGTAAAGTCGAGCCTGAAGGATTCCAGTTCCCATGACATGCCAAGGCCGCTATTGAACGGGCATCTCGACTTCTAAATTGGAATTTGCAACTACACTTATTGGGGGGCTGCGGCCCTCGATCGAATAACTTGTAGCGGGTAGTTGTATTGTGTGCGCGGCAAGCTGAACCCTGGCCGATTCTTCCTCACTACGGCACCCCTACGCGTACACGATCTGCCGCCAACCAACTCCAAAAATTTCTATCAACTGCGTCGCTGGCACCGCATAGCCGCGGGCCCCGTCAAAAGCCACCACCCCCTTGTCTGGGTCCAGACCCCAATCGACCGGAGAGCGAGTCCCATACAGCTGCGCCCAGCTGCCTGGCGTACCCCCGAGCCCATAGCCCTCCAGCTGCACATCTTGACAGCGAACTGGCCAAAATCGACGCCCTCACCACTGAAGCCCAGCGCGCCATCGACCTCCTCCAAGAGCGTCGCACCGCGCTGATCTCCGCCGCCGTCACCGGCCAGATTGACGTGCGCCCATTAGCCGAAAGGCAGTCCGCGTGAGCCTGCACAAAGATACCAGCTTCGAGACGGAGATTTGTCAGCACCTCGCCGACCACGGCTGGCTGTATGCCAAGAGCGACGCTGCGGGCTACGATCGGGCGCGGGCGCTGTTCCCGGCCGATGTGCTGGCGTGGGTGCAGTCCACGCAGCCCAAATCCTGGGCCACCCTGACCAAGAATCACGGCGCAGGGGCTGGGGAAACGCTGCTGGCCCGCTTGCGGGATCAGCTCGACCAGCGCGGCACGCTGGATGTGCTGCGCCGCGGCATTGAGCTGCTGGGCCTTGCGCAGCCGCTGAAGCTGGCAGAGTTCAAGCCTGCGCTGGCCATCAACGCCGAGATCCTCGCCCGCTACGCGCAGAACCGCCTGCGCGTGGTGCGGCAGGTGCGCTACTCGCTGCATAGCGAGAACAGCCTTGACCTCGTCTTGTTCCTCAATGGCCTGCCAGTGGCCACGGCGGAGCTGAAGACGGACTTCACCCAGAGCATCAATGACGCGATCGATCAGTACCGCTTCGATCGATCATCTTCCCGCGGTTCCATCAGCTGGACGTGACGCGCAAGCTGCAGGCGGCCGTGCTGCACGATGGACCGGGCGGCAAGTATCTGGTCCAGCACTCGGCGGGCTCGGGCAAGACGAACTCGATCGCGTGGACGGCGCACTTCCTGGCCGAGCTGCACGACGCGCAGCACAAGAAGGTCTTTGATACGGTGCTGGTGGTCTCGGACCGCACGGTGATCGACTCGCAGCTGCAGGATGCGCTGTTCGACTTTCAGCGCACCAGCGGCGTGGTCGCGACGATCAAGGGTCGTGAGGGCAGCAAGAGCGAGGAACTGGCGGAGGCGCTCTCCGGAGACAAGAAGATTGTAGTCTGTACGATCCAGACCTTCCCGTTTGCGCTGGATGCCGTGCGCAAGCTGGCGGCTACACAGGGCAAGCGCTTCGCGGTGATCGCCGATGAAGCGCACAGCTCTCAGACCGGCGAGGCGTCGGCCAAGCTGAAGGCGGTGCTATCCGCGGAGGAACTGGCGGAGCTGAACGACGGCGGCGAGGTCAGCGCCGAAGACATCCTGGCCGCGCAGATGGCGGCGCGCGCTGATGAGAGCGGCATCACATTCGTCGCGTTTACGGCGACGCCGAAGAACAAGACGATGGAGATCTTTGGCACCCGCCCCGACCCCTCGCGCAAGCCAGCGCCGGACAATAAGCCCTATCCGTTCCACGTCTACTCGATGCGGCAGGCCATCGAGGAGAAGTTCATCCTCGACGTGCTGCAGAACTACACGCCGTACAAGCTAGCCTTCAAGCTGGCGCACGAGGGCGCCGACTACAACGATAAGACGGTCGAGCGCAGCGCGGCCATGAAGAGCATCATGGGCTGGGTGCGGCTTCACCCATACAACATCGCCCAGAAGGTGCAGATCGCAGTCGAGCACTTCCGCCAGTATGTGGCGCCGCTTCTCGCGGGCCAGGCCAAGGCCATGGTGGTGGTCGCCAGCCGCGTGGAAGCAGTGCGCTGGAAGCTGGCGATCGAGAAGTACATCAAGGAACACGGCTACAAGATGCACACGCTGGTGGCCTTCTCCGGCGAGGTGAACGACGCCGCATCGGGTCCGGATGGCTTCAAGGAAACCAGTTCCACCCTCAATCCGGGACTCAAAGGACGCGACATCCGCGAGGCCTTCAAAGGCGACGAGTATCAGATCCTGCTGGTCGCCAACAAGTTCCAGACCGGCTTTGATCAGCCGCTGCTCTGCGGGATGTATGTAGACAAGCGGCTGGCCGGTATTCAGGCGGTGCAGACGCTCTCCCGCCTAAACCGCGCCCACCCCGGCAAGGACACGACCTTCGTGGTCGACTTCGTGAACGACGCCGAGGAGGTCCTGGCAGCGTTCAAGACCTATTACACGACGGCCGAGCTGTCGGCCACCACCGACCCGAACCTCGTGTTCAACCTGCGCGCCAAGCTCGACGCCGCCGGGCACTACGACGACTTCGAGGTCGAGCGCGTCGTGGCCGTGGAGCTGAAGCCCGGTGCCAAGCAGAGCGAGCTTGTGGCAGCGATTGCCCCTGTCGAAGACCGAGTGATGAAGCGCTATAAAGCCGCCAAGGAAGCGCTCAAGGCGGCGAAGGAGAGAAACGCTGAAGACGCCATTCAGACCGCGCAGGACGAGCTGAACTCGCTGTTCCTGTTCAAGAGCGACATGGGCGTATTCCTGCGGCTCTATACGTTCCTCTCCCAGATCTTCGACTACGGCAACACTGCCATTGAGAAGCGCGCCCTCTTCTACAAGCGCCTGCTTCCCCTGCTGGAGTTTGGCCGCGAGCGTGAGGGCATCGACCTCTCGAAGGTGGTGCTGACGCACCACAACCTGCGCAACCTCGGCAAGCGGACGCTGCCGCTAGGTCAGGGTGAAGCCCCCAAGCTCGCCCCCATCACCGAAGCCGGCAGCGGCAGCATTCAGGAAAAAGAAAAGGCCCTCCTCAACGAGATCATCAAGAAGGTCAACGACCTGTTTGAAGGCGAGCTGACCGACCAGGACAAGCTGGTCTACGTGAACAGCGTGATCAAAGGCAAGCTGCTGGAGTCCGAGACGCTGCGCCAGCAGGCGGCTAACAACACCAAAGAGCAGTTCGCCAACTCGCCCGACTTGAAGAAGGAGATCTTGAACGCGATCATGGGCGCATTGGATGCGCACACGCTGATGAGCACGCAGGCGCTGAACTCGCCCACGGTGCAGAGCGGGATCAAGGACATCCTGCTCGACTACGCGCGTCTATGGGAGACTCTTCGCGCCCAGGCGGCCAGCTGATTAGTTGAGAGGGCAGGGGGTCGACGGCGACCGACTCGGATGAGTCGGTCGGCAGTGCTATCAGTAGCGGTAGCCGTAGGGGCGGTGCTCGCGAAGCCACTGGAGCCGACGCCACTCGCGGGCGCGCTCCCACTCGAACCGGCGCCGCTCCAGCTCTCCCTGGCGCCAGTAGACCCCTCGGTTTACGGGGCCACCGTACACGGGACCGCGGCGGAAGCCCCCATCATCCCACCCATGGGCCTCGGCAGGAGCCGCAAGGCTCAGCATCAGGGTTCCGGCAAGACCCACAGCGGCGAGCAGCTTGGTCAACATTTGGAGCCTCCTTCCGTTTCCTCGTGTTCTTGCCTATACAGACGGGTGGGGTGGCGCTTCATTCATCCATCGGGGAGGTCGCAGATGCGGCACCTGCTTAGTGTCCCGAGGAGCGGAAGAGACCTGTGCCAGCCTCTCGCACAGCCTGCGAAGCGGCTCGAACCTGCTAGTCAGGAACTGGCACGGCGAGAAAAGATCGTGCCAGCGCACCGCGTCGCCTGGTGAAGTTGCACGGGCCCAGACCAAACGCGAGCCAGGTAGGGCTGACGGTGAGCGCCGAGGCAAGACTCTCCAATGTGTCAAGAGTCGGCTGGCCGCCGGCCTCAATAGAGCGGATCGTCCCCGCCGTAGTTCCCGCCCGCCGATCTACCTCGCGTAGCGATAAGCCAAGCGCCGCCCGTGCCTCAATCAACCGACCCTGAAGCCCCTGGCATCGCAGCTCGGCGACCGCCTCCCACTCGCCTTGCTGGCCATAAGCCAAATACCCGGCCGAGATCTTTAAGGCATCAGCGATCCGCTCAAGCACCGGCAGCCTCGGCAGTCTCTGACCTGCCTCAATCTGGCTAACCGTGTTGGTCCCAACCCCCGCCGCCCGCGAGAGAGCAGCGGCACTGAGCTGCCGCCGCTTCCGCTCGCGCCTCAGCCTCTCAGGCAGCTTCCAGTGAGTCGGGTTTTTCCGTCCGCGCGTCAAGACGGTGGTAAGTAGCACCTGCATCTCCACTTCGGACAGTTGGAGAAAATTCAGTCGGTGTCACACCATTTTATCAGCATATCAGCCGAAGAAGTGGTAACGCCAATTTCTGGCACCGACCTGCGCAGCGATCAAACCAGGCCCGGCTGATCTGCGCTGCCGGCCAGCGACCAAAACATCATCAGGCCGATCGCCATGCCCCCACTCCACCCCACCAATTTCACCTTGAACCCAATTCGTTTTCTTGGTTACGATCCTACGCGCCCCCATGTCGGGACCCGCGGAGAGCCAACTCCTGACCCCGGAAGACGTCGCCGCCGCCCTCGCGGTCTCGGTCAAGCACGCGCTTCGCCTGATCCGCTCCTCAATGCGCTATATCACCGTGCGTACCCGAGTGATTCGGGTCACGAAAGAGGACATTGAGGAGTTTTTGAGGTCGCGCACATGGCCCAGACCCGACTGTTCAAGACCCAGAAGAGCCCCTACTGGCAGGCCGAATACTACGACCGCGACGGACAGCGGCACCGAGACTCGACCCGCTGCACGGACAAGCGCGCCGCCGCCGACTGGCTGCGAAACCGAGAGCGCGAAGTTCATGATCCGGCCTACGCAGCCCCGCACCAAGCCCCGCGCCGCAAGGGCCACAGTGTTGCCGAAGCGCTGAGCCGGCTGGTGGGGGTGGCGAGTACCAACCTCGCCGTCGGCACGGTGCGCATGTACGCCGAGAAAGGCGGGCACCGGGTCCGCGTCCTCGTCGAGAAAGCCAGTGAGCCGCCGCGCTCTCTGGACGTGAACGAGCTGCAATCGGTTCAGGTCCAGCGCTACCTGGCGCAGCGGCTCGACGAGGGCGCCGCTCGCGAGACGGTCCGCAAGGAGCTATGCACCTTGAGCCAGGCGCTGAAGCTGGCCAAGAGCCGCGGCCTGTTCCTCGGCGATCCGCGGGCGCTGATCCCGGAGTTCAAAGCCCCGTATCGTGGCGCAGATCTTGGGCCACTCAACCAGCCGCATGGTCGAGCTGACCTACGGCAAGGTAGACATCGCGGCCAAGAAACGCGCCTTCGCCAAGCTGCCCGGTCAAGAGCCTGAACCAAGCAGCTCCGCCAGTCTGCCAAACGAAGCCGCTGCGAAAACCCCGCCTGTGCCGACCAGCGACGGGAACTCAACTGCCCAGCAAATTCCACCAGCGCCCGAGCCGTCTGCCAATAGTCTGCCAACTCTGGGCGCTTCTATGTCCGCTGTGTCCGCTATTTCCACCCCTGTCCCAGAAACAAAAAAACCCGCTTCTCGTCGAGAAAGGGGGCCAGCCACTGTGCTCGGGGCCGGAATCGAACCAGCGACACGCGGATTTTTAGTCTGGTAGAGCTCGCTAAATTCGGATTGTAGAGCTCGGTAACGTGGCGGCAGGGCTCGCGTGCACGCGCGGGGCCTCACCTCATCGTCTCATCGTCTCGCATAGAGCAGTTATCGTCGCTGAATGGACGAGATGATGAAAATTTCTATCCTCTCGCATCATCTCCCATCATCTCAGGATGAGGGTTTTGAGGTTTTCAGGCAGCGGTTGATAGGCCGGGCCAATTTGGTTAGATATTTGCCTGACGAATAGCTGATTTGGCGGTCTCCCGTCGGTGAATCGAATCGGCTTCGAATGGCAGGGCGAATGCCGTCGCCCTGGAAGTGGCCTGGGTGGCGATCTGCCGGGCTAGGCCCTTGGTGGCGGCAGGCGACTGAGTGTATGGTGGCGGAAAGGAACTAGCAGCATGGTGGCAGCGGCCAAACGACTGGATGACCCCCGCCCGGGTGTTCAAGAGGACGGGCAGTTCAATGAAGAGTGCATCCGCGGCGTCAAGCTGATGAGCCCGCGGCCGGCGCTGCGGCATGCCCAGCTGGCGAGCCGGCTTGACCGAATCTTGGCCCCCTTTGATCAAGGCATGGTCCGGCACCGCGGGGGCGGCGGGAAGGGCGGCGGTTGGTGGCTGCTCTTTGAGCCCGAACTGCATCTGGGCGCCGAGACGCTGATCCCCGACCTGGCCGGCTGGCGAATCGAGCGGATGCCGCAGGTGCCGGATACCGCGTACACGACGCTCGCGCCGGATTGGGTGTGCGAAGTTCTGTCGCCCAGCACACGCGCAATCGATCGCTATGCCAAGATGCCCGTATACGCTGAAGCCGGGGTCGCGTGGGTCTGGCTGGTGGAACTGGCGACCGAAGTGCTGGAGGTCTACGAGCTGGGCGAAGGGGGGCTGCGGCTGCATCGCCGGTACAGTGGAGGAGTGCGAGTGCGAGCGCGGCCGTTTGAGCGGTTGACGCTTGACTTGGGGCTGCTGTGGGCACCTTGAGGGGTTGACTAGCCTACGGGCGCCAGGGGCGGGCAGTTACAGCGCAACAGAGCTGCGCGCAGTCGCTCGGTGGTATCCGCGTTTCCGCAGAAAATCCGAGCCTGCTTGCTCAGCCCAGCCCGAAGTGCTCGACCTGCGCACTGCACGAGCAGCAGCAGCGAGTCAGTGCTTTTGGAGATCCACACTCGGTCAAGCCGTGGACAGTCAAACCCCTCAGTCAGCATGCGATTGGCGAAAAGCACTCGGTGCTGGCCGCGCAGCCAGTCCGCGATACGCTGGGCCACGAATCCGCTGTTGATCCCAATCCAAGTCGAGCCTGGCATCAGGCGAGAGCGCTTCTCTGCCTCGCCGTTGCTGTCGCAGTAGACAAGGCCCAGCGGCCCGCTCGGCTCGGTCCAGGGCAAGGTCTCGAAGGGACACACAAGCCCCTGCCGCACGGCCGCGGACAGCGAAAGAAAAACCTTCTCTCCGCCACCAAACACCTTGAGACACCCCTCGGTCCACGGCGTCGCCGACAGGCCCACCACATGCTGGAAGCGCTGCACGATGCGCAGGTTGAAGCAACCTCAGCCGCGCAGCCTGCGCAGACCCTCACATCTGCTAGTTTTCAGCGCCAACGCCAAACGCGAGCCAGCATGGTGCCACGCCCAATGCAACCGCCAGCCGCTCGCAAGTATCCACCTTGGGGATGGCCCCGCCCGTCTCGCACTTGCGGATCGTCTCGAAGCTGACGCCGGCCGACTCCGCCAGCTCGCGCAGCGAGAGGCCCGCCGCTTCGCGCTTGGCGAGCAGCCGCGCGCCTGCTCCCAGGTAAAGAGAATGGAAGGGCTGGCTACCTGGGCTCGGCTCGGGCGGATCAGGGGGGACCGGCGAACGCGGGCGCCGCTCGCTAAACACTTCGGCCCCCTCATCGCCAAACGCCAGCCAGCACGGCGGGACTCCGAGCGCGCACGCGATGCGCTCGACGGTGTCCAGGGTCGGCACGTTCTCGCCGTCTTCAATGCGATCAACGGCGTAGCTGTCCGCCGCCTGCATCAGGGCGCGCAGCGACCACTTCAGCCGCTTGCGCGTCGTGGCCAGGCGCTTGGGCAGGCCCTGCCAGAGTTCATTTTTTTGGCCGCGAGGCACGCAGCCTCTTAGAACGTCGGCGCAGATCGCTGTGTGATCTGTTGTGTCCGACGAAACCGCAGCGAAGTGTTGACAAATTTTGATGTTTGGACAATTCATTTCGTGTCATTCGGTCTTGCAGCGAAGTGTTGACGAATATTCTGTTCGATCTGCCATCAAGAGGGCAACCCATGACGAGCCAGCTACCCACTGCTACCCACCACAAGCCGCCGCCAAAATCCGCTACGCCGCGGTGCAGGGCTCAGGCGAGCTGGATCGGTGAACCGCTGAGACTGGTTGGCCTGACCTTGAATCAGCACCGGCTGGCGCGCGTGCTGACTCGGCGGTGTACCCCCTTCGACAGCTTCATCAAGCTGCTGCGGGCGGAGTTTAACTACACGCCGAAAAACGGGCCGCCGCTGCACTGCACCGCACGCTTTCAGCCCGAGGCGTTCCGGCGCGCCGAGAGCATCGGCCTGGCCAACTTCTACGACCGCGCCCAGAGAGCCCGCGGCGACAAGCGGCGCGCGCTACGGCTATGAAGCGCAATCCCGGGAAAGGAGGAACCATGCGGCGCGGAAGAAAGATCGCCGCGGCCGGACCGCAGCCCCAGCAAGTTGGGGCGCAGCACTGCGGGGAGCGGCTGCGGTGGGCCCGACTGTGGCGAGAGCTGAGTCTAGAGCAGCTGGAGGACTCGTCAGGATACTGCCGGGAAGTTCTACGGCGCATTGAGCTTGGCCGCATGCGCTGCGAGCTGCTGCTGGTCGAGCAGCTCGCCCGCGCCCTGCGCGTGCGGCGGCAGTGGCTGGCCTTTGGCGTCGGCAAGGTGGCCAGGGAGGAGCGCGAGCAGGACTCGCCGCAAAGTGTGCCGAGCAAGACGATAGCGGCTTAACCGCTTCGCGCTTTTTTGCAGAGCCGCCGCCGAGGCGGCCTGACCGCCGACGGGGGGCGGCGGTCGTTGAGTGGCTCGCGTTCCACGAACGCGACGAGCAGCGGCCTATTGCCGCAAGAGGAGTCCCCATGGGAGAGCTACGTCATACGTGTATCTGTCTATGCGCGAGGTGCGAGAGCCTCGGGAGTGGCGCTTTCGGCGCGCAGCCCGATGGCGCGGAGCCGCTGCAGGTTGAAGCGGACCCGGCCCCCGGGCCGTTGGGTGCAAGCAATCAGCCGGCGCCAGCGCTGCAGCTGGCGCTGATGCTGGGCGCCCCCACGGCGGGGAGGGCTTTTCGATGAATGCGGTCACTGCATACGCACTGGCGGAACTGCTGCGGCAGTTCCCCGGGCTCCGAAACAGAATCCACCCGGCCACCGGAAGCAGGCGCCAATTCCTCATGATGTTGGGCCGCGCGCGGTGGCGTCACCACCGGCCCGAGCAGCTGCAGCTGTTCCCGGTCCCCGCGCGGCCTGGTCCTAAACAGCGACTGCGGGAGCAGCGGCCCGCGCCGTGGGTGGTTGTGGCCGCCGCCGGAAAGAAGATGTGTCATGAGCAGTAACCCGATCGTGATGGCCGCGCTCTTGTACTGCCGGCTCGGGCTCGCCGTGCACTGGCTTCGCCCCCACGGGAAAGAGCCGGTGTCATACGGCTACCAGCGCGCGAGCTGTGCCAATCCCATGCAGCTACTGGCGACCTACAGGCGCGGCTACAATGTCGGCCTGCATACGGGGCGCGTGCAGGGCTGCCGGAATCCGGTGGTCGTGCTCGACCTGGATACAGAGGAAGCGCTGAGCTGGGCGCGGGCGAAGCTGCCGCTCTCGCCGGTCCGTGCGCGTTCGCGCAAAGGCGAGCACTGGTACTATAGGAGGCCCGAAGGCGGCGAGCGGATCGGCAACCGCGTGCGCGTAGACGGCATCGCGCTGGACATTCGCGCCGACGAAGGGAACATTGTGGCGCCGCCGTCGATTCACCCGACGGGATTTGTCTATGAGGCCATCGAGCCCTGGACGGCCGAGCGGGTGCGCGCGATGCCCCACTTTGAGCGGGACTGGTTTCCGCCTCCACCAGTAGCGCCCGTTCCTCGACTTCCCGCATGGCAGCCCCCCGAGGCGGCGCAGCAAGCCGCCAAGAGAGCCGCCGCGTACCTGCAGAAGGTGCCGCCGGCCATAGCAGGGCAGGGCGGAAGCCTGCAGACCTTCAACGCCGCCGTGGCGCTCGTGCGCGGCCTCGCCGTCGATGAAGAGACGGCATATCGCCTGCTCGCCGAGCACTACAACCCCCGCTGCGAGCCGCCGTGGAGCGAAGCCGAGCTGCGGCACAAAGTCCTTTATGCCGCGCGCGCCCTGCGGGTCCCGCTGGGCAGCCTGTTGACGCCGGCCGCTGATGCGACCCCGCGGCCGGCGACCGCTGGGCTTGTGCGAAGGAGCCGCAGTTCATGAGCGGGCTCGCAGAAGAAGAAACGCCGGATTCCATCCCGCCGACGGGACGAAAGCGGATCATGATCACCCTTCGGCGGAAGACTGTCACCGACAAGGCAATCGCCGCGCTCGGCAGTCGGCCTAACGTGTTTCAGCGCGAGGGCTCGCTGGTGCGTGTGGTCCGCGATGAAGGGCAGCTCGCCAAGGGGGTGCTGCGCGAGCAGCTCGCGCCGCGGATCGACATGCTGCCGCTGCCGTCTCTGTCCGAGGAGCTGACCGAGGCGGCGCAGTTCTACGCCAAGAAGCTGCGCGATGGGGCCTTTGTGAAAATCAAGGTTCCGCCGCCGTCCTGGGTCGTCAACTGCGTCTCGGCGCGCGGCACCTGGCCGACCCTGCGACCGCTGCGCGGGGTGGTTGAGTGTCCCGTGCTCCGGCCCGACGGCTCGGTCCTGCAGGTCCCCGGCTACGACGAGGCGACCGGGCTACTCTATGAGCCGGCGATCGATTTTCCGCCAGTGCCTGAAGATCCGACGTGGGAGCAGGTTGTGCAGGCCCGCGATGCGCTGCTCGAAGTGGTCTGTGACTTTCCCTTCGCGCAGCCTGTTCACCGGGCGGCCTGGCTCGCCGGGCTGCTGACGGGATTCGCGCGGCACGCTTACCGCGGGATGACGCCGTTTTTTCTCGTCGATGGGAACGTGCGCGGCTCGGGCAAGTCGATGCTGGTGGACGCCGCCGCCGTCATCGCCACGGGTCGCACTGCGGCGCGGACCTCGCAGGCGGTCAAGGAGGAAGAGGAAGAGAAGCGCATCACCTCCATTGCGCTGGCCGGCGATCCCTTGGTTCTCATCGACAACATCAACCGACCTTTTGGCTCGGGCGTATTCGATGCGGCGCTCACCGGCGAGGAATGGAAAGGGCGCGTGCTGGCGACCAACACCATGCCGCGCATGCGCCTCAATACAGTTTGGTGGGGAACGGGCAACAATGTGCGATTCGCCTCGGGCGTGGACACCGCCCGCCGGACGCTGCATATCCGATTTGAATCCTTAGAGGAGAATCCCGAGCGGCGCCAGGCGTTCCGGCACCCCGACTTGCTGGAGTGGGTGCGGGCGAACCGAGGGCGGCTGGCAGCGGCGGCGCTGACCATTTTGAGCATGTACGTGAAGCAGGGGAGGGCGGACCAGATCGCCCTGAAAACCTGGGGCTCGTTTGAAGCCTGGTCGCGGCTGGTTCGCCAGTGCGTGCACTGGGTCGGGCTCGAAGATCCCTACGCGGCCCATGAAGCCCTGACCGAGTCGGCCGATACGACGGCCACGGCGCTGGATGATCTGCTCTCGGGCTGGCTGGAGCTGTGCAAGGACAACGGCGTAACCGCCTGCACGGCGCGTCAGGCGGTGGCGTGGCTCGACGAGGACAACCAGTATCGCTCGGTGAGCTCGCGGCATGTGCTGCGCTGGGACCGGCTGCGCTCCGCACTGGCGGAGCTGATGCGGATTCGGCACGGCAGCCTGCCCACCGAGCGGGATCTCGGCTATCTGCTGCGCGGGCACAAAGGCCGCGTGGTCAACGGCCAGCGATTCAAGGCGCTGGCCAAGTCAAACGCAGGAATCCCATGGACAGTCGAGACGATTTCGTCCTGTTAGAGCCCGCCGACGTGGCGCGGCTCATGAAGTGCTCGCGGCGCAGCGCGCGGCGGCTGATGCAGCGCATGGATCATGTGCGCGTGGGTCGGCTGCTGCGGGTGACGTTCCGCGCAATCCGCGAATTTTTGGAGGATCGAACATGCGATCAGACGAGAAGCAACGCCCTGCAGCTGCCGGTGCGCCCCGAGACAAAGGCCCCGGTGCCGATCAACCTTCCGACGGTGCGATCGATCGCCCCGAGAACCCGTCCCAAGGCTGCCACACGGTGACCGACGCCTTGAACCGCATGGTGCAGGTGGGCTGCCTGGACAATGCCCGCGGGACCATCGAGTGTTACCTGCAGCGCGCCGGCCATGTCATGCGGCTGCTCGGGCAGATCTCGGTGCGCCAACTGCGCCTTGATGACGTGCAGGAGTATTGCTCGCGGCGCCTGCGCGAGGGGGCGGCGCGCGAGACGGTGCGCAAAGAGCTGGTGGCACTGCGGCGGGCGCTGTCCCTGGCGGCGCAGCGCGGGCTCTTGCGCAGCGACCCCGCCGCCCTGATCCCCCGGTTTCGCGCGGCGTACACCCCGCGGCGGCGCTGGCTGACGCAGAAGGACTTCGAGCGCCTGCTCGTCCCCTTCACCCCCGAGCGGCGGCGCTGGCTGCTGCTGGCGACCTTCGGCGGCTGCCGGCTCTCCGAGGTCGAGGGCCTGCGCTGGGAGCATGTGGACTTCGCCAACAAGGCCCTGCTGGTGCCCGGCACCAAGACCAAAGGAAGTCACCGCCGCATCCCGCTGCACCCCCTGCTACAGACGGAGCTTGAGCGCGAGACCGGCGCGAGCGAAACCCCGCTGACCCCCGCCTGGCGCAACGTCCGCCGCGACCTGGCCAAGGCATGCGAGCAGCTCGGCCTGGCGCGCGTGAGCCCCAACGACCTCCGCCGCACCTTCGCGTCCTGGCTGAAGCAGGCGCAGGTCGATAGCTTCGTGGTGGCGCAGCTGCTCGGCCATTCCTCCAGCCGCATGGTCGAGCTGGTCTACGGCCGGCTGGACGCCAAGACCCTGGAAGGCGCGGTCAACCGCTTGCCGTCCGTAAAAACCCACAGCTGATCACCCCACCCCCCCCAAAGACACGCGGCAGGAATATCCGCGTGTCCTTTTCGCTGTCCCTCCGCTCAAGCCCCGCAAAAGCCGTGATGATCAGGCGCGATCGAGCGCCATCGTCACGCATCGTTTTGCCATCGTCACGGCATCGTCAGCGACGGAAAACCCCTATCGCATGACGATTGACGATGAACCGCTGGGCCGCACCGCAAAACACGAGTTCGCTACCCCGGCCTACAGCGCCCGCAGTCTTGTCCCCAAAAGACCCCAAAAGGCTCTAAAAGACCCTTCTGGCCCCAAAAAGCACGAAGGGCCTGCCGGCATCATCTGCAGCGGCAAGCCCATTTCCCGTCGGTGACGGGGGTGTGCTCGGGGCCGGAATCGAACCAGCGACACGCGGATTTTCAGTCTGGTAGAGCTCGCTATATTCGGATTGTAGAGTTCGGTAAGGTGGCGGCAGGGCTCGCGTGCGCGCGCGGGGCTTCACCTCATCGTCTCATCGTCTCGGGCAGAGCATTTATCGTCGCTGAATGGGCGAGATGATGAAAAAATTTATCCTCTCGCATCATCTCCCATCATCTCGGGATGCGGTTTTTTGAGGTTTTCGGGCTGCGGTGGAAAGGCCGGGCCAATTTGGTTAGATATTTGCCTGACGAATAGCTGATTTGGCGGTCTCCCGTCGGTGAATCGAATCGGCTTCGAATAGGGGGTCGAATCAGGCTTTGAATCGGACTGATAAAAAGTTCAGTTCTCTTGGCCTGGTGGCTGCTATAAACCGAGCCCGCTTCAGGGCGAGCTTCTGCCGAGGTAAAGCCCTAGGCAGGGTTATACAAGCCGGAGGACGGCGGCACGCCGCCGCCCGCTGCGGTAACTAATTCAACTTCTAGACTGAGCGCTGATCGCGGAGAGGCCGCCAAGCGGTGCGTGGGGAAGGGGCGCGCTTTGCAGGTGCCGAGGCAGCGCGCCGGTGGACGACTAAAGGCTTTCCTGCTTGAGCAGCTCCCGCAGCCGGGCTTTCTCCTCGGGGCTTAGGTTCCGCAAGACCTCGTCAGGGCTGAGGCCGCGGAGACGGTCCCTGGGGCTGATCCCGTCGAGCCGCTGTTCCACGGTGCTGGCCGCCAAGACCAGCTTCAGCGTCCGCTGGGCGTCGTCGAGCAGCTCTTCGTAGCCGGGTACATGCATTTGGCTCATTTTTTTTAACTCCCGTAAAAACACCTCCTCATATAGCACAGAGAATGGACCTAGTCCCATTTCTCCGGCGCTGGCCTTGAACTCCCGGCGACGGGCCGACAGCAGGTTGATGGGGTGAGCGGGCTGCTGCTCGCCCAGCGCGACCAGGTCGGCGGCGTAAAGGCCCATCGCCTGGCTGCCGCAGTGGCGTACACCCGGCTGCAGCTCGGCGAAGGGGAAGCCGTTGTGGGCGCAGCGGGAGAAAAAGTCCGCCTCGGTGCGTGAGTACAGCATGGCAACGGCGACCTCGTGATCGTGGACCACGTCATACTTGCGCTTGCACAAAAGCGCGTAGGCTCGGACTGTGTCAAAGTCGGCCCAGGTCAGGCGATCCTGGGGGGACTTGTACTCGAGGATCAGATACTTGCGCAGAGACGGCATAAGAAAGCCGAAGTGCTTGGCGAACTCGCGGGTGTCGGCCTGGTCGTCCAGGTGAAGGATGATGATATCGGCCTCCAGCGGCAGGGTGCCCAGGCGGACGAAGCACTGGACATCGAAGCCGGGGGCGCGGGTTTTTTCCAAGACGCGCGCGAGGAAGTGGTGCCAGGCGGTGTAAGTGCGAAGGAGGTCGGGCGCGTCGTGCTCAACGGTAGAGGGCTCGGCAGCTCCCTGTGTGGGGATCGGCTTGGACATGGGAAAAGCACCCTGCCATGCCGCTGGGCAGTGTGCAAGCCGGAGCGCCCGCCGAGGTGCGCAACGTAGAGGGTTCTAACCGATGCGAGACAACGGGGGGCGATCGCATCGCTGCAAGGCGGCGCGGAGCAGCTCGGCGGTCTCCGCTTGGCCGCAATAGATGGCAGCTCGCTTGCCCGGCTGGGCTCGGAGCGCCCGGCCGGCGCACTGCACCAGCAGCAACAGCGAGTCCGTGCTCTTGTCCAGCCACACGCGATCGAGTCGCGGGCAGTCAAAGCCCTCGGTCAGCATGCGGTTTGCAAAGAGCACGCGATAGACGCCGCGGAGCCAGTCACGTACGCGCTGAGTCACCGAGCCGCTGTTGATGCCGATCCAGGTCGAGCCGGGTAGAGAACCAGAGCCCTGCCCGGCCTCGGCATTGCTGTCGCAGTACACTAGGCCCAGCGGCCCGGTCGGCTCGGTCCACGGCAAAATCTCGAAGGGGCACAAGAGACCCTGCCTCACCGCCGACGACAGCGATAGAAACACCTTCTCCCCGCTGCCAAAGACCTTGAGACACCCCTCGGTCCACGGCGTCGCCGACAGCCCCACCACATGCTGGAATCGTTGCACGATGCGCAGGTTGAACGAAGCCGCGAGTACGCAGCAGTTGGTGCGGAGACAGCGCTTTGGGCGGACCGCCGGGGCTGATTGCAGAGGTCGAGGTGTCGTGCCTCAGACCGGCCCAGAGTAGCGCCCAGGAGCGAATCGGTGCCGGCAGC
>JBGANQ010000077.1:0-42787 GCA_044222245.1 Polyangia bacterium | reverse complement strand
CGGCGGCCAGGGCGCTGCCCGCCAGCGCGGCGTATAGGCTCAGCGGCAAGAGCAGTGCGGCGATGCCTCTCACTGCGGCACCTCCGGCGGCGGGTCGCCCGCGCGTGGGGGCGCGCCGAGGGGCGCCGGCGGCGGCTCGCCCGCCTGCAGGCGCGGCGCGAGCTCGGGCATCGTCAGGTGCAGCGCCTGCAGCTGGCCCGGCACGATGTCGACGACCTGGCGCAGCGGCTGGTAGTGGGGGTTGCGCAGCTCGATGAAGTGGCGCCCGGGGCGCAGCCGCAGCGGCCGCGCAAACGGTGTCGTGTCGACCCACTGCCCATCGATGTAGACCTCGGCCCACGGATCGGCCAGGAGCTGCAGCTGACCCGCTCGCGCCGCAGCCTCGCCGTCGCGCAGCACCGCCGGCTGCGGCGCCCCGAGGCGCAGAAGGTGCAGCCCGGCCAGCACCCCGAACATCACCGCCGTCAATAAAGCCAGCTGCCCCGCCAGCTGCCGCAGCACCTGCCGGCCCGCCCGCTGCCGCGCCACCGCCCCGCTCGGCTGCGGCGCCACCGCCAGCGGGCCAAGGACTGCCTGCGCCTCAGCGGCCGAGACAAAGCCGTGGTCGCGCAGGAACAAGATGAGGCGGGCGTGGTAGTTCACGTCGACGCGCTGGCTTAAAAACCGCTCGAGCGCCAGCACCAGATCCTGCGGGCTCAAGAAGCGATCCTGGCGCCGCTTCTGCAGGCAGCGCTCGACCACCGCGAGCAGCTCGTCGGGCAGCCGGACGCCGCCCTTGCCGGCGGTGAGCGGCGGCGGCGCCGCGGTGCGGATCTTCTCCAGCACCGACTGCCCGGCGTCCTCGATGAAGGGCTTGCGGCCGCTCAGCATCTGGTAAAGGACGATGCCGAGGGCAAACTGATCCGAGCGGAAGTCCAGCCGCTCGCCAAGGATCTGCTCGGGGCTCATGTAGCTCGGCGTGCCCAGGCCCACGCCCGTCGCCGTCAGGTCCTTGGCGTAGCGCAGGTCGTCGGCGATGCCGAAGTCGCCGAGCTTGACCACCCCCGCCTTGGTAAGAAGAATGTTGGCCGGCTTGAGGTCGCGGTGCAGGACGCCCGAGAAGTGCAGGTAGTCGAGCGCCCGCGCCACCTGCAGGGCGATGATCGCCGCCACCTCGGGCAAAAGCGGGCCGGCGCGCTCGAGCAGGTCGTACAGATCGACGCCGTCGACGAGCTCCATGACGATGAACAGCGCCCCGCGCTCGCGGTAGAAGTCGTAGACGTGCACGAGGTTTTCGTGCTGAAGCTGCGCCAGGGTGCGCGCCTCGCGCTCGAAGCGCTCGACAAAGCCCGCCTCCTCCATGACCGCGGTCTTGAGCGCCTTGATCGCGACCTTGCGGCCCAGGCTCTCCTGCTCGGCGCGGTAGATGACCGCCATGCCGCCAGCGGCGAGCTCCGCCTCGATGCGACAGTTTCCGACGCGCTCCAGCATGACTAGCGGCGAGGGCGGGGCGGCGTTAAAGTCCGCATAAGCATCGCGCGGCGGGGAGCGGCCACGGCGCCCCCCTTAAATAGACCGCCTTTGCTGCAAGTGCGTTGATCCCGATGACCGCGCTGCTCTTCAGCCACGCAGGAAAGGGGTTTTTTAAGTGCACCTCACTGAGATACCATATCGGGCTCAGACATCCCCTTGGATTTTGGGGCTTTTGGTGCGTGACGAGAGCAATGAAGCGCTGATGATGCGATTTCGGGACGGAGACGTTCGCGCCTTCGAGTTCCTGCTCTCGCGGCACCAGAAGCCCATCTACGAGTTCATCCTGCGCTCGGTCGGCTCCTACAACACGGCCTTGGCCGAGGACCTCGCCCAGGAGACCTTCCTGCGGGTCGTCAAGCAAGCCAAGACCTACGAGCAGCGGGCCAAGTTCACCACCTGGCTGTACACTCTGGCCCGCAACCTGTGCATCGACAACTCGCGCCGCATGGTCCACCGCAAGGCGCGCAGTCTCGACCAGCCGGACGAGGAGGGGCAGACGCTGCTCGACCGCACCGCCGACCGGGGGCAGGCCGTCGACCAGAAGGTCATCGGCCAGCAGCTGCAGACCCGGCTCCAGCAAGCCATTGACACGCTGCCCGACGACCAGCGTGAGGTCTTTTTGATGCGTGAGCAAGCCGACCTGTCGTTCAAGGAGATCGCCGAGGTGGTCGGCATCTCGGAGAACACGGTCAAGAGCCGGATGCGTTACGCGCTGGAGAAACTGCGCACGCAGCTTGAAGAGTACCAAGACATGGCACGGGCACTCCCATGACGCAGCAGTGTAAATACGACGAGCAGCTCCTCGACTACGTGTACGGGGAGCTGAGCGAGACGGAGGCCAGGCGGTTTGCCGAGCACCTGCAGGGCTGCAGCGCCTGCGCGGCCCAGGTCGCGTCCTATGGCCGGATCCGGACCGAGTTCAAGAACCGCCCGCCCGTCGAGCCGGCCGGGGAGTCGCTGCAGCGCATGACGGCGCTGCTCATGCAGGCCGCCGCTGAGAGCGCCGCGGCGGCCAGCCCGGCGGCGGCCGGCGGCGGCGGCAAGCTCCTGCAGTTCCGCTCGCGCGGGGTGCGGCGCTTCTTGCTCAACCCCGCTGGCGGCGTGATGGCGGTGGCGGCGGCGGCGCTGTTCTGGGTGGTGTTCCGCGCCCAGCCCGGTTCGCAGTCGGGCATCTCCTCGCCCACTGCCTTCACCACGGTGCAGGAGGCTCCGAGTCGACCCGCCGGGTCCGCCGCCGCTCCCGAGCCGGCGGCCGTCGCGACCGCCGCGCCCGGCGAAAAAAACGCTGAAGATCCCAGCGCCACCGTCACCCTGGGCGGCGAGGCGTCCAAGCTGGAGCAGCGGCTGCGCGGCGGGCTGGTTGCCACCGGCAAGGGCGGCAAGGACGATAAGCGCGACAGCCCCGCCGGGGGCGACGGCCAAGACTTTGACGGCCTGCGCGCCCGCTCGCGGCCCGAGCCCGGCACCTTCGCCCAGCCCTCCCGCGAAGAGGAAAAGCCGCCGGCCGTCCCGCAGGACAAGCGGCGCGAGGTGGCGCAGCTCGGGCCGCCCGCCGCCAAGCCCGCGACCGGCAGCGCCCCCGACTCTGCAGGATCGGCGCTGCCAAAGAGCAAGGTCGCTGCCCGCGCCGGCGATCAGCTGGAATCCCAGAGCGCCGGTCCCACCGTCGTCGCCCTGGCCGACCAGGCCTACGGCAAGAAGAAGAGCGCCAACTTCGAGGCCGAGCAGGCCCCGGCGCGCCCCGCCGAGCAGTTTGCCCAGCCGCCGCCGCCACCGCAGGCGGCTCCCGCCCCGGCGGCCCCCGCCTCGCCGCCCGCCCGCGAGCCGGCCCAGGACGAGGAGGACTCGGTCCGCGGCGCCATCGCCCGCACCCAGGAGCAGCGCAAGCAGAAGGTCGTCGAGGCGCTGGCCAACCAGGAGCTTGGCAGCCTGGGGGCGGGTGCCGGCGCGCCTACCGCCCAGTCCGATGAGGGCCGCTACGCCCAGCGAGCTGCCCCGAGCTCCGCTCCCAGCAAGGCGGAAGCCCCGGCCAACGGCCTTGGCCACCCGCTCGCTGCCAGCGAGCCGCTCGTCCCCGCTGCCACCGTGCCCGGTGGCAACAACCTGACCCGCGGTCGCGATGACAGCGCCAGTCCGCTCGCGGCGGTCAAGGACCAGCTGCGCCGCGGCCAGTGCGCCGAGGCCAACGCCGCCCTGACCCGGCTGGAGCGGTCTAGCCCGGAGCTGCCCGGCCTCGCCGACACCCGCGCCGAGTGGCAGTCTAGCTGCGCCAACCCCCTGCTCGAGCGCCGCCTGGCTAACGACGCCAGCGAGGCGGCGGCGCCCGCTCCGGCTCGCGCCAGCAAGCTCCAGTACAGAAGCCCTTCGCCGGCGAAGTCTCCCCCCCGCAAGGCCGCCAAGCCCGAGCGGAGCAACGCCAAGGCCGTCGACAGCATCCGCTAATCATTGCCCGCTCGCCGCCCCTCGCGCTCAGCCCCGAGAAATATAAAAAGCAAACAGCTCGTAGCAGCACAGCACCAGCATGTTCGCCCCCAGGATCTGCCACAGCACCGCCGCGAGCGGCGCCGGCCGCCCCCCGTCCTCCTCGCCAAGCCGCGCATAAAGCGGCAGCGCGATCGACAGCAGCGTCCCGTAACACAGCGAGCCGTACACCATCATGCGCGTCTTGTCGGCGTAGGCGAAGTAGCCGCGCAGCCACTGGTTGGCCATGGTCAGCGTCTCGGCAAACGCCATCGAGTAGCCGAGCAGCAGGCACACCCCCACCCGCAGCACCGCGCGCCACCGCCGCTCCGCCACCCGCTGCAGCCAGCGGTCGGCGCGCCGCAGACCGAGCTGCATCAGCGCAAAGTACGTGCTGAAGTACGCGACCGTCATAAACGACAGAAACCACGGCGAGCCGTTGCCCACCCAGGTGACGGCGAAATGGTACTCCATGCCGAAGCAGCGGAAGAATAGCGGCGCCCCGAAGTAGTTCTGCAGGAAGCTGAACAAGCAGATGAACAAGCTGGCCCGCACGGTGTAGCGATCGGCAAGCGGCAGGTCCCGCTCCACCCCCGCCACCAGCGGCCCGACCCACAGCGGCAGCGCCAGCCCGAGCCCGAACAGCAGGTAGCCCACGTCCCCCCAGCGCTTGAACGCCCCGCTCCACATCACCAGCGCACAGGCCGCCGTCCACAGCGGTGTATACCCGAGGAAGAACCGCTCCAGCCAGCGCTTGGCCGCCCCCACCCCACCCTGAACAACCTGCTGCCTCCCGCCCTCCGCCGGCACCCCCAGCGCCGCCACCGCGCTCTGCGAGTCGCGCATATCCTGAACCGCCAATAGTCCCGCACTCATGGCCCGCAGCCTAGCGCCCCTCGCCTCTGCTGAGAAGCCCTGCGCGGCTGCCGGCAGCTGCCCCTAAAGCGGCCCCAGGTCCGGCCCGCCCAGCACCGGCAGCCGGGTGCGCCGCGGCGCCACCGCGGCCGCCGCGGCGATGAAGCCGCCACCGAGCACCGTGTCGCCGTCGTAGAACACCGCCGCCTGCCCGGGGGTCACCGCCTGCTCGGGCTCGGCGAACTCGACCTCGACGCGATCCTCCGCCAAAAGGCGCAGGCGCGCCGGCTGCGGCCGCCGGCGGTAGCGGATCTGCACCCCGGCTGCGAGCTCGCTGCCGACCGGCGGGGCGTCGATGAGCCAGCGCACCTCGGCGATCGCCGTGGCCGGGCAGGCGAGGGCCTCGCGCGGGCCGACGTAGACCCGCTGCCTGGCCGCATCGATCGCCGTCACGTACTGCACCGGGCCGCCGCCCACCCCGAGGCCCCGGCGCTGGCCGACGGTAAAGCGGTGCACTCCCTGGTGGTGGCCGAGCACCTGACCCTGCTCGTTGACGATCTCGCCGTGGACCTGGGTGCCCACCGCCCGCTGCACGAAGCCGGCGTAGTCGCCATCGGGGACAAAGCAGATCTCCTGCGACTCCGGCTTGTCGGCGTTGGGCAGGCCGAGGCGGCGGGCGTGGGCGCGCACCTCTTCCTTGGTCAGGCCGCCGAGCGGAAACCGCACGTAGTCGAGCGCCGCCCGCGGCATGCCGAACAGGAAGTACGACTGATCCTTGGTGGCGTCCACCGCCCGCAGCAGCCGCTTCTGCCCACCCGGGCCGTCGCTGATGCGCGCATAGTGGCCGGTGCACAGCGCCTGCGCGCCGAGCGCCCGGGCGCGGTAAAGAAGGGGCAGGAACTTGACCTTCTCGTTGCAGCGCACGCACGGGTTCGGGGTGCGCCCGGCGCTGTAGCTGGCGACGAAATCGTCGATGACGGCGCGGCGGAAATCCTCTTCGTAGTTGGCGACATAAAAGGGAATCCCCAGGTGAGCGCAGACCTTGCGCGCGTCCTCCAGATCGCGCGGCCCGCAGCACCGGCCGCCCGAGCTTTGCGCCGTGCCCTGGGCGTTGTAAAGGCGCATCGAGATCGCCACCACCCGCTGCCCCGCCTCGACCAGCAGCGCCGCGCAGGTGGCGCTGTCGACGCCTCCCGAGAGCGCCACCACCCAAAGCGGGGCCTCCTTGGCGGGGCCCGCCTGGTCGAGCGCCATCGCCATCGCCATCGGGTCTTTTGGCTGCATGGTCGGCAGCATGCCCAACCGGGCCCCGCGGCGCAAGTCCACGGCGCAGCCAGCGGGGCCTTTTGTCCGCTCTATTGCTCGCTATGGCGGGCCGCGCGGGGAGCCTTGCCGCCGCGCGCTGGGAGGCTCTCTTGGGGCCGCTTGCCGCGGGCGAAAAGCGCTATAGTTCCGCCCATGTGGCGAGGAAAAAATCGGCTCTCTAGGTTGGCGTTTTCCGGGCTCTTGGCAGTCGCTGGCGGGGTTGGTGGCTGCGCCGACCCGGGCAGCGGCCCCAGCGCGCCTCCGGGGATGACGCCGCCGCCCGAGCCGCCCAAGCTCGTATGGCAGCGGACCCTGGGGCCGACCGCGGGCCTGGACCTCGCCCCGCGGGCGCGCGGGTGGTCGGTGGTGCGCGGGATCATTCACCTGCACTCGCCGTACTCGCACGATGCCTGCGACAACAACCCCCAGCCGGGCGGGCAGCTCAACGCGCCGTGCCTCTCCCACCTGCGCCTCGGGCTGTGTCAGACGCGGCAGGACTTCGCGATGCTCACCGACCACGCCGGTCACATGACCGAGGCGCCGTTTGAGTCGCTGTTTCTCGCCGATGCGGCGGCCGGCGACGAGCTTATCCGCGAGCGCGGCCCGGTGATCGGCAACTCGCTGCGCTGCGACGCCGCCGTGGCCTCAGGGCAGCGGGTGCTGTTGACCGTCGGCGGCGAGAACCAGCTGATGCCGGTCGGCCTGCACCACCACCTGGGCGACACGGTGGCCGAGCGCGTCGCCAGCATGACCGCCGAGTCGCCGGCGGCCGTGCAGGCCTTCCACGCCGCCGGCGGCGCGGTGCTGCTGCCGCACGGGGAGTCGCGGCCCCTCGAGCTGATAAAGGACCTGGCCGCCGCGGGTCTAGATGGCATGGAGGTCTACAACCTGCACGCCAACATCGACCCGAAGATCCGCTCGACCTACCTCGACCTGGACGGACTGGGCGCGGTGGCCGGGCTGGCCCCGTGGCTGCCGGCGACGCCGGTTGCCGAGGGCGGGCCCGAGCCGGATCTGGCGCTGCTCGGGTTCCTTCTGCCCAACAAGAATCAGCTCGGCAAGTTCGACGCCCTGCTGGGCCTTGGACGGCACCTTTTGCCGGTGGCCGGCTCGGACATTCACGAGAACTCGTTCAAGCAGCTGCTCGCCGACGGCGAGCGCGGCGACTCGTACCGGCGGCTCATGCGCTGGTTTGGCAACTACCTGCTGGTCCCCGGGGGGCAGGCGCTGACCCCGGTGCTGCTCAACGAGGCGGTGCGCAAGGGGCGCGGCTACACCGTCTTTCACCTGTTTGGCCCGCCCGAGGGCTTTGACTTCTACGCCGAGCCGGGGCCGGCGGGGCAGCCGCTGGCCGAGCTCGGCGACACCGTGACCGTCGGCGCCAAGCTGCACCTAGTCGCCCCGCGGCCGCTGCCCAAGGACGACCTGCGGAGCGAGCCGGTGTTGCGCCTGACCCTTTTGCGGGTGGCGCCCGGCGCGGCCGCTGCGCAGGTCGTGCAGACCCGCCTGTGGTCGGCAGCCGAGCTTGCCGCTGGCGCCGCCTTCGTCATCGACACCGCCGCCGCGGGCCCCGGCGCCTACCGCGCCGAGGTGACGGTGATCCCGCGGCACCTGCTGCACCTTGTGGGGACGAATAACCAGGGGGGTGATGCCGTCTACCTGCACGAATTTCCTTACCTCTACTCGGGAGTTATTTACGTCGAGGCTGCCCAGCCGCTTGGGCATACCGCGAGGCGCGGCGCTGCGGCACAATAGGAGAGATAATCTCTGCGCACCCGCGTCCTAGAGGATCTCTCGATGAAGACCACCACCATGACCCTGTTGGCGCTGCTCGCCGCGGGGGCCGGCGTGCTGCCAGGCCTTGGCTGCAACAGCCAGTCCCCAGCCGGCGGCCGGCGGCCCGCGAGCCAGCTCGGCAAGCTGTCGATCGCCGAGCTTGAGGCCAAGATGCAAGAGGCCAAGGCCGGCCGGCTGCCGCTTTACATCTACGACAACAACTCCAAGGAGCGCTACGCCGAGAGCCACCTGCCCGGCGCCAAGTGGGTCGAGTTCGACGAGATCACCGAGAACGACCTGCCCAGCGACCGCAGCGCGACCCTGGTGTTTTACTGCTCCAATGAACACTGACGCGCCAGCCACATCGGCGCCGTGCGCGCCATCAAGCTCGGGTACAAGAACGTCTACACCCTCCCGCCCGGCATCATGGGCTGGGAGAAGGCCGGCAAGCCCGTCGAAAAAGGCTCCTAGCCAGGGGCGCGGCCCGGCATTTTCGCAGAATCAGGAGGCCCCCATGTCCACGCTCTCGACTCTTGCGCTCGGCCTTGCTGCCGCCTGCGCGCTGCCGGTGTTCTCGGTCTCGGCGGCGTGGGCCGATGGCTGCTACACCTGCGGCGGCGGCAGCAGCGACGCCTGCAAGGACTACTGCCGCTACAGCGGCCAGGACACCTTCGCCGCCCGCAAGACCTGCGAGAGCAAGGGCTGCAAGGTAAGCGGCACCGCGTCCTGTCCGACGGCGGCCAACTACAAGGTCTGCCTCGCCCCGGCCCCCGCGCAGCCGGTGCTGGCGGCCATCCCGTGGTGCGCCGCGCCGCCGCGCAGCTAGGCGGCCGCAAGCCGGCGGAGCGGCACGGAAACTGCGCGCTCGGTCGTTAGGGCTAAAAGGGCTGGGGCTTTGTGTGGTAGTGGGTTAGTGGACAGGTGAGCCGGATTTTACCGCGCCCAAAATGACAAGCGACGCTGGCGCTCTTGGCCAAGGCGCATTGGGGTACATGATGAGCATGGACATGGACAGGGACAGGGGACGCGGCGAGCGGCTGCTGGTCCTTATCGACAACGACCCGGTGCTCAGCGAGCGGCTCACCGCCGTGCTTGCCAACTACCACTTCCGGGTCCAGGTCATCCCTGACGGCAACGACCTGCTCATGGGGCCGCAGCTGCACCCGGTGCTGATCGTCCTGTGCATCGACCCCAAGCGCCTGGGCTGGGCGATCTGCAACAAGATCAAAAAGACCGTCCAGTACCGCGACGTGCCGATGATCGTCACCTCGCAGGAGGCGACCGACAAGGACTTCGACGATCACAAAAAGCTCCGCACCCGCGCCGAGGAGTACCTGCACAAGCCCTACAGCGTCGAGCTGCTCCTGAGCAAGATCGATCCCCTGGTCGGCCTGGATTTCGCCGCCGCCGATCAGCCGATCGAGACCATCGACGACGCCGCGATCGAGGAGATCTCGGTCGACGACGCGGTCATCGAAGAGGAGCTCACGAGCGGGCCGCTGTCGCACTCGCGCAGCTCGGGCCAGGCGGGGCCGGCGATCGACGACGACATCGAGCTGGAGACCGACGCCGCCTTCGCCGCGATCGGCGCCAGCCAGCCGTCGCGCAAGTCGCCGCTGCAGGCGGTGGCGGCGCTGGAGAGCAAGCTCGCCAGCGGCCCCCACCCGCAGCGCAGCACCGACTCGGGGCGCTCGGGGCGCTTCGGGCTGCCGGGGGTGAGCGTTGGCCTGCTGGAAGAGCCCGAGCGCGCCCTGCCCAAGGCCCCCGAAAAACCCCGAGAGCCCGAGAAGGAGCCGCTGCGCGAGTCGGAGCGGCAGCGCCCGCCCGAGCCGTCGGGGCCCGCCGGCCAGGCCGCCGGGCCGCCGACCCTACACCTGCCGCGCGAGACCGCGGGCGGTCCGCGCCCCGAGCCGACGCTGCCGGTGGGCAGTGAGAGCCGGGCGCTGGCGCAGATGCTGGAGGCGGCGCAGTCGCGCCTCGCCGAGGCCGAGACCAAGGCCAGCTACTGGCACGAGCAGCGCGACCAGCTGGCCTCCGAGCGCGACTTCCTGTTTCACGAGCGCGAGCGGCTGGCCGCCGAGCGCGCCGAGTGGATCGCCCAGCGCGATCGCGCAAGCAGCCAGTACGAGCAGCTGCTCAGCGAGCGCAAGCAGCTGCTCAGCGAGCGCGATCAGCTGGCCGCCGAGCGCAACCAGCTGGCCGTCGAGCACAACCACCTGCTGGCCGAGCGCGATGCCCTGGCCCAGGGCGGCCAGGCGGGCGGCGAGGCCGAGCTGCAAGCGGCGCAGGCCCGCTTTGCCGAGGACAAGGCGCGGCTTGTGGCCGAGCGCGATCAGCTGCTGGTCAACTTCGATCGCCTGGCCAGCGACAACGCCGGTCTGGCCGCCGAGCGCGAGCGACTGGCCGCCGAGCTCGCCCAGCTTGGCGAGAGGCTGAGCCGACTCCTCGACGAGCAGGCGCGCGGGGGCGGGGCGACCGCGGGCGCCGAGCTGGGGGCCGAGCGCGAGCGCCTGGCCCGCGAGCGGGAGAGCTTTGTCACCGCCGAGGCCGCGTGGCAGGCCGAGCGGACCCGGCTCCTGGCCCAGCTCAAGGACAAAGAGGACGAGCTGGCGCGCCGGCCGGCGACGGCGCCGCTGCCCGGCGGGGCGCTATTGCGCGATCGCGAGGTCATAAACCTCCGCGAGGTCATAAACCGCAAGGACAAGGAAATCCTCGATCTGCGCGACGCCGCCGATCTCAAGGAGCGGCAGATCCTCGACTCGCGCGACAAGGCGCGCGAGCAGGAGCGCTACCGCCGCGAGCTCGAAGAGAAGCTGCTGCATAGCGAGCGCGAGCACCTGGTCGTGCGGGAGAAGCTGGAGGCGGTGGCGCACGCGCCGATGACGAGCTCCTGTCGCTGCGCCGGCGCTCGGACAGTGAGACTGGGCGCGCCCAGGCCGAGCTTGCCGAGGAGCGGCGGCGCCTGCAAGAGACGGTGGCCAGCGAGCGGCGGCAGCTGCAGGAAGAGCTGGCCGCCGAGCGCAGCCGGCTGGAGGCGGCGCTGGCCAGCGAGCGCCTCTCGCTGCAGGAGCAGGCGGCGGCGCAGGCCCAGGCCGCGGCGCAGGCCCAGGCCGCGGTCGAGCAGCGGCTGCGCGCCGAGCACGCCGCCCGCGAGGCCGAGCTGCAGGCGGCGCACGAGGCGGCGCTGCGGCGCGAGCGCGAGGCGCAGCAGGCCGACCGGCAGGCGCTGGAGCAGCGCGAGCGCGAGGCGCAGCAGGCGGCGCAGCAGGCGGCGCAGCTGCTCGATGGGGCGCTGCAGGAGCGCGAGGCGCTACTGGCTGATAAGCAGGCCGCCCAGGCCAAGCTCAGCGAGCAGCGGCAGCGCGAGGCGCAGCTCAGCCAGGAGCAGGCCGCTGCGGTGCAGGCGCTGGAGCAGCGCGAGCGCGAGGCGCAGCAGGCCTTGCAGAATGCCCAGGCGCAGCTTGCCACCGAGCAGCGCGAGCGCGAGGCGCTGACCGCCGAGTGGAACGCGATCGTGCAGCACGACCGCGAGCGCTTCGCGGCCGAAAAGGCGGCGATCGTGCAGTACGAGCGCGAGCTGTTCGCGGCCGAGAAGGCGGCGATCGAGCAGCGCCAGGCGCAGGCGTGGGCGCAGTTCGAGGCGCAGTACCAGGCCCGCTTCGAGGAGCGGGCGCGCAAGCACGAAGAGGCGCTCGCCCAGCAGCAGCGCACGCACGAGGAAAAGGTCCGCGAGCTCGCCGCGCAGCACCAGCAGGCCCTCGCCCAGGCCGAGCAGCTGAGCGCGCAGCGCGACAGCGCCGGCAGTCAGCTCGGCGAGCTGCAGGCCCAGCTCGGCGAGCTGCAGGCTCGGCTGAGCGAGCTGCAGGCCGAGCTCAGCGATGAAAAGGAGCAGAACAGCCAGCTGCTGGCGGCGCTGCACGGGCAACACCGGCAGGCGCTGACCCAGCTGCAGACCGAGCATGCGCAGGCGAGCGCCGCGCAGTCCGAAAAGGCCGCCGCCGAGCTCCACCGCGCCGTCGAGCAGGCGCGCAGCGAAGCGGCGCAGCAGCGCGAGGCGGCGCTGGCCGAGACGCTGCGCGAGAAGGAGGCCCAGCTTGCCGAGCTGCGCGCCCACCACCAGGCGGCAAACCGCGCCCTGCGGGCCGAGTACGAGGGCAAGCTGACGCACCTTGAGCAGTCGCTGTCCGAGCAGCGGCAGACCGAGCTTGCGCGCCTGCAGCGGGAGCTGGAGCAGCAGAGCCAGCTCTTTGCCAGTGAGCGCGAGACCCTGGGCCAGCAAGTCGCGACGCTGCAGGGGCAGCTCGGCGAGCTGCGCGGGCGCTACGCCGCTGCCGAGTCCGAGCTTGGCAACCTGCGGGTGCGCCACGACCAGTCGGCGACCGAGCTCCTGAAGCTGCGCACCGAGCTGCACAGCCAGAGCGAGCGCACCGCGGCACTCGCCCAGCAGCACCAGCAGGCCGAGGAGCGCATGCAGCGCGCCTACCAGCGCATCGTCGCCGACGAGAACCAGCTCGGCCGGGTGCGGCGCGCGCTCACCATCGCCCTGGCCGTCATCGACGAGGGCAAGAGCGATGGGGCGAGCGCCGGCCGCGACTCGGGCGGCGCGCAGGCCGACAGCAAGCCGTCCTCGTAGCGGCGGCCAGCGCGGACGGCACCGGCCGCCGCGCTCCTTTCACAGCCCGCGGACGCGGGAGCTAGCCCTCGACGAAGTCCTTGCCGGCCTTGATCTTGGCCTCGGGCCCGACCTGGAAGTCGGGCACGCCGGCCAGATCCTTGCGGCCGGTGCGCGACACCAGGCGGCCCATGTCCTCCAGCTCCAGCGCGGCGGCGCGGCGCAGGAGGCCCATGTGGATCTGCACCCCGGTCTCGGCGGCGAGGAAGGCGGCGCGCAGGGCGACGTTTTTGATGTAGCCGCCGGAGATCTCGTACTCCTTGGCCAGCGCCTTGAAGTTGATGTTGCGGGCGTGCGGCGCCTTGGACGGCAGCATCGACCGCCACAGCCGCTCGCGCTCGGGCGCCTCGGGGATCTCCATGTGCAGGTGCAGACTCAAGCGGCGCTGCAGCGCTTCGTCCAGAGAGGCCTCCTTGTTGGTCGTCATGACGACCACGCCCGAGTACTGCTCCAGGCGCTGCAGGAGGTAGTTGACCGCCAGGTTGCCGTAGCGGTCGTTGCTGCTCTTGACCTCGGTGCGCTTGGCGAACAGCGAGTCGGCCTCGTCGAACAAGAGCACGGCGTGGGCGCGCTCGGCCTGGTCAAAGACGCGGCCGAGCTGCTTCTCGGTCTCGCCGACCCACTTGCTGACCACCTGCGCCAGATCGACCTGGTACACGTCCAGATCGAGCTCCTTGGAGATGATGCCGGCGAGCATGGTCTTGCCGGTGCCCGGCGGCCCCGAGAAAAGGGCGATCATCCCCTTGCCGTAGCCCAGGCGCTGCCCGAAGCCCCACTCGGAGTAGACGCGGTGGGCGTACTTGCTGCGGCCGATGAACTCCTTGATGCGGTCGGTGTCCTCCTGCGGCAGCACCAGGTCGTCCCAGCTCGCGCTCACGTGGATGCGGCGCGCCATCTCGCCGAGCTCGTTGCGCAGGCGGCGGTCGATGCCGCTTCGCAGCTCGTCGTGGCTGATGAGGCCACTTTTGTTGATCTGGGCCAGCTCAATCGCCTCGCGCGCGGTGTCGATGATCTCGCCCGGGGTGAGGTGAAACGCCCGCGCCGTCGTGGTGAGCTGCAGGTCCGCGCCGCGCACCGCCGCCGGCAGCGACTGCTCCCACAGGCGCAGCCGGGTCGGCTCGTTGGGGATCGAGACCTCGACCTCCTGCATCGAGTGCTCCATGCGCACCCGCGGCGGCTGCATCGCGTCGACGCCGAAGATGATCGGCGAGGGGTAGCCGCTGACCCGCTTGGCCAGCTCGCGGGCGTTGTCGTTGAGCAGGTCGCCGCGCAGCGGCCCGACGTACAGCACCGCCCCGCGCAGCAGCGCCTCGCGCTGCGCCCGCCGCAACAGGTCATCGAGCGTGCCCTGATCCGCCATGTTGGGATCGAAGGCCAGCAGCGGCCGCCCGGCAAACGCCGCCACCCGCTTGGCGAGCTCGGTCTTGCCCGCCCCCTTGGGACCCCAGAGCAGGATCCACGGCATCTGGCTGATCTGGCCGCGCTGCTTGGCCGCCTCGGCCGAGTCGCACAGCACCAGCAGCCGCGCCTGCAGCTTCTCATCAATCGCCAGGTCGGCGAGCGTCGGGCTGCCGCGCAAAAGGCGCGCCGTGCGGGCCAGCGCCGGGGCGAGCTCGCCGCGGCCGGTCAGCACCGACAGCACATCGTAGGTCGGCATGATCGCCCGGTAGTTCACCGAGCTGTAGGCCTCCACCGACTCCACCGGCATGACCTGGATCATCCGCCACGAGATGAGCGGCCGCTCCGGGTCAAGCGAGTCGAGCAGCTGCAGCCGCTCGGTGCGCTTGAGCTGGTAGAGCTGGGCGATGAGCGCCAGATCGACGCCGCGCCGCGCCGGCGAGCCGCGCAAGAGCGTAAACACGTCCGACAGCGGCGCGTCGATGTGCGGCGCCAGCGACACGATCAGCGTCTCGACCTCCAGCGGGTTCAAGGCGAGGTTTTCGACCATGCGGCCGATCGGCGCCGCCTTGCGCAGCGCGGCGATGCTGGCCTCGACGTCGCTGAGGGCGCGCTGGATCTCGGCCTCGTCGAGCGGGCCGCTGCTCTGACCGCCGCGGGCGGCGCGCCGGGCGGTGAAGATGCCCTCGATCTCGGCGAGCGCGGGGTTGTCGGGCTGCGGGCGCAGCTGGGCGCGCTGAAACTGCCGCAGGCACCGCTCGGCGACCAGCCACATGCGGTTCAGCTCGGCGCTCAGCCACTGCTCGGCGAGCTGCCGATCCACTTCGGTGATTGACTGTGCAGCGTAGCTACTCATTGAGGGACTTCATTTCCTGTGGGCGGCGCGGGGGACACAAGCTCGGTGCCGGGCAGCGGCTCGATGTGCTCGGAGGTGCGGCCGAGCAGCGAGACCTCGCGCCGCAGGGCCGCCATCGCATCGGCGCCGCCGCGGCCGCCGTAGCCGCTCGCCTTGACGCCGCCAAAGGGCATGCGGCCCGAGGGAGAGGCCGTGCCGCGGTTCCATAGCAGCGACCCCGCCCGCAGCTCCTCGCAGAAGCGCCGCCAGCGCTGCGGCGACTCGGTGAACAGCGACGCGCACAGGCCGTACGGTCCAGCGTCGGCGAGCTGCAGCGCGTCGTCGATATCGACGATCGGGTAGACCGCCAGATCGGGGCCGAACAGCTCCTCGCGCTGGTAGTCCGACTCTGGCTGGCGCTTCTGGACAAGGTGCAGGCTGGGGCTTATGAAGTGGCCGGGCAGCTCGAGCCGCTCGGGGGCGCGCAGCGGCTCGGCGCCCTGGTGCTTGGCGGCGGCCAGCCGGTCGCGGTAGCGCTTTAGCCGCGCCTCGGACAGCAGCGGCCCCATGAACGTGTCCTTGGTCGGCGGCCCCACCCGCAGCGCCACCGTCTGATCGATGAGCCGCGCCACAAACTCGTCGAGCACCGCGCGGTGCACGAGCACGCGGCTGGTCGCCGTGCAGCGCTGCCCGGCGCTCTGAAACGCCGAGGTCACGACCTCATAGGCCGCGAGCTCCAGGTCCGCGTCCTCCATCACCACCGCGGCGTTTTTGGCCCCAAGGTGCAGGAGCAGCTTCTGCTCGAAGCGCTCGCAGAACGAGCGCCGCAGCGCCCGCCCGTGCTCGGCGCTGCCGGTGAACACCACCCCGTCGACCTGCGGGTGGTGGCACAGCTCCCAGCCGACCGCGTCGTCGCCCTGGATCATGTTGAAGGTGCCGGGCATAAGGCCGCCAAGGTGCAGGATCTCGGCGTACAGCTGGGCCGAGGCCGGGCAGTGCGGGCTCGGCTTCCAGACCACGGTGTTGCCGGTGACCAGCGCCGCCATGATGTGGGTGTGGCTGGTCGACAGCGGCAGCATCGCCGGTCCCAGCACCGCCACCACGCCGAGCGGCAGCGCCGTCACCCGCGCCGGCAGGTCGCCGTAGCCGCGATCGGCCAGCAGCCTGGGCGCGTCGGCGCGGATCTGATCGATGCGGCTGAGCAGGCCCTGCACCTCGCGCTGGCACTCCCACGGCGGGCGGCCGGTCTCGCGCACCAGGCACCGCACGAGCTCGGGCCCGCAGCGGATGAGCTCGGGCCGGATGCCGTCGACTAGCGCCAGCCGCTGCTCCAGCTCGACCTGCCCCCACGGGCGGGCGGCGCGCGAGGCCGCGGTCACCGCCTCGGGCACGTCTTCGTGGCCAAAGGGAAACACCGCCAGCACATCGTCCGGCTCTGCCGGGGAGCGGCTGACTAGCTCGCCGCGCGGCTGCTGCGGCAGGTAGAACCGCTCCCCACACAGGCGACCGCGCGCCACAAGGTCGCTGCTCGCTCTCTGGGTCATCCCTTGCCCTCGCGCTTGCTGCTCTTTTTGGCCGGGCCGCGGGCCGCGGTGCCGCGCTTGCGCCGCCGCGGGCTGCCCGCGCCTTCCCAGGCATCGGCGTCGGCATCGACGGCGGCGGCGTCGCTCGCCCCGCGCGGCCCTTCATCTATCGACGGCCCGGCAATCTGCGAGTCGGGCATGAAGTCGGCGGCGAAGCCTTCTTTGAACTCCTCGCCGACCTCGCGGTACCACTTGCCGCGCGGCTCGCGGGCGCGCGCGGTGGTCCGCGGGTCGGTCTGGGTCGCGGTGACCCGCTGCGCCGCTTCCGCCGGCAGCCCTTCCTTGTTCTCTCGCTCGGTGAAGTGGGTAAACAAGTGCTTGACCGCCTCGTCGGAGGCCGCGGTCTGGCCGGGCAGGTGGGCGACCACCGAGGGGGCCATGAGCTCAAGGCTGGTCCGCTCGGTCTGGGCGGCGCGCTGCTCCTCCGCATCGACGCGCCGGTGGCCGGCAGCGGCGGCCTGCTCGGCCTCCGTCTCCAGCTGGCCTTCCGGCTTGTGGAAGGGATCCTGCTCCTTGCGGAGGATCTGCTCGTGCATCGCCATCAGGGCTTCACCGCATGGCAGCGCGCAGGGCTGCGCCCACATTATCGTCGAATTTCCCGAGGGAATCAACGCCCGGGAGGGCGCAGAAGGTAGTGCGGGGGGAGCGCTGCGGCTACAGGTAGGCGGGATCGCGGTGCTCGCCGAACACCTCGCGGAACACGTCGCACACCTCGCCCAGGGTGACGTGGGCCTTGACGGCGCCGAGGACGGCGACCATGAGGTTATGCTTTTGCGGATCGCTGCCGCGCGCCGCGGCGCGCACTTCATTTAGGGCGGCGGCGGCCTTTTCGGCATCGCGGCGCTGCCGGGTGAGCTTGACCCGCTCGATCTGGGTGCGCTCGACCTGGGGCTCGATCTTGAGGATCGGGATCTGATCCTTCTGGCCGCTTGTGTACTTGTTGACGCCGACGATGGTGCGGGCGCCCGAGTCGACGGCGCGCTGGAACTGGTAGGCGGAGTTGGCAAGCTCGCGCTGCGGGTAGCCTTCTTCGATTGCCCGCACGATGCCGCCCATGGCGTCGATCTTATGGATGTAGACCATGGCCCGGTCTTCCATCTCATCGGTCAGCTTCTCGACGAAGTAGCTGCCGCCGAGCGGATCGGCCACCGCCGCCACGCCCGACTCTTCGGCGATGATCTGCTGGGTGCGCAGGGCCAGGGTGGCCGCCTCTTCGGTCGGCAGGGCGAAGGTCTCGTCGTAGGAGTTGGTGTGCAGCGACTGCGTGCCGCCGAGCACCGCCGCCAGCGCCTGCAGCGTCGTGCGCACCACGTTGTTGAGCGGCTGCTGCGCCATCAGCGACACCCCGGCGGTCTGGGCGTGGGTGCGAAGGAGCCACGAGCGCGGGTTTTTGGCCCCGAAGCGCTCGCGCATGACCTTGGCCCAGATGCGGCGGGCGGCGCGGAACTTGGCGATCTCCTCGAAGAAATCGTTGTGGACGTCGAAGAAGAACGACAGCCGGGGGGCGAAGCTGTCGATGGAAAGGCCCGCCTCCTGCCCGAGCTGCAGGTAGCCGATGCCGTCGGCGAGGGTGAACGCCAGCTCCTGCACCGCGGTCGCCCCCGCCTCGCGGATGTGGTAGCCGCTGATCGAGACGGTGTTCCACAGCGGCATCTCCTTGGTGCAGTACACCAGCATGTCGCGGATGATGCGGATCGCTGGGCGGATGGGCGAGATCCACTCCTTCTGGGCGATGTACTCCTTGAACATGTCGTTCTGCAGGGTGCCGCGCAGCTGCGCTGGCGAGACGCCTTGCTCCTCGGCGACGGCGATGTAGCAGGCGAGCAGGTAGATCGCCGGCGCGTTGATCGTCATCGAGGTGGTGACCTCGGACAGCGGGATGCCGGTGAACAGGCGCCGCATGTCGTCGATGCTGGCGACGTTTACGCCCTCGCGCCCGACCTCGCCGAGCGAGCGCTCGCTGTCGGGGTCGTAGCCCATCAGCGTCGGCATGTCGAACGCGGTGGACAGGCCGGTCTGGCCCTCTTTGAGCAGGAAGTGGAACCGGCGGTTGGTGTCCTCGGGGGTGCCAAAGCCGGCGAACATGCGCATCGTCCACAGCTTGCCGCGGTACATCGTCTCGTGGACGCCGCGGGTGTACGGGTACTGACCGGGGTCGCCGATCTCCTCGTAGGGCCGCACGTCTTGCGGCTTGTAGGCGGCGCGCAGCGGGATGCCGGACATGGTCTCGTACGATGGGCGCCCGGAGCTTTCCGGGGGATTGCGACGTGATGAATCGGCCATATGCGCAGTTTGGCGGCAGGGCCTGGCCACGTCAACGAGCTCCCTGAAATCCGCGCTTGGTCGGCGCGCCGCGGCGCGGCATCATGGCCGCCGTCGATGTCGCACCTTGTCGCAAAGAGGGCCCGCTAGTGGCGCCACCGCCGTCGCAGCAGCAGCACCAGTCGCCGCGGGCGCAGTCGCCGGCGCGGACGTCACGGGCGCAGTTGCCGGTGAGGACGCCGCCGGCGCGGCCGCGGCCGCGGGGGGAACGCAGCCTTGCGCTTGCGGCGCTCATCGTCGGCTACGCCGGGCTTTACACCCTGCTCGCCTGGCGGCGCTACCAGAGCTTCCACGCCCAGATCGATCTCAGCTACTACCTGCGCCTGACCTGGGGCCTGGGCCACGGGCACCGGGACCTGCCGCTGGTGCAGGCGCCGCACCTTCTCGGGCTGCACCTGGAGCCGATCCTGCTGCCGCTGGCGCTGCTCGGCCGGCTGGGGGTGCCGCTGGTGCCGCTGCTTTTGCTGGTGCAGGCGGTGGCGGTGGCGCTGCTGGCGTGGCCGGCGTGGCGCCTGGGACGGCGGCACCTGGGCGAGCCGGCGGCGCCCTGGGCGGCGGCGGCGGCGCTGCTCTATCCCACGGTGACGGTGGCGACGCTGCATGACTTTCACCCGGTGACCCTGGCGCTGTTGCCGCTGCTGGCGTTTGTCGATGCGCTGGATGAGGGGCGCTGGCGGCAGGCGCTGCTCTTTGGCGCGCTGGCGCTGGCCTGTCGCGAGGACATCGCGCTGCAGCTGGCGCTGGCCCTGCTCGCCTACGCGCTGCCGGGCGGTGGCGCTGCGTGGCCCGGGTCGCAGCAAGGGCTGGCGTCGCAGCCACGGCCGGGGTCGCAGCCGTTGTCCGGGCCGCGGCCGTTGTCCGGGTCGCAGCCGTGGCCCAGGTCGCGGCCAGGGCCCGGGTCGCAGCCAGGGCCCGGGTCACAGCCAGGGCCCGCAGCGCGGCCGTGGTCCGGCTCCAGCGCGGGGGCTCGGCTGGCGATGGTCGGGCTGGCGCTTCTGCTCGTGGCCTACTTCCTTACCTATATCGTCTGGGTGCAGCCGCGGTACCTGCCGCGGTTTGGCTCCTACGGGCTCCACTTTGCTGGCCTTACGGGCGATAAAGGCGACGGGGGGCACGCGGTGGGCTCGGGGCGCGACATGCTGCTGGTGTTGCTGCGCCACCCGCTGGCGGCGCTGCGCCTGCTGCTCGGCTGGGAGCGGCTCGGCTATGTGCTGCGGCTCCTGTGGCCGGTGGGGCTGCTGGCGCTGTTGGCGCCGCGGGCGCTGGCCGGGGCGCTGCCGATCCTCCTTATCAACTTCCTCTCCAGCTTCCCGCGGGTGCGGACGATCGAGTCGCACTACACGACCGCGATGGTGCCGTTCATCGTCGGCGCGGCGCTCATCGGGGGCGGGCGGCTGCGGCTCTACCTGACGCGCCAGCGGGCGCTGCTCCAGGGCCTGGCCGGCGCGCGTACTGATCTAGGTCGCGCGCTGGCGTTAGTGCTGTGCGGGCTGGCGCTCGGGGCGCACATCTTTCACGGCGGCTCGCCGCTGGCGCTGGCCAGCTCGCGCTTTGCCTGGTCGATGTTCCGCGATCCTCCCGATGCCGCGGCGCTGCGCGCGGCGATCGCCTGGGTCCCGCCCGGCGCCTCGGTGGCGGCGCGCCCCGGACCGCTGGCCCACCTCTGCCAGCGGCCGCGGGTCATCAGCCCGCCCGAGTATGACGACGGGCAGCCGGTCGATGTCGTGCTGACGCCGGACGCCACCCCCAGCCGCAACCGCATCGGCGGCGTGCCGATAAGCAAGGACTAGCAGCTGGGCGGTGCAAGGTGCAGGAACGGCACGACAACGAGCAGTATTTCTTCACCCCAAAGTCGACCGGCCGGCTGGCGGACTTCGCCGCGCGCTTCCCAAACCCGTGCTGCATCTGCGCGCCCAGCGTCGGCGTCGAGCTGGCGCGGCGCGGCGTGCGGGCGCGGGTGCTGGACATCGATGAGCGCTTCGCACCGACGCCCGGCTTTCGCCGCTACGATCTGGCGCGCCCGGAGTGGCTGGGCGAGGAGTTCGGCCTCATCCTGTGCGATCCGCCGTTTTTCAACGTGTCGTTGTCGCAGCTGTTCGCAGCGCTGCGGCTGCTCAGCCGGCACCGCTACGAGCAGCCGCTGCTCATCAGCTACCTCGGCCGGCGCGCCTCCAGCATCGTCGGCACCTTCGCCCGCTTCGGCCTGACGGCGACCGGCTACTGCCCGGCCTACCAGACGGTCAAGGCGCTGGCTCGCAACGAGATCGAGTTCTTCGGCAACCTCTCGCCGGCGCTGCACGCCGAGCTCGCCCAGCCAGACTGAGCGCTGGTGGCGAGCGGGCGGGCAGCGGCCCCCGCTGACGAGCGTCTGGTCGGCTATTGCGCGGGCTGGCCCCAGCTGACCGGGTCCGGGCCGATGACAAAGCGCAGGGTGCGGCCGGGCTGCAGATCGCGGTGGCGCAGCTCGGGCCGGGCGAGCGGCTGGCCGTCCAGGGTCGCGCGCTGCACGTAGCCGGTGGCCAAAAGGTCCGTGGCGGGCTCGCCGGTCGCGGTGACCGCTTCGATGGAGAACACGCCGCCGCCGATGTTTAGCTCGATCTTGGGGAACTGCGGGATGGACAGGACGTAGCGATCGCTGCCGACGATCGGATAGATGCCGAGCGCCGCGAACACGTACCAGGAAGACAGCGCGCCGCCGTCGTCGTTGCCGGGCAGGCCGTCGGGGCGGTCGCTGTACTGGGTCTGCATGAGGAAGCGCACCCAGCGCTGGGTCAGCTCGGGGTGGCCCAGCTGCGCGAACAGGAAGGGGGCGTGGATGTCGGTCTCGTTGCCTTGCCAGTAGTACGGCGGGCGATCGGCGCCCAGGGTCGGGTTTGTGTGATCCTCGGCCTCGTAGGCGAGGCGCGTCTGCTCGAACATCTGGGTCAGCTTGTCGACCAGCTGCGCGGTGCCGCCGAGCATGGCGGCGAGGCCGGCTGGATCGTGATCGTTCATGAGCAGGCTCTGCCAGGCGTTGGCCTCGACGTAGTCGCTGCTGAACGACTCGGGGGTGAAGCTGGCCCAGGAGAAGCTGCCGTCGGCCTTGCGGGCGCGCAGGAAGCCGACGCTCGGATCATAGAGCTGGCTGTAGCTGCGGGCGCGGGCGTGCAGCTCGGCGGCGTCCTGGGTCTTGCCCAGGGCCTGGGCGAGCTCGGCGAGGGCGAAGTCGCCGCGGGCGTACTCGGTGGTGCGCGACACCGAGCCGCCGACCTGGGACGGCACGTAGCCGTACTTCATGTAGAGGTCGGCCTGATCGCGGCCGCCGCGGCCCCCCGCGGGGGCAAGCGGGCTCACGGCCGCCGCGCGCAGGATCTCGTAGGCGCCGGCGGCGTCGAAGTCGGTGAGGCCCTTGAGGTAGGTGTCGGCGACGATCAGCTCGGCCGGGGCGCCGATCATGCAGCCGGAGTCGCCGCCGGCCAGCGGCCACTTGGGGAAGGAGCCGTGCGCGAGCGCCATCGCGTGCAGCGAGCGCACCACATCGAGCGCGCGCGCCGGCGCGACCAGCGAGTAGAGCGGATGCAGCGAGCGATAGGTGTCCCACAGCGACAGATCCGAGACGTACTGGAAGCCCTGCGCGGACTGCGTCTTGCCATCAAAGCCGAGGTAGGCGCCATCGCTCTCGGATTGCACGGTGGGCATGAGGAACGAGCGGTACAGCGCCGAGTAGAACATCCGCCGCTGGGTGTCGCTGCCGCCGGTGACGTGGGCGACATCGAGCACCTTCTGCCAGGCCGCGGCGGTCTTTTGCCGAGTGCCTGCGAAGTCCCAGTCGGGCAGCTCGGCGTCCAGGCTCTTTATGGCGTACTGCTGCGAGACCAGCGACACCGCGACCTGCAGCTCGATGGGGGCGGCGGCGTCGCCGGCGGCGGCGGGGAAGGTGAGGGCGAGACCGACGCCCTTGCCCTGGGCGTGATCGGCGGCGGCGGGCGGGCTGCCCTCGCTCCAGACCTTGTGCTCGCTCCAGGCGGTGCGGGTGCGGGCGGCGAAGTAGACCTGGTAGCCGCCGTAGCCATCGGTCATGCCGCCGCTGCTGTGCAGCTTGCCGTGCAGGCGCTGGCCGGCCTTATCGACAGTGACCTCGGCGTCCGTGATCTCGCCGCTCTCCAGGTGCTTGCTGAGGTCAAGGAGGATCGCGCGCGGGGTGCCCGGCGGGCTCTGCGCCGGATCGTAGGTGAAGCGGTGATGGGCGGCGCGCAAGGTCGCGGTCAGCTCGGCGCGGACAGGTCCGCGGTCGAGGGTCACGGCGTAGTAGCCGGGGGCGGCGACCTCGCTCTTTTTCTGAAACGGCGACTCGTTCTGCTCGACGGTGAGCTTGCTCGGGTCCCAGCTCGGCAGCGGCATCACCGACAACACGCCGTAGTCCGGGGCGCCGGTGCCGTGCAGGTGCAGGTGCGAGAAGCCCTGGATGACGTCGTCGCCGTACCAGTAGCCGATAAAGTGCAGGAAGCGCACGGTGCCAAACGGGCCGCGGGTGTCCGGCCCGACCTTGGCCAGGCCGTGCGGCGCCGCGGCCCCCGGGAAGGCGCTGCCATCGCGAAAGCCAAAGCCGCCGCTGCCGATGAGCGGATCGGCGTAGCCGAGCGCCTCCTGCACGCGGGTCAGCGGCGCGGCCGCGGGCGGCGGCGGCGCTGTCTCCGGCTCGGGGGTGCCGCAGGCCCACAGCGGCAGCAGCAGGGCCAGGCTGGCCCCCCGCGCAGCGCGGCGACGTGAGGCCACCCGGAAAAGGAGCTCGACAGAGAGATTCACGTCCAGCGTGTCCATCGCGCAAAGCTAGCACGGCGGACTTTGGGTTGTCCGCTACTCATTGTCCGCCCTATCGTCTGTCTGGAGGCCGCAGTCACAGCTGACCGTCCAGACAGCGCGCGCGACTATCATGAAGAAGAAGACGCATGCCCGATTCGGCTCTGCCGGCGCCCAGGCTTGCTCCCGTTGTGGCTTGTTCGGCCTTTGGCCTGTGCTGCTTCTTTGCATCGCTGCGTCACCGGCTCGTGCCCAAGCCACGCCTGCACCTCGCTCGGCGCTGCTCACGCCCGGCATTCACTGCGGCTTGTTAGTCGACTGCACGCGCTTTGATCAGATTGGCTTGCACGTCGCGACCGCAAGCGTCTGGCCGTTGGCACTCACCTGTGGGAGCTTAACGGCTCGCTGCGCCTGAACGAGGGTGACAAGGTGGTCGCGATTCCGCTGCAAGCGCGCGTCCGCAAGGCAATCTGGGACTATCTGGACGAACACCAGCGCCAGTATGAGCGCGACAAAGAGGCGCACCGGCAGCGCATCTGCCAGGGGCGCGTCGGCCCGCTGCACGGCCTGGACGCCGGCTCGGCGGCGATGATGGCGCTCGATGAGCAAGGCGGCCCGGGAATCGTGCTCGCCAAGGAGATGCTGCAGCAGCTGTACTGCGACAAGGACAAGAGCCCCGAAGAGCAAGCCCTGAGCCTGCTCGGAGCGGTGGGCGGACTGCGCCGACATGGACCGCTGCGGGCGCGGATGCCGCTGCGCGACGCAGAGTCAGCAGCATCGGCGGGCCAGGCGCCCGGCGCCAAGCTGGGCGGCGGGGCGCCGTCTGGGGGTTGATCCGAAGGGCAAGGTCCAGACTGCCTACCCAATATACAATGGGGGTAAGTAATGCACCGCTTCCGTCTTACTTTGGAACGGCCTTCCTTCGGGGGTAAAATTGATGCTGTTTTCGAGGACGAGCCTGATCCACGAAAGTGGCTGCTCTACGACTTCATCAGCGACATGTACGGCCAAGAAGATGTGTACTTGGCCGAGCTGGCCAAGGCAGAGGCCGGCGAGCCCACCGAGATCTACAATCATTACGTCGTCGCATATATGTACCCCGACTATGTAGTGCTAGAGGACATGAAAGATCCGGACCTCCAAAACGGAGAGGAGGGTCCGCCGCGCTGCACCCGACTGAGCCTGGCCGAGACCAAGCAGCTCATCCTGGACTGGCTAGAGGCAAAAAAGCGGTTTCTCGCGGAGCAGGAGACGACTGCGCAGAACGCTCGCGAGGCGAGGCCGTAAGAAACAAACGGCGGCGACTGCGCGAGCCGCCGCCGCACCCGCGCGGGCGAACGCCGCGACTGCGCGACCAGCACCGCACCCGCGCGAGCCGCCGCGGCGCCTGCGCGGCCCAAGCGGCGCTGGCGACCGCGACCGCGGCGCCTGGGCGAGCAGAATCGGCGCCTGGGTGCTCAGCGCCGGCGACAGCTGCGCCTGCCCGGGCGCTCATCGCGCAGCGCGGACGGTCCCACGGGCAGGGACCCGGCTGCCGGGCGGTCTTTACTTCCGGGTCGGCGGAAACAGCAGGATGAACGAGCCCTTGCCGCGCCGGACCGCCCAGGTCTTGTGCGGGTCCTTGGCGGCGGCGCGCGCCTTCTGGTAGCGGCCAAACCATGGCTCTTTGTTAAGGCCCGGGTCTTTGGCAATAAACTCGGGGACGTACAGATCGACCTCCAGGTACTGGCCGGGGAAGGCGATGGCGGTGCCGGGGCCGAAGGTGTAGGGGCGGAAGTCGCTGCTCGGGTACAGGTCGTTGTGCAGGGCGCCGCCGTAGACGGCGACGATCTTGCGCACGCCGGCGGCCTCGCGGCGCAGCTTGACCTGGGCGATCTTGCGCGCCAGAAGATCGCTCAGCAGCTTCAGCATCTTCTCGTAGTCGACGGCGCCCTCCTTGTCGAGCAGGCCCTGGTACTCGCCGCAGCTGAGCTCCAGGATGTGCGGCTGGATGTGCGACTCGCGCGCCTGCTTGATGAGGGTGACCAGCTCGTTCTCGGTGGTGACGGGGCGCCGGGTGGTCTTTTCGACGTCTTTGACGACCTGCTTTTCCTGCTGGCCGCAGCCGCCGGCGGTCACCCAGGTCTCGAGCACCAGATCCGAGGTCAGCGGCTGCAGCACCGCCAAGAGCTGCTCGGCGAAGCAGTTGAGCGCCGACTTGACGCCGGTGTTGCCCTTGAGCTCGTGGTACTCGCCGAAAGCGACGATGCGCGGCGGCTGCCGGCGTCGGCCTCAGCGCGCTGCAGGATCGCCGCGAGCGCGGCCGCCGGCGAGTCATGGCCGGTCAGCTCCGGCTCGGCGTCTAGCGCCCGCCGCTGGCGGGCGCGGCGACGGGCGGCTCGTCGGCTCGGCAGCGGCGGCCGCTGCCTTGACGGGCGGCGCGGCGGCGGGCGCGGGCGTCGGCCCTGCGGCCTCGCCGACGCCTACCCGGCAGAGCAGCGCGCACACGACCAGCAGCGGGCAGCGGGACATCCGGCGGGTTCTTTAGCGAAGGTAGTTGCGCTTGACCAGGTTGAGGAAGTCGTTGCCGAACGAGTCCATCTCGTTGGCCAGGACCTTGATCTTGCGGGCGAAGTAGTTGAACGCCATGACCGCCGGGATGGCGGCGACCAGGCCGATGGCGGTGGCGATGAGCGCCTCGGCGATGCCCGGGGCGACGGTGGCCAGGTTCGCCGAGCCCTTGGAGCCGATGTTGCGGAAGGCGTCCATGATGCCCCACACGGTGCCAAACAGGCCGATGAACGGCGCCGACGAGCCGACGGTGGCGAGCAGCGGGGTGAGGCCCTCGAGCATGGTCATCTCGGCGATCGTGCTGCGGCGCAGCGCGCGCTCGATGTTCTCCAGGCTGTTCTCGCCGGCCGGCTCACCGCCGCCGGCGCCCTGCTTGGTCAGGCGCATAAGCTCCAGGTAGCCGGCGCGGAAGATCGCCGCCACGGGGGAGCGCCGGAGCTTCTTGGCCTGCTCGTAGACCTCGTCGAACCGCTTGGTGCGCCAGAACGCATCCAGGAACTGGTCGGTCTCCTGCGAGGCGCGCAGCAGCTGGAACAGCTTGTAGCCGATCACGAACGTCGTCACGACGAAGAACGCGATCAGCAGAAACAGCACCATGAGGACCACGCCCCCCGAGCTGAGCACGAGCTGGAACAGATCCAGCTCCTTGCCGGCGGGAGCAGCCAGAAGCGGGGCAAAGGTCGCGGGAATCGAAAGTGCGGTCATCGCTCAACGAGGGTAGACCGGCGCGTGCGCAAAGGTCAAACCCCAGCTCCACGGTCGCTCGGCGGCAGGCGATTCCAAGGCGCCCGGGCCGCGGCCCGCAGCCGCGCCCAGTGAAGCGGCGCGGCCGGCGGTGCAAAGGGGGTGAAAAAGCGGCGCCGGCCTGTGCGATAGTGCCGGCGATGGGGCTTGCGCTTGGTTACAACCTGGACGGATTTGCGGCGGCGGCAACGGCGGCAGGCGCGCTGAGCTGGCTGCTCGGGGTGCTGCAGCTTGGCCTGTGGCTGCTCCTTTTGATGGCGAGCGCGCATCTTCTAAAGCTTGGCCTGTGGGCGCTCGGGACGCGGGCGCAGCGGGACGCCGCGCCGCCGTGCAGCGCCCTGGAGGCGCCGGTGGTCACCGTCCAGCTGCCCATGCGCAACGAGCGCTTCGTGGCGCGGCGGGCGATCGCGGCGGCGTGCGCGCTGCAGTGGCCGCGCGAGCGGCTGCAGGTGCAGGTGCTGGACGACTCGGACGACGACACGGTGGCGGTCGTCGACGCCACCGTGGCCGAGCTGCAGCGGCGCGGCCATGAGGTGGCGGTGGTGCGGCGCCCGCTGCGCACCAGCTTCAAGGCCGGCCACCTGGACTACGCGCTGCCGAGCGCGCGCGGCGAGTACCTGGCGGTGCTGGACGCCGACTTCGTCCCGCCGCCGGACTTCCTGCAGCGCCTTGTGCCCGAGCTGGTGGCCGACCCGCAGCTGGCGTTCGTGCAGGGGCGGTGGGCTTTTCTTAACGAGGACAAGAACCTGCTCACCCGGGTGCAGGCGCTCATCCTGTACGGGCTGATGCTGGTCGAGCAGGCCTATCTGTCGGCGCACGGGCGGCCGGTGCAGTTTAACGGCTCGGGCGGGATCTGGGCCAAGCGGGCGCTGCTCGCGGCGGGCGGCTGGGTGGGCGCCGGGCTGGCGGCGCCGGGCGCCGGCGAGCGCGGCGGCAGCGCCGAGGAAGCCGTGGGCGGCAAGGGGGCGAGCGCGGCCCGGCCGACCGCTTCGGTGACCGAGGATCTCGATCTGTCCTACCGGGTCCACCTGCTCGGTTACCGCTCGCGCCACCTTCCGGAGGTCGCAGTGCCCACCGAGCTGCCGGCGACCATGGCGGCGTTTCGCAGCCAGCAGCAGCGCTGGGTGCGCGGCGGCGCGCAGGTGCTGCGCAGCCTGCTGCTCAAGCTGCGCGGCGGCACCCTGACCGCCCGCGAGCGCCTGACCATGCTCGGCCACCTGCTGCGGCACGCCCGCCAGCCCTACCTCCTTTTATCGCTTTTGTGGCTGCCGGTGGTCGCGCTGGGGCTGCTGTCACCGGCTTACTCCCCGCCCGGGGGGCTGCTGGGGGTCGTGCTGCTGCTCCATGGGGCGCTGTTTCTTTACTACGGGGCGGCGCTGCGGCGGGCGGGGCGCTCGGCGCTGCCGGCGCTGGCGCTGGCCCCGCTGGTGGTCGGGCTGTCCATGGGCCTGTCGGTCAGCTTGACGGTGGCGCTGTGGCGCGGCGTGTTCGGCGGGCGCGCCGCGGCCGAGTTTGTGCGCACCCCCAAGACCGGCGTCGGCACGCCCGGGGCGGCCGCGGGCGTGCCGGCCAGCGGGCTGCCCGAAGCGCCGGCGGCGGCAGCGAGCATCCGACCCGCGCGCGCCTACCGGCCGGTGCGCGACACCCTGGCCCGGGTCGAGGTCGTGCTCGGGCTGGCCTATGTCGGTCTCGCCACGGTGGCGCTGCTGCGCGGGCAGGTGCTGGCGGCGCTCGGCCTGGGGGCGCTGGTCGCCGCCGGCCTGTTGTGGGTGGGCCTTGGCAGCCTGCGCAGCGCTCCTTGAGCCGCCCGCCCGCGCGGCTCCCGACGGGTCAGCTGCTCAGCTGCTCAGGCGGCACTGTCGCGGCGCTGACGCGACGCTGACGCGGCGCTGGCTCATCGGTCGGGCCAAACGGAAAATGTTCCGCACCGGCGGCGAGCTGAGTATAAGCTAAGGTTGGAGACCCCCTATGCGGCTCAGTCCGGGACGCTGGCTCAATGCGCAGATGCAGCTCTTGTCGTGGCTCGGTGAAGAGCTGCACGGGGAAAGCTTCCTCGCCGAGCAGCGGCCGCAGGGGCGCAGCGTCCTGCTCAAGGTCCTGCACGCCGAGGCCTGTCGCACCCCGGCCTACGTCGAGCGCTTCCGCCACTGCGCCGAGCGCGCCATGCTGCTGTCGCACCGCCACACCGCCGCGGTGCACGCCTTCGGCCTCTTGCCCGGCCACGCCGAGCCGAGCCCCGAGGCCGCCGGCAGCACCTTTGAGTATGGCCCCGCGGTCACCCCGGCGCCCTCGGCCGGTGGGGTGCTGAGCGGGCTGGTCGCCGGCACGCCGTGGATCGCGGTCGACCCGATCGAGGGCCCCGACCTGCGCAGCTACCTCACCGAGGGGCTGTCGCCCGAGGCGGTGGCGCCGCTGCTGATGCCGGTGGCCGACCTCCTGGATCGCGCCGCCGCGCTCGGCCTGGTGCACGGCGAGGTGTCGCCGGCCAACCTGATCCTGGTGCACAAGGAGCCCTCTTCGGCGCCGCGGCTGGTGCTGCTCGACCTGGGGCTGGCCAAGGTCCTGTCGAGCGACCTCCTGGAGCTGCCGGCGCTGCCCGGGGTGTTCCTGTACAAGAGCCCGGAGCAGTGCCAGGACGGTCTGCACGTCGAGCCGGCCTCGGACCGCTACGCCCTGGCGACCCTGCTCTTCGAGGCGGTGGCCGGCCGGCCGCCGTTTGTCTCCAGCCACCCGCGCATGCTCATGCAGATGCACAAGAGCGCGCCGGTGCCGCCGCTGCGCACCCTGGTGCCGCGGCTGCCGCGGGCCGAGGCGCTGGACACCTTCTTCGTCCGCGCGCTGGCCAAGCAGCCCGAGGCCCGCTTCCCGAGCGCGATGGCGATGATGGAAGAGTTCGTGGTGGCCCTTGGGACCTCGCGGCAGCGCCGTGGCACGCCGGCGCAGAAGCGCCACTCGCCGCGCTGGTATCGGCTGTTTCGCGCCGGCGATGTCGCCTCGGCGATCGATGTCGTGGTCGGCCCGCGAGCGGTGCTCGGCAAGCAGAGCGAGTGCGACCTGGTGTGTCAGGCGCTGCCGTCCCCGGAAAACGATCTGATCACGGCCGAGATCAGCCGCGAGCACGCGGTGCTCATCTGGCTGGACAACCGCCTCTCGGTGCTCGACCAAAGCAGCAACGGCACCTCGGTGAACGACCGCCGCATCGGCGCGCGCCTGACCGCGCTGCCCGATGGCGCGCTGGTGCGCCTGGGCGAGCACCTGACGGTCCACGTCACCCTGCTCGGCCACCCGAGCGCCGCCCCGCGCGACAACGGGCTGGCCGCCGAGCTGCTTTACGACAGCCCGGGCGCATTTCTCACCCGCCGCGACTCGTATGCGGTGGGCGCTCCGCCGACCCTCATGCTGTGGCAGAAACTGCAGCTGCGCGGCTCACCGCTGGAGCGGCTGGGCGGGGCGATGCGCCTGGGCCAGATCTGGGTGGCGCAGCGCGAGCTGTGGTGGAGCGGTCACCCCACTGCCGTCTGGCAGCGGCAAGACCACACCACGGTGCTCGGCCCCGCCCCCCTGCGCAGCGGCGATACCCTGACCACTAGCGACGGCGTCATCCACATCGAGCACTAGGCCAGCGCCGCCGGCTACTTCAGGGCGAGCTCGTTTTTCACCGTACGCACGCCGTCCACCTCGTCGGCCAGCTCGGAGGCGCGCGCGCTGGCCATCAGGCCCGGCGCCTGGCCGCTCAGGGTGACGACGCCGGCATCGCTGCGCACCGTGATCTTGGCGGTCTTGAGCATCTGGTCGCCCTTTAGACGCTTGTCGACCTGGGACACGATGTAATCGTCCTTGGCGTCGACCATCTTGCGGCGGCTGGCGGGGACCACGGCGAGCTCGTTTTTGACCTCGCGCACGCCGTCGATGCCGCGGGCGATCTGCTCGGCGGCGGTCTTTGCGTCCATGGTCTCGACCTTGCCGCGCAGGGTGACGCAAGCGCCCTTGGTCTCGATGTTGACGCGCGTGCCGCTGACCCGGCTGTCGGAGAGCAGGGCGATCTTGGTCTTGGCGGTCAGCCAGGAGTCGTTGGGCTTGTCCTTGTTGGCGCTGGCGCGGGTCGCGTCATCGGCAGCCTGCACTGCCTTGTCAGCGGCGCGCTCGGCGCGGTCGGCGGCGCGCTCGGCGCGGTCGGCCAGCGCCGGACCCACAAGTCCCAGCGCGGCCAGCACAAAGCCTGCAGAGCGCGCGAAGTTCATCAAAGAAGGAAGACGGGAGGACCGACTGATCTGCATGGGGGACTCCTGAGCTGCTGACGTTGCGAGTTTCCGAAGAGCTGCGCCTGAGCGCGTGGTGCCAGCCGAGCAAAGAGCGTGCCTTGCCCTAAAAAAGGAGTCGGTTCCGAAGGAACGGGATGGCTCGGCGGGTCCACTCGGGCAGGACTCCCTGAGCGCTCGCAGGACAGTGTGCGCTGCTGCCACGCACAGGAGGAAGCGGTCCGCGGCAGCTCGGGAGTCTCCCGGTGCCGCCTCATCCAGAGAGCTTATCGAGGCGGAGGACTCCCAACGGGCTCCGCATCGCCCCGGACGCGTGGCGGCACGCTGGTTGCAAACCCGCAAGCTTGGACGTCTGCCACTTTCAATCACGTCCAAGAACCCGGAGAAAGCGCATGCAAAATCCCCATGAGTATCCGCAACGCCGACCTCCCGCTCGCGGACCCCTGCGCGAGGGCGCGCACCTGGGTGAGCGCACCTACCCGCGCGATGGCGGCGAGCAGGGCGACTTCGCCTACCACAGCGACCGCGGCTATCAGGGGGACCGCGGCGCCGACTCCAGTCGCGTCTATCAGGGGGACCGCGGCTATCAGGGCGATCGCGCCCATCCAGGCGAGCGCTGGTACCAGAACGCTCGCGGCTACCAGACCGATCGCGGCTATCAGGTCGGCAACTTCCCTAACCTCGAGCAGAGCAATCGCACCGGGCGGCGCGCGCAGGATTCCTATTATGCCAGCGGTCCAACGGACAGCACTAATCCGACCCAGAGCCCGGCGGCGCGTCAGGGTCCGGGGGAGGCACCGGGCACCTACCGGGGCCGCTCGGCCGAGCTTGTCGGCAAGGGTCCCAAGGGCTACGCGCGCTCTGATGAGCGCATCCATGAAGAGGTCGTCGAGTGCCTGAGTCAGGGCCACCTGGACGCCAGCGGCATCGAGGTCGCGGTCAAAGAGGGCGTGGTGATCCTCCAGGGCGCTGTCGCCAGCCGCCCTGATCGCCGCCTGGCCGAGGAGCTCGTCGAGCACTGCCGGGGCATAAAGGACATCGACAATCGTCTGAAGGTCGAGCTCGACCCGCGGGCTCCGTAGGTCGCTGCGGGCACCCGACTTGTGTTCGCCAGACGGCTTCTTCGACAGGTTTATAAGACCGCGAGCTCGTAGGCTCGGCTGGGCTAGAGCCCGCGCGCTACGGCTCGGAGAGTCACAGCGGAGCTACTTTTCTACAAGGTAGAGATCCCAGCGCACCCGCCGGCCGGTCTTGGTCAACAGGTCCAGGCCACCGAGCTTGACCGAGCCTTCGCCGAGCGAGACGCGCAGGCGGCGGAGTCCCATCGCCAGCTGGGTGTCGCGGTAGCAGCCGGTGCAGCTGGCTAGATCTGCGTCGTCGCGCGCCGGGCGCAGCGCTGCGAGGTCGAGGCCGCCGGTGAAGCTCGCCTCCAGGCGCCCGCCGTCGGCGAGCGTGAAGGCGGCGCGGCCCGTCCGCAGCGAGAGCAGGCCGACCACATCGTACACGTCGGCGACCTCTCGCGGTCCGATGACATCGACTCCGGCCGGCGCGCTCGAGTGATCGCCGTCATCCAACGTATCGATCCGCGGATCGAGAAGCGGCAGTAGATGGCCGTCGCGTAAAAGGAGCGGCAGCTTGTCCAGCGGGGCGTCGAGCGTCACCTGCCGCCCGCCCTCAAGGAGGCGCTGGTCGCGCCAGTCGAGGTAAAGTCCCAGCGGCAGCTCTACGGCGCGCTGCCGCTCGCCGCGGTGCACGACCGGCGCCACCAGGAGCGTCGGCCCAAGGTAGAACGTGTCATCGACCGCCGCCAGGTCGACGCGCTCGGGGTGCTCGAACAAGAGGTGACGCATCGTCGGCGCGCCGGTCCGGCTGGCCTCCTGGGCGAGCGCGTACAGATAGGGGAACAGCCGCGTGTGCAGCCGCGCGTAGGTCCGCCAGGCCTCCTTCGCGTCGGGCGAGGTCCAGATCGTCGCCTTGTGCCCTCCGTCCATATTGAGGGCGCAGGCGTCCTGATCCTGCATATTCGAGCTCATGGCGCCAAGCTGGATCCACCGCGTCAGCAGCTCGCCATCGGCCTTGGCCGACCCCCCAGGTACGCACTTGAAGCCGCCGATGTCCGAGCCCCAGTGCGGCGCGCCGGACAGGCCCAGGTTGATCCCCGCCCGCACCATGGCAGGCAGCCCGATGGCGCTGTCGAATGAGGCGCTGGGATCGCCGGACCAGAACATCGGGATGTAGCGCCAGGAGCCAGTGTAGCCAGCGCGCGCGAAGGCAAGCCAGTCGCCCTTGCGCGGGCTCGCCTCCATGGCGTCATGGACCGCCTTATCATAAAGAACCGGATAGAGGTTGTGCAGCTCTTCGCCGCTCATGCCCGAGGCGGACTGCGTGTCCGGCTGAACATACTCGCCGAAGTCGTACATCCAGCCGGAGTAGCCAAGCTCGGTCGCCCAGCTGAACATGCGCTGATAAAAAGTGACTGCGCGCGGCGCGGTAAAGTCGAGCTGATAGACGACCAGCGGGCGGCCCGAGATCAGGAACACCTCCGAGGGGGCTCCCGTACGGTCGCGCAGGAAGTATCCTGACGCCAACCCTTCGTCGACCACGGGCTGGAGCGGCGTGTCTTCCTTGGCGAACAGGGAGTTGTAATAGCCGTTGACGCGGTACCCGAGCGCGCGGGCGCTGGCGGTGAAGGAGCGCAGCGCCGCTTCACTTCCAAGGTGCGAGCCGCCGGGCAGAAAGTGCAGCGCATCGTCGAGCGCGGTGATCGCCAGGTCTTGCTGCCGCATGGCCTGGAACTCGGGGACTCCGCCCACCAGGGTGCCGCGGTTGATGCGCCGGCGCGGTCCGAAGGTCCAGGCGGGCGGCAACAGCGGGCGGCCAGTGGCGGCGGTAAAGCGGTCGACCAGCTGCTGCGGGAACGGCCGGCTGTCGTCGCTGTGCGGCAGATAGACCTCGAAGGCGAGGGTGGGCCCGGTGTGCCAGGCGCGAAAGGCATCGGGGTCGGCGGTGGCCAGATTGAACTCGCTGCGCCAGGTGGTGTCGAGCCAGAAGCCATAGCCTGCGGTGGAGACGAAGAAGGGGACGGGAAAGTAGGTCATCGGCTCGCCGCTTGGGAACTGGGTTCGGCTCGCCTCCGCTTCGGTGCCGCCGACTCCGCCTTCTTCGGCGAAGCTGAAGACGTCGACGCCGCGCTGGTTGGTGCGGTTGAAGCGCTCGCCGAAGCCGAGGAAGGCCTCGTTCGGCGGGCTGCTGAAGGCGGCGTGCCAGGCCCGTGGCGCGGCGCCGCCGGCGGGCGGCGGCTCGCTGAGCTCCGCCTGGACGCGCAGCGTCGCATCGCGCAGCTCGTGGACGACGCGGATGGGCGGCCCGTCCCCCGAGATGACGACGGTCAGTCGGGCACCGTCTCGCTCGACAGAAGTCACGCGGCCGGCGCGGTGCCAGGGCGCCAGCGCCGGTGAGAACTCATAATATCCGGGCAGCAGGCCGCGCCGCCACTGCACCTGCCCAGCGGCCCAGCCGAGCGGCGCGAAGTCGTCGCCGCCGCCGTCCCGGCTCGCAAGCACGACGCGGCCGCTGCCATCGCGCACCGTCAGCCCGTAGGGATCGGCGCGGACCTCGACGGTGATGTCGCGACCCGAGAGTATGTGGAGCGAATCGGGCGAGCCACACCCGGATAAAGCCACAAGCAACGCGACACCGAACACAGAGGCCGCCCTGGTCATGGCCGCGCATATTATCCGGCCTACTGCCCGAGGCAAGCGGGCCGCCGCCAGCGGCAAGGCGCCTTGGACCTCTGCCGCCGGTCGCCCTTGGGGCGCTTGTGCGGGCGGCGGCAGGGCGCCGCCGTCAAGCTGTGCTGCGGCGGCAGAGCTTCGATGGTCCTTGGCGCGCAGCCGCTGGCGGCGCGCTGGCCTTGGCAAGGAAAACTGGCTGCAGGGACTGCTGCTGACGTCAGCCGAGGACTGGAGAGACGCAGCTTGTCAGATCGAAGAGCAGAAAGATCAGCGCCTTTTCCTGCGCGGTCAGGCCCGAGGTCGTGCAGCCCTTGGGAAAGGCCAGGGCGGCGCCGGCGCCCGAGCGATCGCCGGTCGGTCCGCCCGAGACGTGCAGGTCGGTGAACACCATCTCGCCGCACTGCTGCGCCGGCGGCAGACTGAGCGGCGCGTAGAACGAGAAGTACTGCGACGGGGGGTTGGCCAGCCGCGCATCCAGGGCGCCGCTACTGGCGGTCAGGTTGAGCCAGTTCTGGGTGTACGCCGGGTTCGGATTCGCCGTCGCCGGAGTCACATTGTTATTGGTCTTGGCGAGGGTGACGCGGGTGAAGTTGATCGGCAGCTTGTTGTTGGCGTTCAGGCCCCCGTTGCCGGCCAGCCACTGCTGCAGCGCGGCGCCCTTGGCGAAGCTTGTGTTGATCGTCGCCTCATCGGCGGTGGCGTCGTTGCTGTAGCCCGTGTACGTGGTCGGATCGACGAACTGCGCCACGGTCTGCAGGGACGGCTCGGTGGACGGTGCCGGCAGCGGCACGGCCTTCTGCAGCCAGACGTTGTGCCAGTGTGAGGCGAACACCCGCCCGCCCAGGTTGAGGTAGGTCTGCAGGTTCTGGCGCGCCTGGACGCTCTTTTTGCTCAGGTCATAGGCGCTGGGATAGCCCTCGCAGGACAGCATGACGATGTCGTACTTTTGCCAGTTGGCGGCGGTGTCCCACCAGGGGTTGGACTGGGTGAACGGGACGTTGCCGGCGCTGTACTGGTCGGTGCCGGTGACGCCGGCGTACAGGTTGACGCGGCCGGTGCCCGAGGCGTTGGTGAACTCGGAGTCGTCAAGCCCGAGCTTGTTCTTGCGCAGGATGCACTCCAGCGCGTCCAGGGCGCCGGTCGACAGCGCGATCTTGGGGATATTGCCCTCGGTCTGGTTGCGCGGCAGGCGGGTCTGCGTCGCATCGAGCGGCGTCGTCGCGCACTCCGGGACGCTCGGCAGGGTCACCAGGCGCCGCCACTTGCCGACCTGGATGATGAGCGGAATGTTCTGCCCCGAAGGAATGTTGGCCAGGGTGAACTTGCCGCTGGCATCGGTCGTGGTGGCGAACGTGCTGGGCATGGGGACGCAGCGGTCGCAGCTCACCCCGGTCTTGGGCGGATCGGGCAGCACGTCGCCGGTCGGGATGTATACCTGAGCGTTGTAAAGCGGCAGGTTGCCGGCCGGGATGGTCACGGTCCCGGTGAGCTTGGTCGGCCCGGTGGCCGCCGGGCAGTTGTAGTTGACCGTGCAGGCCCCGACGCAGCCGGGGATCGTCGGCGGCAGCGTGCCGACACTGGCATCGTCGGCGCCACCGTCGTTGGTGGTGCCGTTGATGACGTTGCCGCTGCAGCCGGCGGCCAGCGCCAGCGGCAGACCCAGTGCCAGTAGTAACAAGCCAAGGTTTCGCTTCGCCATGGATTCTTCCTTGCGGTGGCCGAGGGGGTAGGGTCGCAGTCTCTATAAGAAGCAGCTCGCAGGTCGGCGTCAGCCAGGGAGCCTGCGGGCCGGACACGGGACGCGAGAGAGCGGCTCCTATTGTCGCACGAACCGGAGGGCCAAGGCTACCCCGGGCGCGCACCCAAACCGCGAGGCCAGCGGCGTGTGGTCAGTGGGTCCGCCAGCCGCCCCGCGCAGACTTCCCGCAACGACTCGGCGTTCAGTCTAAAATAGGCCCCAGACGCACTTGGGGGATCTGGCATGGACACCGATGGAGTGGATCGAGTCGCACCGACGCGCCGGCCGCCGGGGGCGGCGCAGGGGTTTCAGCAGTGGCGGCACCTGCTGTTTCTGCACTGGGAAGTCCCGCTGGCCGTGCTGCGACCGCTGATTCCGCCCGCGCTGCAAGTGGATACTTATGAGGGGCGCGCCTTTGTCGGCCTGGTGCCGTTCACCATGCGCAACGTGCGCGCCCACCGCTTTCTGCCGGCGGTACCGGGCACCGCCAACTTCCACGAGACCAACGTGCGGACCTACGTCCTGCGCGACGGCCGCGAGCCTGGCGTGTGGTTTTTCAGCCTGGATGCGGCAAACCGCCTGGCGGTGCTGGCGGCGCGGACCTTCTTCCACCTTCCCTACTACTACGCCGACATGGACCTGCAGGTCGATGGGGCCCGCGTCCGCTACCGCAGCCAGCGGCGCGGGGGCGCGGCGGGCCTGCAGCTGAGCTATGAGATCGGCGAGCCGCTGCCCAGAAGCGAGCCCGGCACGCTGCAGTTCTTTCTCGCCGAGCGCTACTACCTCTACACCCTGGATCGGCAGCAGCGCCTGTTGCGCGGGCAGGTCCACCACCGGCCCTATCCGCTGCACGCCGCCCGCGTGGCGCAGCTGGACCAGTCGCTACTCGGCGCCGCGGCGGTGACCCCCGACCGCGAGCTGCCGCTCAAGCTCTACAGCCCGGGCGTCGATGTCGAGATCTTCGAGCTCCGGGCGCTCGGGGCGCTCGGGCGAGTCTGAGCGCGGCGGTCAGCGCTGCACGGCCTCGCCGTTCACGTATTCGATCTGGGAGTCGCGCTGGCCGCTCGGCAGAAAGAACGTCCAGGTGCCGTGGCGCACGCCGTCGCGGTAGCTGCCGGCGCCCTTTTTCTGGTGGTTCTCCCACCACTCCAGGTAGGGGCCGTGGCGACGGCCGTCGGGGCGCTCGCACCACACGGCGCTCAGGCGGCCCTGGGTCTGACCGGCGGCGAACACCGTGCCGCGCTCGCAGCGGATGGCGGCGTTGGCGTCGGTCACCACGCCGGGCTGGTCGATCGGCGGCAGCGGCGGTGAGCTCGCGCAGGCGCCCAGCAGCAGCGCCAAAAGCGGCGCCAGCCTGCCGGCTGGACCGACGGTGGCGCCAGTTTGGGAGGGATTGAAAAAAGAGGTCCGCTGCATCTGCATGGCCATGGGCCAAGCATAGCCGGCTCGGTAGGATTTAGGAGTAAAAGTCGCAGAGCCGCGCCCCCGCGGCCCCCCGGCGGCTTGTGCCCGCCCGGCTAGTTGCGCGTCGGGCTGTCCTTGGGGGTGTAGGTGCCGCCCGACTGCTCGGCGACCACTTCCTGCACGATCTTGACCGCCTCGTCCTGCTCGGCGCCGACGAGCTCGTCCTTCTTCTTCTTGTTGGTGTGGACGTAGCGGACCTTGCGGTTGGCGTCGATGAGCAGGACCACCGACTTGTCGTCGGTCTCGCCCAGGTGCCACTGGTTCTTCAGCGACAGATCGGGATCGGTGAGGATGGTGACGTTGTACTTCTTGATCTTGCTGCGCACCACGATGCGGATGAGCCAGTTGGCCAGGCCCTTGGCATCGGCCATGTTGGCGACGCCGATCGACCGGAAGTGGGCCTCGGGTAGGCCGAGCGCCTTGACCCGATCGGCGAACTTGTCGGTGATGTCGGCGACCCCGGGGTCGGTGTACAGGATGAGCAGCACCTTCTTGCCGAGGTCGGGGACCATGGCCGGCTTGTCGTTGGCGTCGCGCAAGGTCGGCTGCTCGACGGTGTCGCCGACCTTGATATCAGCCAGCGCCAGGCCGGGTAGCAGAGCCCCCGACAGCGCGAGGGACAGCAGGCTGCGCTTTACAAAGCTGCGGATTTTTGATTGCACGCTCGTTTTACTCCTGTAAGTGGGGAGCTGCCATTATAGCCAACTCTGACCTTTTCGACTATTTCGCCGGCCCGCGAGTCGGCGGCCTGGGGGCTGGCCGCGGCGGCCCGGCGAGGGCTCAGCGGCGGGCCCAGGCGCCGCTCACTGCACGACCCGCTCATCAATCGGCTGACCGCTCTGCGGCGACTTGCCGTGAATCTCTACGTACTCAACCGACAGGGGACGGCGGAGCTTGACGTAGGCGCTCAGCAGCTCGCTGCTGTCCTGGCCGGCGATCGTCGTGCGCACGGTCGCCGTACACCGGCCGTCGGCGCCCTTGCTCGTGCGCACGTACAGATCGCGGTGGATCCGCTTGAGCCGCACGTAGTACTCGCTGCCCGTTGAGGACTGGCTGATCATGCGCTGCGTCGCGACGCCGTAGGGATAGTACTCTATGAGCTTTAGCGGGTGGGTGCGTACGGGGGGCGAGTTCTCGAACTCGCGCCAGTAGGGGAACACCGCCTCCTTCTCGCTCGGCGTGCAGCTCTGGTCCAGGCGCATGCCGTAGTCGACGCGGTTTCGGTCATCGCTCTTGCTGATGAAAAACAGCGTCGCGATGTCGTAGGGACCAAAGGTCGGCCGGGACTCTTCCGCCTCTGCCCGCCTCGGCCCAAGCTGTCCAATCTGCCCAGGCTGTCCTAACTGCCCTGCTTGCCCTACTTGCCCTACTTGCCCTACTTGCCATACTTGAATGACGACCGATGCGATAAGAGAGGGGACGAGCAGCCGCATGGAGCACTCCTTGCGCCGATAGACTCTTGGCAGCCAGTAGATAGCATGAACCAGCGACAGCAAGTAGCGGTCTGCACACCAACCCGGGAATCTTCCCGGGAAAGCCCCGCGGCAGGCTCTGGCGGGCCGCGGGCGGCCGCGGGGGCCGCGGGGTCAGGGGGCGCTAGCCAGAGCCGCCGCCAGCCGCCGCGCCTCGACGATGTTGTCCTCGATCGAGCAGTAGGTCCAGCCGCCGTAGCGCCCCAGGGTATGCACGCCGCTGCGGCGCAGCACGGCGCCAAGGCGCGCGTGCTCGGCCAGGGAGGTGCGGGTGATGTGGACGTAGGCCGGATCCATCACCACCGAGTGCTCGGCGACAAGGCGCGCCTCGGCGGTCACTCCCTGCCGCCGCAGATCGCCGAGCACCCGCTCGCGCAGCGCCGCGACATCGACCACGGCGTCGGCGGGCAGGCCGACCTCGACGTAGATGCTGAGGCGATCGGTGTCAAAGATGTTGTCGTAGAAGCCGACGCGGTAAAACACGCACTGCGGATCCGGATAGTAGATCCAGTGCGGCTCGCGCGGACCCTTGCGATCAAAGCCGAGGTTGAACACCAGCACCTTATTCCACGTCCACACCGCCGGGTCGTGCGCGACCCCCGAAAGGGCAAGCAGGCGGTTAAAGGGGATCGAGGACACCAGCTGCTCAAAGCGCAGCTCGCGCCGCGGGGTGCGCGCCACCCGGGTCGCCAGATCGATGCTAAGGAGCGGCTCGGACAAGGCGAGCGCTGCCGGACGCACCGCGCTGGCCAGCGCCTTTACATACTCGATGGCCCCTCCCTCGGGATAGGTGAAGGTCGAGTTATAGCTGCGGTTGTCGGCGACCTTCATGTTGCGGATGACGTCGGTGAGCTCGGCGTGGGGGAAGAACCTGCCCATCGCGTCCGGATCGAGCCGGGACAGCTCGCAGGCGTACAGCTTCTGGTTATAGGGGACCAGGAACTTGTCGGCGATCGCGCGGCCGAAACGGCGGTAGAGCATCTCCTGGAAGTTCGCCTCTTTAGCCGGCGGCTCGGCGGCGGCGCTGCCGGTGAGCAGCTCGCGCGGGGCGCGGGCGAAGTACAGATCGTACAGGCAGTCGATAAACTCGTCCTGGGGGAGCTGATGGATGTTTTTCTGGAAGGGGAAATCAATCAGCCGCCCCTTGTAGCTGATAAACGAGCGCTTGTTCACCACGCGCACCCGCTGGCCGGCCATGCGCTCGCGCAGCCAGCCTTCGATCTCGGGGTGCTTGAAGTGGAAGAAGTGGCCCGAGTAGTCCCAGACAAAGCCGTCCCGGTGCACGGTCTTGCAGTAGCCGCCGATCTCGGGGTCGGCCTCCAGGATGAGGTAGTCGTCGTGCGGGAGGGCGGCGGCGGTGGCGAGGCCACTGACCCCAGCGCCGACGATGAGGGTGCGAACCGATTGCATGCAGCTTGACTCGTTTTTTCTTTTATCCCTAGCTTCGCCAGCTGCGGGGGGAAAATCGACCTTTTCCGACCCGGCGGCGGTTTTCCCCGGGCCTGGCCCGACCCTAAGACTGGAGCTGGAGGCGCTGATCGAGCAGTCACTTGAAAAGCCGCTGCCGAGCGCGACCCGCCCCGCGCCCAGCTCGGCGTCCGCGCCCGCTTCGTCTTTCCCCCAGTCGGTCGACCCCGAAGCGGGGGGCGGGCAGAGCCCCCTTTCTGCTTAGTGCAGCGCACCGCAAGCGCGATTACAGCGCTGCGCCGGGCGCCGATCGGTGGACCTGGGCTCAGCCCGGCGACGGGGCGGCGGGGGCGCTCGGCTCGGCGGGCAGCAGCTGGCCGAGCAGGTTGCCGGTGCGCCAGCGGCCGCCGAGGTAGACGAAGAACTCGTAGCGGATGCCGCGTGGCTCGCTGCTGCGCTTGAGGCGGACCGAGTACAGCGGCACCGCCTGCGGCACGGCGCGCGCCACCTTGCGCTCGGTCGCCGTCTGCTCGGCCGCCGGCAGCTCGCGGACCGAAAGCACCAGCACCTCGTCGAAGTGGCGGTGCTGGATCTGGTCGACCAGCTCCAGGCCGCCCAGGTGGGTGAGCTCGGACATCATCGCCTGGTAGCGCGGGAAGTACTGCGCCGCGGCGGCGCTGCCGAGCAGCTCGCCGAGCTCGCTCTGCGTCATGGCCAGGGAGCCGAGCAGGCTGATCACCTTCTCCGGCTGCTCCTTGCGGGCGGCGGCCAGGACATCGCGGAAGAACTTCTGCAGCCCCGCCGGGCCATCGGCATACGCGCCGGCAGCGACGGGCGGATAGACCACTGGCTGGCTGCTCGGCGGCTTCTTGGGCGCCTCGGGGCAGCCGGTGAGCCCGGCGAGCGGCAGGGCGAGGAGGCCGGACAGGAAGCAGGCAGGCAGACTGGGGCAGCGCTTCATGGCCTTAGGACAACCGCCGCAGGCTGCGGTTCCCGCAGGACCGCGCCGCGACCGCGGGCCGGCCTGCGGGGGCGGTGGGGCCAGGGGGCTGGTTCAGCGCTACCAAGGGCGGGCCGCAGCTAAGGGGCGACGGGGCCGCCGCAGATCTCGGTCTGATAGTCGAGCAGGGCGAGCCGGATGATGTGCTCGGCTTCGGCGGCGTCGTATACGTCGGTGATCTCGACGCGGCGCGCCTGGCGCTCGGGAGCAATGGGGCCGGTCACGCGGCCCGGGTCGCCGAGGCCGCTGGTCGCCCCGAAGCTGCTCTGCGGCATGTCTTTGTAGGTCAGAAAGTAGTGGCGCAGGCGATCGATGAGCGAGCGGGCGCAGGCGGTGATGTCGCGCAGCTCGCCATAGGCGGCGTCATCGCGCAGGACGGCGACGATCTTGTCATCGGCCTCCTGGCCGTCGAACATGCGGAAGCCGCCGATCGGCCGCGCCGTCACCAGGATGCCGCCCTGGTTGATGGTGCGCTCGGTGAGTACGCAGATGTCCAGCGGGTCGCCGTCGCCGCGCACGTCGCTGCGCCCGGCCCGGGTCGCCGCGTAGCTGGCGATCTGCGAGCCGCAGTAGGTCTGCGGGATGAAGCCGTAGGGCGCCGGGCACTGCGAGGAGTACTTCTGCGGCCGATCGAGCATCAGGTGCCCTGAGTGCTTGTCGACCTCGTACTTTACCGTGTCGCCAGGCACCATCTCGATATAGACGGTGACCAGGCCGGGCGCGTGCTCGCCGGGCGAGACGCCGTGCCAGGGGTGGAGGCGATAGGGGATGACGGCGGGTGGGCGTGGGGGCATGTTGGACCTCCCTTCTTTATAGCCGAACTCGCGCCGTCAGCGGGCGCAAGTTCGGGCGCCGCCGACGGCGGTCAAGCCAGAGTTAGAGTTGCGGAGGCTTTGCTCGACTGGAACTGGGCGGAGGGGGA
>JBGANQ010000076.1:0-42808 GCA_044222245.1 Polyangia bacterium | reverse complement strand
GGCGAGCTGCGATCTGACGGTGACCGGGCCGACCGCGGTGCAGGCCAACCTCGTCCCCGCCGCGGTGTGCAGCCCGGGCGAGTTCTGCTGGCAGAGCCCGCTGCCGCAAGGGCACACGATCCGCGCGCTGTGGGCCACCAGCGCCAGTGACCAGTGGGCGGTAGGCGATCAGGGCCTCATCCTGCACTGGGACGGCCGCAGCTGGGCCGGGCTGCCGAGCGGGCTGTCCTTCGGACTGCACGCGCTCTGGGGCCAGAGCGCCAACGACGTGTGGGCGGTGGGCGAGAACGGCTCGGTCCTGCACTACACGGGAACCTTCTGGCAGCGCCTGAGCACCGGCACCGACCGCTGGCTGCGCGCGATCTGGGGCACGAGCAGCCACGATCTATGGGCAGTGGGCGATGAAGGGACCATCCTGCACTTCGATGGCGCGAGGTGGACGGCGCCGGGCCCGAGCATCTCGGCCTCGCTTTATGCGGTCTGGGGCACGGCGAAAAATGACGTGTGGGCAGTCGGCTACGGCGGCACGGCCTGGCACTTCGACGGCACCGACTGGCAGGCGGTGACCATCGGCACCAACCTGCTGGTCAGCGCCTTGTGGGGCAGCGGACCCAAGGACGTATGGGCGGTCGGTCATGACTTCACCGCCAACGCCGGTGCCATCTGGCACTATAAGGACGCTCCCGTCTGACAAGGGCCGCGGATCATTCCCTTGCGGGCGCCGCCGCCCGCCGCCGCTCGGGCACGCAGCCGCGGAACCAGGGCGCAAGAGTCAGACCCATGCCTGCGGCCACTTTTGTCCATAGCGCGGCGCTGCGTCCTGCGCGCGCTGGAGTCGGCTCGCGCGCCGCTTCCCGCGATTGAGAAAGGGAAAATTCCGGTGGATTGTGTCGCCGCTGCCGCAGCGGTACGCTTGGAGCTGTGGAGGGTGGGGAGATGGCTGCGGTGGTGCTGGACTGTGACACGGGGCGGCGGCTTGGGTGCGCGGCGTTTTGTTGTCGATTGATCGTACGCTACGGACCCGAGGATGAGCCGGTCTATAATGCCGAAGGCCTGCGCAAGAGCTGCGTCGACAAGGATCCGCAGACCGGGCTCTGCGTGCATCTTGACACCGCATCGCAGCGGTGTGAGATCTGGGAACGACGCCCGACGGTATGCCGCCAGTTTGACTGCAACGGCAGTGAGCTCTTGCAGGTCGTGCTCGCCGAAGGCTTCGTCTCGCTGTCGCAGCTGGTGCGCAGCAAGCGGGTCGTCCCGCCTGAGCAGTGGCAGCAGGTCCCCTACCTGCCCGCTGAACCCGACTGACGCGCCGGACTGACGCGCCGGACTGACGCGCCGGACTGACGCGCCGGACTGACGCAGTCGTTCCGCCAGCGTTCCCCAGGGTTCTTGGCGGCGGTCTCGGCTCTTCGCCGCAGCGGCCAGCGGTCATTAGGCACTACGACGGCCAGCGCTGGCTGCGCTACTACACCACGCTCGGGCCGCGGCTGTCGGCGCTGTGGGGCAGCGGCGAGACCGAGGTCTGGGCCAGCGGTGAGGGCGGCCTGCTCCTACACTTCAACGGCTCCACCTGGCAGGCCATTCCCAGCGGCACCACCAGCTGGCTGTACGCCCTGACCGGCACCACCAGCCAGGTCGGCGGCGCCCTGTGGGCCGCCGGCGACCAGGGCACCCTGCAGCGCCGCAGCAACGGCACCTGGCAGTCGCAGAGCCCCGGCGGTCGCGACAACCTCACCGCGATCTCCTCGACCAGCGCTGAGGACGTCTGGATCGTCGGCGAGGGCGGCACGGTCCTGCACTTCGACGGGCAGAAGCTCAGCCGCCAGGCCGCCGGCATCCTCGACCCGCTGCGCGGGGTGTGGGCGTCCAGCCCGACCGAGGTCTGGGCGGTCGGCGACTTCGGCAACATCCTTCACTATAACGGCCAGAGCTGGTCGCTGGTCCCAAGCGGCACCAGCGAAGATCTGCTCGGCGTGTGGGGCAGCTCGCCGACGGATATCTATGTCTGCGGGCGCAACGGGACCCTGCTGCACAGCGATGGCAGCGGCTTCCGCGCGATGGACGCGACAGTGCCGCTGACCTTGACCGGCATCTGGGGCCGCAGCGCCAGCGAGGTCTGGATCACCGGCGAGCGCGGCCTGGTCCTGCACTGGAACGGGGTGTCGTGGGGCCGCAGCTACTCACGCATCGGCGACACCCTGCACGCGGTCTACACCGGGACTCCCGGCGAGGTCTGGGTGGTCGGCGACCAGAGCCTGGTCATCCACTATACCGGCCGCTCGTGGGAGTACGACAGCCTTGCTCCCGACGAGAACTCCACGTTCATCGCGCTCAGCATCCACGGCCGCAGCGCCCGCGACATCTGGGCCAGCGGCCAGCGCGGCATGCTGCTGCACTTTGACGGTCAGAGCTGGACCCAGGTGCCTAGCGGCACCAGCGACTACCTCGCCGCGGTGTGGGTCGATCAGGCGGGCAATGTGTGGACCGCCGGCCAGTACGGCACTCTGCTGCGCCGCAGCTCGACAAACTGACGCAGTGCGGCAAGCGATTGCCGTGGACGCACTGTCGCCAGGGCAGGCATAGTGGGCGCTTGGCAATGCACCGAATATCGTCGGCCGTCCGGCTCGGAATCGGCTTCCTATATATGGCGGTAATGGCGATTGTGACGATGGCAGTCGCAGTGCCGCTGCTCCCATTTCGGGTCCTGCGCATTAAGCTTTGCAACTGCTACGGCAAGTGCGTCGGGCCGGTCCTCATCTGGCTGGCGCGGGCGACCCCGGTCGTCCAGCACCGCGAGCGCATCGCCGCCGCGTACCCGGCAATCTATGTCTCCAATCACACCTCGACCTTGGACGCGTTCATCGCCATCTGGCTGTGCCCGGTGGGAGGCTGCGGCGTGGTCAAAAAGCAGATCCTCAACATTCCGTTCTTCGGCTGGCTGTTCCGTCTCTCGGGTCACCTGAGCATCGATCGCGCGGATCACCAAGCCGCGGTCGCGGCGCTCAAGTCCACCGCCGAGTTTGTGCGCCGTAACCGCCTGGCGCTGTGGATCTGGCCCGAGGGCACGCGCAGCCGCGATGGGCGCCTGGGGCCGCTCAAAAAGGGCGTGGTCCACCTGGCCATCGCCACCGGGCTGCCGATCGTCCCGGTGGTCGTGCACGGCGCCCACAAGAACTGGGCCAAGCACGCCTTCCGGCTCAACCCGGTGACCATTCCCATCCTGGTGCTGCCGCCCATCAGCACCCGCGGCTGGAGCGTCGAGACCACCGATGCCCACTGCGCCGAGATTCATGCTGCCCTGGCCGCCGCCCTGCCCCCGGATCAGCAGCCGCTCGCGCTGACCGGCTCGCGGCCGGCGCTGGAGGCTTCGGCGTAAGCCGCCAAGCCGACAGCGCGGCTGCGGGTCGGCCGCGCTACCGACTTCCGGTTCGGCGGCGCAAGCAGCTGCAGCGCCTCGGCCTGCTCGGCCTGGGCGCCGAGCTGACCGAGCAGGGTCGCGGCGACCCTCAGGTGCTCGCAGGCGCGGCGCGACACCGCGGGGTCCACGGACTCTCGATCGAGCTTCCCCAGGGCGCGCCGCGCCCGCCCCAGGTCCAGGGGCAGCCCCAGCTGCTCGGCACGGGCGCGGGCGCGGTCGAGCAGGCTGCGGGCGCGCTCCGGCTGACCGCGCTGCTCGGCAAGCAGCCCCTCATATAGCCAGCACGGACCCTGGGCGACCGGGTGCCGCCGGATCAGCGTGCGCAGCGAGCCGAGAGTGCGCTCGGCCCCAAGGAGGAAGCGGGCCCGCTCGCGGCTCGACTCGGCCGCTTGCGCCAGACCCAGGCAGACCTCGATGAGAGAGCCGAAGTAGTGAACGTGGGCGGGCGTATACACCGGCAGCGCGGCAAGCATGACCAGCGCCTGCTCGGCCCACTGCGCCGCGGCGCCCGTCTCGGCCCGGGCGAGAGCCAGCTGGCCACGGCGGGCCGCCAGACAGAAATCAAGGGCCGGCAGCTGGGACAGTCCCTGCAGCGCCGCCGCCGCCTCCACAGCCGCCGCCGCCTGAGCCAGGTCGCCGGCGCGCAGGTCCGCCAGGGCCAGATAGAGCTGGCCGGCGACCCGATACTGCGGGTGCTGCGACGGTCCGGCGGCGTGCGCCAGGGCCCGCGCCCGCTCGCGCGTGCGTCCGCAGTGGCCATGCAGCGCGGCGCTGATCGTCTGCAGCGAGCGCACAAACAGGCGCAGCTCATCGGACTCGAGCTCGTCGGCGCAGCGCAGCGCCGCGGTCAGCTGCGCCTCGCCGCGGGCGAGCTCCCCGCGGCCGATGAGGACCAGGCCGCTGATGCGCAGGTACTCCAGCTGGGCGCGCGGATCTTGGATGCCCTGCAGGTAGCGCGCGCTGCGACCGAGCAGGCGGTCGCTGAGCCGACGCAGTCCGCCTACCTCGGCGAGGAAGCCGACGCCCACCGAGCTCATGGCGCGCAGCGCTGCGTCATCGGCCTGCTCGGCGAGCTTCAGGTTGCGCAGCGCCAAAAAACCCACCGCGCGGGCATCGCCGCGCAGGACGTGCGCCTCGGCGCTCAGCAGCCCGGTCAGCAGCTGCTCGCGCGCCAGCGCCCGCTCTGCGGCGGGAGCCTGGCGGCGCAGCAGCCGTCGCAGCAGCCACAGTCCCGCCGGCACGGCGCGCTCGACCTGACGACCCAGGCAGAGCGTCCCGCTCGCTGCCGCCGCCGCGCTCCCCGCAGCGGCGATGCACTCATCGATCCGACGCAGGCCAAACAGCGCCTGCACCAGCTGCTGCTGCGCCTGCGCCTGCTCCAGCGCCGTCAGCGCGCCGACCGGCGCGGCGAGCGCGGCCCGGCCGTGGTGCACCGCCGCCTCCAGCGCGCCGTGGTGCAGCGCCACAGCCGCGGCGCGCACCCGATGCGCCGCGGCGCGACAGACCGAGCCTGCATGCTCGTAGTGCTCGGCAATGGCAGCGCTGTGCTGCGAGGCGTCCGGATAGGCCCACTGCAGCGCCTCTGCCACGTCGTAGTGCAGCACGCGCGCCTCGGCGGGCGCCAGCGACTCGAGGATGCGCTCGCGCAGCTTGTCATGGCTGAACTGCCACTCGTCAAAGACCACCTCGAGCACACCCACATCGGCGCACGCTTGCAGAAACCGCGCCGGCTCGGCGACCCAGCGCGGCAGCGCCCGCAGCTCGAGCCGCCGTCCGCCCACCGCACACCGCCGCAGCCCGAGCCGCGCCCACGCCGGCACCCCAGCCAGCCGCCGCTCCAGCACCGCGCTGATGCCGCCGGCGCACACCTGCTCGGGCAGCTGCCCCCGACCCACCGCACTCAGCCCCCCGCCCCGCTCGGCCAGCGCCCGCAGCACTTCGATGAGGAAGAAGGCGTTCGGTTTTCTAAAATACAACGGCGGCCGACTGGAGGTGGTTCATGTCGGCAGAGCAGACTACGAAGGCCGTCGGGTACATACGTGTGGCGAGTGGTAGCCAGAGGAGGAGAGAGCGGAGCATCTACATACAGAGACAGGAGATCTTGGGATATGCGCGATTACACGCGATCCGGATTGGACGGTTCTTTGCGGATCATGATTGTGTAGAGGATATCGAGTTACGCCAGGGATTGAGCGATGCGATGGCTTTTGCGGCTAAAGGCAAGGCGCAGGCTGTCGTGGTCGCTGGGCTGGATCGTCTTTCGTCCTCGGTTGAGGAGGTCGTCCGCTTCACCGAGCGTCATCGGCTGCTGATTGACGGGCCGGCGCTCGTCTCCGTCAGAGACCGGCTCGATACGCGAACTGCAGAGGGCCGGTTGGCCCTTGCTGTGACGAAGACTGTGACGCGATGGGAACATGAAGCGCACCGGCGGGGAGCATAACATGCCAAAACCCAACCAGATCCGCGCCGTCGGCTACGTGCGCGTGAGCACCGCGCAACAGGTTCAAGAGGGCGTCAGCTTGGAGGCGCAACGAGTGCGCATCCAGGCGCACTGCACGGCGCTCGATATCAAGTTGATCGATGTGGTTGCAGACGAAGGAGAGTCGGCAAAGTCACTCGACAGGCCAGGTGTTCAGAAGGCGCTGAAGATGCTGAGCCGAGGCGTTGCCGATGTGCTCATCGTCATGAAGCTGGATCGGCTCACGCGGAGCGTGAAGGACCTCGGCCACCTCTGCGAGGCTTATTTCAGCGAAGGCAAGCCGTGGTCGCTGCTGTCGGTGTCTGACGCGATCGATACCCGCTCTGCGAGCGGGAAGTTGCTCCTGAACGTCCTTACTTCCGTCGCGCAGTGGGAGCGCGAGGCCATCGGGGACCGCACCAGGGAGGCGATGAAACTGATGAAGGCACAGGGGGTCTACATCGGGGCTGCGCCCTATGGCTGGAAATACATCGACGAGTTGGACGAGCACGGTCGGCGCAAGCTCGTCGAAAATCCCGAGGAGCAAGCGGGAATCAAGCGCATCTGTGAGCGGTACGAGACAGATATGTATGTCTGGCAGCTTTGCGAGCAGCTCGACGCGGAGAAGGTTCCGCCGCGAGGTCCGCATTGGCATCGGGCGACCGTCTATCGCGTTCTCCGGCGGGCCGGATATGAGGACCCCGAGTGGCGGCCCAAGAAATCGGAGCCATCGCGACGGCAGCGTGAATCGGAGCGTGCGCAGGATGTGATTCGAGACAAGGCGGCGGCAGCAGTCTTCGCGGCGCAGCTTCGCAACCAGGGACTCAGCTTGCGTCAGATCGGCGAGCGATTTGCGCGCCGAGAACTACTTGCCGCGGCGTGGAGAGATCTGGCATGCCGCGTCGGTACTTGATCTGCTGCGGAACTGCCTGGCGGGCAGCCCGGTGAGTTGACGCCAGCGCCGACACGAATGGCTGCCCATCGACTGTCACGTTAGCTGCCCTTCACGCGCTAGATTGCGCGCCTACCTACCCAGGCTGGACCTGCAAGAAACAATGTAGCTTCGTCGGAGTGCGGACCTTAGACGGGACGGGGTGTGACGGTTATTCTTAATCAATCTGCGTTGTTACAGATCTCCTTTGACAAAATTTGTGACAGTTAAAAAATAACCTATTGTGGCGCCAGAAAGATGTGCGATGTGCCCGATGCGTCTCCGACGGCACGATCGGTCGGATCGGCGCTATTGCAGTAGCAAATGCCGCATGCGTGCGCTGCGCCAGCGCCGAGGTCAGCATCCAGGTTGCCGACCGCGCGGTCGTCCGGGGCGTTATCCCATCCCTAGGGCGCTTGGCCGCGCTGATCTACGGCGCTTGGTATCGAGGCACTGGGCGCGTGCCGAGCAAGCAGAGCGGTCCTCCGCAGACCTGCAGCGGCGTCTCGACGAGCAGACGCGGGAACTGGCGGAGGCACGAGCGCGGATTGCGGAGTTGGAACGACTTTTGGCCGAAGCTCGTCAGCAGCTTGGGGGCCGGGAACCAAGCGGAGGGCCTCCCACAGGCGGGCTGTCCCCGCCGGGCGGACGGCCACGAGGGCCAGGCGGACGACCCCCAGGACCTGGCGGACGGCCAGGCGGCCCAGGTGGCGGGCCTCCTCCACGGCCTGGGCCGACAATCCCCAGACCGGGCATCATGGAGCTTCGCAGGCAGCTCCGCCAAGCGCTCGCGGCCAACGCCGAACAGCGGGCCTTGATAGATGAGCTGCTTCTTCGCATTGCCATGCTGGAGCGCCGCTGTACAGAATTGGAGGAGCAACTACAGCGTGCGCTGTCGCTTGCGGAACGACGCGAACCACCGTCCAGCGGACAATCATGGGACGCTGAGAGTGCGGCGTGCGCGCAGGGGCGCACGGCCATCTTGGCGACCGAGCTAGAACAGGCGCGTCGGGAACGAACGGAGACCGCCGAGCAATGCGACCGACTGTTGCGCATGCTGGCGAAACCGAGATCGCCGACCGACGGTGGCTCGGCCGGTCCTTCTATCGACTACAGCGCCGGGCGAACCGATCTGGTTACCCAGATCCGCACTGAGCTTGAGGTGCGAGGCCGCTTTGCGCAGTGGGAGAGCGAGCACCGACCTCGGGAGACTGACCGACGGCTCGACCCGACGCGGGATATCGACGAGCAAGCGCTGGTGGCGACCATCGCCGTGCGATGGCAGCTCTTCGATCATGCGCCTCACAGCTTCCCGCATCGACCGCAGTGGGAGATAGATGGCGTCTTGCTCGATCCGGCGAGCGAGCAGTTCTTACTTAGGCAGTCTCGCGAGCGTGTAGCATATCGCGAGCGCATCATGGCGGCGCACGCAACGGGTGTGACTTGAACGCAACGTTAGCGACGCAAAGTCAGTGTCACATTGCCATCACAGATCGGTGATCAGCTTTCTGGCTTCGGTGTACATGACGCTCTGCTGCACTGTGACGCATCTGTGGCGTCGGGAGCCTAGAAGTGCTGCGCGTCACAGTCACGGTAGATCCGGTATCGCGGTAGTACGGATGAATGCCAAGGGCGGGTGAGCATGCCTCTCGAAGAAAATCACTGCGCGCGTGTCGCGGAGCATCCGTCGGAGCTGACTCCGTTCCTTGCTGCCGATGGAAACCACGGGCTCCTGGGGCAACGGAAGACCGCGAAGCAGGGACTCTTGACGAGTATGTACATAGTCCAGGTACGTAAGCTTCTGCATGTTCGCGATCGCGGCCTCTAACCGCTGCTGCTCTGCTTCCGGTAGGGGGGCCAACGGCGTTGGCAGAAAGCTCAGCACCTCGGGGCCGAACTTCCGCGCATAGGCGTGGAGCAGCTTGCAGAGCAGGACGAGCGGCGCGGGCATTCTCTTGGTGAGCAACGCGTGAATCGTCTTTCTTTCGTGATGAGCGAGGCTTGTGGGCGGCTCGGGCGGCGTGGGAAGTCCGGCTTCGCGGGCAGCTGCAGCTCTCTCCTCGTGGAGAAGTTTAAGCATCCACTCGGGCTGCTGCACAAATCGGATCAGCAGGTTGCTGTCATCAAGCGTTAGCGGCGGCAGGGAGGCAAGCGTGGTTCTCTCCTTCTCCGTAGTCTCAGCGATCAACTGCGGCGGAAATGACGAAAGAAGGGATGGCTTCTCTTCGGCGTGGACAAGAGCCGGGACAGGCTCCTGCGGCAAGGGGGGCGAGGCTGGTGATTCAGCTTGGTGCAGGTCTGTTCGCACGCCGGGGCTAAGCTGCGCAGGGCCGACGAAGTAATACAGCCCCGGCACCGACTCGCCCGGTTGCAGTCGAACGCGCTTTTCCTGAGCATCGATCCAGATCAGGCGATACCAGCAGCCATCGCGCAGCCGGATATCGTCGGGGTACTCGAAGGGCGTGAGCGAATACCAGGCCACGTCGCGCGCGCGACTACGTTTCGGCGTGAGCATAGGCGCATCGCCGGCATGACGACCAGGCAGCACGATGCGATAGCCTACGGCCAGCTTGGGCGCCTGGGCGGTGATTTGCTCGCGCAGGTCCACGCGCCATAGATCGTGGGCCGGCGGTGTTGGCAAATGACCGAGATGCTGAATCGCCTCGATTACTCTATCGACGGCGGCGGATACAAGCTGCTCCCATTTCTTCGTATCACTGGTGCGGTGCCTTTGACCCGAGGACGGCCTGCTGGGGGCGCTGCTCGCGCTGCCATGCCCGCCGCCTTGCTGTGACTCATCACGCTGCTGCTGTTTCCGGTCACGGTATCGGGCCGAGCGACACTTGGTGCTACAGGTGGCTTGGCGCCCCCTCAGCGGATGCTCCTTGCAGACAGGACATAGCATTGCACCACAGTAGCGCGACAGCCGTGTAGGTGTGGCAGCGCATAGCAACGCGCGTCACAGCAGGCAGAAGGTTTGAGGGTCGAGGGCGATGGTGCGCTGCCGCCATAGACACGGCAGCTCATCGGACGCCAGGATGGCTAGAAGGTGACGGGCGCGGGTGGGGACTCAAGCTGAGTCATGGCCTCATCCAGCGATAGGAAGGGCTGGAACTGCGGCCCAGGAAGGCCGGGCACCCAAGTGATGAGCTTCCACTCGGCGCCCTTGGCCCCGTTGAACTTGGCGACCTCGCGCACGCAGCGCATGAGGCGGGGCGGCTGCGGCTCGGTCGGTGGCTGACGTCGCACCGTCACTGCGCAATCGACGGTGCGCAGCGCCAGCGGCACATACAGCTCCGTCGGGTCGGTGTGGAACCGGGCGAACCAGTCCACCCATTTGCATAGGTCGGCCTCGGTGGTGGCGCCGTCTGCGATAAGCGGCGACGGCGTAGCCCGCGTGCGCAGTGAAGCCTTCACTCGGCGCTGCGGCTTGGCCTGCTTGGCCGAGGGCTTGGGTTGTTGCTTACGAACGACTTTTGAACGCGAAGATGGCATGATGCCTCCCGGTGCGCCGAGGTGGTGGAACACCAAGGCGTGCTACGGAGCCGACGAGCTACCACTCGTCGCGCTCCGGTCTATGCGAAACCCTCATTGTCGAGGGTGGCAGCTCAGCCCTATGACGTGTGAACCTCCTTGCCGTCGGCGTGGTTGGCGTTGAAGCGGCCAGATCCGAGCGACGGACTACTCAATACCACTACTTGCTCTAGAGATCAAGAAAACAAGTCAATGTGAGACGTTAGAAATACCTGAACTTGAACCTTTGGTTTCTCACCTGTTATGTGCTGTCTGTGGTTCGAGGACGCCGAAACCCTGCCTACTACGGTTTGCCTGACCGGCTGCGCCGCGCTCGGCGAAAGAACGATCTGGGCATGTCCGCTGCTTCGTTGACCTCGGGCATGTCGACTGGAACCGCCTTCCTAATCGAACGGCGGCAGACTCTGCCACGCATCGACACTGTCGAGCGCTTTGCTATTGCCCTCGGCGTATCGGCGCCATGGCTTGCCTATGGCGACGGCCCAGAGGACACCATCCCGTCCCAGCCTGCTGCTGCCACGATCGGCCAGCGTCTCGTCGCGGTGCGGAAACAGCGGGGCCTCAGCCGGCAATCGCTCGGTGATGCCGCTGGGCTTACAGGGCAGACCGTCGCCAACATTGAGGTCCGCGGTATGATCCCACGAGTGGATACCGTCGAGATGCTAGCGAATGTATTGGGCGTAGAGGCGGGCTGGCTGGGGTTTGGAGCCGGGAGTCAAGCGGCTGCCCAGGCTAATGTGCAAACTGTCTAGAAAGACAACCGGAAGAAAGCATGGAATCGAAGCTTGTCTATATTGGGCTCAACTCGGATGGCAGCTCCCGCTTGGTGCCAGCAGAGGAACTCGCAGGACGTCTACATGGTCCTGGCCGGATTACGCCTCAAAAACTGAAGGAAGAACATAGAATTTCTGATGAACTCTGGCCTACGGTACAGCGCGAGATTGCAAGAGCCTATAGGGAAGTCGTACATCCCGATCCTTCAGAGGCCGATCTCTATCGTCGCGTCAATCAGAAGCTTGGTCGGTATGCCCTTATATTTCCACCTTATGGAAGGCCAAGCGAACTCTCCAAGATCTACAATATTCTTCAACAAGAACCAGTTCGACTGGGTGAAATCGGCGCTGAGATGCATAATCTTGTGATAAGGCCGAAAACCAGAGCCCGTATGCTGACAGGATTATATATGAAAATCCCTCTGTTCGCTGAGTTTGCTCACGTAATCGATGCATCGTACTTTGCATATGTACGGGGAAACTTCATTGCCGCTTTATATACGATAATACCTGTGGTTGAGGGCCTGCTTCTGCGTTGGCGAGGACATAGCTCATCCAGTTTAGAATCGCCAGCCATGGCTAATGCGGCGCTTTGGGTTCGTGAGGCACCGAAGCGCAATCCTCTGCTTACTCGGCCGCTGTTCGCTGACTCTTGGGCTGAGTCATGTTCATATATTCTTGAGCATCATTTCTATAAGAAGACCCAAACGGGTCAATCATATGATAATTTTAACCGGCATCTCGCCTTGCACATGCTGGAGGATGCGACTGTTTACAATCCAGACAACCTAATGCGAGTATTCCTGCTGTTAGATACACTAACATACTTATACCTCTCTGAGCACTGGCGCCCAGATCCAATTATGTTTCTTCGGCCGGAGGAAGAAGAGCCTCATGCTCGAGCTTACCTGCGGGCATTCCAAGAGCAACTTGAGGGGGTAGGAAATCGACCGGAGGAGATACTGTGGACTCACGCTCGATCCAATCCAAGCAACCTTATGAGAGATAAATATAAATAATCACGAAGCTGATCGAGAAATTGTCGCGACGTTGTCGCGACAATCGCGAGTGTATGCAGCCGTGTGGGCACGTCAGCGCCACGCGGCCGGCAGCCGACGTAAGGACAAGGCACCCGTAGCGCAATCCTGCGGCTTGGTTATGATGCCCGGCCATGCCCGCCCTTTCGGTAAAATTGCCCGCTGGCTATCGCGAATTCCTTGAAAAGCTGAAGGCCCGCGTTCGCGCCGCACAGCTTCGAGCCGTGCTCTCGGCCAACCGCGAGATGATTCTGCTCTACTGGGGCATCGGACACGACATCCTCGCTCGGCAGGGCGAGGCTGGATGGGGAGCTAAGGTTGTCGATCAGATCGCTAAAGATTTGTCGCACGAGTTTCCCACTGTGCGTGGTTTCTCGTCACGCAACCTCAAATACATGCGCGCCTTCGCCAAGGCGTGGCCCCAGGAGGCAATTGTGCAAGAGGCTCTTGCACAATTGCCCTGGTCTCACCAGATCGCATTGCTGGAGAAGCTCTCGACCCCCGAGGAGCGCCTGGCATACGCCGCTGCGGCAGTCCAGCACGGTTGGTCGCGCGGCATCCTCGTGGTTCAGATTGAGAGCGGATACCTAAAGCGGCTCGGCGCTGCCGTCCACAACTTCAAGCACACGTTGCCACCGCCTCAGTCGGACCTGGCTGCTCAAAGCCTCAAAGACCCGTACCTGTTTGATTTCCTTGAACTTACCGGCGATGTAAATGAGCGTCGACTCGAGCGCTCCCTCGTCGAACACATCCGCTCCTTCCTGCTGGAGCTGGGTGTGGGCTTCGCCTTCGTCGGCCATCAGGTCCACCTCGAGGTAGCTGACAAAGACTTCTACCTCGACATGCTCTTCTATCATACCCGGCTTCACTGCTACATCGTCGTGGAGCTCAAGGCGGTGGCCTTCGAGCCCGAGTTCGCGGGCAAGATGCAGTTCTACCTGTCCGCCGTCGATGACCTGATCCGCGATCCCGTCAAGGACGGCCCAACGATCGGCTTGCTCTTGTGCAAGGACAAGGACCGAGTGCTCGTCGAGTACACCTTGCGTCAGAGCCAGCGGCCTATCGGGGTCGCCAACTATCAACTAACCCGCGCACTACCGGAGGACTTGGCGAAGAGTCTACCTACGGTTGATGCGCTGGAGGCGGAACTCAGTCACCAAGACTTGCGAATTGGCAACGAGGCAGACGCGGCCAGCACGCTCGGCGTATAAGCGCGTAAGCAGCACTTCGACCGGCGCAGTCAGGCCTGATGATTGCAGCCCAGACCGCGCATGGATATATGCCCAAGATCGTTGAGTCGAGGTGGGAGGTTGCCGATTCGGCCACGCATGCGACCAGTCGACCTGCCATGTCGCACTTCGACTCCCGAGTGAACAACCCTGCGCACTTACAGCCCATCCAACACCCCGCTCTCCCAACTTACAACACCCCCACCGACGATCCAAAATGAGTAATTGACACGTTCCTTTCAAGCACTTTTTTCGGGCCGTCGGTGATGCTGTTGGAAGGCTGCTGTTAGATCAGCCCGTCATGCCTGTGTTGTGTGCGTCCTGGGAGTGCCAGCCCTCACTTTAGACGACATTTTAGCGCTTGTACGCTGAGCGCATTCATTGGATCGATATGTATCATGGCATGGCAGTTTGCGCACAGGGGCTTCATTTCTCTAACAGGGTCAGGGCTGTGCTCGCCAATCGCCAGCGCACGACGCGCGTGGAGTTTGGCTTGCTGCTGCGCGATCTTCGATTGGCCGCGGGGCTGAACCTGCGCGATCTCGCTGGCCTTGCCGGCGTAGATCACAAAACCATCCTGAACATCGAATACGCCTACTTTCCGCCAAGCCTGCGCGTGTTGCAGTCAGTTATCGCGGTGCGCGAGTTGTACTTGACGTGGGCAGACGTGGGCCCGGCATTGCTCGAAAAGAATGTCATGGATGGACGCAAGACCCGAAAACCGCGGAAGCGGCGGCGTCGCCTTCGGCCATCGCAGATCCACTCGGGCTCTCGGGGTGATGCGAAAGATGCCGGGGTTTAGGCGGCGATGACGTCGGTATCTGATGCGGCGGTCGCAGCACGGATAAGCCAGCGGTCAAGCATGCGTAGGTCCCTGCAGCCTAGCACCCGTGCCCGCACCGGCTCGCTCACCGACAGACCGCGAGCCCGCAGCATGGTCAAGATGCCCTCGGCCTTGCCCTTGGCTTCACCCCTGGCTTCACCCTCGGCCATCGCCGCGGTTCGCAGCTCGGCCTTCTCCCGCTCCCATCTCTGCCGTAGTTCCGTCATGATCCTTTGCTCCTCGGGGCTGAGGTCTGGCACCTGCTCGATTAGATAGCGCACATCGGCGAGGATATCAACCCAGGCCTCATTATGCGGATCGGACGGCGCCAGCGCATTGAGCTCGCGCAGCACCTCCAGCTGCATCGCCGGCTTGCCAAACATCCGCAAGGCCCTGGTCTCCGCCGTCTTGGGCAGTTCCGACAGAACGATTACCCACAGCGCAGTCCCTTTTGCGCACCGATGCACGCCCGGTGGCCAGTCGGGGGCCGGCAAGCCGTGGTAGTCCTCCAGCACCTGCGTCGGACGCCCCGGCGACACGAGCCACAGCTCGGGCTTGGGGACGCGCGTCCTTTTGGCAGCCTTGTTGCGTCCGGCCTTCTTGAGTGCCGCCTTCTTGAGTCCTTGATAAAAGGTGGTCACCTTATACAAGGCGTCCTCGGCTTCATCGAGCGACGTCGTCTTAGAGTACTGCTCGATGAAACACTGGCGTCCGCGTTCGACCATGCGCCGCAGCAACCCCAGATGCGGCAGCGCCTCGTCGGGGGGTCGATCGTGCTTCAGCTCGCAGTAGCCGTCGGCCCGTTGCTCATCGAGCAAGGCGATCGCCTTCTCTAATTCGACGATGGCAATCGGCTCGAGAGCCTCCCGAAGGATGTGCTTGCGCAGGACGTCCTGCAGTTTCCGCATGGGCGGGCTACCTTACCGGCGTTTGCCTGGTCGTCAAGCGAGCTGGGGTGCACTTTTCCTGGTTGGATAGCAGGCTGGCGACGCTGGCCGGATGCCACCGCCCTCCACGCCGCGGCACATGCCCCTCTTGGACGAGCTGAGCAGCGATAGCGCGCAGCGACCGCCCTTGCTGGCGCAGCTCTCGCGCACGGTCGCCAGCGCTCACCGGGGCGGCGACTGGGCGGTTCATCAGCAAGTCCGCCACGGTCGCGGCATGCCACGCCTTCGCCCGCGGTGGGATCAGGCCGAGCGCCGAGAGCTTGTGCCCGATCTGCCGCAAGCTCATCCCCGCGCCTCGGAAGTCGCGGGCATGCTCCGCGGCCCGCGCCATGTCGCATATGCGCGGCATCGACGGTGACTTCTTGAATCGCTTTCGTTCGTGGTGTCCTTCGCGCTCCAAGATCTTGCTGATGACGGTCGCGTGCCATCGCCCGCCCCGCCGGGGAGTAATCCCCTTGGCCTCCAGATGCTCGACAATCGCCAAAAACTCGCACCCATCGCGGTGCAAATGTGCCATCCAGTGGATGATCTCTTGCTCGGCAGGTTCAGGCACCAGTACACGGCGCCCCTTCTCGTCCAATTGCTGCGAGTGCTTGTACCCGTATGGCGCCACTCCCAACCGAACGCCCTGCGCCTTCATGTGCTGCATCGCTTCGCGCGTCCGCTCTGCTATCAGCTCCCGCTCATACTGCGCATAATTCGCCAGGTTCAGCATCATCAACCGACCCGCGGCAGTATGCGTATTCACCATGCCGCAGACCGAGATCAGATCAAACAGCTCTTTCGAAAAGTATTCATCGACCAGCATGCAAAGGTCTTTGACCGACCGGGTCAGCCGATCCAGCTTGACCACGATCAGCGTATTGGCCCGCCCTTGCTTCAGCGCGCCCAGCGCAGCCTGCAATCCCGGCCGCTCCATCGTCCCGCCAGAGATCCCCTCGTCTGCATATACCTGGACGAGCTTGATCTCCATCGTCTTGCAGTACGCGCGGAGCTTATCGCGTTGTGAGTCAATGCTCACTCCCTCGTGCGCCTGCTCCTGTGTACTCACACGGATGTATCCGATGGCAACTTTCGGACGACTCTCATGAAATGTATGTGCTCTCATGAGGAGCGTCGTAATTTATTTCTACGTTCCCTTCAGTCTCCCGCTCCAGCAGCGTGAGTAGGTCTGGGCGGCGGCCGGGGGGGCCGAGGATTGACTCGCTGAGGGCGGCGACACTCGGTTGGCTCAGGCGGGGGAGCTTGAGGACCTGGGCGCCGGGGACGGCGGCGGGGAGCCGTGGGGACTCATCGTCGCGGTAGGTGCCGACCAGGAGCACGGGCTGGGCTTGGAGAGTGCTGGTCAGGTGGGCGAGCAGGGCCAGGCTCTCGGGGTCGGCCCACTGCAGGTCTTCCAGGAGCAGCAGCAGCGGGCGCTGCAGCCGGGAGACGAGGGCGGTGACGGTGCGCAGCAGCCGCTGCTGGGTGCCGAGGACGTCGACCATCGTGACGTCGGCGGTGGCGCGCTCGGGCAGGGCGGCGTGGTCGGAGAGCTGCGGCCGGAGCACCTCGGCTTCGGGCTCGGTGAGCTCGACGTGCAGGCAGAGCAGGCGCAGCGCGTCGTGAAAGACGCGGTAGGGACGGCTCGTCGAGGTGGCGCACTGGCCGCGCGCGGTCAGCCCCCCCTGCACCAGGGCCAGCGTGCGCAGCTCATCGAGGAGCCGCGACTTGCCGATGCCGCTGGCGCCGCCGATGAGCCAGGTCGCCCCGCGGCCGCGCGCTGCATGCGCAAGGGCGCCGCGCAAAAGGTCGCTCTCACGCTCGCGACCAACGAAGCGAGCGGTGTGCAGGAAGCTATCGCGCAGGGCGCTGTCCTCGTCCAGCAGCGGCCGCCCGCTGGCCTCGGCGAGCGCGGCCAGGGCCTCGGCGGCACTGGCGGGGCGCTCGCCGGGCTCGCGGGCCAGCAGGCGGGCGATGACCTCGCCGATGCGGCCCAGCGGTCGCAGCGGTGCCAGCTCGAGCTGACCGCTGAGCATGGCCTCCAGCAGGGCGTCGTCGCGACCCGCGGCGAACGCCGGCCTGCCGGTCAACAGCTCATAGGCGACGGCGCCGGCGGCAAATAGATCGGCGGTCTCCGCGGGCGGCTCACCCAGCAGCACCTCCGGGGCCAGGTAGCCGAGCGTGCCCGAGATCTCGCCCAGGGCCAGGCTGGCCTGCTCGCGCGCCAGGGCGAGCCCGAAGTCCAGGACCTTGAGCGTCGGTCCGCTCGCCCCCTCAAGGACCAGCAGGTTGGCCGGCTTCAGGTCGCGGTGCAGCACGCCGCGGCGGTGCAGGTAGCACAGCGCGCGCAGCAGCTGCGCGACCAGCTCGACCTGGCTCGCGACCCGCCCCGGGCCAGCCTGCTGCAGCAGCGGCGCCGCCCCGGACAAGAGCTCCATCGTGTAAAAAGGCTGCCCCGCGTCGTCAAACCCGTAGTCGATCACGCTGACGATATGCGGGTGGCGCATCGCGGCGAGCGTGCGAAACTCCTGCGCCAGCCGCAGCCGCAGCTCCTGGCCGCCAAGCCGCGTCGGCAGCGACCCGGACCGGCGCCGGCTGGCGGGCGAGCCCGGCGCCGCCAGGGTGTCGGCCAGCGGCCGGGTCTGGGTCCCCCGCAGCGGCTCTTCAGGCAGCGCCACCTGCTTGAGCGCAACCTGCCGCCCGGTCAGCCGATCGAGCGCCGCGTACACGCGCCCCATCCCGCCCTGACCAAGGAGCCTGAGCAGCTGATAGCGCCTGCCCACGTCCCCCAGTTCGCTTGTCGACATACTCACACAGGAGCTTACCCTGCGGTCGCCCCGTGTGCCAATGCCGCAGGTGCGCGCGCCAAGCAAGCTGAGGCAAAACTTAGCGAGCGGCCCGAGCTTGGGGCCGAGCTATCCCGCGGTCGCCGCAAGAAACTCGCCGACCGCCGCGAACAGCGCAGGGGCGGCCTCGATATAGGGGACGTGGCCGCAGCCGTCCAGGCGCACCAGCCGGGCCCCCACAAGGGCCGCCGTCTCCTCCGCGCTGGCAAGGGGGATCACATCCTGGATCCCATGGACGAGCAGCGCCGGTATGCCGCGCAGCTGCGGCAGCTGCGGCCGCAGGTCGTAGTCCCCCAGGCTGCGCCAGATGGCCTCCTCCAGGCGCTGCTGGACGCGAAATGGAGTCAGCTCAAGCGCCCGTCGCGGATCGACAAAATAGCCGGCCACCGCCAAGGCAAAGCGGCGCTGCCGCAGGGTCGCTGGGTCGACCGGAGTGCCGAGCAGCTCCTGACGCAGCGCCACCACCTCGGGTCGCGCCGGCGACGCCGCCATGTTCCGGGCCAGCTCGGCGCGGAAGGCGTGGCGCGCCGGCGCTGGCGAGATGAGCAGGAGGCGAGCGACCCGCTCGGGATAGCGCGTCGCGTACAGCATCGCCAGCAGCCCGCCCCACGAGTAGCCGCACAGCGACAGCTGCCGCACCCCCAGGAAGCTGCGCACCGCGTCCAGATCCTCCACATGCACGGCGTAGCCGCCCGGGGCGACCCCGTCATCCAGGGGCGAGCGCTCGGCCCCGCGCTGGTCGTAGTAGATGAGCCGTCGCCCGGCGCCGAGCCCGGCGAGCGCATCGAGCTGTGGGCGCAGGTAGCGGGAGTCGGCGCCCGGCCCGCCGTGCAGCATGACCAGCGGCGGGCGCTCGCTCTTTCCCGGAGGCTCGACGAAATCAAGGTGGAGGTGCGCGCCGGCGACGCGCACGTCGGCGCAGCTCAACCGGCGCGTCCGCTGCGGCCGCTCACGAATGCAGCGATCGGGCCCAGGAAGGGCACGCTCGCCGCGCACAGGAAGGCGGCGCTGAACAGCCCGAGCTGGTGGACCAGCGGCCAGGCGAGCAGCGCCGGGTGGCCAGCCGTCATCGGCGCGTGGCTGTGCAGGCTGAGGGCCGGCAGCGCCAGGCCGACGCCGAGGAGCAGCAGCACGCCCCAGGTGCGCAGCCACAGCACGCCGAGCACGCCCACGGCGGCCAGCGCCAGCAGCTCACCGCGGCCCTCTTTGGGGGCCAGCGCCATGAGAATCAGGGTCGGCAGGCTCGCCGCGGCGCGGGTGATGGTGTGGCGGACCTTGGCGACGCCGTTTTCATCCAGGCGCAGCCGCTCGCGCCAGCCGGGCTTGGCGTCGAACTGCTCGACGAGCTTCTGGCCCTGCAGGAACAGCGCGATCGCCCCGTGGGTGAGCCCGTAGAACAGCATCACCGGGTCGAGCGTGCGCATCGTAAACAGGCTCCAGCCGGCCACCGTCACCCCCGAGTAGCCAAGGCCGATCGCGAACCAGCGGGCCCAGAACCAGTCGGCGGCCAGGGCGAAGAACGACAGGCCGTAGCAGGCCCCGAGCGCCGCGAAGCACGCCCACCAGGCGCGCACTTCCGGCTGATCGGGGGGCGCGTTGCTCAGAAGGAGCGACAGGAGGCTGAAGATCGCCGCATAGAAAGCCAGGCAGGTCAGCGCGATCGCCTTGCGCTCGCCTGCGAAGCCGAAGGGTTTATCCAAGAACGCCATGTGGGTACCTCACCTGAGTGCGTTTTAGCTCGAGTTTAGGGCAGCGGTGTAGTCTCGCCAGCATCCGCCGTCGCCGCTTTCAGTTTTTCTGCCGGTCCGCTTGCGCGCTCGCGACCTTGCTCCCAGCCGGCTACTGGCCCGCGGCGCAGGGGGTCGCCACCAGGACACCTTCGGTCAGCTCCAGACGGCGCGCGATCGCCGACTGGGTGCTCGTGCAGCTGAAGGTTCCGTTCAGGCGGGCGAAGAAGTCCGGCTCGGGGATGTTGAAGCTGCAGTTGAGGCCCTGGGACTGGCTATAAGTCGAGAGCATGACCGGATCGGTGCCCACCCCTTTGCTGTCAAAGCTGGTGGGCAGCACCAGGTCGAGCTGCGCCGTGCCGGCGGTGTGATAGTCGAGGTTGAGCGAGTTCTGAAACGGCACATTGGCGGTGTTGACCAGCAGCAGCGAGGCGCTGGCGAGGCCACTTAGCCCGGTTACGACGATCCGCTTGTTGGTGCGATCGCAGGTGCTGCTGCCTTCAGCGATCGGGAGGATGATGGGATCGCTCGGGCGGCCGGTGCCAGGGGGGGTGACTACATACTTGAAGCTAAGGTATTGACTCGGTAGCGAGGCGGTGTTGCCGCAGCCCAGGCTCGCCGTAGCCAGAGCCCCCGCCGCTACCAGGAGCATGCAGCTTTGGTAGATTTGCATGCACTCACGCTATCGCGAATTAGCGACGAAGTCACTACACCGCTTGCACGTCGGAGCGCCCGCGGAAAGGCCGGGCCGGGCGCCGGCGGCAGGTGGCGGCTAACCGAGCTGCGGGCGCAGGATCAGGAGCGGCCGCAGGAGCGAGGTGCAGATGTGGACAAAGACCGGCGCCCCGTCGAACGCCAGGCCCGAGGCGATAAGCCCCACCAGCTGGTAGGCAGCCTTGGTCTCGCCGTCGAGCTCGTAGCGGTGCGAAAACGGCGTCGCGATGCGCAGCTCGTACCCGGCGCCGGCGCCGCCGCCCTGGGCGGACGCGGCGTGAGTGCTCTTGCGCAGGTAGATCTGGACGTGGCCCTGGCTGTGGTCGTTGCTCTGGCCGTTGGCCGGGGCGCTCGCCGAGCCGAGGCTCGCGCCGACATCGACGCGGCGCAGGAACTCGCCGAGCGCCGCCGCCTGCTCTTCGCTTATCGACTCCTCGTAGGCCAGGGTCAGCCGGCCCAGGCGCAGCCGGCGACTTGGCCCAAGCCCCAGGTCGAGCAGCAGCCGGCTCGCCAGCTCGCGCAGCGTCTCGGGCGCCGGCTCCTGCTCGGCCAGGCCCGACTCATGATCGCCGCTGCGAGCGCCCACTGCAGGCCGGCCTGGCCAGTCTGCCGCCGCCCCGCCCGGGGGGAGCAGCTCGGCGGCCGCGCCCGCGGGCAGTGCCGACGGCAGGGCGCCGATCTGGGCGTGCGCCGAGCGCTGCGGCGCTTCGCTGGCCAGCAGCAGCACCAGCGCGCCGGCCGCGCTGTACAGCAGCAGCACCTGCACCCGAGTCGCTCGCCGCGAGGGCAGAACCCAGGTCGGCCGGATCAGCCCAAGCAGCAGCGCGACCATGAAAAAAGCGCACAGGAGCAGAGCAAAAAACTGGGCCGTGCTCATCGCCGGGACCCCCCCATCCCCCATCGGGCGAGCCTACACTCCAAAGAGTCCCTACTTTAGCACAGCCGCCTCCGCCAAGTCAGCCTTTGCCCGAGCGCCGTACCCGAGGTAAGAGGTCCTGTGATCGGGCCGCGCCCTGGGCAAGGGGCAGCGACCAGGGAGGCGCGGCAGAGGCAGTCGAATCGCGCTGACCAGGGGCCGCTTAGTGGCCGCCGGCCAGCTGCAGCCCCTCGCGGGCGCTGGCCAGCCGCGGGCTTATCAAGAGCAGCTCCTGAAACTCGCGCGCCGCCTCCTGGGTCTTGCCGGATTTCAATAGCCCCCAGGCCAGCCCGGAGCGGACGTCGGTGTCGCTTGGGTACAGGTCGCGCAGCCGCTTGTAGAGCACCGCCGACTCGGCGTAGCGGTGCTGGTTGTAATAGACGAACGCCAGCCGCAGCGTGCCAAGGTAGCTCGCGGGGTCGACCTTGAGCACCTCCTTGGCGATCATCTCGGCGTCGGCCCAGCGGTGCAGCGCGAGCTGCGGCAGCATGATGCCAAGCCGCGGCTCGACCGCCTGCGGCGCCAGGGCGATGGCCTTGCGATAGGACTCGATCGACTCGGCGTGCTGGCCCAGCCGATACTGCAGCCAGCCGCGCCGGGCCCAGCCGAGGTAGGACTCCTTGCGCTGTACCGGTGCCTGATCGAGCGCCACCAGCGCCTCCTTGAGCTTGCCCGCCGCCTCCAGATCATAGGACTGCACCAGCGGCTGGTCGGCGACCGCCGGGGGGTCGGCGACCGCCCTGCCCGTCCACATCCAGCAGAGCATCACGGACAACAGAAGCGTATTTCGCCTCTTCATGGCACCTCCTTCACTAAGCACATAAGAGTTCGGAACCGTCGGGTTTGGGTCAAGTTCGCGTCAGGTTGGCTTGGACTTACGCGGCGGCTGCCGCAGTCGCCGCGGGCGCCGGCTCGGGCCCGCCGCTGCCTCCTTGGATGGCTGACATATCAGACTCTCTCTCCATGGTCCAGGTCTGGCCGCGCAGGGTGATCGCGGCCCGCAGCGGCCCGCTGCCCAGCGCCAGCTCAGCCCGGGTGCGCAGCAGCGGTCGCCCCTGCCGATCGCGGCCTCGCGACTCGCCGGTCACCACCAGCGCGGTGCCGCTGCGCTGCATCTGATACTCCATCTCGATGCCATCGCGGTGCAGAAACGGCGACACGATATCGGTCAGCACCCGCCCGAGCCAGCTGCGAAACGGGCGCGCCGGCAGGTAGTCGGTCCAGCTCAGCGAGTCGCTGGCGTCCAGCGGGATGCGCGACAGCGAGGCGCGCAGGATCTGCAGCCCGGGGGTCGTCGCCCCGGCGCTGTCATAGGTCGTAAAGAAGCCGTCGGCCAGGCTGTAGTAGAGCCGCGCCGAGTGGTCGCTCTGCCGGAGCAGCGGCTGGCCGTTTATATCGATATCACTCTCAATCTGCTCGATGAGCTTGTTGATGCGGAAGCGCCAGACCGAGCGGTAGGGAAAGGCGAAGAACGCGTTGCGCTCCTCATCGTGCTCCAGGTTGCGCACCAGCTGGTCTTCGATTGGGCACAGATCCGCGACCACGCGCTGGGTCTTTTCCACGCTCACCGCGTCGGTGAAGCGGCACGGCAGGGTCGGATCGCCGGGGCGGTTGCCGCTCTGCAGCTGAAAGTGCACGTGCGGCCGCGGCGAGCGCCCCGAGTTGCCGCATAGCCCGAGCAGCTCGCCCTGGCGCACCGCCTGGCCGACCACGACCTTGACCGAGCCGCGCTGCAGGTGCGCCACCAGCGAGTAGAGGCCCGTCGAGTGGTGCAGGACCACGTAGTTGCCCCAGTTCTGCTGCAGGTTGATCCGACCGCAGTCATTGTCGGGCACCGTGTTCTCCACCTTGGCGACCACCCCCGCCGCCGCGGCCAGCACCGGCAAGCGGTAGCAGTAGTAGTCCTTGGGCGAGTTCCCTTCGCCTTCGTGCAGCTTGCCATCCGGACCCTTCACCTCGAAGTCGAAGGCGTGGCGCCAGCGGCCCTGGTGGCTGAGGGCGCCGTCCACCCCCTGGGTGCAAATCCAGGTGCCGCGCACCGGGATGCGGAAGCGGGTCGGATACAGCCAGCGGAAGCGCAAAAGCCGGGTGCGGAAGTAGGCCAGGTTCTCTTCGGGAGTGCCCGGTGAGAAGTCCACCGACTTGGGGCTGCGATCCCAGGCCCGCTGGCGGCTGCACAGGAGCATGAGCAGCACCGTCAGGTTGAACGGCACGATGAGGATGGGCAGCCCCAGGCGATACATCGGCTCGGCGCTGCCGAGCGTAAGCAGGGTGCACAGAAGGACTCCGAGCAGCGCCCACAAGAGCGATGCCGGCGAGGGCACGAACCAGACGCCGCCCAGCGCAATCGCGGTGAACACCGCGTTGAGGGTCAGCACCCCAAGCTGTCCCGAGTCGGCCAGCACCGGCAGCGCCAGCTTCAAGCCGAGCACCGTGGCGGCAGCGAGCACCGCCAAGAGGGCGGCGATCCGGCTGTGCACCAGCAGCGCCAGCAGCAGCAGCGCTCCGGCGTCGGCGCGCGGCAGAAAAAAGATCGCGCCGATGCTGCGCAGCACCGCCAGGATCGAGGCCGGCAGGATCGTCAGCGTGTCGCTGGGCGGCGGCGTATAGGTAAGCCCGGCGAACGGCAGCAGGCCGAGCATCAGGTAGAACATGAGCAAAAACGGAATCGACAGGAGCGGCAGGTTGACGCCGCCCAGAAACGAGCGCAGGGCGCCGGTCACCACCACGCACAGCGGCGCCAGCGTAAACAGCAGCACCAGCGTCGCCGCCGAGATCCCCAGCGTCTGGCCGATGCCGAGCCCGAGGAGCAGCGCGCTGGCGCCATAGGTGCCGTCGTGCACCGCCTCGTGATCGAGCACCAGCAGCCGCGCCGCCCCCAGCGCCGCGAGCACCGCAAGCAGCCCCCCGGCCAGCGCCCGCGGCGCCGTCATCGTGGCCAAAAGGAGCAGCAGGCCGACCAGCGGCGCGCGCGAGAACAGCACCGCGGCGTAGGTCCGCAGGATCGCCCGCCCGGCCTGAACCGGACGGCTCTCCCCAAGGCCGGCTCGCTCTAGCGCAGCCATTCCGGCACTTGCTCGAAGGACCGCAGGTCCTCGACCTTCTCAGCGCGGCGAATCGTCGCCACGCGGCCGTCCTGACCGATGAGCACGACCGCCGGCCGCAGGGTGATAAACTGCATCCACTGCGTCACGTTGTAGGCCCCGACGTTGCGGAAGACCACCCGCTCGCCGACCGACAGCGGCGGGAACTGGACGGTGTCGCGCAGCACGTCGATGTTCATGCACAGCGGCCCGTACATCACAGTCGGCTCCAGGGTGCCGCTGAACTCCTGCGCCGGCAGGACATCGTGCTTGTACCAGAACGCGGTGAACAAAAGATTCACGCCGGCGTCCAGCACCAGGCCGCGGCGGCCGTCGGGCAGGCGCTTGGTCGCGGCGACCGAAGAGATGAGATAGCCGGCGTCATCGACCAGGGCCCGCCCGGTCTCCAGCACCAGGGTCGGCAGCTCCTGCGGCGGACAGTCCAGGCCCTGCAGGGCATCGCAGATCGCCTCGGCGTAGCGCTCAAACGACGGTGCCGCTTGATCGCCGGGCAGGTACTGCGCCGCCAGGGTGTTGCGCGAGGCGAAGCCGCCGCCGACATCGATGAACGACAGGCGCACTCCCAGGTCGGCGCGCAGCTGGTTGGCGAAGTGCACCAGCTTGGTCGCGGCGATTCCGTAGGCGGCCGGCTCCAGGATATAGGTGCCGATGTGGCAGTGCAGGCCGACCAGATCGATCTTGCCGCCCGACAGCAGGCGCACCGCCGCCTCGCGCGCCTGGCCCGACTCCAGGTTCAGCCCAAAGCGGCTCCAGGCCTGCAGTCCCTCGACCGCCAGGTTGATGCGCAGGGCGACGCGCGGCCGGACGTTGAGCCGCTCGGCGATGCGCTCGATGCGGGCCAGCTCATCGAAGTTGTCGATGTGGAGCATCGCCCGGCCGCGCAGCGCCGCCTCGATCGCCTCGTCGGGTTTGTTGGGCCCGTTGAAGTGGATGTGGTCGGGCGCCACGCCGGTCAGCACCGCCTTGTCGAACTCGAAGTGCGAGACGACCTCGGCCCACGCTCCTTCGCGATGAAACGTGCGGCAGATTGCCTCCAGGTAGTTGGTCTTGTACGACCAGGCGATGCGCACCTTGGCGTAGCGGCGCGCGAAGGCCTGGTACAGCTCGCGGTAGCGCTTGATCAGCGTGCTCTGGGAAAACACAAACAGCGGCGAGCCGTGCTGCGCGACCAGATCCGCGACCGCCACCCCGTCGATGTGAGTAAGGGGCTTGGTGCCCTGGACGCGGCCGAACTTGTTCATCATTCCCATCTGATGGCGGACTAAGCTCGGACGTTCGTATAGCGGCTTTGACATGATCATCCCTCTACCTGGGAGCGCACCAGCTCACCCGTAGTCACAACACGTTGAAAGTCTTCGATGCTCGCCGGCTGGTCGAGCGAGATGCGGACAAACATCTTGCCGGCCTCGTAGTCGCCAAGCGGCGTCACGGGCCGTCCGAGCGCCAGCTCGACCGTCGCCCGCGCCAGGTTGACGCCGGCCGTCGCGCTCAGGTACACCCAGGCGGGGAAGCGCGGGTTGATCTCGATCAGATAGTAGCCACCGCGCGGGCTGCGAATCAGCTCGATCTCGCACGGACCGCGCCAGCGCGTGGTGCGCATGAAGGCGCGGGTCAGCGCGACCAGCGCGGGGTCGCGCACGGTGACGCCGGCCCAGCCCTTGCCCTTATCCGTGATCAGCATCTTCTTCATCGCCACGCAGCCGCACAGGTTGCCCTGCCCATCTCCCAGGGCGACGACGTTGAACTCTTCGCCGGGGATCTGGGTCTGGACGATGACCGGCAGGCCCCACTGCGCGACGATCTTGTGGAATGCGACCACTGCTTCGTCCGGTCCGTAGGCCAGGGTGGCGCCGTAGTACAGCCCCTTGACGAACAGCGGGTAGGGAGCGCGCTGGTGGATCATCGTCAGCTCGGCGGGGCTTGTGACCACGGCGGTGGGCGGGACGGCGATGTCGGCGCGCCGTCCAAGCTCGGCGAGGTTGCCCTTGCTGCGCAGATCCAGCTGGTCGCGGGTGGGCAGGAACGTCGCGATTCCCATCTCGCGCAGCTCGTACTGGGCGTCGATGAAGGACGGCAGCTCGGCGTCCAGGGTCGGAATGATGACATCGATCCCGAACCGCTCATGAATCGACGCCAGGCGGTTGAGGAACGGCTGCAGACCCTGCGAGGGGTACGGCAGAAGGAATACGTCGGGCACAAGCTCTGGCGCGTAGATGCCCGGGTCCAGGGCGTCGTAGGCCAGGCCGACGAAGCGCTCGCCCGGCAGCGCCGAGGCGCGCAGCGCCCGGATTACGCCCACGCCGGGGGCCGGATTGTCAGTGGCATTGAGTCCGGTGACGCCAATGCACAGCGGCTTGCGGTTCATTACGACTCCTGTCTCGGCTGCGGCGGCAGCTGCTCCAGCGTGAAGTCCGGCGGCAGGATGCCCTGCCCCACGAGCAGCCGGATAAACTCGCCCAGATCGCTGTCGAGATCCGACTGCTCGACGGTGAAGGTGTTGCGCAGGCGGCTTATGATCTCGGCCCGCGGCCGCCCTTCGCGCAGGCAGCCGATGATGCAGGCCCCCGCCGCGTTGACGGTGAAGGTCGAGCCGGACATCGGGTCGAAGATGAACCCGTTTTCGCTGATCGCGAGCTCCTTGAGTCGGCTGGTGTCGTAAGTCATGGCGATGGACTCCTAAAATTCCCGGGCGAGGCCGAGGGTCAAAGCGTGAAACGGGCTGTCGAAGCTCAGGTTCTTCTCTGTGCTCACCAGTCGGTCGTATGAGTAGTTCAGGCTCAGCGTGAAGCGGCGGCCCGGGCGGACGGCGGCCCCCGCCCACACCCCATAGGGAATGCGCGCCGGGGTGTCGTAGATATAGGCGACGTTGAGATAGGCGGCGCGCTGCTCATCGCCGAACTTGCCGCCCAGCCACAGGCTAAAGACGCGGTGCGAGTAGAGGAGCGTCAGCCCCAGCGTCTTGAACCAGTCGGTCTTGGTCCACTGCACCGCGGCCGATGGGCGCGCGCTGAAGCCGCCAAAGATCGGAATCATCCACGACAGCTCGCCGCGCAAGACCGGCGTGTCCTGATAGATGCTGGCCGAGAGGTTCAGCAGGGCATCAAAGCCGCGGCTGTAGCGTCCCGTCAGCCCCACATGGTGGGTGATTCCCGAGTAGCCGCTGCCATCGGAGATGAGCGCATAGTGAAGGGTGAAGCCGGCCGCTCGGGCGCTGTAGCCGAGGTCCAGGTACAGGTCGTGCTGACTCCAGGGCGCGGTCTGGCTGCTCTTGGTGGCGAAATAGGAATATCTGTAAGTGACCGCGCCGTAGTAGTGGCCGTAAAGCAGCGCCTCCAGCCGCGCCGCCGGGGCCACCGCGTAGCTGACCGAGGGATGGCTCTGGTAGAAGTAGAAGCTCTGCCCGACCAGCGGCTGCAGCCACAGCTTGGGCAGCGGCGGGGCCGGCACCGCGGGCGCGGGCTTGACGGCGGGCGAGGACGCAGCGGATGTGGATGCGGTTACGGCGGCAGGAGCCGCGGCAGAGACGGGAGCAGACTCGGCGCCCGGGCCCGCCTCGCACTGCTGCAGGCCGGCGGCGGCGGTGCCAAGGGCGGTGCCGAGGGTCGGGGAGCTCGCCAGGACGGCCTGAAAGTGGACGCGGGCCTCCGCGCAGCGCCCCAGCCGGACCAGGGTCCAGCCAAGTCCCAGCTCGGCTTCGCCGCCGGGGCCACTGTTTGTGAGAGCGAGCTGATAGCTGTAAAGAGCATCCAGCAGGCGCCCGGCGCGGAACATCAGCGACGCGAGCTGCAGCGGCAGCTCGACATCCTGGAGGTAACGCGGCAGCAGCGCCAGCAGGGCCCGTCCGGCTGCGTCCACTTCCTCGGGGCGCTGGGCGCGCCGGGCCTGCTGCAGCGCCGCCTCGTAGGGCTCGGCGGCGGCTCCGCCCGACTCCTGCGCGGTGGCGGGCAGCGCCAGCAGGGCGCACGCCAGGAAGCTTCCCGCTGGCCCGATCCGAAGTGGAGAAAGTTTGTGCATGCGTGGACTCTCGCAGCTCAGTCAGAGGTCCGCCCTCTTAAAGGGAAGAAAGGCTCTGCATGTAGCTGCATCGGACTAAAAGCAAGTTGCATGCCCAGCCCAACCAGGCGCGCCGGCGGCTCGCGGGCCGCCTCGGTGCCCGGCGAGTCGCGACGTTGATCCGCCTCTTGGGGGGAGCGCCCGCGGGCGGCGGCGGCGCGGGTCCAAGTGCGGAATCTGCACTGGCGAGCTGCGATTCCCGCAGCCGCACCGGCACTGCCACGGGCAGATTCCGCCGGCCGCCGAGCCAGGCCGCGGGCGGCGCATAAGGGCTGAGCCCTGATGGCACGCGGCTTGTATATGAGCGACTATGAGTAGGGACCTTGATGACCAAACTAGGCGATCGTCCGAGCTTTCTGCGGCTGGTGCGCTGGGTGGCGGTGTGTCTGCTCATCGCCCTCGGGCTGACCTTGAGCGCGACGTCTCTGTCCGGCTACCGGGTGGTGCAGGGGGCGCTGCGGACGGTGGTGCAGGGCCAGGGCGAGGCGCTCATGCACGCGGTCGTGCAGGCGCTCATCCGGGCCAGCCAAAAAGAGAGCACGACCGACCAGGAGGCCCTCAAGACGGTGCTCGATTATGAAGCGCCGCGCGGCCTGCACTGTATCGTCTTACTATTGGATCAGCCGGGCGGCGGCGCGGCAGCCGGGACGGCGGACGCCGGCGGGTCGGCGCTCACCACCGCCGGCGACTGCCTGACCCCACGGGCGGCGTGGAGCGAGCTCGCCACCCGGCAGCGAGCCGACGAGCTGGTGCAGGTCGGCCCGCGCATCCGCATGGTCCTGGGACCGCCGCCATCTTCGGGAGCAGCGCCGCCGACGCCGCCGGGGCTCATCCAGCCCCCCTACGGAGTGCCGCCGCCGCCGGGGGCGCCGTGGCCGGCCCCGCCGCTGGAGCCGGGCGGGGTGGCGCCGCCACCGGGTCCGGCGTGGCCCGGTCCGGTTCCGCAGGCCCTGCTGTCCGCCGCCGGGCGGACGGGCCTTGGCGAGCCGCGGCGGCCGCGGGCGATGTTCATCGAGTTTGTCCCGCGCATGGCGCAGGAGCTGCGCGGCAGCGCCTTGCGCACCCTGCTCTCCGGCGGCTTTGCCACCCTGGCGCTGCTCATCGCCGCCGCCATCTTCTGGCAGCTGTCGCTGCGCGAGGAGCAGGCCTACGCCACCAAGGAACGCCAGCGCCAGCTCGCCTCGCTGGGCGAGATGGCCGCGGTGCTGGCACACGAGCTGCGCAACCCGCTGGCCGCCCTCAAGGGTCATGCTCAGCTGCTGGTCGAGCAGCTGCCGGTGGGCTCGCGCACGCACGACAAGGCCAACCGGGTGGTCAGCGAGGCCGAGCGGCTGGAGTCGCTCAGCGAGGATCTGCTGTCGTTCGTCCGCACCACGACCATCGAGCCGCGCGAGGTAAGCCCGGCCGAGCTGCTCAGCGAGTGCGTGGCCACCGTGGACGACGCGCGCATCAGCGTCCAGGCGGCGCAGGCGCCGGCGCGCTGGCGTCTGGATCCCGAGCGCATGCGGCAGGTGCTGTGCAACCTCTTGCGCAACGCCCTGGAGGCCTCGCCGAGCGGCGGCCAGGTGCTGGCCACCGTGCGCAGCGAAGGGCGCGAGCTCCTGTTTAGCGTGCGCGACTTCGGCAAGGGCATCCGCGCCGCCGACCTGGAGCGAATCTTCGAGCCGTTCTACACCACGCGGGCGCAGGGGACCGGGCTCGGCCTGCCGATCGCCCGGCGCCTGGTCGCCCTGCACGGCGGCAGCATCACCGCAGACAACGCTCCCGACGGGGGCGCGATCTTCTGCATCCGCTTGCCGGCGGTCGCCCCGGCGGCCGGCTAGATAAAGGAGCATCCCAAAGATGGCACGCATCCTGGTTGTGGATGATGACGAAGGAGTCCGCAGCTTCATCGCCGAGGCGCTGGAGATGGACCACCACACCCTGACCCAGGCCCGCAGCGGCGAGGAGGCGCTAAGCATCCTCAAGACGCAGAGCTATCACCTCATGATCACCGACCTGCGCATGCCGGGTCAGGGGGGACTGTTTCTGCTGCGGCAGGCGCGCAGCGACTGGCCGGAGATGGAGACCCTGGTCCTCACCGCCTATGGGACGGTGCAGTCGGCGGTCGAGGCGATGCGGCTTGGCACCTTCGATTTCCTCCAGAAGCCGCTGCCCAGCCCCGAGGCGCTGCGGCTCCTGGTCGGGCGGGCGCTAGAGCGCTCGAGCCTGCGGGCGCTGCGCGAGCCGCGGCGCCGCCGCCGGTGCTGAGCTACGGGGCGCCGGCGATGCAGCATGTGGTCTTCGAGCTGAACAAGGTCGCCCCCACCGATGCCACGGTGCTCCTGCTCGGCGAGAGCGGCACCGGCAAGGAAGTGGCGGCGCGGCTCATCCACACCCTCAGCGCGCGCTCGGGCGGACCGTTTGTCGCCATCAACTGCGCCGCCCTCAGCGACACGCTGCTCGAAAGTGAGCTGTTCGGGCACGAGAAGGGCGCCTTTACCGGGGCGGTGGCGCGGCGCCGCGGCCGCATCGAGCTGGCCGAAGGCGGGACGTTCTTCCTCGACGAGATCGGTGAGCTCAAGCCCGAGCAGCAGGCCAAGCTGCTGCGCGTGCTGCAAGAGCGCTGCATCGAGCGGCTGGGCGGCGCCAGCTCGGTGCCGGTCGACGTCCGCTGGATCGCCGCCACCAACCGCGATCTGGCGGCCCAGGTGGCGCAGGGGCGCTTCCGCGGCGATCTGTACCACCGGCTGGCGGTGTTTCCGGTCTATCTGCCGCCGCTGCGCGAGCGCCGCGAGGACCTCCTGCCGCTGGCCGACGCGCTGCTCTTGCGCATCGGCGCCGAGCTCGGCAAGCCGGGCCTGCGCCTGACCCCCGAAGCGGCGGCGTGGATCCGCGCCCAGCCCTGGCCCGGCAACGTCCGCGAGCTCGCCAACTCCCTGGAGCGCGCCGCCATCCTCGCCGAGCGGCTGCAGATCGGCAGCGAGCTGCTGCTCCCCGCGGCGCCCGCCATGCCCGGCAAGCCGGCAGCGGCGACTGGGACGGCCGGGACGGCCGGGACGGCCGGGACCGGTGTCACGACGCTGGAGCAGCTGGAGCGGCAGGCGATTCAGGAGGCGCTCGACCGCTGCAGCGGCCACCGCAAGCAGGCCGCCGAGCAGCTGGGCATCGGCCTGCGCACCCTGTACGACAAGCTGAAACAGTACGGAATCTCCTAGGCGACGCCGGTCTGAGCTCCTGCAGGCCGCTTGGGCGGCGCCAGCGCCCGGGCGGCCGCGGGAACGCTCTCTGCGACGGACAGGCCAGGCCCGCGCCGCCGCTGTGGTGTGCTACGATGGGCTGCTATCAGCAATCCAGTGCCCCCAGGAGACAGCATGTCCTTTGCCCATCAGACGGTAGTCGTCATCGGAGCTACGGGTGTGGTCGGCGGCGGCGTGGTCCGCAAGTATCTCGACGCCGGCGCCACGGTGATCGGCGTCTCGCGCAGCGCCGCCAACCTGCAGAAGCTCAAGCAGCAGATGAAGATCGGCGACAGCGAGCCATTTCACGGCGTGGTCGCCAACTTCAAGGACGAGGCCGCAGCCGAGCAGGCCAAGGAAGCGATCACGGCGCAGCTGGGCGGACGGCCCATCGACCATGTAGTGTCGGTGCAGGGGTTCGTCGAGTTTGCCAAGCCGCCGACGCACGCCTCACTGGACGTGCTGAAGGGCGCTCTTGACGACGGTCTTTACAACAACTACCTGGCGGCCAGGGCGCTCTTGCCCGAGCTCAAAAACCGCGACAACGCAACCTTCACCCTGGTCAGCGGTGGGCTCGCCCACTTCCCACCGCCCAACCCGGCGCTGTGGCTGGGCACGATCAAAAACGCCGCCCTCAACGCCCTGACCCACGCGCTGGCGTCCGAGACGGTCAACAACAAGGTCCGCGTCAACACCATCTGCATCCACTTCGGCGTCGCGCCGGTCGGCGGCAACCAGAACCAGTTTGGCATGCCCTCCGATGGCGACAGCCTGCGCCTGGCCCCGGCGTTCCTCGGGCTGGCGCGCGGCCCCCAGAAGGGTCAGGTGCTGTGCCTGGGCTCGTGGGCTGAGGCGGAGCGGCTCGCCGCCCAATAGCGGCGGCGGAGAGTAGCGGCTGATTGCAATAGATCGCTGCGGGGTGCGGTGCGTCTAGATAGTCATGATGTCGCGATACATTCCCCGCCTGCGCTGCCGAGCGGCGCGCGGTCGGCCAGTGCAGCTGGCCCAGTTTCCGCCGCCGCGCCCCGTGCCGAGGCCGCCGCCCGGCGGACCGCGCGAGCGTCGCTTTTCTTAGCGGCGGCGCTGCTGGGGCGGCGGCGCTGCTGGGGCGGCGGCGCTGCTGGGGCGGCGGGGCGGCCTGGGGGCGACGGCGCTGCTGGGGAGCTTACGGCATTGCCGCAGCCAGCTCAGCCGCCTTCGGACTGCCGACGCCAGTGGCCAGATCGTAGCCCACCGCAGTCGCACAGCCGCCCGAGCCCTGGTCAACGATGTCGCGGAAGGCGGCGCGGGTCGCCGCGTGCTGGTAGATGAGCGAGTTGATGTAGCCAACCTGCGGCTTGCCCTGGGCCTTGCGGGCCTGATCGATCAGCAGCAGCATGGCGCCGAACACCGGACTTGAGCCCGAGGTGCCATCGGCATAGGTCCAGTTGCCGAGGAACTTGACCCAGGACGGACCGACGACCACCCCGACATCCGAGACCGTGCGACGGCCGTTGGCTTTGGGGTAAAGACCCGCCTGCCAGCTGGGCTGCGCGAAGACCCGCGAGAGCCCGCAGCCGCCAAGCTCCCAGCTCTGCTCGTGCATCCAGGTTCCGTCCGGGTTCAGATCGACGTTGGTGCCACCGACCGCCGTGACGTAGGGTGAATCCGAGGGCACATCGACCTGATTCGAGTCGCCAGCGGCAGAGACCACGGTGATACCAAGCGCCGCGGCGATCATGGCGGATTCATTGTAGGCGCGTGCCACCGGGGCCGGCGAGCTCGCCTCGGCGTGGGCAAAAGAGTCCGAGAGGACCTGCGCCTGGTTGGCGCCGACTGCTTCGTTGAAGGTGAACAGCAGCGACGTGTCCGAGGTGTTGGGACCGCCGTAGAAGATAAGCTCTGCCTCCGGCGCAATCGCCCCGGCGAGCTGGATGTCCAGCGCTGTCTCCAGGCCGCGCGTGTACATGGGCTCCATGGGCTCGACTATGGTGGGGCTCTTGCGCGTGATGCCGAAGGTCTGCCACATCGACTGGGCGTCCGAGGCGCGGATCGTCGTCGCCCCGATGATTCCCATCGTCATGCCGGCGCCCTTATAGCCCTTTGCATACAGCTCGTTTATGCCGTAGGCCGAGGCAATCTGCGACGGTACGAGCTTGGTTCCCACGCCACTTGGCGGCGTCGTGCTGACCGGCGCGCTGTCCGCCGACAGCTTGTCGGTCGGCAGATCGACATCGGGCAGGAGCAGGCGCTTTATCTGACCGATGAGCGGCTGCGGAACATTAACCTCGGTAATCGGCGCATAGGACCAGTCCCGAACCGTGGTCGGGGAGCGCTTCATATTGTAAAGCGTGACGCCGAAGGCGGCGTTCCACTGATCCACGGTGCCGCTGTAAAACAGCATGAGGCGGTTAGTCGCCACGCGCTCGATCTTGAAGCCCTTGCTGACCAGCCAGGCCGTGGTCGCGTCGATGTTTGACTGCGCCGGCGCATAGCTTGCCATGTACTCGGCGACCGTCAGGTACTTGCGGAACTTCGGCGAGGCCGGGTTGTACATGCTGGCGATGCGCGCCTCGAGATCAGCCTGGTTGCGCAGCGGAAAGGTGATAAGCGCGCGGATCGGGCCATCGCCATACATCGGCACGCCCTGCGGCACGCCGAGCGGCCAGTACTTGGCCGAGACTGGCGTCTCGGTCCCCATCACCTCGGTCGGGACATCAATCTGCCCGGAGCCAAGCGGCGGCGTTGCCGGGTCGGGCAGCGGATCCATGGACGATTCCGAGGGCGGAGCGGGATCGGGCGCGGGAGTCGGAGAGACTGTATCGGGCATAGACGGCCCGGTAGTCGAGTCGGAGCAGGCGGGTAGCGCAACTCCCAGGGTGAGCACGGCCAGTTGGAGAGTACGGGGAAGGTCGGAGGCAATATCAAAAATCGTACGCATCAGTAGCTCCTGTAAATGTGCTGCTTGCGGAAGTGAAGCGAGGCGCTGCTCGTCGGGTTGATTGGTGACTACAGCAAGAACGATGCCGAAGGAATCCAGACCCGATTTCGCGCTTTTCCCCGGGTAGCGCTACATCCATGAGTCAAAAACTGACTCATCCGAGCGCCTGCGCACGCTCATCCAGGTCCCAGGCCCCACCATGTCCTTGCTCGCCCGCAAGGGGCCTGCCGGGTCCGCGATTGGGAGTGATTTTGGGATCTATACTTAAGAGCCGGGCGGCAGCGGCGCCGACTTGTTCGCGGGGGCCGGGCTGGCCGGGACCACCGGGGTCGGCGAATAGCAGGATGGGTCGAGCAGCTCGGGGCGGTACTCGAAGTGCATGGTGTCGTAGTGGTACCAGCGGCCGCCCCAGATGAAGCCCTCGGCCTCGAAGGCATCGACCAGCGCCTGCGGGATGCGGTTCTGCCAGCGCAGCGGCGCCGCGGGTCGCTGCCAGCGCCAGTAATGCGACAGCTTCACGTTGATATCGAGTGAAACCCCGTAGGAGTGGGCGCTGCGCCGGTTGGTGCCGGCGATGTTGCGCACCACGAAGGTCCCGCCAAGCCCGTCCAGGAACTCGCGCAGCGCCGGCTGCTCGGCGCACAGCGCGACCAGGCGGGCGCGCACCCGGGTAAACGCCGGCAGCACCGCCCGGTGCACGCGCAGCGACTTGCCAAACAGCTCAAAGGGCACGACGTCGATGGAGTCCTTGATGGAGTCCTTGACGGAGTCCTTGATGGAGTCCTTGCCGCGGCCACTGCTCTGCGGTGACCCGTAGCGCGCCAGAAACAGCGCATCGACGCGTACCCGCCCGGGATCGAAGTCGGGGGTGGTCACCGGCGCGATCGGGCCGGTCGGGTAGCGCTGGGCGAAGATGTCCTTGAGGTCGGGGTCGTCCAGCCGCTGCTCGGCCGTCTTGGCCTTGCCATCGGCGAACGCGAGCTCGCGACCGTCGGGGAGGACGGCGCGGTAGCTGCCTTCGCGGCCGACGCCGCGCACGCCGTAGTAGCGCTCCAGGCAGCGGAGCTCGGGCGGCAGCGCATCGCCGACCGCCGCCCCGCCCGCGAGCAGCGCCAAAAGCCCGCTCAGGCGCGCCGCCCCCTGCCACCCGGGCCGTCGCCAGGCAGCGAGCTGCGGCGGCCGCGCTTCCCACGGTCTGATCGATCTGGCGGACACCTGCTGATTATATGGAGGGAGCGGACGCGCTTACTCAACGACCAGCTTGAACACGTCCCACGCTGCGGTGTGGTTGCCCTCGCCCGGTGGCTGGTTCCACAGGTACAGCGGCTTGTAGGCATGCAGGCCGGTCTCATCGGCGACGACCCCGACCACGTACAGCTGCGGCGGGCCGGCGCCGCGGCTGCTGGAGAAGCTGAGCCAGTAGTACTGCTGCCCCTGGACGGTGGCGCTCTCGGGCGACCACTTGGGCCACGAGTTATTGACCCCCGGGCTCTTCTTGCCGCTGCACGCCGGCGGATCGTTGGCCTCCAGGCGCAGCGGCTGCCCCCCGCCGCGCGGCACGATGAAGATTTCCTGCGCCGGGTTGTTCGAGCTGTAGGTGCCGGTCGGCACCCGGTTGAAGGCGACGAAGCGGTCGTCGGGCGAGAACGCCGGGTGCGACTCGTTCCACATCGCCTCGCTGGCCCCGGCCAGCGGCTCGGCCTTGCCGCCCTGCCGGTTGTTCCACGGCACCAGGTAGATGTCGCCGTCATTGCCGGCGATGCCCGAGTCGACCTGGGTCGCCGCCATGTACATGACGTGGTTGCCAAAGTGGCTGAAGGTCGGCGAGGCGATCGACCGGCCGTCGCCCATTCGCGTCAGCACGCCCCAGCCGGTGCCCTGCGCCTCGCTCTTGGACTCAAGGTCGGTCCAGATGAGGTCGTAGGTGGTCGCCCCCGCCGGCTGCCACGCAGTCACCATGACGCGGTCGCCAGCGGTAAAGTGCGCCGAGGAGAAGGTCGGGTGCTGCTGCTTGCTGCGCCGCAGCAGGTTCTTCGCCGCCGCGCTCAGCCACGGCGGCTCGGTCGCTTTCCGATCGACGCTGCGCAGGCCGATAAACGCCGGGTCGCCGTTGCCGGCGTCGCGAGTCTGCGAGTAGCCGACATAGTTGCCGTCGGGCGTCGAGCTGTGGCAGCCCAGACACTGCACCCCGGCGTCGGACTGCGCCGGCTGGATCACCTCGGTCACCCCCTCGTCGCCGATGGCGAAGCCCTTGAGCTTGGTGCCGGCGGTGGTCGTCCAGTAGACGATGGTGCCGGCGGCCTCGGCCGGGGCGATGCGCAGCTCGCCCTTGCTGCCCAGGGCCGGCTGCTCATCCAAGGTGGTGCCGTTCCAGCGGGCGCCGCGCACCGCGATCGTCATCGCCTGGGCGGCGCTGTGCTGGGTGAGGCGCTTCCACAGCTCGGCCGGCATGACCCAGGTGTTGGCGGCGGTGTAGACGACCAGATCGTTTACCTGGTTGTCGACGTGCAGGCGGATCTCGAACAGGTTCTGGCCGGCGGGGGCGGCGAAGCGGACGCGCATGCGCAGCCAGTTGCGGGGAAACAGCGAGCCTACCTCGGGCTCCAGCAGGCACGGGCCGCCAGTCGGCGCGCCGTAGTCCTTGGCGCCGAACAGGTCGCCGGCGTTGGCCGGGGCGCGGGTCATGCCGCTCATCTGCTCGTCGATGATCGGCGCCGCCGGGAAGTCGCTGTAGGGACCCTGGCGCGCCAGATCGACGCTGGGGACGCCGCCGTCGTCCTGGTCGCCCCCGAGGTGACTGCTGCAGCCAAGACCGAGCAGCAAGGCCGCGGGCCACAGCGCCGCGCCGCGCAACCGCCGATGAAGGGCAATCCTCATGATGATCTCTCCGCCGTCTGGGGTCTTCGCCCCGAGCGGGCGGAGCATACAGCAAGCTCGGCGGCAGCGGCTAGCTCCTGGTTGCCGACGCCGCCCGGCGGTCGGCCAGCCGGCTGCGGCAAGACGTAGCGCGCGACCGGAGCTTGCGCCCGGCCGAGCGGCGCAGCCTCTTGGCTGTGAGCACAGCCGGACCCGAACTCGGGTCGCGCAGTCATTTTGCCTCAGCCTGCTAGCGGCAGGCCGAGGGGATGGCGCGGTGCTCGGAGCCGAGCTCCTGGCGGACCGTGTTCAGGATCTCCTTGCAGCGCGACAGGGTCCGCTCGGTGTTCTTGGGGACGCACTCGGCGGGCTGCTGGGTGAAGCGGCAGCAGCGCGTCGCCTTGTCGCAGGCGTCGCGCACCTCGGCAGAGTCGGCGTGCTTGTCGATGACGAGGTTGTCAAAGCGGTGGCTGTCCTCGCTGCCGGCCGGATTCAAGGTGAAAAACGCCGCCTTGGAACCGGTGAAGGTCAGGGTCAAGCTGCCCTTGGTCTCGTCGTACTCGATGGAGATCGGGGGCAGCGCCGAGACCGGCCGGGCCGGCGAGGCGGCGGCGGTGGCCTCATCTTTTACCGCCTGCGAGGCGGTGGTCTTCCAGGTGCGCGGCCGCCCCGGCGCCGTGGCCACCGCGACGAGGTCCGAGGGGTGGCGCTCGAGCTTGTTGTCCTTGCTGACCGTGATGATCTCTTTCAAGGTGAAGCGCCAGGCGAGCCGTCCCTCGGCGGCGCGCGGCATCTTGAGCGTCGCCGGCACCCACCAGCCTTCCGGCGGCAGCGGCGCCGACTCGGTCGGGCTTGCCGCCGCGGCGGCAGGGGCCTTGGCTGGCTGCGCGGGGGCCGCGCGCTCGCCGACCACAAGCGCGGCAGTCATCGCCATCGTCATCGCTATCGTCATCGCCGTCGTCAGCGGGGCGGACGGATAAAGCGCGCGCCGGCGGCCGGACCCGACGCGCGAAAACGACCTCGACTGCTCGGGGAGTGCTTGCGCCATACGCTAGATACTAGCGTCGCCGTTTTCCGCGGGCGAGTTTCCAGCCGCGAATTGACCCCCGATCCCGCGGCCAGCCGCGTCCGCCGCCTAGGCGCTGCGGGCATGGGCATGGTAAGCTCGTCGGGAGTGCCCAGCTACACTACGGGCGTTCCGAGGTACACGATGCACGACAAGCTCACCCGCGTACCCAGACTCCGCCGGGCCGGACTGGCCACTTTGGGTCTCGCCCTGGCGGCGGCCGCCCCGCTGGCCGCTGCCGCTCCCCCGCCGCGCGCCGCCGCGGTAAAGAGTGCGCCGCCGGGGGTCGCCAAGAATCACTTCCTGGGGGCCCATCCGCTGGTCGGCAGCCCGGGCACCGGCTACTGCTACATCGATGTCCCCCACGTCCACGACTACGTGCCCGATCGGCCCGCTGTCTTCAAGGAGGTCGGCGACGAGTACGTGTTCACGGGCGATCCGGTGCCCTTTGGCTACGAGGGCGACAAGACCGTCTTTTACGGCCACCACCCGGTGCCGGTACCGGTTGAGGTCACCACCGCCGCTGGCGCCCCGCCCACGTTCTGCTTCATCAAGGGCCCGCACTACCACGACTACCCGCAGCCCCAGGCCCCCGGCTTCAAGCAGAAGGACAACGCAGTCTTCTATGTCGGCCCCATCCCGCCCGAGGTCGCGCAGGAGCGGCCGCAGGAGGAGCGGGCGGTCGAGGCCGAGTACCAGCCCTTCGTCGCGCTCCGGCCGCAGGTCCAGGTGACTCCGCCGCCCGAGTGGCAGGGCGTGGTGTGGGTGCCGCCGCCGGCGCAGCCGGTGGGCACGCCGCAGCTGGTAGTCGCCCCGCCGGCGCCGCGGCCGGTCGTGGTCGCGCCGCCTCAGCCGCAGGTGGTGGTCGCCCCACCGCAGGTGGTGATCGCGCCGCCGCAGCCGCAGGTGGTGGTCGCCCCACCGCAGCCGCAGGTGGTGGTCGCCCCGCCTCAGCCGCAGGTGGTGATCGCGCCGCCGCAGCCGCGAGTGGTGATTGCGCCGCCGGGTCCGCCCGCCGTGGTCGTGGCCCCGCCACGCCCGAGCGTCGTCGTCGTGCCGCCCCACCCGCCGAGCATCGTCATCGGCGCCCCGGCCCCGCCGGGCGTCATCTTCTACGGCGGTCCTGGCTACGGCCACGGTCACGGCTGGAAGGGCGGCGGCCACGGCTGGAAGGGCGGTGGCCACTGGAAGGGCGGGCGTCACTGGTAGCGAGGGCCTGCAAGCCTTGCTCACCTGATTGCTCGACGCCCTGAGCCCCGCCTTGCCCAATCGGCTCTCACTGCCTCTGACCGCTGACGAGGCCATGCTCGGCGCGGCCGGCGCGGCGCTGCTGCTGATCCAGTATGTCGCCGCGCGCGAGCTCAGCTCGACGCTGTTTTCGACCGAGCTGGTGGTGATCGGGGCGACCGTGGTGACCCTGCTCGGGCCGAGCCTGGGGTACGCCCTGAGCGGGCGGCTGCGTGTCGGCCGCTGGCTGGGCGCGCTGGGGGCCGTGGCGGTGCTGCTGCAGCTCGCCCTGCCGGTCTCGGTGCGGGCGCTGGTCGGCGGGCTGTGCGGCCCGGGCGGACTCAGCGGCTGGGCGGTGGTGCTGCTGGCGGGCCAGCTCGTCCTGCTTGGCGGCTTCTACGCGACTCTGCTGCCGCTGCGCGCGGCGCCGATCGCCCTGCCCCGCCTTTATGCCTGCGAGCTCGCCGGGGCGCTGCTGGCGCTGCTGCTCATCCGGTGCTGCCCGTCGTGGCGCGGGGTGCTGGGGGTCTACTACGGGCTGGCGGTGCTGGCCACTTACCTGCTGAGCCGACGCCGCGCGCTCACGCTGCTCGTGGCAGCCCTGGCGCTCCTGGCAGGCGCCAGCTACCCGCGGCTCGACGCTCGCGCGGCGAGCCTGTTCTACGCGCGCTGCCGCGGTCATAAGGCGCCGCAGCTGGTCGAGGTCGCCTACTCGGCGTACCAGCGGGTCGATGTGGTGCAGGACCCCGCGCCCGACGCCACGCTGCCGCCGCCGCGCTCCCTCTATCTGGACGGCGTGGCCCACTTTCAAAGTGGCGACCTGACCCTGTTCTCGCGCCTGCTCGCCGAGCTCCCCGGGGGCCTGTTGCCGCGCCGCGGCCCGGCGCTGGTGATCGGCAGCGGCAGCTTCTCCACCGCCGGTCACCTCCACCGGCTCGGCTATCAGGTGACCGTGGTCGAGCTGGACGAGGCGGTGGCGCGGCTCGGCTTCCGCAGCTTCCGCGCCGCGCACCAGCTAAAGGACGGCCAGGTGCCGCTCGTCATCGACGACGCCCGGCACTTCCTGGCCCGCCACGACGACCTGTATCAGCTGATCGTCCTGGACGTCCCGGCCCCCTATCATGTGCAGACCGCGCTGCTGCACACCGCCGCCTTCTACAAGCTGGTCGCCGCCCATCTGGCCGAAGGCGGCGTCGCCGCGCTGAGCCTGTGTGATGAGCTGGAAGGTCCGGTGGGCGGCAGCATCGCCGCCGCGGCCGCGCGCGCCTTCGATGAGCTGCAGGTAGTCGAGTCCGAGTCCATGGGGCTGGCCGTGCTGTACGCCAGCGCCCGCGGCCCCCTGCCCTTCTCCGTCTCTGCGACTGCCGCCGCGCTCGGCGCCGCGGACCCGCTCGGCGGGCAGGTGTATGGGGATGAGGCGAGCCGGCTCAGCGCCCGCGCTGCCCAGCCGCTCAGCGAGAGCAACCTGGCCGGGGTGCTGGCCCTGGCGCGGCAGGTCCTGCCCCGGGTAGGAGCCGAGTGACCGCGCCGCTCCGCCCGCGGCTCGGCCTGCGCGTCGAGGCTGCCGCGACCGGCCTGTGGCTGGCGCAGTGGCAGGTCGCGCTGGCCGTGACGCTGCTGCGCACCGCGGGAGCGACCGTGCAGTCGTTCTTCGCGCTCACCGCCGCCTGGCTGCTCGGCGGCGTCTGCGGCGCGCGCTGGCTGAATCGCGGGAGCACGGGGGAGCCGCGCCGCAGCAGCGCCGGCGGGGCGGTGGACAGCGATGGGGCGGGCCGGCTGCTGCCGATGGCGCTGCTGCTGGGCGTGGCGGCCCGGCTGCTCGGGGCGGCGGCACCTTTCTCGCCGGCTGCCGCGGGCGTGTGCCTTGGGGCGGGAGCCGCGGCCGGGGCCTATGCCGGCGTGTTCATCGCCAGCCGCGCCGCCAGCTGGCCCGAGGTCTCGCGGCTGCTGCTCACCGAAAACAACGGCTTCGTGCTGGGCTACGCGACGGCCGGCGCGCTGCTCTTGTGGCGCGCGCCGTGGCTTGACGCCGCGGCGCTTTTGCTGGGGGTCGGCCTGCTCACCGCCGCCCGGCGCTGCTGGGGGCTGGCGCCGGCGCTGCTGCTTGGAGCTGCCGCGAGCCTCTATTACCTCGTGCATCCCTATGTCGGCGACCGCGGCTGGGACGGTCTGATGACGGCGACGGTCCTGGCCCACCCGGACTGGGTGACGACGCGCGAGGTGCTGTTCTTCGCCCACCCGCTGGTCATCCCGCTCACCGCGCCGCTGGTCTGGCTCGGTGCCGACCCGCTGCAGGCGGCCGCGGCGCGCGAGGCGCTGTGCGCCGGCGGCGTCGTCGCCCTGGGCGTGCTGGCCGCCACCGCGCTCGCCGGGACCTGGCGCGCCGGCCTGCTCGGCGCGGGGCTGTTGACGCTGGCGGTCGCGCGCTGGCAGCTGGCGACCTGCGGTGAAGAGAAAGAGGTGGCGCTGCTCTTTGGCGCCGGGTTCCTGTTTCTGTATCTCGACCACCGCGGGCTGTGGGACCTGCGCCTGCCCGGCTGGCGGGCGAGCGCGGTGGGCTGGCGCCGCGCCACCCTGGCCGCGCTGCTCGCGCTGAGCGTCGCGGTGCACCTGCTAAGCGGAGCGCTCGCGCTGGTGGTGCTGGGCGATGGGCTCTTGACGTCGCCGGCGCCGCAGCGCGCCGCGGCGCGGCGGGAGGCGGCCTGGGTCCTTTTCGGGGCGGCGGCGCTCGCCGGGCCGTTCTTCCTGTGGCTGGCCGTCGGTCCCGGCGGAGCCCGCACGGCTGGCGGGGTCCTGGCCTACTTCCTCGAGTATCACCTGTCGGGGGAGTTCCTCTCACTGCCGTGGAGCCCGGGGCTCGCGGTGGCGGCAGGCCTGGCCGAGCGGGCGCTGGTCGTGTACGCCAGCGCGCGGGCGTGGCTCGTCGGCAGCCCGGCCGGGGCGGCGCTGCCGAGCAGCGTCGAAGCAGCGCTTGTGCTGGTGGGCCTTACGGCACTGCTGCGGCCGATCGTGCAGCACGGACCCCCGGC
>JBGANQ010000075.1:0-43304 GCA_044222245.1 Polyangia bacterium | reverse complement strand
GATGAGCACTGCGACCACCCACCTGGGGGCTCCTCCCGCCTCCCTGCAGCCTGCCAGCAGCCCGGCGGCAGCCGCCCCGCCCCGCGTGCGCCCGGCGCGATGCTGGCGCGCCGCGGGAGCCTTCAGCGGCACGCTGGGATCTGGGCCCTTTGGTCCGGTCCTTTTGGCAGCGCTGCTGGCCGCCCCCGCTCTCGCCGCCGCTGCCGACCCTGCGGCACCGGCCGGCACGGCTCCGGCAGCTCCGGCCAAGCCGGCGGCTCCGGCCACCAAGCCCGCCGCCGCGACCGCCGCTCCAGCTGCCAAGCCGGCTGCAGCGACCGCCACCCCGGCCACCAAGCCCGCCGCCGCGACCGCCACTCCGGCCGCCAAGCCCGCCGCCGCGACCGCTCCAGCTGCCAAGCCGGCTGCCGCGACCGCCACTCCGGCCGCCAAGCCCGCCGCCGCGACCGCTCCAGCTGCCAAGCCGGCTGCCGCGACCGCCGCTCCGGCCGCCAAGCCCGCTGCGACGACCGCTACTCCGGCCGCCGCGTCGGCCGCCAAGCCTGCCGCCGCAGCGAATGCACCTGGCACGCCGGCGAGCCCCCCGGGGGCCAAGCCGCCAACTCCGGCCGGCGCGGCGACGGCGAGCGCGCCGAGCGCAGTGCCTGCAGATCCCGCCGCCGCCCACCTTACCCTCGCGCAAGCGACCGCGGGGCTCAAGGGGACCGGCGCCATCGTCGCTACGATCGAGATCGCCGCCCCCGGCAAGCCGGTCCAGGCGCTGCACTGCGAGCTGTACGCCGACAAGGCCCCGCTCACCGTGGCCAACTTCCTTGGCCTCGCCCGCGGCTTGCGCCTGTGGAAGGACCCCAAGCAGGGACAGTGGGTAAAGCGCCCCCTGTATGACGGCAACCTGCTGCACCGGGTCATCCCCGAGCTGCTCATCCAGGGCGGCGACCCGAGCTGCACCGGCGATCCGAGCTGCCGCGGCGTCGCAGGACTTGGCGATCCCGGCTATACTATCGCAGACGAGCTTCGCCCCGAGCTGCGCTTCGATCGCGCGGGGCGCCTGGCGATGTCCAACCGCGGCCCGGGCACCGGCGGCTCGCAGTTCTTCATCACCGAGCGCGAGGCCTCATGGCTTACCGGCAGCAACACGATCTTCGGCCAGTGCGATGGGACCGAGCTTATCGCCCAGCTCTCTCACGTCGAGACCGGCTCTCGCGATATGCCCAAGGCGCCGCTTGTCATCAAGCGCATAAGCTTCCTCCGCAAGGGCGGCTAGGATGAGCCCCGGGTGAAGAGCCAGCTCCCGGCGGGTGGGCAGCCACCGCGCCGGCGCCGGCCGCCCGGCCCCCTGGCTTTTCATCCTGGGCGGGCGACTTAGTTTGTAGGGAATCAACCAGTCCATACACAGGAAATCCGACGCTGAAATGTTAGAGCAAAGCACCACCTCGTTTTCTCGCATGAGCCGCGGGCCAGCCGCGCCGCCGCCCGAGCTGGGCATCGCCGGCTTCTCGTTCGCCGACCTGTTCTCCCCCTACGGCCTGCGCCGGCTGTACGACGCCTGGCTCGCCCAGCTGGAGAGCGGCGACGCCGCGCTGGCGCAGCGCTACCTTGCCTACCAGGGCGGCCAGGAGCTCGGCCCCGAGGCCCTGTCGACCCTGCTCACCGACGTCGCACCCTCGGTCTCGCGCTTCCTCGTGCAGCTGTTCCCGCAGATCCGCCCGCACACCGAGCGCATCGCCCAGACCACCGCCCGCGAGCTGGTGCTGTTCCGTTTCAAGGACGAGTTCGTCAAGCGACGCTCGTGGAAGCGCCGGCTGCAGCCCGAGGAGCTGGCCGCGGCGCGCGAAAGCGGCGAAGCGCTGCTCGACCGGCTGGGCCTGGAGCCGGCCCGCCGCGATGACGAGCTCGCCGTCGCCGAGGTCGCCTGCGCGCTGCTCGATGTCGAGACCGCGGCGAAAAAAGAGGTCTCGCTGACCGACAACTCGCAGTACCTGCTGGCGCAGAAGGACTGCGACACCCTGGGCGACTGGCTGGTGGCACGCAAGGAAGAGCTGCACAAGCTCCACTGGCTGTCGATCCACTTCCCGCATCCGCTGGACCACCAGCACCTGGTGCCGCTGCGCCGCCCCGACCCCAAGCTGCCCGAGCTGTTCGTCGGCCACGCCCACAAGCTGAGAAACCGCGACGGCTTCAAGCTCACCGATCGCCGGATGAGCGCGCGCGAGATCCTCGATCAGGTCGACTACTGCATGTACTGCCACGACCGCGACAAGGACTCGTGCAGCAAGGGCATGCGCGACAAGGTGGGGGGGCTCAAGCAGAACCCGCTCGGCATTCCGCTGGCCGGCTGCCCGCTGCACGAGAAGATCTCGGAGATGCACGTGCTGCGGCGGCAGGGCGACTCGCTGGGCGGGCTGGCGCTGGTGTGCCTGGATAACCCCATGTGCCCCGGCACCGGGCACCGCATCTGCAACGACTGCATGAAGGGGTGCATCTTCCAAAAGCAGGAGCCGGTCAACATCCCGCAGATCGAGACCTCGGTGCTCACCGACGTGCTCAACCTGCCCTACGGGCTTGAGATCTACGGCCTTCTCACCCGCTGGAACCCGCTCAACGTGCGGCGGCCCTACCCGCTGCCGTACTCGGGGCGCAACGTCCTGGTGGTGGGCCTGGGGCCGGCCGGCTACACCCTGGCCCATCACCTCTTGCGCGAGGGCTTCGGCGTCATCGCCATCGACGGCCTGAAGCTGGAGCCGCTGCCGCCCGAGCTGCAGGGCGATCTGCTAAACGGCCGGACCCCGCAGGCGGTGCGCGAGTGGTCGAGCCTGGAGCGCGAGCTCGACGAGCGGGTGCTGGCCGGCTTTGGCGGCGTGTCCGAGTACGGCATCACCGTGCGCTGGGACAAGAACTTCCTCACCCTTTTGTACCTGACCCTGGCCCGCCAGCCGCACCTGCGCCTGTACGGCGGCGTGCGCCTGGGCGGCACCCTGACCCTGGAGGACGCCTGGGCCCTGGGCGTCGATCACGTGGCGATCGCCGCCGGGGCGGGCAAGCCGACGCTCATCGACATCGAGAACAACCTGTGCCGCGGCATCCGCAAGGCGTCGGACTTCCTCATGGCGCTGCAGCTGACCGGCGCCGGCAAGCGCGACTCGCTGGCCAACCTGCAGATCCGCCTGCCGGCGATCGTCATCGGTGGGGGCCTGACCGCCATCGACACCGCGACCGAGCTTTTGGCCTACTACATCGTCCAGGTCGAAAAGACGCTGGCGCGCTGGGAGGCGCTGCTCGACAAGCCGGCGACCGAGCTCAACGTCCTCGACTCGCAGTCGCTGCGCGCCGCGCGCGAGCAGAAGCTGCTGTCGGCGTTCGACACCGAGGAGCGCGAGATCCTGCAAGAGCAGCTGGAGCACGGCCGCGCGGTGCGCGCCGAGCGCCAGAAGGCCCGGCAGGAGGGCCGCGAGCCGGCCTTTACGCCGCTGCTTCAGGCCTGGGGCGGGGTGTCGCTGGTCTACCGCAAGAGCCTCATCGACTCGCCGGCGTACCGCCTCAACCACGAGGAGGTCGAAAAGAGCCTCGAAGAGGGCGTGCACTACATCGAGCACATGGCGCCCAAGGCGGCGCTCACCGACCAGTACGGAGCGCTGCGGGCGATGACCTTCGAGCGCCAGAAGGTCGAGGCCGGCAAGTGGACGGCCACCGGCGAGATGATCGAGCTGCCGGCGCGCACGGTGTGCGTCGCCGCCGGCACCAGCCCCAACACGATCTACGAAAAAGAGCACCCGGGCACCTTTGCCCTGGGCCGCGGCGGCTTCTTCGCCCCGCACGAGGTGGTGCGCGACGGCGACACCCTGCGCGTGCAGCCGGCCGCGGGGGGCTTTTTCACCTCGTACCTGCGCGACGGACACGTAGTCAGCTACTACGGCGACAACAACCCCAAGTACGCCGGCTCGGTGGTCAAGGCCATGGCCTCGGCCAAGGACGGCTACCCGCACGTCGCCGCGCTCTACCCGCAGGACATCGCCGCCGCCGAGCACGAGGTGCGCACCCATGACCAGCCAAGCCCGGCGCAGCTCGAGCGGAACAAGGCGTTTGCGGCGCTGCGGCGCCAGCTTGACGAGGATCTGCTGGCCACCGTGGTGCGCGTCGAGCGGCTGACCCCGACCATCGTCGATGTGACGGTACGCGCCCCGCTGGCGGCGCGCAAGTTCCAGCCCGGCCAGTTCTACCGCCTGCAGAACCTGGAGAACCTGAGCCCGGTGGTCGAGGGCACCAGCATGGCCATGGAGGGCCTGGCGCTCACCGGCGCCTGGACCGATCCGAGCGCCGGCCTCCTGTCGCTGATCGTGCTGGAGATGGGCGGCTCGTCGCGGCTGTGCGCGGCGCTGCGGCCGGGCGAGCCGGTGGTGGTGATGGGACCGACCGGCACCCCGACCGAGATCCCGCACGACGAGCACGTCTGCCTGGTCGGCGGCGGCCTTGGCAACGCGGTGCTGTTCTCGATCGCCCGCGCCCTCAAAGAGCGCAACTGCAAGGTCCTTTACTTCGCCGGCTACAAGAAGCCCGAGGACGTGTTCAAGCAGGACGAGATCGAGGCCGCCACCGATCAGGTGATCTGGTCGTGCGACTCGCCGCCGCCCCCCGACTCGCCGCTGCGCCCGCGCCGGCCCCAGGACAGCCTGTTTGTCGGCAACATCGTGCAGGCGATGCTCGCCTATGCCGAGGGCCGACTCGGCGAGCAGCGGGTGCCGATGGACAAGGTCGCGCGCATCATCGCCATCGGCTCAGACCGCATGATGAACGCGGTGGGCAAGGCGCGCCACAGTGTGCTGCGGCCCTACCTCAACTCCCAGCATGTGGCCATCGCCAGCATCAACTCGCCGATGCAGTGCATGATGAAAGAGGTCTGCGCGCAGTGCCTGCAGAAGCACAAAGACCCGGTGACCGGCATCGAGACCGTGGTCTTTTCCTGCTTCAACCAGGATCAGGCGCTCGACCAGGTGAACTTCGACAACCTGGCGGCGCGCCTGCGCCAGAACAGCACCCAGGAGAAGATCACCACCCTGTGGCTGGAGCGGCTGCTGCCCAAGCTCAACCTGCCGATGGTCTAGGCGCCGGCGTCGGGGCGCGCCGCTTCGCTGCGGTGGGGGCGCGCCGCTTCGCTGCGGTGGGGGCGCGTCGCCTCGCTGCGGCGGGTGGGGGCGCGCCGAGAAGGACGCCCTGCAGCTCGGGGGCGGCTTCTTGGGGGGACTTTTCTAGGCGTTGCCTCGCTGCGGTGGAGGTGCGCGCACAAGAGGCTGATCTGCAGCGCGAGCCCTGTTTCTTGGGCGAACGCAGCTGCAGTAGGGAGCTGAGCTAGAAGGGCGACTTGAGGCCGGTAGCGGCGGGCTTGGGCTTGGCCGGCGCGGCGGCGGGAGCGGGCGGCGGCGGGGCCGGCTTGGCCGGCGCGGCGGCGGGCTTGGGCGGCGGCCCGGCGTGCTTCTTGGCCGGCGGCGGACCCTTGGGGCCGGGGACCTTGGGCTGGTCGGGCGTCGACGGCTGGCTCGGCTGCTCGGCCTGCACCGGGTAGGTGTCGCCGGTCTTGAGCAGCAGCCGGGTGGCGAAGTCGGCGTACTCCTCCTTGACCACCTTGAGGTGTACCGACCACTCGCTGGTGCCCGGGGAGTCGGCATCGTAGGCGAGCTCGCCGCTCGCCGGGATGGTCCCGATGTCCTTGAAATCGAGCATCACCCGCGACTCGGGGATGCCGTGGATCATAAGCCGCGCCGGCCCCGCCTTGGCGGCGCTCGGGGCCACCGGCTTGGGCGGCTTGGGCTCGGTGGGACCGGGGGTGGCGGTGCGCGCTGGGTTGCGCTTGGGGTCCTGCGTGCTCGGCCACAGCAGGAGCACCAGGATCACCACGCCGATGGTCGCCCCGGCAAAGATGAACATGAGCCGCCGCCCCATGCTGCTGGTCGATGGGCGAGCGACCTCGTAGGCGGGCGGCGCGGTGCTACTGAACGTGCCGGGCAGCCCGAGGCCGCTGGTCATCATCGCCCCCGAGCGCAGCCCGGACATCGTGCCGCCCTGCATCGGCGACTGCACCAGGCCCGAGTTACTGACCGACAGCGGGGCCTGCACCACCCCCGAGTTGCTGGTCTGCATGGGGCCCTGCGGCACCCCATACATGCCCGGCTGCATCATCATCTGCATCTGCTGCTGGATCTGCTGCTGGATCTGCGCCTGAAGCTGCTGCTGCTGCTGCTGCTGGTAGTTGGGCATGCCCGGCGCCAGGCTCATGTTGGGCAAAAGGCCCCCGGGCTGCATCGGCGAGCCGGGCATCGACTGGTTGTCGCTCATCGGCGCCAGCTGCGCCGGCGGCAGCACGGTGTCGCCGCTCTCCAGGGCCTGCGCGACCTCGACCATGCTCTGGAAGCGGCGATCGCGGTCCTTCTCCATCGCCCGCAGGCACACCGCCTCCAGATCCGGGGCGAGGTAGCCGCGACAGCGCCGGCTCGGCAGCTCGGGCGGCTCGAACATGTGCTTGGTCAGGGTGCCCATGAACGTCTCGGACTGGAAGGGCACCTTGCCGGTGAGCATCTCGTACAGGATGCAGCCAAGGGCGTAGATGTCGACGCGGTGGTCGGGGGTCTCGCCGCGCGCCTGCTCGGGCGACATGTACTCGGGGGTGCCGAAGATCATGCCGGTGCGGGTGAGGCGCCCGCCGCCTTCTTCGACGGTGCTGATCTTGGCGATGCCGAAGTCGAGGATCTTGACGAAGTCGGTGCGGCCCTCGCGCTCGATGAGGTAGATGTTCTCGGGCTTGAGATCGCGGTGGACGATCTTCTTGCTGTGGGCGGCGGCCAGGGCGCGGCAGATCTGCAGGGCGATCGGGCGCACGCGGGCGCTCGGGAGCTGGCCGTTTTTCTGGATGAGCTGCGCCAGGTCAAAGCCGTCGAGGAACTCCATGGCGAAGAACACCGAGCCCGAGGCGGTCTCGCCGAAGTCGTAGACCTCGACGATGTTCTCGTGACCGATGCGGGCGGCGGCGCGCGCCTCCTGGATGAAGCGCTGCACCAGGTCCGCCTTGTGGGCGAAGTCCTGCGACAGGATCTTGATCGCCACCTTGCGCTCGATGACCACGTGCTCGGCCAGGTACACCGCCCCCATGCCGCCCGCCCCGAGCTTGCTGAGGACCTTGTAGCGCTCGCCAAGGATGGTGCCGATGTACGGGTCGGGCGCCTCCTTGAGGTTGGCCAGGCGGGCATCGCGCGCCCCAGAGTCTTCCGGACCGGGGCCACGCACCCAGCGCCCCTCGGGGAGGCGTCGTCCGGTTTGTTCGGTGTCGGCACTATGGCAAAAGATTATCATAGGGAAAACCCTGTGACCACGGGATCGTTTGGCCGGCCCTTTTCAGACGCTGAGGGACCGCGCGCGCCGCGACCGGATGGATCGACTCTTGTGGTCAGGCCGGTCGGCCGGGGGCGGGGAGCCCGGCGCTGCCATGCCGAGCCGTCTTAGGGCTTCTTCTTGAACGGATCGCGCAGCTCGCTTGGCAGCTTGCCATTGCCGGGATTTTTGCCCGGCTGACCCGACGGACGGCCAGGCTTGTTCGTCTTTGCGCCCCCAGGCTTGCGGCCGCGCTGTTCCTTGTCGAGCTTGATATCGACGTTCAGGTCCTTTTCCGGCTGCAGATCTTCGCTGTAGGGCTCGTAGCCTTTTTTCCGCAGCTCCATGTGCAAGAGCACGCCGCTCTTGTGCTGCACGCGCAGCGGCGTCGGGCCCTTGGCCTCGCCATCGATCACCACGTCGGCGCCGGGCGGCCGGGTGGCGATGGTCAGCGTCACCGGCACCGGGGCCGGCGGCTCGGACGTCTCGACGTGCGGCGGCGTCTCGACATGCGGCGACAGCAGATCGACCCGGGGCGTGGGGTCGACCGGCGGCGGCGGCAGCGGGCGGCGGCCCTGGTCCTGGCTCAGCAAGAAGTACACGAGCAAGGCGATCACCACGATCAGCGCCCCGGCTATCGCCGCCAGCACCGCGCGCACCGGCTGGTTCTTCTTGACCTGGGCGCTCTCCCGAGTCGGGCGGACCTGGCCCGGCCCCGGAGCCAGCTGCGGCCCCGAGGCAAAGCCCGGAGCGATCGGCGCTGGACCCCCTGCCGGGTAGCCGGCGGCCATCCCCGCGCCCGGCGCCACCGGATAGCCGCTCGAGGGCACCGGCATCCCCGAGGCCGGCGTTCCCGGCTGCCCGGGCTGTCCCGGCTGTCCCGGCTGCAGATACGGCGACGGCGGCGGTGCCGGCGGGCTCGGCGGCGCCGCCGAGGCCGCCAGCTGCTGCATCTGCCCGGAGTTGGCCGCGGTGATCTTGGTCTCCTCGATCACCACCCGCCCCGACTTCAGCTCGCTGTCGACCTGGGTGAGCGCCAGCTCGAGGTCGCGCATGGACGGGAAGCGCTGCTCGGGCTTCTTGGCCAGAGTGCGCAGGACCACCGCCTCCAGCGTCGCCGGTGTGTCGAGCTCGGGCTTGCGCTTGCGCGGCGGGATGACCGGCTCGAACACGTGCTTGGTCAGGGTCTGCGCCGGCCGATCGCCCAGGAAGGGGACGACGCCGGTGAGCATCTCGTACATGATGCAGCCGACGGCGTACTGGTCGACGCGGTGATCGGTCTCCTGGCCGGTGGCCTGCTCGGGCGACATGTACTCGGGGGTGCCGAGCACCATGCCCACCTGGGTCAGCTTCTGCCCGCCGCCGACCTTGGCGATGCCGAAGTCGACGATCTTGACGAAGTCTTTCTGCCCCTCACGCTCTAGGAGAAAGATGTTCTCCGGCTTCAGATCGCGGTGGACGATGCCCTTGGTGTGGGCAGCGTACAGGCCGCGCGCCATCTGCGCCCCGATCGAGCACACCCGCGCCGCGTCGAGCGGCCCCTCCTGGATCGCCTGGGCGAGCGTCGACCCCTGGAGGAACTCCATGACGAAGTAGGCGTGACCATCGGCGAGCACGCCGAAGTCGGTGATGTCGACGATGTTGCTGTGGTTGATCTTGGAGGCCGACTTGGCCTCCTGGATGAAGCGCTGCACGGACGCGGTGTCCTGCGCCGCCTCCTTGCGCAAGATCTTGATCGCCACCGGCTTGTCGATAAGGACGTGGCGGGCCTTGTAGACCACGCCCATGCCGCCCTCGCCAAGCCGGGACTCGATCGCGTAGCGACCGTCGATCGTCGTGTCGAGGATCGGGTCGTACGTCGGGTCCTTGCCAGGCGACCCCGGGAGCGGGGTGCCATCCCGCGGGCAAAATTCAAGCACGTCTGGGTACTTGATCTGGCACTGGGGACAAGTCTTCACAGCCGACTCAGCTTACCCGGCCAACCGGCCTCAGGTCAATCTACCGCCGCAGAGCCAGCGCTACTGCGCCTTGTGAGCTCGCGCTGGCGTCTCAGCTTGACCGCTTGGCACCCCGCGCTGACTGCATGCGCTGGCCGCATGCTGTGGCTGCCAGCCTGGCCGCACGGTACCGGGGCGAGCTGGGCGAGCCGGGCGAACTATTCGAGGCCGCGGGCCCGCAGCTCGGCGTCGTCTTCGCCGCGCAGGTGACCAAGCTCGTGAAGCAGCGTAGTGCGGATCTGCTCGATAAGCTCGCTCTTTTGCCGCACCGCGCGTAGAAGGTTTTTGCGGTAAAGCACGATCGCGCGCGGCTCACAGTCGGCCTCGGCCTGGGCGCTGGCGGCGGTGGACTGGCCGTCGCGCTTGCCCGGCAGGCGCCGGCCCGCCGGCAGCGACTCGGCGGGCAGGGGGAGGCCGCGGAACAGGCCGAGGATCGTCGGCGACAGCGGCGGATCCTCGGCCGTCAGATCGCCGAGCGCCGGCAGATCGGCGGTCTCCAAGCTCACCTGCTGCAGATCGGCACGCTGCTCGGGGGTGAGGGACTGCACCTCGTTGTCCACCAGGGCGCGAAACTGCTCCGCAGTTATCGGCAGCGGCTCGGGAAAGTCGCGCGGGGCCAGCTTCTGCGCCTGGGCCAGCTCCTTGTCGGCCGCCGCCTGCTGGCCCAGCATCTCCAGGGTCAGGCCGAGGTTGTAGTGGGCCCAGGCGTCGCTCGGCTCGCGCTGCACGACCTCGCTGAAGGCGCGCCGCGCTTGGCCAAAGCGGCACAGGTCGAGCAGCGCCATGGCCCGCTCGTAGCGCGCCTGCACGCTATCGCTGACGGCGATCGCGGCGTCCAGCCGCTGCAGCGCCTCCTGCGGGCGCCCCAGGTCGTTGAGCCCCTGGGCCTCCAGCAGCAAGAGCCGGCCGAGCAGCGCCCGCTCGCCCGGATCGCGGGCGCGGGCCTTGGCCGCGGCGAGATGCGGCTCTTTGGTCTCGCCCCCTCCGGCCGCGCGGCGCAGGCGCTGGCTGCCGCGGCGCGCGTACTCGACGCCGATCTCGCTGAGCTCGGAGCTTGGGGTGAGGCGGTTTATGTACAGGTCGGCGGCCCCGGCCAGGGTCTCCGGGTCGTCGGGCTCGATCGCCAGGGCGCGGGTGAACGAGTCGCGCGCCAGGTCCAGCTGGCCAAGCTCCTGCAGCGCCAGGGCGCGATTGTGCAGCGCCTCGACCGAGCGGCCGTCGATCCGCAGCGCCTCTTCGGCGCAGGCCAGCGCCGCCTCGAACTGCACCGTGCTCGGCGCCGGCTCGCCTGCCGCCGCGGCGGCTCCATCAAGCGCAGCGGGGCCGGCAGCCGCCAGCGGGGCTCGGCTCGGCGCGATCGGTCCGGCCGCAGCCGTCCCCGGCGCGGAGCCTGCCAGGCCGGCGGCGCCAGTCCCCGGCGCGGAGCCTGCCAGGCCGGCTACGCCAGACCCTGGCGCGGAGCCTGCCGAGCCAGCTGCGCCAGGCCTCGGCGCGGAGCCTGCCGAGCCGGCTACACCAGACCCCGGCGCAGGGTCAGCTGGGCCGGCGGCGCCGGTCGCGGGCGCCGCGGCCGCTGCCTGGTTGGCGAGCAGCAAGCCCTGCTCGAAGCGATCGGCGGACTGCGCCAGCAGCACGCTGAGCGAGCGCTGGGGCGACTGCGCGCTGTCTTCGGGAAAGCAGCGGCGGAGCGGCCGCGGCTGCGGCCGGCTGTCGGCACGAACCCCGCGGTCAGGGCGCTGCGGGCGATCGGCGCGCTCGGACGGCGCGGCGCGATTGGCGACCGTCTCGACGGTGGGACCGGCGGCAGGCGCGGGCTGCCGACAGCTTAGCTGAAGGCCCAGCCCTGCCGACAAGATCAAAAAACCGCGCCAGCGCGCCCACGACGACACACCCTGGATTATGGCAGAAACCCTCGCCTACCGGAATGCCGCCCGCCGCCCACTGCAGCGGGCGCGGCGAGGCCCGGCGCCGCTGTGGGCTTCACTTGCGGACCAGAGGCCCAAAGACACCGGCACTCAGTACAGGTCCTCACGAATTGGTGCCCAGAGCCAAACTGAGAAGGGGCAGAGCCTGGCAGTACGGCGCGGAGCACCGCCGAGCCCAGTCATCCTCCGCACCGCTCACGGTCAGGCCCTGGCCTGGCGCAGCGGTGCGCCCGAGCTTGCGGTTGGCTGTAACGAGGAGCTCGGAGATGAGGTGGCAGCTGCCGCGCGGCCCCCGCAAGACGGGGGCCGGCGGTCGCGGCGGCCGGTTACCGGTTAGCCCACAGCTGACCGGCGGCCCACTAACGGCGGGCGCGCTCGCAGACCACGGCGCGCTGCGCCAGCATCTGGCCGCCCAGGGCGGTGACGACGCCGTCGACCTCGGAGTCGGGCGCGTACAAATAGGTGTGCGAGGTGTGCAGCTCCATGGGCAGGGCCTTCAGACCGCGCGCCTGCAGGAACTGGCCGATCGCCGCTTCATCGACGCTGTCGCGCCGTCCTGCTCCACAGCCGGACTCGCCGGCGGCGGGCGGTCGGCTCTGCTCGGTGCGCGGCCGCGGTGACGCGCGGCGCCGCCGGCCGCCGCTCGTCGCCTTCGTCCTCGCAGCCGCCTGCGGCCGCGGTGCGCCTCGGCGGTCGTCGCAGCAGGGCTGGGGGGCTGGTCGCGGCGGTGCGCGAGTCGACCCAGGCCTCCCAGAACTCGCGACCGTCTTCGGCGGGCGATGTCGACGGTTGCGGCGCGCCTGCTGGTTGGGCCCGGCGGCGCCGGCGCGCCGCGCTGCCGCCGCGACGTCGGCGGCGCCGCGCCTCGGGGTCGCCGCTGGCGGCCGCCGAGCCTTCGTCCCCCGGGCGCGCTGCAGTCTCGGGGCGTTGCCGTCTCGGGGCGCGCTGCAGTCTCGTGCAGCGGGCTCACGGTTCACTTCGACCGGCGGCGCCTGGGTCGCCGGCGCCTCCGCCGCGGCGGCGAGCGGCGCCGGCGGCGCAGGCGCGGGGACCGCGGCCTCGGCGCTGTCCCCGGCAACCGGGCCGGCGGCGGCCTTCGCTTCCTCTTCGCGGCGGCGACGGCTCAGTCGCTCCTCACCGTGCTCGCGGGAGCGCTCTCCGCGCCCCCGCGGCTCTCCCCGCGCCGGCCGCTCGTCCTCACGACCGCGCGGCCGCTCCCCGCGCCCGCGGGGGTCCCGCTCGGCGGGTCCGCGGCTGCGGCTCTCGCGGCCCTCTTCGCGCGGGCGGGGGCTCTCGCTGCGCGGGCGCTCGCGGCGCGGCTCGGCAGGCCCGGCCGACTCGGCGCGCGCCGGGGCCCGGCCGGTCAGGTGGTGCTCCAGCAGGTAGGCGATCAGCCGCTCCCCATCCTCGCTGGCGAGGATGCGCCGCAAAAGGGCGCGGAACACGGCGCCCGGCTCGCGCTGGCCGGCCTCGCTCTGCAGGCGGTCGAGGTACTGTCCCTCGTGCAGCGTCTGCATCTCGGCCTCCGACGGGAGGGCGCGCTCCTCGGGGCGGATCTTGTAGGTCAGCTTGAGGTAGTAGAAGTTGCCAAGCTCGCGCGGGCTGATGAGCGAGATCGCCACGCCGCTCTTGCCGGCGCGGCCGGTGCGGCCGGTGCGGTGGACGTAGACCTCGGCCGACTCGGGGAAGGTGTAGTTTATGACGTGGGACAGGTCGCTGATGTCGATGCCGCGAGCGGCGACGTCGGTGGCGACCAGATACTTGAGGTCCTTGGCCTTCATCCGGCCCATGACCCGCTCGCGGTCGGCCTGCGACAGATCCGAGGAGATGGCCTCGGCGTCGAGCCCCTGGCTGCGCATGAACTCGGCGACCTGCGAGGTCTCCTCGCGGGTGTTGCAGAAGATGACCGCGCTGTCGGGGCGCTCGACCTCAAGGACGCGCAGCAGGTCGCGCATGCGGCCCATGCCGGTCACCATGTAATAGGCATGGACGACCTCGGCGACGCCGACGTAGTCGGCCGACATCTGGATCATCAGCGCCGACTTCTGGTGGCGGCCGGCGAGGCGCACGACCTCGTCGGGCATCGTCGCCGAGAACAGCAGCGTCTGGCGATCGGCCGGGCAGCGCTTGATGATCTCCAGGATGTCCTCGAGGAAGCCCATCGACAGCATCTCGTCGGCTTCATCGAGCACCAGGACCTTGATGCGATCCAGGTGCAGGGTGCCGCGGCGCAGGTGGTCGAGCACCCGGCCGGGGGTGCCGGAGACGACGTGGCCGCCGGCGCGCAATAGCTCGATCTGCCGCCCCATCGGCGCCCCGCCGTAGACCGGCACGACCTGGACGGCGCGGCGCTCGGCGATGCGGCTGATCTCGGTCGCCACCTGCAGCGCCAGCTCGCGCGTGGGTCCGAGCACCAGCGCCTGCGGGTGGCCGTTTTTGACGTCCGCCGCCGGATCGATGAGCGCCTGGACAAAGGGAATGCCGAACGCCGCGGTCTTGCCCGAGCCGGTGCGCGACTGAACAATCAGATCGCGGCCGGCCATGATCGGCCGATAGACCCGGCGCTGGACCTGCAGCGGCTCGGAGAAGCCCATCGCCAGCAGCGACTGCAGCACGTCCTCGGCCAGGCCCATCTCGGCGAAGGTCTGCGGCGCCGGTCCGTAGTCGGACTCGCTGAGCACCGGAGCCGCGGCGCCCGCGGCCGCCGCCAGAGCGACGCTCGGGGCGACGGTCAGGGCGACGCTCGGGGCGACGGTCAGGGCCACTGGCTCTGCGCTCTCAGCGGTGGGTGGAACCTCGTTGGGGGGGGTGGCGGGAGCGCGCTCGGCTCCCGCTTGGCCGGCGAGCGCTTCGGCGCTCTGGCTGGCCTGGGCTTGTTCGTTCATAAAAATCCTCTCTGGTGCCCGTCACGCCCGGTGGCGCAGGCGCTGCCGCCTTGGCTCGGCGGGCCGCGGCATCCGCGGCGCGCTCGGTCCGGCACAAAGGCGGCAGGACCTCCGAGCGCGACCTGGCACGGTGCGGCGGGCTTCTTTTATGGGGGTCGGAGACAGCCGGTGGGCGCTGCTTGGGCCCGCCCGCTGTGACCGACCGACCTGGTGGGGGGCGCGAGCCTGGCTCCCTGGCAACGACAACACGCGGCGACTGCGCCCGGAACTGTCGCGTGGCGTGCCCGCAGGCCGGCGATCGTCCGTCGCAGCGGTCGAGCCCTGCGAGGTCCGAGGCGGCCGCCCCAAGGAGACGGCTCTCCTTAGGCGGGCGGCAGCGGACCCCTTGCGGGTCGGCGATGCGAAGGATGAAGCGGCGTGCGCACTGCTCAGCGGGCGGCAAGCCGCGGAGCGACGCGATTGTCTGCAAGGCGCGCGTCGCTACGTGGAGTCCGTCGTACTGAGCTAAGTGGATTCGGGACAAAAGCAGGCTACGATCTCTTCGATATTAACTACCGATTTTGTCGAAAGCTAGCCGGCATTTCCACCCGTGTCAAGCCTGTGTCAGGCCCAGGTGTATCTAAGATCGGGCTAAGATCGGGCTAAGATCGGGCCCTGGTCGCAGCCTTGCGTTTGGGAAAACTTCGCCGCGCAGATGAAATCGGCAAGGCCGCGCTTGGCGGCTGCCAATCCGTGTCAATATACTGGTCACAGTGTGGTTCTCGCAAAACATCCGGCACGAGCCTGACGTGCAAAAGTCCTAGGCAGCTGCTCTGCGCGCCGGGCCCCCGCTAGACGGGCCGGCACCGCACAGCAGCCCGGATGTCGGCAGCCCGAGCCAGCGGCGAGCAGACAGCGATGGGCCCCGGCGCACCCCCGATGGGTCGCCCGTCCGCTGCCCCGCCGCACCTCTAGTGTCCTGCGCCCAGGGAGAGTTTCTCGGGCAGCGGCACCCCGGCTGCAGGCAGACGGCTCTTTCGGCCCGCCCGGGCCGCAGCACCTAAGCCAAGTCACTGACGACGGCCGGCGCGCACCGATCGGCCCAAGGGGGTGGGTCGCGGCGACGCCGCCAACTTTTGAAAAGGTACCTACCGATGTCTACAAGTCTGAGCGATGCCGAGCTCCCGACCCCCGACCTGCAGCCTCCTGCGGAGGCGCCGGCGGCGCCGAGCGCCCGACCGCGCGTCGGCCTTACCGTGGTCTCCGGCGCCGAGCCGCCGCGCGAGGCGCCCGCCGCCGGACGCCCGGCGGTGGATCCGGCGACGCTGACCCACTCGCAGCTCAAGCGCGGCCGCTTCTGGAGCCACATCCCGGCCTACGCCGAGGTCGATGAGGCGACGTTCCTCGATCACAAGTGGCAGTCCAAGCACACCATCACCAACGTCGACAAGCTGCTGGCGGCGGTGCGCGGCCTGGTCTCCTCCGAGTTCCTCCGCGACGCCGCCGAGGGCTTCCAGCGGGCGCCGATGAGCGTGCGGGTCTCGCCCTACCTGCTCAGCCTGATCAACTGGGAGGACCCCTACAGCGATCCGCTGCGCATCCAATTCATCCCGCTGTCGTCGCGCCTTTTGCCCGATCACCCAAAGCTTGGCCTCGACTCGCTGCACGAGATGGCCGACGCGCCGGTGCCCGGCCTGACCCACCGCTACCCGGACAAGGCGCTGTTTCTGCCGCTTGATACCTGCCCGGTGTACTGCCGCTTCTGCACCCGCAGCTACGCCGTCGGCATCGACACGCAGCTAGTCGACAAGGTCGACCTGCACGTCAGCGAAGAGCGGTGGAAGCGGGCCTTCGCCTACATCGCCTCGCGGCCCGAGCTGGAGGACATCGTCATCTCGGGCGGCGACGCCTACAACCTGCGCCCGCAGCAGCTGCGCGAGATCGGCGAGACCCTGGTCAAGATGGACAACATCCGCCGCATGCGCTTTGCCACCAAGGGGCCGGCGGTGATGCCGCAGAAGATCCTCACCGACTCGGCGTGGCTCGACGCGCTCACCGCGGTGGTCGAGCTCGGGCGCAAGCTGCACAAAGAAGTCGTGCTGCACACCCACTTCAACCACCCGAGCGAGATCACCGGCATCACCCAGGACGCGATGAACCTGCTCATGGAGCGCGGCATCTTTGTCCGCAACCAGTCGGTGCTGCAGCGGCGGGTCAACGACCGGCCGGAGGTGATGGGCCTGCTCATCAAGCGCCTTGGCCACATCAACGTCCACCCCTACTACGTCTACGTGCACGACCTGGTAAAGGGAGTCGAGGACCTGCGCACCACGCTGCAGACCGCGATCCAGCTGGAGAAGACGGTGCGCGGCAGCACCGCCGGCTTCAACACCCCGACCTTCGTCGTCGACGCCCCCGGCGGCGGCGGCAAGCGCGACGCCCACTCGTACGAGCACTACGACCGCATCACCGGCATCTCGGTCTACACCGCGCCGTCGGTCAAGCGCGACCGCTACTTCTTCTACTTCGATCCGCTGGACCTGCTCCCGCCCGAGGGCCGCGCCCGCTGGGCCGACCCGAGCCAGCACGAGGTCATGATCGCCGAGGCGCAGCAGGCGGCGATGAAGCACCAGCGGTAGCGCCTAGAGCCACTGCCCGGCCCTTCATCGTCGGCAGTGCTCTTAGTCCTCAGCAGTCCTTCCAGTTGTGCAGGTGCTGCAGCTCCCGTAGCTTCGGCGGCGCGGCGCCCGCCCCCGGCTGCGCGCCGGGCCACGCCGCGGCGCGCCGGCAAACCTGCATCCCCGCTGGCAGTTCCGCCCGGGCCCATTTTTTCGTTGCGGCGCTGGGCGCACCCGTTCATCCTGCGCACAAATTTCGGCTCGGCGGGCCCGCTGCGGGCGCGCCCGGCTGCCGCCGTCATCCTTATAGGAGGTCCTCACGATGCACTCATCCGGTACGATCCCCCGTCGCTGGTCCGTTGCTGACTCGCGTGAAGTCTACGCAGTCCGCCAGTGGGGCGGTCGCTACTTCGATATCGGCGAGAGCGGCAGCCTCGTAGCCCATCCCGCGGGTCAGCAGCCCTCCGGCAGCAGTCCGGGCGGCGGCGACCATCCCGCCGGCATCGACCTCAAAGAGCTCGTCGACGAGGTGCGCAAGCGCGGCATCGGCCTGCCGCTGCTCATCCGATTTCCCGAGATCTTAAAGAGCCGCATCGTCGACCTGAACCAGGCCTTTCGCACCGCGATCACCGAGTACGGCTACAAGGGCGCCTACAAGGGCGTCTACCCGATCAAGGTCAACCAGGACCGCTACGTCGTCGAGCAGATCGCCCAGTACGGCCGCCCCTACCACTACGGCCTTGAGGCCGGCAGCAAGCCCGAGCTGCTGGCGGTGATGGCGCTGCTCGAGGATGAAGAGGCGCTCATCATCTGCAACGGCTACAAGGACGAGGAGTACGTCGAGAGCGCGCTGCTCGCCTCCAAGCTTGGCCGCAACATCATCCTCGTCGTCGAAAAGTACAGCGAGCTGTCGCTGATCGCCGAGATCGCCAAGCGCAACAACCTCCGCCCGCGCATCGGCATCCGCGCCAAGCTGTCGACCCGCGGCTCGGGGCGCTGGGAGGCCTCGGGCGGCGATCGCAGCAAGTTCGGCCTGTCCTCGCGCGAGATGCTCGAGGCGATGCGCTACCTGCGCGAGGCGGGGCTGCTCGACAGCTTCGAGCTGTTGCACTTTCACCTCGGCAGCCAGATCTCATCGATCCGCTCGATCAAGAACGCGATGCGCGAGGCCGGGCGGTTCTTCATCGAGCTGTCGCGCGCCGGCGCGCCGCTGCGCTACCTCGATGTCGGCGGCGGACTGGGCGTCGACTACGACGGCTCGCAGACCAACTTCTCCAGCTCGATGAACTACACGATGCAGGAGTACGCCAACGACATCGTCTACGGCATCATGGAGCTGTGCGATGAGGCCGGCATCGCCCACCCGACGATCGTCTCCGAGTCGGGGCGCGCCGTGGTCGCCGATCACGCGATGCTGGTCGTCGACGTGCTGGGCGTCAGCGAGTTCGACGTCGGCAAGGTCCCCGAGGTGCTGCCCGACGGCGTCGCCCCGGTGGTGCGCCACCTGTGGGAGTCCTACCGCGACATCACCCGCAAGAACTTCCTTGAGGCCTACCACGACGCCATCGAGTACAAGGACGAGTGCATGACCCTGTTCGCGCTCGGCCACCTGTCGCTCGAGCAGCGCGTCATCGCCGAGGACATCTTCTGGGCGCTGTGCCAGAAGGTCCTGCGCATCGTCCGCGAGCTGCCGCAGGTCCCCGAAGACCTGGAGGGGCTGGAGCGGGCGCTGTCGGACACCTACTTCTGCAACTTCTCGATGTTCCAGTCGCTGCCCGACAGCTGGGCGGTGGATCAGCTGTTCCCGATCATGCCCATCCACCGCCTGGGAGAGGAGCCCTCGCGCGCCGGCGTGCTCGCCGACATCACCTGCGACAGCGACGGCAAGATCGACCAGTTCATCGATCCCCGCGACGTCAAGCACGTCCTGGAGCTGCACCCGCTCACCGACGACGACTACTACATCGGCATCTTCATGGTCGGCGCCTACCAGGAGATCCTCGGCGATCTGCACAACCTGTTTGGCGACACCAACACGGTGCACGTGCTCAGCGCCCCCGGCGGCGGCTACCACATCGAGCACGTCGTCGCTGGTGACACCGTGACCGACGTGCTCAAGTACGTCGGCCACACCCGCGAGGACCTGACCGCCCGCATGCGCCGCGCCGCCGAGATCGCCCTGCGCAACCGCCGCATGACGCTGGAGGAGACGCGCAACCTGCTGCGCATCTACGAGCAGGGTCTTTCGGGGTATACCTACCTGGAACGCGACTAGGCCCCAGTCTCGCGCTGCCACCGCCGGCTGGGCCGACTGTGACAGACCGAAAGGCCAGAGTTCCCCATGCGCATTGAATCGTACGCAGACTCGCTGGCACTCATCCGCGGCCTCGGCACGCTGAAGCAGAGCGGACTGACCGCGCGCGGCATGCTGTTCCTGGCGCTCAGCGCCCAGGGCCGCATCTACCTCGGGCTGCCCGAGCAGCCCGGCCAGCTCGAGCAGCCCGAGCTGCGCGTGGGGCAGAAGCTGGCGCTGCGCTGGCCCGAGGACCCGGCGCTGCCGCAGCGCCTTTACCACTTCGACAGCATCCACACCCTGCGCGACGATTTCAGCGTCCACAACGGCGACCGCCGCCTCTCGCAGACCGGCAACGCCGTCGAGGTCGGCAACATCATCGCCCGCTTCGTGCGCTCAAGCGGCCACCAGAGCGTCTTTTTCGGCTGCATGCCGCACCAGCCCGGCACCTGGCTGCAGGGCGGCGCCCAGGTCGTCGCCCTGCACGACTTCGGCGTCGTCGAGGTCGTGCCCGTCCCCACCGGCCTTTTGGCGCGCCGGCTGCACGATCACCGCCTGTACTTTCTGACCTTCGCCGACATCGCCCGCACCGGCCACCTGGAGGGCTGGCTACCGATCTATGCGGCCCCCTTTGGCAACATCCTGCTCGTCGAGCGGCGCGTGGTGCGCGATCGCCTGGTGCTGTCGTGCGAGCATGGCCTGGTCGAGCTCGGGCTGCACGAGCTGCCGCAGGTGCACGAGCGGGCCCGCCTGCCGCTGTGGATCCCGCCGCCGCCCAGCGACAACCCGTTCTCCGAAGAGGAGCCGCCCGAGGTGGTCTGCCCCGCGGTGCTCGGGCGGATGGACAACGAGGCGTTCGTGCTCACCCACGGCCACGCCCAGCCCTGGGGGCTGCGCGATCTCGCCCCCGCCGAGGTCTGGGGCTCGCCGAGCGGCGAGCTGAACGACATCACGAGCTGGCTCCTGCAGCTCGGCGTCGCCGCCCAGCCCCTGTAGGCCGCGCGGGAGCGTGCAGTGGCGCCGGCTCGGCCAGGCCAGGCTGAGTGGCGGGCAGAGCCCCCTTTGGGGTCAGTAGAGCTTGAACTGCAGCAGGCGCCCCTCGAGGTTGGCGTTATAAAGGACGTGCCGAGCGCTCGGGCGCAGGCCGATCTGACGGCCCAGCGCGAGGTTGGCGGTGAACACGTAGGCCGTGTAGCCGACAAAGCGCCGCTTCAGGGTATCGCCGAGGCCGCGGTACAGCTCGACCAGCTCGCTCTCCTGCCCCAGGCGCTCGCCGTAGGGCGGGTTGCACACCACGACGCCCGGCGGGCCCGGCGGCGGCTCGGCCTCGCGCAGGTCGCCGCAGGCAAGGCGCGAGTAGCGCATAAGGCCCGCCGCCTCCAGGCTGCGCTGCGCCGTGTGCAGCACCTTCCCATCGCGATCGGCGCCAAACAGGAACGGCCCGGCCGCTCCCCGCTGCGGCTGCCGCGCCTCGCGCTGCAGCCGCTGCCAGAGCGCCGCATCGAAGTCGCGCCAGGTCATAAAGCCAAACTGCCGCGCCAGCCCGGGGGCGAGGCCGAGCGCTCGCAGCCCGCCCTCGCACAGCAGGGTGCCGCTGCCGCAGCACAGGTCGACAAGCGGCGGCAGCTCGCCCGCCGCGCCGCCCGTCGCACCGGCCGCCGGCTCACCCTCTTTGGCGGCGAGCTCGGGGTAGCCGGTGAGGGCGATGATCGCCGCGGCGAGGGTCTCTTTGAGCGGCGCCTCCCCGCCGCCCTGCCGGTAGCCGCGCTGGTGCAGCGCCGGATCCGAGCTGTCCAGCGAGAGCGCGCAGCGCGGCTGCAGGGCCTGATACCGCCCCTCGCGGCCCGCGCTGCGCGCGTCCCCACCGTCGTAGAGCTGGACATTGATGCGCACCTTGGGCTGCCGCACATCGACCCCCGGACGCACCCCGTAGCGGTCGCGGAAGCGATCGCAGACCGCGTCCTTGACCCGCAGCGCCGCGTACATGCTGTTGTCGATCCCCGGGAGCAGCCCCCGCGCGCTTACCGCGAGCGTCCCGTCCGGCTGCAGGAACTCCTCCCACGGGATCGCCCGCGCCGCCGCGTACAGGTCGTCGGGCCCCGCGCACTGCGTATCGCTGAGCAGCTGCACCACGCGCGAGGCGCAGCGCAGGTGGAGGTTGGCGCGATAAAGCGCCGCCCGCGGCCCCGCGAACGACACCTGCCCCGGCCCTTGCTGCACATCGGTGACCTCGGGCAGCGCGCGCAGCTCGGCGGCCACCAGCGGCTCGATCATATGCGCGCACAGCGCCAGGTAGCGCGGCGCCGCCGGGCTTGGCAGCGGCGGCGGGCCGTGCTGCGCCGACCCCGGGAGCCTGCCGCCCGCCGGAAGCTTGCTGAAAGAAGCGGCCATGATCTGGATCTCCTCGACGTCTTTTGCCCAAGCGCGGGCGAGCCGGCAGCCTAGCACCACCGCGTCCTGTCTGGGCCGCGCCTTAGAATCAGCGCCCGGCCAAACCGTCGGCAGCCGCGCAAAGCCGCTTTCCTGGCGATGGCTAAAATGCCATGCTGCGCCGGGTCTGCCGCATGTAGAGAGGACTCTGACCATGTCGACAAAACGCGCACCATTCCCATCGCCGCCAAGCTGGTTCTTGGGTCTCGTCGGGGCTATCTTCGCGACCCTCCTAATCGGCGGGGTCCGGCCGGCGCAGGCGGCCAAGTGCCCAAACCTCGTCATCATCCTCGACAAGTCGGGCTCGATGACCAGCTCGCCCTCGGGCGGCAGTGCGCCGCCGGGAGGCAGCAAGTGGGATCTGGCCAAGGCGGCGATCAAGTCGCTGCTCAAGACCTACGACGGCCAGCTGCCGATCGGCATGGCGCTGTTCGCCAGCGATAGCGGCTGCGGGGCGGCGCGGCTCGATGTGCCGCCCGACTATGACACCGCCACCAAGATCTCCACCCTCATCGACTCGCGGCAGCCGGACTCCTCGACGCCGACCTCGGAGGCGATCAACTCGATCTCCAAAGAGGCGGTGCTCCATGATCCGTCGCGCTCGCAGTACATCCTGCTGCTCACAGACGGCGAGCCGAACTGCGCCAGCGGCGAGCCGACCGCCACCGTCAACGCCATCACCGCCGCGCGCATGCAGAGCCCCTCGATCACCACCTTCGTGCTCGGCTTCGGCGCGCTGCCGGCCAGCGCCGCCACGGCGATGGATCAGATGGCGGTGGCCGGCGGCGCCCCATCGGTCGGCACGCCGCGCAAGTTCTACACCGCCGAGGATCTGACCACCCTCAACGCGGCGCTGGAGAAGATCTTCTCGGTGGTGCTGAGCGAGGGCGGCGGCCTGTGCGACGACTCGTGCTACGCGCCCGACGTCGGCTGCCCGACGCCCGGCGATGTCTGCATCCGCGGCAAGTGCCAGCAGAACCCGTGCGCCGGCATCACCTGCGGCCCCAACCTGTACTGCTACACCGACGGGGTCTCTCCCGGCCGCTGCATCTCGGCTTGCAAGAAGCCGTGCCAGAACGGCTACCGCTGCGAGCAGGGGGTGTGCGTGCAGTCGGCCTGCCCCAGCGTGTGCATCGCCGGCTTTGTCTGCAACGCGCAGACCGGCCGCTGCGAAAAAGATCCGCTGTGCCCGGATAACCCGCCGCGGCGCGAGCAGTGCCGGGTGCCGTCGGCCTGCCAGTATGGCCAGTGCGTCGACGATCCGTGCCGCTTTGTGCGCTGCCCCACGGGTAGCTTGTGCGTGCCGTGGAACGGCAGCTGCAAGTTCGATCCGAGCTCGACGCTGCAGGCCGACATGGGGCCCTCGTCGTCAGAGGTGGACGGGCAGAACCGGCAGCCGGGCTGCGCCATCGGTGGCCAGGCGGCGGGACCGGGCTTCTGGCTGACCAGCTTGCTCGTGCTCGCCGGGCTGCTGCTCGCCCGTCGCTTGCGCCGACAGTCGCTGTAGGTCTGTGTTCGCCCGCAGCGCCGATTGGCCGCCGCCGCAGGCGGTCAGTCGGCGATGTGGAGGATGATCTTGCCCATGTGCGCGCTCTGCTCCATGCGCGCGTGGGCCTTGTCGGCGTCGGCCAGCGGGAACACCTGATCGATGATCGGGCGCAGCTTGCCGGCGGCGACCGTGGCGACCATCTCGCGGAAGTCCTGCTCGGTGCCCATGGTCGAGCCGAGCAGGTTCAGCTGCCGCCAGAAGACCTTGTGGATGTTGATGCTGGCGATGCCGGCGGTGGCGCCGTAGCTTACGATGCGGCCGCCGGGGCGCACCAGGTTCACGCACTGCGAGAGGCTGTCGGCGCCGGCGCTGTCCACGGCCAGATCCACCGGCGTCCGGCCGTACTTCTGCGCGATCTGCTCGGCCCAGTCGGCCTCGCGATAGTTGACCCCGAAGTCGGCCCCCAGGGTCCGCGCCACGGCGAGCTTCTCGTTGCTGCTGGAGGTGACGATGACGCGCGCCCCGCGGTGCTTGGCGAACAACAGAGCCATCGTCGAGACGCCGCCGCCGATGCCGGGAATGAGCACCGTCTCGCCGGGCCGCAGCTGACCGCGGGTGCACAGCGCGCGGTACGCCGTCACCCCGGCCAGCGGCAGCGCCGCCGCTTCGCTGAAGCTGAGATGGGGCGGCATGGGCACGACGTTGGCGGCGGGGATGACCAGCTCGGCGGCGTAGGTCCCCGCATCGGGCATGCCGAGGACGCGAAAGTCCGGGCCCTGGACCGCCGGGTCCGGTCCCCAGCCCAGGCTCGGGTTTATCACCACGGCCTGCCCGCACAGCTCGGGCCGGACGCCCGCGCCCACCGCCGCCACCACACCAGCTCCGTCGGAGCCGAGCACGCACGGCAGGCGAATCCCGACGTACTTGCCAAGGCGTATCCACACGTCGCGGCGGTTCAGCGAGGCCGCCTTGAGGGCCACCACCACCTCGCCCGGCCGCGGGGTCTGGCGCGCCACCTCGCGCAGATGCAGCGTGGCGGGTCCGCTCGGGCTGCTCTTCTCCAGCACGACTGCGCGCATCGTACCGAAGGACTGGGTCGTGGAGGTCGCTCTCGCCATGGAACCCACTTTACCCCAGCGCGCCGGCTAGAAGCGCTGGCTGCAGCTGTGAAAGCTCTCCGTGTCGGGGGCATCGGCCCAGCAGCGCAGCACGGCGCGGCGCACCTTGCCGGCCAGCAGCGTCGGGCACTGCTGCAAAAAGACCTGCGCCGCGCGCGCCTGCTCATCCTCCGAGCGGATGGGCGCGGCGCGACTTGTCACCACCATCCCGACCCGCGGCGGCAGGCGGAGGAGCTGGCGATAGGTCTCGGCGGCGGGGGCGCAGTCGGCGGCGCGCAGCTTGTCAGCCGGCGGGACCGGGTCGCGCTTGATGTTGGGATCGCTGACGCAGCCACCGAGCCCGAGGGCCGGCCCGGCCAGCACGACATAAAACGACAGGCGGAGGCACCACATCGGTCGGCAGTCTAGCAGACCGCGCCGCGCCGCCCGGGCGTTGCTTGCGGCGACCGCGCTCAGTGGCTGGCGGTGACGGTCACCTTGTCGGAGCTGACCTTGTCGGCGATGAGGATGCCGGCCAGCAGCGCGACCACGCCACCGGCGATGACCCAGGTGTACCACTTGGTCTTGCCGAAGGCCAACTTGAAGCCGCTGGCGGCGCTCTCCTTCTCGGGCGGCTTGGCGGTCGCCGCTGCCGTAGCCGCCGGCGCTGCCTTGGTCGCGCTGGCCGCCGCCGGGGCGGGCCCGGCCACCGCGAGCAGGGCAAAGACCCGCCCCGCCTGCGTCGCCGGCGGGCCGATCGCGATGTCGGTCCGGCCGGAGCTCCACTGCCGCCGATCTAGATCGTAGATCCGGGCGACCAGCGGCTCTTCGGCCACCGGGGTACCGGCGCGCTCCTTGGGGCCGACGACGAGCAGCCGCCGGCTGGGCAGCGTGCTCTGGGCCAGCGGCGAGTCGGCGAGCTGCTTGAGCACCGCGGCCTGCTCGTCGCTACCAAGCGGCAGCTGGGCGGCGCGATCGCACAGCACGCCCGGCCGATCTTCGGGCCGCAGGGCGAGCACGAGCTCGGTGCCGCTGCCGAGCGGTCGCCGCAGCTTGCGCATGCCCGGCAGCTCGACATCGAGGACATCGACCGCGGGGTTGCCGCCCGCGACGGCGATCGGCGTCACCCCAAGCGGGATCAGGTTGCGCGCCACCACCGCCCCCGGCGGATCGGTCTCCACGCGCACCGGCGCCCGCGGCGGCCCGAAGGGCACCTGGGTCGCCACCGCGTAGCGGGCCAGGACCAGCGCGACATCCGAGGGCACGGTCGACTGCATCGCGGTGAGCGCGGCGCTGGCCTTCTCGGCGCGCTCGCGATCGTTGAGGCGATCGGCGCACACCAGCATAAGTCCGTAGGCCTCGCTGAGCAGCGGTCGCGCCTCGGGCAGGCTGACCTCGGCGAGCACCTCATCGGCGGCCTTGTCGAGCATGCTGATCGCCTCGCTGCACTTGAGCTCCAGCACCGCCCGCCGCGCTGCCGCGACGACGGCTCCGGCGCTGCGCAAGGCGCCGCTCGGTGCCAGCGTCGCCTGCTTGCCAAGCGCCTGGGCCAGCGCGGGGGCGATCGGCTCGCCGGGGGCAGCGGTCCACAGCAGCACCCCGAGCGACGGAGTCGCGGGGGCGACAAGTCCGCCCGCTTTGGCGGCCGGCGCCGCGGGGGCACTCGCCGGCGCTGCGGCTGCCGGCGGCGCTGCAGCGGGCGCCGTACCAGGGCTTGCCGCCGCGGGCGCCGCACCAGGGCTTGCCGCCGCGGGCGCTGCGGGTGCCGCACCAGGGCCTGCCGCCGCGGCTGCCGGCGGCTCTGCCGCCGCGGCGTGCCCGCCTAGCGCAAGCAGCAAGCAGCTCAGCACTGCAGCGCCGGCCCCGCGCAGTGGGCCCCCGACCCGACCCCGCTGTCGCGGCAGACCCGAGCCGGGCGGCAGAGCGACGCTCTTCAGGGTTCCCTCCAAGGAAGCAAGACGACTCGGTTGGGGAGACCGGATCGCGGCCGATCGTGCCAGCGGCTGCCAGGTGCGCATATCGTGTCGCATCCTACTCCGCCGGCCGCGCGACGCCAGTTGAAATTGTCGGCACTCGGGCGCGCGGCGCTCGCGGGCGCGCGGCGCTCGCGGGCGCTCGGGCAAGCGGCCGTTTCTGTAGAGTAATATGCGGCCATGCAGCAGCTGCGTGTCCTTACCCTCAACATCTGGGCGCACAACGGCCCGTGGCCGGCCCGCGCCGCGGCGATCCGCGCCGGTCTTATTGCCGAGCAGGCCGACGTGGTGGCGCTGCAGGAGGTCCTCGGCTTCCCCGGCGCGACGACCCAGCTCGACGAGCTGTGCGCGCTCCTGCCCCCCGAGCTCTACCCCCACCGCGCCTACGGCCCGGCCTGCGTCCTGCCCGACCAGCGCACCTTCGGCAACGCGCTCCTGTCGCGCTTCCCGCTCATCAACCAGCATACGATCTCGCTGCCCAATCCGCGCCGCCGCGAGCCGCGGGCGCTGCTGTGCGGCCTGGTCGCGCTGCCCACCGCGCAGCTGCCGGTGTTCACCACGCACCTAGACTGGGAGCTCGACGGCTCGCCGGCGCGCTGCCAGCAGGTGCGCTTCATCGCCGAGCAGATCGATCAAGAGGTCGCCGCCGCCCGCCGCCGTCCGGGGGCCGACGTGCTGCCGCCGGTGCTCCTGGGCGACCTCAACGCCGAGCCGGACAGCGACGAGCTCCGCTTCCTCAGCGGTCACCACGGGCTGGCGAGCGCCGATGATCCGGCGCCGCGCGGGGTCTACTTCAACGACTGCTACCTGCGCGCCCTGACTCCCGAGGAGCCGTGTCAGCAAGATACGCTCGCGGCGCCGGGGGCGACCTTTGCCCGCCGTAACCCCTTCGCCGCCCGCGCCCACGAGCCCGACCGCCGCATCGACTACATCTTCGCCGGACTCCCCGACTCGCGCGGGCGCGCCGCGCCGCTGCGCGCCTGGCGCTGCTTCTGCGCCCCCTATAAGGCGAGAAGCTCCAGCGGCAGCCCGCCGCCCGACTCGCGGCTGGTGCCGCCAAGCGCGAGCGCCGAGGCGGGCGGAGTCTTTGCCTCGGATCACTTCGGCGTCGCGGCCGACCTGGCGGTCTGAGAAACTCCAGGGCGACCCGTCCGCCTGCCGCCGCCCGGTGCCCCGCCGCGGCCTCGGGAACTTGCAAGCCGATCGCGGTAGGTTAAGATGCCGCCACTCACCATGCACGAACCGGGGCAAGGCTCCTCTACCCAGACGACCTATTCGGTCCGCGACCCCAACTCCACGAGCGTCCTGGACGATGTGCCGGAGTTTACGCGCCAGCGGCCGGGCGGAATCTTCGTCGTCATCAGCGGCCCGGATCGCGGCGAACAGACGGTGCTCAGCGGCGAGCCGATCACCGTCGGCTCCGCCCCGAGCTGCGAGCTCGTGCTGTCCGACCGCACGGTGTCGCGGCGCCACGTCACCGCGTCCCTGGAGCAGGGGCAGGTGGTGGTGCGCGATCTCAGCTCGACCAACGGCAGCTACACCCACGGCTCGCGCTTCAAAGAGATCGCCATCGGCTACGGGGCCGAGCTCAAGCTCGGCAAGACCGTGCTCAAGTTCCTGCCGCAGGAAGAGATCGTCGAGCCGCAGGAGAGCAGCGAGGAGAACTTCGGCCAGCTGCTCGGCTGCGACGCCAAGATGCGGCGCCTGTTTGGCCTTTTGCGCGACATCGCGCCGAGCGACACCACGGTCCTTATCGAAGGCGAGACCGGCACCGGCAAGGAGCTTATCGCCGAGGAGATCCACCGCCACTCGCGGCGCGCCGCCGGACCATTTGTCGTGTTCGACTGCGGCGCGGTGCCGCGCGAGCTCATCGAGTCGACCCTGTTTGGCCACGTCAAGGGCGCCTTCACCGGCGCCATCGCCGATCGCAAGGGCGCCTTCGCCGAGGCGCACGGCGGCACCATCTTCCTCGATGAGATCGGCGAGCTGGCGCTCGACCTGCAGCCGGCGCTGCTGCGCGCCCTGGACAAGCGGGCGGTGCGGCGGGTCGGCGGCAACGCCTACGAGCAGGTCGACGTGCGGGTCATCGCCGCCACCAACCGCGACCTGCGCGAGGAGGTCGCCCGCAAGACCTTCCGCGAGGATCTTTTTTATCGGCTCGCCGTCATCCGCGTCCACCTGCCGGCCTTGCGCGAGCGCGGCCGCGACATCGACGTGCTGACCGAGCACTTCATCCGCCAGTTCTCGCCCGAGCGCGGCCTGCAGCTGCCGCCCTCGGAGCTGCAGCGGCTGCGCAGCTACGCCTGGCCGGGCAACGTGCGCGAGCTGCGCAACGTCATCGAGCGCGCCTGCGTGCTGTCCAAGGGGCAGTCGCTCAACATCGAGGACGCCCTGGGCGACGAGATCCAGGCGCCGCTGTCGATCGGCTTCCGCATGGGCCTGCCGTTCAAGGAAGCCAAGGGCCAGCTCGTCGAGCAGTTCGAGCGCGAGTACATCGTCGACCTGATGAAGCGCCACCGCATGAACCTGTCGGCGGCGGCGCGCGAGGCGCAGATCGACCGCAAGCACCTGCGCGAGCTGCTGCGCAAGTACGGCCTCGACAACCGAGTCGAGCTCTCCGACGGCCACTGAGGGCCGCGCCCAGCAAGCTCGTTCGTCGCGGCTCCGGGCGGTGCGGAAGGTGTCTGGACTGGGCTTTGGCTTCGCGTCGCAGTGCGAAGCCCTGCCCCGGCCTTGCCGGCTTCACTGGCGCAGGCGGGGCCGCGGGCTCAGCGACTGGGGCGGCGCTGGGCAGCCAGGCGCGCCGCGGCGGCGCGGACATAGCCGTCGGGATCGCCGGCGGCCTGCGCCAGCGCCCGATCGGAGAGCAGCGGCGACAGGCCGGGCTGGGCCGCGACATCGAGGAGCGAGAGGCGCAGCCAGCGCTCCTTTTGCCGCACCAGCGGATCGAGCAGCGGCGGCGGCGCGGCCCCGAGCGCGGACGCCGGCAGCGCCGCCAGCGCCGCCGCCGCCTGCAGCACCGCCTCGCCGGGCAGGGCTTGCTGGGCGGCGGTCTCAAGGACGTGCATGAGGGTCGTGCCCACCTCACGCTCCAGCTCTCTCTGCTCGCCCAGCACGCCGAGCACCTGCAGCGCCAGACTCAGCAGCTGGGGGTCGGTCCAGGCCGCCCCGCCGAGCAGCCGCGGCTTGAGCTCGGCCAGGCAGCCCTGGGCCACCTCGGCGAGCAGCGCGGCGGCCTCGGGTCCGGGAGCAAGCTGCGCGGTGAGCGGCCCCAGACCAAGCTGCAGCCGGCGCGCCGCCGGCGCCTTGTCAGCGTCCTTTTGCCCGCGCCCGCTGAGCAGATCGCTCAAGGTGCGGGCCGTGGTGTCGCGCGGCTCGTGCAGGGCCGCCGCCACCGCCTGGGCGGCCAGCCGCGGCGTGCGCACCCAGGCCGGCGCCGCCGCGGGGGCGGGCGGGGTCAGGGTCACCGCATCGGCCAACAGCTGCGCGACGTCCAGGCCGTCCACCCCGCGGCGCTCGGGCGGCAGCGGCGGGGTCGCCTTCTCGGCAGCCGGCAGCGGGCCGCCGGGGCTGGCGATCGCCGCCAGCGCCGCCACCGCCGCCTGGCGGATAGGCTCGCGCTTGACGAACACCGCGGTCAGCAGCGGCGCGACTGCGGCGGCGTCGCCGAGGCTGCCCAGCGCCCACGCCGCCTGCCGCTGCACCTCGTCGTTGCCCTCGCGCAGAAGCTCGATCAATAGCGGCACCACGCTGCGATCGCGGCTGCTGCCGAGCGCATGCACGCAGGCCGCCGGCGCCAGCTCTTCCAGATCCTCGGCGTGGGCGCGCCGCCGCTCGATGACGCCAAAAAGCTGCGCCCGCGCCCGCGGCGTCAGCCCGTGCGCCGCCGCGGTCAGCCCGACCCCCAGGCAGCCGAGCGCCCGCACCGGCGGGCTGGCATCGGCCAGGGCGAGCTCGAAGGCCGCCGCCTCGCCGTGCTCCAGCCGCGGCGAGAGGCGCAGCAGCCCATACAGCGCCGCCAGGCGCAGGTGCTTCTCCCGGCTCTGGGCCAGCTGGACCAGCACCTTGCTGCTGCGCGGGTCCTGCAGCCGCGCCGCAGCCAGCAGAGCGTCGACCCGCAGGTCGATGTCCGAAGGCCGCGCCCCGGCGCCGCCGAGCACGATCCGCCCGTCCTGGGCGGCGGCCTGGGCGGCGGTGGCGCCGATCACCAGGTTGAGCAGGGCCGGCGCCGCGCTCGGGTTGTGCAGCTCGCCGAGCAGGGTGATGGCCACCCGCTGCTCGGCGGCGTCGCCATCGACCAGGGTCTCGGTGAGCGGCTTGAGCCCGCTCTGCCCAAGCCGCGCGAGCTCGGCCGCCGCGGCGGCGTCGCCGGCCCGGCTCTGGGCGATGAGCGGGGTCGCGTAGCGCTCGTAAAGAGACAGCAGCAGCTTGCGGTAGATAGGCTTGGGCAAGGACGAAAACGCCAGCGGCGTCAGCTCGCGCACCAGGTCGCCGAGCGTCCCCAGGTACTCCTGCAGGTCGATCGCCTTGCGGCCGGCCTCCAGCACCAGCTCTTCCTGCGGCGCCCGGCGGACGACCTCGCGGTAGATGGTCGCTGCCGGGGCCAGCTCGCCGCGCTGCAGGTGCAGCCGGGCGAGCGCCATGTGGGCGCGAAACAGCCGGCTGTCGAGCTCGATCGCCCGCCGGTAGGCCGCCATCGCCCGCGGCACGTCGTCCTTGCGCTCCAGGAGCTCGCCGAGCTTGAGCTCACCCTGCGCGTCGGCCACCGCCTCCTGCGCGTAGCGGATCGCCTCTTCGTCGTGGTAGCTCTGCATCGACAGCTCGGCGAGCTGGGCGTACAGCTCGCGCCGCCGCTCGGGCAGGAGCGCCGCCGCCTGCTTGAGGGCGGCGATCGCCTCGGCGAGCTTGTGCTGGTGGCGGTACACCGGGACCAGCGCCAGCAGCACCTCGGCGAGCATCGGCCCATCGGCGAAGCGGCCGCGCAGCTGGGTCAGCACCTCCTCCACCTCGGCCACCTTCTCGACCTTCAGGCTCACCTCGGCGACGAGCAGACCCAGGGCGAGCAGGTCGGCGGGGCCGAGCGGCTCGGGGGCGAGCTGGCTCATCTGCGCCTGGAAGCGGCGCTGCCAGGCGAAGTAGGCGGGGAGCAGGTGCGTCTCTTTGCGGATGAGGTTGGCCAGGTGGGTGCGCGCCTCCAGGCGCAGCAGGCGCTCGCTCGGCGCCTTGGCGGCAAAGTACAGCTGCTCCCACAGCGACAGCGCCTCGCGCGGGCGGTTCATCCGCTCGCTGGCCTGGGCGAGGCCGCGGCGCAGCTGCAGGTTGCCAGGCTCCGCCTTGACCGCCTTCTGGTAGAGCTCCAGCGCCTGCGGCATCAGGTTGTGCTCGGCGTACACGTCGGCGAGCCGGGCCTGCCCGAGCGCCCGGTTGGCGTTGAGGGTGAGCAGCCGCCGCCAGACCTCGTCGGCCTTCTCCTTGCGCCCGCGCGCCCAGTACAGCTCGCCGAGGTTTACGACATAGCTCTCCTCGCGCGGGTCCAGGCGCACCAGCAGCTCGGACTCGGACAGCGCCAGCTCGGCCTCGCCCCAGCGCTGGTACAGGTCGCCGAGTGCGCTGTGCAGCGACGGATCGCTGGCAAAGCGCGCCGCCGCCCGCCGCAGCGTCTGCAGCGCCCGGGCGCGCTGGCCGCTGCGCTCCAGCCGCTCGGCCAGCTCGAGGTAGGCCCGCGAGTCGCCGGGGGCCTGGTTGATGAGCTGCTCATACTCGGCCAGCACCTCGGCGGTGATGCCGCTGCGCTCGAGGATGGCGATGAGGCGGCGGCGCGCCTCCAGGCTGTGCGGGTCGCGGCGCAGCGCCGCGCGGTAGGCGGTCATCGCGCCCGCGGTGTCGCCGAGCTCGTCGTAGAGGCGGCCGAGCAGCTCCCAGTCGGCGAAGCTGCGCCCGCTCGGCGGCCACTCGACCTCCAGCTGCTTGAGCAGCTGCGGCAGCTCGTCGCGCTTGCGGTACACGCCGATGAGGTGCTCGTAGAGCTCGCGACGCAGGAAGTGCTGCGCCGGCAGCACGCTCAGGCCGCGGCGGTAGGCGGTGATCGCCGCCAGCTCATCCTGGGTCTTTTCGCACAGCTCGCCGATGCGCAGCTGCGCCTGGGCGCGCTTTACGACATCGCCGCCGGGGACGGCCTCCAGCTGGCGCCACAGGGCGAGCGCCTCGGCCGGCTTCTCAGCGCGCAACAGCAGCTCGGCCAGCTCGCGCCGCAGCGCCGCCGCCTCGCCGCCCGTCGCCGCCTCCAGCAGCGAGCGCAGGGCCTGCTCGGCGGTGCGCAGGTCATTGCCGGCCAGCGCCAGCTCGACCTGACGCCGCCAGATGGTCTTGCGGCGCCCGTCGGCCGGACCGAGGCTGCCAAGCGCCCGCTCGAGCTGGCGCCCGGCCGCGACGTAGTCGGGCGGGGTGTGCTTGCTGTAAAGCTCTGCCAGAAGGAGCGCGCTCTTGACCGGATCGAGCCCGCCCGGCTTGGCCGCCTGCTCCAGGAGCTGGGTCGCCCGCGCCAGCTGCCCCGACTCCTTGGCCGCCTGCGCGGCGAGGAAGTAGTCGTTGCTGGCGCCGCTGCGCTGCGCCTGCTCCTGCAGCTCGGCGTTGAGCTTGTCGAGGCTGCTGTGGCGACGGTAAAGCCCGAGCAGGCGGCGCAAGAGCGCCGTGTCCTCGGGGTGGCGGCGCAGCTGGTCTTTGATCTGGGCGACGATGCGCGGATCGAACTCCGAGCGGCTGACCTGCCAGTCGTCGGCGCGCGCGACCCCCGGCGCCGCTCCCTGGACGAGCAGCGCCGTCAGCAGCGCGCCGAGCACCGGCCAGGCGGGTCGCCCGCCGCCTGCCGCGCCGCCGCGGCGCCGCCGCCCATCCGGCCGCGTTCGCCGCGCCGCCCACCTGCTAGCGGCCCGTTGCAAGAGCGCAGCGAGCGGCCCGCGCGCAGGACCTTTTGCGCAGGGCGGCCTTGAGGCCACAAGCACGGCAGGTCCTGGGACTAGGTCGCGTAGTAGCTTTTGCAACCGGCTGCGAGGAGCCACGATCATCGCGTCCAGTCTAGCGTGGAAAAGTCGCTGTCGGCAGGTGCGGTCCGTCGTTGCCGGCGATGAGCGGCGCGGCGCCCACGGGCGGCTCGCTTGTGTAAAGGGCGGGGCGAGCGTAAAACCAACCTCCATGAGCCTGCCCCCTGAAGGCCTGCTAGGTCGCCGCGCCGCGGTGCGCCGGGTCGCGCTGGGAATCGGCGTCGCGGCGGCGGCGGCGCTCCTCTCCGGGCCGGGCTGCCGGCAGCCGGGCGGCGCTCCCGTCCGCGCCGGGACCTACGGCGGCTCGCCCGAAGAGCTGCACCGCCTGGGATCGGACCTGCTGGCCGCCTGCCAGCGCGACGACCGCGACCGCGTGCATGAGCTGCTGGCCTCGCTCATCATGACCCAGGCCGAGCTCGCGGGGCTCATCGGCGCGCCCAAGGCGAGCGAGCTGTGGCCGCGCTACCAGGCGATGATGGGCTCGCTGTGCAACGCCGGCGCGGTCGAGCTGGTCGCCCACGTCTACGAGAAGAAATATGACGATGTCTCGGTGACGCGCATCGACGCCCCGGCCCCCGCGTCGACCCCCGCGCCGACCCCCGCGCCGGCCGACTCGCCCGTCAACCCGCCGGCCGAGCTCACCGACACGGATCGGGCGGTGCTCAAGGCGCTGCTGCATCCGATGCCGATTTACACCCTCCGCATTAAGAAGAAGACCGAGGCCAAGGGCCTGCGCTACGACTTCTTTGTCTACCTGAACGGCTCTTGGCGCAGCGGCAACCTGCTCGGCAAGTTTCTCGCGCCGCCGCCGCCGCTGCCCGGCCCGGGTCAGGGTGGCTGAGCCTGAAAATCGCCCGTAAAGCGGTTGACGATGAGCCGGCGAATGCCTAGGCTGCTTTTTGACAAATAATTGCCGACAACTTCCCCGCACCACGGGGGCGAAACGGTTTCGACGGGGGTGAACTCCATAGACGGTCGCGTGTCGAGGCTCCGCTACCTCGTAAATCCACCGGAAAAAACACAAACGCGAACGATAACGCGTACGCTCTCGCCGCTTAATAACCGGTAGATAGCCGTCTCCCTCGAGCAGCTCCTGCGACTCGTACGGAGGCGTAAAAAAAGACGGGATAGCGCCTCAGATGTCCACCGCTGAGCGCGCGAAAATAAAGGTGGGATAGCCCAAAGGTAAGCCTGCCGGTAGGCGAACTAACGGGTGAAACAAAATACCGGCTACACACGTAGTGGCCCCTGTGAAGCACTTTCGGACCCGGGTTCGACTCCCGGCGCCTCCACTTAGGGGAGGGCTTTCCCGCCCTCCCTCACTCGGCTTAGCCGAGTGAGCCTCCCTCCCCCGCGCGTTTCTCGCGCGGTTTTTTTCCTCACTTTTGCTTCGGGGAGGCTTTCCCGCCTCACTCGCTCAACCTGGACGTGGCCTAGCCGGGCTGCGCGCTCCGGCGGCGCTGGGCGAGCCAGGTGGTCGCCTCGTGCCACAGCGAGCGGTGGACCAGGCGGAGGTAGGCGACGTAGACGAGCACGCCGGTGGCGATCTCGATGAGCAGGCGCGAAAGCGACGGGGCCATGCCGAGGTAGTTCAGCCCGCGCTGCAGCGCAAAGACCGCAAACCCCATGACCGCGGTGGCGAAAAACGGCGGCGCCAGCGCCGCGAGCACCCCCCGCCACGACAGGTTGTCGGCGCGGATGCTCAGCGCCAGGCCGAGCAGCGCCGGCATCGTGAACGCCCCCGACACCGCCAGCGCCACCGCCGGCATGTGCTGGCGCTGCTGATCGAGGCGGGCGACCAGCAGCAGCCCGAGCCCGAAGGCCGCCAGCTGCACCGCGTACATGGCGCCGCCGGCCCGCGTGCGGTGCAGCGCCGTCAGCTGAGCAAAGCACATGCGCGAGACCCCGAGCGCCGCGCCGCCGAGCCCCAGGCCCATGACCACCCCGGCGATGCCGCGCCAGCTCTGCGGCAAAAGGGCGACCTCGAGCGTCCCGGCCACCAGCGCCGCCCCCGCCCCGATCGGCCACAGGAGCAGCGACACATAGCGCAGGCCCTGCAGAAACGTGCGCTGCCGCGTCTGCACATCGCGCAGCCCAAGCGCCCGCACCATCGCCGTCGCCCCGTACATCGCGATCGTCTCGCTGGGCGTCATCACCAGCGTGTAGCCCACCGCGTAAAGCCCCTGCGCCGCCGCCGAGTACAGCTGGCCGACGACCACGTTGTCCAGGTACATGGTCAGAAACTCGCCGAGCCCGCCCAGGTGGATCGGCCACGAGTATTGCAGGATCTCGCGCAGCAGCGCCCGCGAGTCCGCCGACAGCGCCCCCGGCCGCGGCGGCAAAAGCGGCATCTTATACCAGAAGCCGAGCACCAGCACCCGGCACAGGTGGCGCGCCACCATCCCCAGCGGCAGGCACATCGCCCCCGCCCCCAGCAGCGCCCCGCCTACCGTCACCGCGACATACGCCAGATCGCCGCCGAGGTCGACCCGCGACAGGGCGCCAAACTGCAGCTGGTAGCGCAGCGTCAGCGCCGGCACCAGCGCCAGCCGCTCCAGGACCAGCGCCACCGCGTAGACCTGCAAAAGCGGCATCGCCGTCGGCTCGTGCAGGCGCAAAAGCAGGTAGCCGCCGCCACCCAGCAAGAGCCCCGCCACCAACAGCCCGTTCCACACCGCAAAGCCGCGCACCAGCCGCGCCGCGGCGCTAAAGCGCTGGTGCCGGGTGAGCAGCGCCTGCTGCGGCGACAGCAGGGTGACCAGGTTGGCCAGGGTGGCGATGATGAGCGCCAGGTTGGCCCGGCCGTAGTCGCTCTTGCTGACAAAGTGGGTCACCAGCACCGTGGTGAACAGCCCGGCGGCGCGGCCGAGCAGGCCCGCCACCGTGGTGATCGCCGCTCCGCGAGCGCTGCGCGCCACGACCTCGTCGGGGCTTTGCAGGGGGAGCGAGCCGCTTTGCGATGCCATGGGTGGGGGCGAGTATGCCGCGAGGGCTACCGGGACGGCGGGCGCGCGGCGCTATTTCTTGCCGCCGTGCCGACCCCGGTCGTGCTTGGGACGCTCGGGCTTGCTGGGCTTGTCCGGCTCCAGGGTCACCATCAGCCGGTCCTCGTTCTGATCGCCGGCGAGGGTGAGCTTCACCGGCTTGTAGCCCTCCAGCCGCAGCTCGACCTCGACGCTGCCCGGCTTGGCCTCCTGCTCGGCGTCAAAGGGCGTGGTGCCGATCGCCTGGTCGGTGTCCAGGCGGTGGACCTGGGCCCCCGAGGGGTTGCTGCTCAGCCGCCAGCGAATCTTGGTCGCCGCCGGCGGGTGCTCGACGACCGGCTTAGGCGGTACCACCACCGGACCTGGGGTCGGCGCTGGCGGCGGCGGCGGCGGCCGCAGCTGGGTCCGCAGCGCCAGCACGCCGCCGACCCCGAGCAGCACCAGCAGGGCGGCGATGGCGACGATGAGCCGGACCCGCGACCGCGACCCGCCCGACTGCTCGGGCAGCGTCGGGCGCGCGGTCGGGCGCGTCGTCATCAGGTTGCTGTTGTCCGAAAGGACGGTGGCCGACTCGTTGACCGACGGCGCGGCCGAGCCGCCGCTGACCTTGGCGACCAGCGCCGGAGGCAGCGCCGGCACCATGGCGCTAAACCGCGCGCCAAGCTGCTCCAGCTCCTGCGCCACCTGCGCCATCGAGGGTCGCTCGACGCGGTTTTTGGCCAGCATGCGGTGCACAAGCGCCACCAGCGGCTCGGGCAGCGCTGGGTTGGCCGCCTGCAGCGGCGGCGGCTGCATGTAGATGTGCATGGCCATGAGCTCGCCGGTGCCCGGCGCCGCGAACGGCGGCTTGCCGGCGAGCATGCGGTAAAGCATCACCCCCAGCGAGTACACGTCCGCCTTGTCATCGACATCGCTGGCGTTGCGGCACTGCTCGGGCGCCATGTAAAGCGGCGTGCCCATCATGACGCCGGCGCGGGTCATCACCTGATCGCCGCTGCCCTGGTACTCCTGCTTGAGCTTGGCGATGCCGAAGTCGAGCAGCTTGGTCCGCTCGCCGCCGGGCATCGCCGAGTCGGCGACCAGCATGATGTTGTCGGGCTTCAGATCGCGGTGGATGATGCCCTTTTCGTGCGCCGCGGCGAGCGCCGAGGCGATCTGGCGCGCCAGGCGCAGCGCGTCGAGCATCTGCATCCGCCCGCCCTGCGCCTTCATGCGCGCGTTGAGCGTCTCGCCCTTGAGCAGCTCCATCACGATGTACGCCGTGCCGTCGGGCAGCTGGCCAAACGACGAGACGGTGACGATGCCGGGGTGCTCGACGACGTTGATCGCCCGCGCCTCGTTGATGAAGCGGTTGGAGATCTGCTGGTTCTTGGCGTGCTCCTTGTGCAGCACCTTGATGGCGACCCGCTTGCCAATCTGCTCGTCGACGGCCTCGTAGACGGCGCCCATGCCGCCCTCACCGATGCGGGCGATCACCCGGTAGGGGCCGACCTGCGTTCCTATCATGAGCTGCACCTCTGGCCATTATGCGGAGGCAGGCGCGGGGGGCGCGCGGCAAGGATCGCAGAGTAAATTCGCACGGCAACTTTAGTATAGACGCCTAAGAATTGGCCGGGCAAGACCGCATCATGGCGAGAGCGCGGGGAGCCACGGCGCGCCGGACCGTGATGGGCACGGGTCGGGCAAGCTCGCGTGGGCGGCCTAGCCGCGCTTTTGCGCCACGACCAGCAGAAAGCCGCCAAGGCGCCGCAGCCCGGGCAGGTCGGCGGCGCCGCGCTCCAGGGCGCGCAGGGCCGGGCCGACCAGCGGCCAGCGGTGCAGCTGCGAGACCGGGGTGAACACGCGGATGCCGCGCACGGTCTCAAGCTCTAGCTCGGCCGGCAGGTAGGTGCGGATGCGGGCCAGCGAGTCGTAGCGGGTAAACACCGCCTCGTCGCTCGTCTTGTCCGAGATCGCCGAGGGGGGCTTGAAGCGCTTTATCAGGTAGCGCAGCGAGTGCGGGTTGTAGAACTCGGCGAGCAGCCGGCCGCCGGGGCGCAAGACGCGCGCAAACTCGCGCATCGCCTCTTGGATGGCCTCCACATGGGCCAGGACCTTGAACGAGCAGACCAGATCGAACGAGGCGTCGGCGAGCGGCAGCTGGGTCACCGAGCCCTGCACCACGGTCAGCGCGCGCTCATGAGCTTTTTTCAGCATGCCCGAGGACAGATCGACCCCGACCGCCAGCCCGGCGTGCGGCGCCAGGCGCCCGAGCACTAGACCCGTGCCGCAGCCGGCCTCAAGGAGCCGGCTCTGCGGGGTCAGGTAGCGGCGCACCGCCTCGCTCTCCAGCTCATCGATAAAGACGTGGTAGCCGTCGTGTCGGTGGCGCTCGTACCAGCCCGCAAACTCGTCGTAGTAGTGCTTGTTGGGAAGCTGTGTCACTAGAGCTGGTTGTAACCCGGCTCGCCGGCGAAAGTCTGTAAGAAAGTCGCTCGGCCGCGGCGGCGGCGGATCTGCTACGATGACAGACGATGCGTGCTCGTTTTTGCCCGCTTCTGACGACGCTCGGGGTGCTGGCGGGGCTTATCTGGGGAGAGCCGGGGGCGCTTGTACGGCGCGCCGGCGCGGCGGAGCCGGGCGGCCGCGCGGCGAGCAGCGTCAGCACCGGCGTGCTCGTGCGCTGCGCGACCGAGAAGGCGGCGATCTTCATCGATGGAGATCAGGTAGGCCAGACGCCGCTCGGCGAGCCGATCGCCCTCAAGGTCGGCGAGCACACCATCCGCGTGGCGCGCCTTGGCTTTACGCCGTTTATTGACGTGTTCAAGGTCCGCAGCGGGCAGGTCACCAAGCTCGAGGTCGAGATCATCCCGATCTCGGGAGTGCTGCGGGTGGCGAGCGCCCCCGAAGCCGCGCCGACCGCGCCCGTCCCGCCGCCGACTGCGGCGGCCAAGGACCCGCCGCCGCACCTGGCGACGCGGGTCTTTGTCGACGACAAGTACCTGGGCCAGCCGCCGCTTGAGGTCGAGCTGACGATCGGCAGCCACCGCGTGCGCATCGAGCGCGGCGGCTACTATCCCGACAACTTCACCGCCAGCGCGGTCGCCGGCCAGACGATCGAGCACGAGGTCGTCCTCAAGCCGCTGCCGCCCGAGCTGAACCCCTATCTCAACAAGGGGCCGGCTCCGACCAAGTGGTACAACAAGTGGTGGGTGTGGACGCTCGGCGCCGTCGGCGTCGCCGTGGTCGCGACGGCGGTCATCGTGCCGATCGTGGTGACCCAGCAGAACAGCCTGTGCAATAACGTCGACGTCTGCGCCACTGCCTCGACCATGCAGCTGACCGAGCCGGGTCCGGGGACCGCCGCGGCGAGCCGGCCGCCCGGCGGTCTCGCCCTGACGGTGCGCTTCTAGCCTGCCCGGCGGTCGCCGCTGGTCGGGGCACTGGCTAGCCGGCGAGCGCGCGCAGCGCCGCACGCACCCGCGGATCGCACAGCGCCCCCAGCTCGCCGTCGAACTGGTAGCGGCGGGCCCAGGCGTAGCTGTGGCCCAGCGCCTGGACCGCCGGGGTGCGCACTGCCGGGTGGGTCATGATCTCGGTGATGCCGGGGCGCACCGCGGCCAGGGCGGCCAGGAGGTGCTCGCTGGTCAGCGCCCCGCTGTGGGCGAAGCCGACAAAGTGGTCGCAGGTCGCAAGCCCGGCCGCGCGCAGGCGCCGCTGCGCCCGCCGGCCAAGCCCCGAGAGGACGAGCGACGCCGGGGCGCGGCGGAGGGCGCCGCCGGCGAGGGACGCCGTCGGAGCGCGCACGTACGGCACCCCATACTCGCTGGCCAGCGCCGCCGCCACCTCTAGCAGCGGCGGCAAAAGGTGCACGTGCTTGTGGCCATCCAGGTGGCTTACCGCGAGCCCGGCCGCCCGTGCCCGCTCCAGCTGGCACCGCCACTCCGCAGCAATCGCGGCGACCGGCAGCCGCTGCGCCGCGTAGCAGCGCAACAGCGGCCCGAGCCCGTCGTGAAACGACCCATCGGCACGCACAAGCTCGCCGAGCGGCGCCGCCGGCCCGAGCGGCGCCCCCTCGCACAGCGTCAGGTGCACCCCGACCAGAAGCCCGAGCGGCGCGCAGCGGCGGGCGATGCCGATCGCGGCGTCAAAGGCGCCGCCGTTGCACAGCAGCGACGCCCGGTTGAGGGTGCCAAAGGTCGCCGCCCGCTCGACCGCCTGGTTGTGACCGTCGGTCCAGCCAAAGTCGTCTGCGGTGATCAAGACTTGGATGCGCCGGTCCGCCATGGCCGCCAAGTTGTCACGGACCCGCCGCTGCGTGCAAGCGCCGACGGCGCCGCCGCGGTCGCCGGGGTAGTGCCGGGTGCGCCCGGGCCCGAGGTCTGCCCTAACGTAAGGTCTCTATTTGCCAAGTGGCTGTTTCGCCGTAACCTTGGCCCATAGGCGCCCCCTTCCCCGCTTGGTCTTTCACTGCAGGGAACGGTGGCATTTGGTGCGGTCGCTTCGGTAACATAAAGGCCCTGCAAATTTTGCGCCCCCCGGGTCGCGACTGCCCGGCTTCACATTCAGTAAGGAGGATCCCAGATGGCCCACGCCCCGATCAACTACGACCACCTCATCAGCGAGTGCAGCGCCTTCCTCAGCGAGAACCAGCTCAAGGCCCACTTCACCCTCTACCAGGGCTACGTCAAAAAGCTCAACGAGATCGAGGAGAAGCTGGCCAAGGCGGATCCCACCACCGCCAACTACTCGTTCAGCGAGTACTCCGAGCTGCGCCGCCGCGAGCCGGTCGCCTATAACGGCACCATCCTCCACCAGCTGTACTTCAAGAACCTCGGCACCCCCGGCAGCGCCCCCGCCGAGGGTCTCAAGAAGATGATCGAGGCGAGCTTCGGCTCGTGGGACGCCTGGATCGCCGACGTCAAGGGCATCGTCGGCTCCGGCCACGGCTGGTGCCTGACCACCTACGACTACAACTTCAGCCGCGTCCGCAACACCCAGGTCCAGTCCGAGCACCACGTGGGCCTGCTGGCCAACCAGGAGATCCTCATCGCCATCGACGCCTGGGAGCACGCCTACTTCCTCGACTACGGCACCAAGAAGCCCGACTACCTCGCCGGCACCCTCAAGCACCTGAACTGGACCGCGATCGGCGACCGCTGCAAGCACCTCATCAAGCAGGGCTAGCCAGGGCTAGCCAGCCAGGACGGCATCCGGGCCGCGCCTTCATCCCATCCTCCCTCTAACGGCCCGCGGTCACCCGCGGGCTGTTGCGCGGTCTGTTAAATTCGAAATAAACATGTCCCATAGGCATAAGGATTATCTTTTCGACCTTGGCTTTCTGATCAAGGAGCGCGCCATTGAGGCGTGCCGTCAGCGTGACGCACTGCCGCGCGACAGCGGAGAACGTGAGTTCCAGGCCGGCCGGGCGCTCGCTTTCAATGAAGTCATATCGATTATGCAGCAGCAAGCAGAGGGTCTTGGACTTCCTCTAAGCGATCTTAGGCTAGACGACATAGAGCCTGATCGCGACCTGACTTGATCGCCCAAGGCCGCACCTGCACCCAGAGCGTCGTAAAAATCTCAAGCGGACCTTGCTCAGAACTCGGTCGGATCGGACCACTCGAAACGATCTCTCTCCAGGTTGCCGTTCAACGTCGCCAGGTCAGAGGAGAGCGCTTCCAGCGCTTTTTCGAGAGCTTCTATCTCAGTGCGCCGAGAGCCGGACGTCCATTCAGGCGTACCATCGGGCGACTTGACGCAGATATTTGGCAGTGCAATGAAGTCCTCTGCCCATTCTGAAGTACCTTCATCTTGTACTTGCCGTCTGGAACACGCATGACGTCGTGGATTTCGTAGACTCCGCAGAGCCGAGAAATGCCGCCGGCTCCATGTAGATTGATATGCTTCCACTCCATCTCAAATCACCTTGCACCGAACGAGATAATCGTCTTGTCTGGCCCTAGATCGATGTAGCGGCCGTTCTTTACGTAGCGAACCACTATTCCATCCTCCAGGGCTAGATTCCTGAGCGCCAGCGCCTGGAGCATTGGTCGTTTTGGGTCAGCGCGCTCGGTTCGTGGCTGCCCGGGGGCACCCTCTTGGTCAGCGCGCTCGGTTCGTGGCTGCCCGGAGGCACCCTTTGGGTCTGCGCGCTCGCCTCTGGGCTGCCCGGAGGCACCCTTTGGCTCTGCGCGCCGTCTTGCTGGCTGCCTCAGGGCAGCGCTTTTGGTCAGCGCGCTCGCCTCCGGGCTGCCCGGAGGCAGTTTCTGGCGCGAGGCGCGCGCTTTCTGGGTGCCTGGGGGCAGCCCTTGGCGCAGCGGCGCCAGCGCAGCGGGCCAGATAAGTCGAGGTCAGCGACGGAACTTGTCGATTTTCGCTGGCGGGCCTGGGGGGCCTGCGGCATACACCCACCGCGTTTTTTACGGGAATTATTCAACCTCTACACCATTTGCGGAGAGCCCTATGACGATTGAGTTGCCGTTTGACCTTGTCCCGAGTGACTACGCGACCGCCCCGTCGGGTCTGGATGTGGCCTCGACCCTGGCGCTCGGACATAGGCTGCTCAGTGTGGCGCCGGCGGACCTGCCGGCCCAGGCCGCGGTGAGCCGCGAGCTGCTGCGCACCGCGCTGGCGCTCCTTGAGCAGGCCTACGCCCTGCTGCAGACCGCGGGGCCGGGGCAGCTGCGGCGCCCGGTTGACCTGCGCACCGACAATAGCTGGAGCTGCATCAAGAGCCGCCTTGAGCCCTGGACGTGGCTGCAGGACGACGACGCCAAGGACGTCGCCGCCGCCCGCGAGCTGTGGCGCAAGCTATTCCCCGGCGGCACGCTGAGCTTCACCACGCTCGAGTACAACGCGCAGTGGGCCGAGGCCAACTGGCGCATCGAGCTGCTTTCGCGCGAGCAGCTGCTGCCGCTGCTGCGGCGGCTCGTCGGCGAGGTGTTCGTCGAGCAGCTGCTGACCTGGCACGCCCGCTACACCGAGATGATCGGCATCAGCGCCAAAGAAGCGGCGCGCGGCGCGGCAGACAAGAAATCCGGGTCAGGCAAGGCCAAGAAGAAGGCCGCCGACCGGCCCGGCCCCGCGGCAGCGGAGCTCGCCGGGGAGCTGCCGGTCGGCGAGCTGCGCCGGCGCGCCCAGCAGGCCATCGTCGGCTGGCAGCTGAACCTGGTGACCCTGCACCTGGGCGGTCACCCGGGCGCCCGCGCCGCGCTGGCGCCGACGGACGAGTTTCGCGAGCGCGCCCTGTCCGGCGC
>JBGANQ010000074.1:0-43740 GCA_044222245.1 Polyangia bacterium | reverse complement strand
CCACACCAGCGACGCCGACTGGTGCTGCTCGGACCTGGACCAGAACGGCCTGTGGTGGAACAGCCGCTACTCGGAGCTGGACTGGATCAGCGACTGGCGCGCCATGGTCCATCGCTATCGCGAGCAGCCGGCGGTGGTCGGCGTCGATCTGCGCAACGAGCCGCGCGCCGCAAGTGGCCGCTCGCCGACCTGGGGCGGCGCCGAGCCGAGCCTGGACTGGAAGCGCGCGGCGGGCAGCTGCGCCGAGGAGATCCTCAAGCTCAACCCAAACCTCCTCATCTTCGTCGAAGGGCTGAACTACTCGACGGACTTTGGCGGCGTGTATACCGACCCGCTGCAGCTGAGTGTCTCGGGGCGCCTGGTCTACTCGCCGCATGATTACGCATGGTTTCATAACGGACTTTCGAGCTACGCCGAGCTCAAGACCGCGCTCGGCAACAAGTGGGGATTCCTGCTTGTCCAGGGCAAGCCCTATACCGCGCCGGTGTGGGTCTCGGAGTTTGGAACCTGCCACACCGGAGCGGACTGCATCGACGGTGCGACCGGCCAGGGCTTGTGGTTTGCTGGGATTCGCCAGTACCTGAGGGAAGCGGACATTGACTGGGCCTATTGGGCGTGGAATGGCACGCAGGCGCGCGGCACGAGCCGAACCTATGGCGAGGAAGAGACCTACGGGGTGCTCGATCGCACCTGGCAAAAACCAGCGCTACCGGCCCTGCAGACCGCACTCGGTGCCTTGCAGGCTGCGACAGAACATCCATGATTGGGAGACCACTGAATCCAGCGGCTGTTACGCGACGGTCTGCGGCGATGGAGGGGGCTTCCTTGGCGCCCACCTTGAGTACCCTGAGCGGGCCGGATCGCGCGTTTTCCTTGCGCTTTACCGCGGTCCCTCATGGCTTTGTGATAGGAGATCGGCATGAGTATGTGCTCCGTTCGCCGTTCCGATTTCGTGCACTGGACAGGCAGACCTGGAGGGCAGCGCGCGGGCTTCCTTCTGGGACTAGCCCTTGCGTCGGTGGGTTGCTCGCAGGGCGGTAGTATGCTCGGCGTGCCGCCTGCCGATCTGCAGGCCGAGGTTCCGCTCACTGGCAACCCGCTCTGGGCCAACCGTCTTGGCGCGGCGCAGTTCGATGTCGCCAGCGGCGCCGCATTTGCGCCTGGTGGAGATCTCTACTTCACGGGGACAGTTCAGGATGCGGTGGACCTCGGTGGTGGCGCGACTCCCGCCGCGGGCTCATACGATGCCTGGCTCGGGCGCTATAGTCCGGCGGGCCGGCATCTGTGGTCCAGGCGCTTCGGCGGCCCCGGCGAAGATCGTAGCTTCAGCGTTGCCGCCGACCGCGATGGCAGTGTGGTCGTGACCGGCTACTTCAGTGGCTCGGTCGACTTCGGCGGCGGCAGCCTGTCGAGCGCCGGGCAGAGCGATATCTTTGTCGCCAAGTACGATCCGAGCGGGGCCCACCTGTGGTCGCGACGCCTCGGCGGCCCCGGCAACGACGCCGGCAACCACGTCGCCGTGGACGCGGACGGTAACGTGCTGGTCACGGGCTACTTCAGCAGCACGGCGGACTTCGCCGGCACCATGCTGACGAGCGCCGGCAAGAACGACATCTTTCTCACCAAGCTCAGCGCGACCGGCGAGCTCCGCTGGGCCAAAGGCTTCGGCGGCCCAGGCAGCGACGCTGGCCTTGGGGTCAGCGTGGATGCGCAAGGGAACGTGGTGTGCGCCGGCGGCTTCACCGAAGGCGTCGATTTTGGCAACGGTGCCTGACCAGCGCCGGCCGTGACGATGTGTTCGTCGCCGAAGCGACTCGACGTGGCGAAAAACGTCGCGGGCGAGGTCTTTGTCGTCGGCTACTGCCACGATACTTTCGCCGTGGGGCCGACCCGGTACAGGCGCTGGCGAGACCGGCGCTCCTGATCAAGCTCTCGGCCACGGAGCGCCGCTGTGGGCGCGCAGCTTCGGCGGCGCTCAGGAGGACGCGTTCACCGGGCGCTCGACAGGCGCAGACGGCTGTTGCTGAGCGAGCTTTTCACCGGCAACATCGACCTGGGCGGAGGACCGCTGCATGGGGCGGGCGATCTGGATCTGCTCGTGGCGCGGCTTGCCGCCGATGGCGGGCACCTGTGGTCCAAAGCCTTTGGCGGCGCCAATAGCGATGCGGCCACGGGCATTGCCAGTGATGCCCTCGGGGGCGTTGCGGTGAGCGGGTATTTCCAGGGGTCCGCCGATTTCGGCAGCGGTCCGGTGAGCAGCAGCGGTGGGTACGACGCGGTGACCGCGAGGCTGGCACCCTGAAGGGCTGTTGTCGCTGGGGATGGATCTTGGCGCGGCTAGGACAGGCCAATGAACCTCTGCTCGAGGCTAGAACAGGCTTGGTGACCCGAGCGCCGATATGCGGTCCGGTCTCGTCGGCTCGTGCGTGCACCGTCGCAGAGCAGCGGCCCCACCTGGGTGCTGACTTGCTGAAAGAGGTCTCTGGTACGGGCCGGACCGCACCTGTGGCTGAAACGCGGGTCCGAGGCCTGGCCTCGGCTCAGCTGTACTCGTCGAGCACGTCCAGCGAGTGGGGACTCGGGCCGCTCCGGCAGTTCCATTTTGCTGATGCTGGGCGTGTGCCCGGGAAGCAAATCGGCGGTGATAGTCAGCGCACCGACGCGCCGAACCTCGCCGTTTTGCGCCGATCGAACGTGCGACAGCCTTGGGAAGGTCGCCGCCTGGGTGCCCAAGCGAGGCCGGGTGCCATTCGCTGTCGATTCGCTCGCTACGAGCGTTCGCGGCACGGCTGGCCTCGTCCGCATCCAGGGTCCTATCGTGCAGCTACGGTGCCGCGAGCCCGCCGGCGCCATCGAAGGGGGGCGCGCTGATCAATATCCTGAGCGACGCCGCGGAACACGTTTCCCGCCCGTGGCATGGTTCGCCATGGGCCTAAGGGTAGGAAACTTTTTCGGCAATTGTTTCCGGCGACAGCATCGGAGGAGTTGTCGGCGCTCACGTAGTGTACCTCGTCGGAGTGTGCATGCCGATCGTCATGGAGCGAACCGGAGAGCAGCGGCACGACCCAAGGCGATCGCCTCATCTAGGAACTGGCTCATTGGGTTGGCCACCCGCGGTGCACATGGTGATTACCTGGAACATCAACGAGATCAGCATGCGGTGGCGAGAGTTTTCTCGTCGCAAAGAGGAGGAAGAGGATTACTTGACACGAGGCGAGATCGACCGATCTCCGAATATACTCGCGCCGGTAGCGAGTGAGGGGGAAGAGGAAGCAGTTTAGGTGCCGGCGATCACCAGCTCATCGGTATTCACCCAAGGGCGGATCAAGGGATCATCCACACCGGGTGCACCGCGTCGCTGCGGGTGGGTCGTCGCCTCCAACGCCAGCCACTTCCGGCCGCGGTGGATGATACATTTCCAGTCGGGCGGGATGAGATCCGGGTTCGCTACCCAGCCGAACAATGGGTTGAACAAAATCTTCGGCCCGTCGCTTACTGGAACGAAGACGGCAGCATGTCCGGGCATGACCCCAATCCGAGCGTCAATGCTCGCGGCGATCAGCACAGCTGCCAAGTAGATCGCCCAGTCTTCACAGTCCCCCGCGCCCCGCCAATTCGTCACCTCCACGGATTGCCAGTTGTCACCATCAAGATCGGCGACATAATGACTCGGTAGCCAGCGCCATACGAACTCAAGCCGCTGGCGACTTGACAGGCCTAGATTATTATTGAGTCCGGCGACTGCCCGTCTGATGACCGGCGAACGCGAGCCGGCAATCGCCATTTGTTGGAGTTTCTCGGCAGCCTGGTATCGGTAGGTGTGCGTTATTCGTAGTTGCGCGAACATTTTTTCTCCACAGATTTGGTCGCAAGGCACCGCCCTATCAATACGCAACACGACGGTGCCTCAGTTCGACGATGGACTGCTCCAAGAGCTGCCCTTCGCCACGGTCAAGTTCAGTAACGCGCGTTACCGCTGACTACTTAGCCTTACGGCGAAACCGCAGCGGAATGGCCTTAAGGCCGAGTTCCTTGGCGGTGATGCGCCGCTTGGCTTTCTTGTTCCAGTACGACCTGACGAACACGAGCTCGTAGTCGTCCTGTTCAGCCGGTTGAACGACCGGCTTGCAGGTACTAGTCATGATGAACCTCATTGGTTCAGTGACAAAACCAGCACACTGCTACTTGACGCACGACCAAGCCTGGTTAAGACTAACAGGCGCAGGGTAGGTGTGCATCTGAACAGTGTGCACTTGCCGGTTGCCAAAGGTTAGGTGGTCCAGACCTGACCCTGAGCAACCACTTGGAAGGCCGCCCCCTGGGCGGCTTTTCATTTTTTCATCAAGGCCTCCCTCGTTTTCATGATCCTCGCTGAGGTGTGCACCTAGAGGAGTTTCAGCCGCCGTAAGTGGTGGCGCGCGAATGTTTCGTTGACGTGGTAATGCGCAGCCACGGTCGCCGGCGTAAACGAATCGAGCTGCTGCAACGTTCGCCGCGGCATCATGATGGCGCCACATAGTGCCCAGGCTTGCCATTCAGGATCGCAGTAGGCCCGCAGAGATCCACGGGCATGCCGCGACAAGAGAAGGTCACTCGCCTTCGAGCGCAAGCGTCGCCTGATCACGGGCACATGAAGGATGGCATGACATAGTTCGTGCATGACCGTCGAGCGAGCCATTCGCTCCCGCTGCCCACGGTATACAAAGTCATCCCATAGCGTTTCCTCGATGAGAATGTTTATCTCACCGCTGCCAGCCGGATCGGTGGCACCATAGCGGTTGCCCAGCTCCTCCGCACTTGCCGGCATGACATGAATACCGACGAGAGGAAGGTGGTAGTCAACCAACGTCAGTACGTCGAGCGGTTGCGGTTCCGCCAAATGGTCTGGTGCCAGTTGCCCCAGCACCGTTTCACCGAGCACCTCGATCACCGCCATCGAAACCGGCGGCATCGAGAACACCTGTTCATCGACAAAACTAGCCATGGCCATCGCCAGCCCCTTTCAACACACGTACTAATCGCGCGATCTCTCGACGCTCCTCATCGCTTTGTGGTAGCTCACGATGCTCAATGCGCCGCGCTAGTGCCAAGGCAAGCTCCTGGTACTGAGGCGCATCGGTGAGGTTGAGCTGTAATGGCTTCGTCAGGGTGGCGTGCTTCTCAAGATCTTCCGCTGTCACACCGGGGATTGCGGCGATGAGCGCCGGCCAGCGTTCACGGCTGATGAGGTTTCGGACGCCTCGCTCCACTTCGCCTAGGAACACATGAGATACCCCAATCTTGTCAGCTACGTCGCGCAGGCTGAGCTGCGCGGCCAGACGGCGTTGCCGTAGGTAGCGTCCAAAGGCAGTTGGTTCGGTCATGTGAGGCTCCTTCTTCGCAGGCGTCATGCAGGGTAGTAGTAGATGGGCTTGGTAACTAGTAAGCCTTACAAGTGTACTGCGCAAGCCCAAATCTGCTACATGGCGTGGAAAGTGAGCTGTGGGCGTCGGCGTCCCCGCTGGGCCATGTCCTGGCTTTTTAGCCGCTGCCGCCCGCAGATTGGGTCGGTCTTGAACAATGACAAGACATGTTTTTTTCCTTAGCTCGATTGAGGCACTTTGTAGTGACGCTGCACCAGTGCGGTCGTGCGCCCTCGTCTTAGTCAAAAAATTGGAGCTGCCTGTCTAATCGCTGCTGCAATGGAGTATGCAGTGAGTTTGCCATTAAGGACTTCTTCTTTGGCTGAATTTCGTTGCTCGCTCTGGATAGCTGTGGCGAATTGAAGATATACTGTTTATATTGCTCCAGGTTGTGCTGAAGAAGCAAATCTAGCATTTCACCTTTTCCTGTAAGATGCGAATGTGAGATCAATTTACCTCGTTGCAAGTTAAATTGCTGGCGATAAATAGTGGCCATCCATGGTCGCGAATCGATGATAGTAAAATCTTTAAAATATCGCGGGAGGTCCCTGGCCAGGCGTGCACCACCGATAATGAAAGGATGAAGGTCACGCCCTAACTTCTCTTGCAGTGCTGCAAGTTCATGGAGTGCCGCGGTGCTCTTACCTGGATTCATAAGCCCCGTCTGAAATTCTTTAGCGATATAGCGATGCTGCGGGTGATCAGATAAGAGTTTGGCCCAATAATCCCAATCAGCACGGGTCAAAGCATTAAGATGCAAAATGATACTGAGTCCAGCTGCAGAAAATTCTTCTGCACAGCGCAGCATGCGTGCTCGATTCCATAAGGTATGAGTCCGAGGCGCGTCGGTGAAGAAAGAAAAATTCGGCACCGTGATACCGAAGACACCAAGGGCGGCGAGCCGGGCGGGTATTTCGTTCGCTTGGCGCATGCTCCAATAGCGAGCCAAGCAGTTATCTTCAGCGACTGACACGAGCAGCACTCGGCTGTCTATCGGCAACCGACAGTGTGTACGCAGATCAGCGGCATTATCAGCACTAAGATATCGATGTTTTCCGCGCCCTTTGATTAACTCAAAGGTCGTTACAGCTGCGACGGGGACTGGAACGAGGTTGCGTGTCTTGAGGCCATGCGTGACAACCATCGGTATATAACGAGGCAGTTCGGATTCAATGCACGGCTGGAGATTTGCAGGAGGACGCGGTGATAAGCCTCCGACCTCTTCCCAGCGCGCAATAAAATCTGGCCGACAAGGACACGTCCAATCGTACTCGTACTTATTGCATCGATGCTCTTGTTGGCAGTTTGCAAAGCAGCCAAATAAATCTATCTGTGGCTCGTCAAGCCCGCCACATAATTTATGGAAATGGCACTGGCTGCAAGCTACTGTAGGAAGTAACTTATTCGATGACACGTTAGACATGGCAATGGGTAAAGGAGCGTGGCTCATCAGCAACCTTCGTTAGTTCTTCTTTTTCGTTGAATAATCAGACGCTTCAGCCTCAGGGAGTTGGCAATTAATTTCAAATTTTTCCGTTAAAGAACTGGCACTGCCGAAGGATGCATGAATTATATCTGGTAAGTTCATTCGCTCCGCTTTTTCGGTTAGATCAGAAGCGCTCTGCTCTGATAGGCGGCCCACTTCTAGATTGCCGTAGACTACTGCCCACGAGGTGCCTCCTTGGTGCAAAAGCAGTAATTGCTCCTGCTCAGAGATCTGACTCAGCACCGTGCGGCCTGCGCTAGAGAATATACACTGATAAATAGTGATATATGCCCTAATCGACATAAGTGGCAATCGAGGAATTTTCAATTTTTTATAGTCAGCAATAGCTCGTTCTTTAAACTGCTTAGTCTTTTCACGTTTAAAATGCTCACCCACAGCGCACCTCTCCAGCGATAGATGAATACAGCCAAGGACGACCCTGACGAACACGTCGGACTAGGCGGTGCCGCAGCAAATCAGCCAGTCGATTGTTCCAGGCGGTTACGTTGATACTTTCGTTTGAATACCTCTCATGCAGCTCTGCCGCGGTGAAGCCCGACGTGCCGACAAGCTTCTGCAGGGTGGCCCAGAGGGGGGCCTCGAGGGGCCCGTAGAGTGTGGCTGTAGTAACGTGGGTGGTATTCCACGCCGCTGCTTCCAGGCAGACTAGACGCTGGCTCGCCAGCACCTCGCTAAGCTCCTCACGCACATCGGCGGTAAGGCCGTGAACGCACGGGTAAACGTTGAGTAGCGGGGTTTCCTCCACGCTGCGAGCGACGGGTTCTGCGTCGATTGTTCGCTGGCTGAGTCGTATCAGGCGAATGATGGTTGCTTTAATGAAGCTGGCCGTTGCCGACTCGATCCCCGAGAAGTCGAGAATAACTAGTTCGCCCGAACTGGCCGCGAGGTCATCCGTCATAGGAAGGAGCTGCTGCAGAAGCGGTCTGAGCATTTCCTCTCCCTGAGCAGCACCGATGGCATGCTTCACCGTCGGAGCTTGTGAGCGCAGTTTATAGTGCATGTATTTCTCACCGATTTTTTTGAGATTACAACAGGCCAATTGCCCGTGCAATCATTTTTTTCGATGAGATTAATTTTCTCTGAAAGGGTGTGCAAATAGCGACTGAGAAAGTATTTTTGCGACGAGAATTCCGTGGCTCAGTGCCGGCTTAAGCAGCTGGGCCGAGTCGTTGTTTCAAAAAATTTTCTGAATCAAAAATCATGCGCAAGCCAGCGCTCGCCAGGAGAAGCCCCTTCCAAAGCACAGTAAATCACCAACTGCAGACCACGAAGGAAGGTGACGGGTCCGCCTCTCGGCGAGAGCGTTGTTGCGGTGCCGCGTAATTCGAGTTTGGCGTCATCGCTACGAAAGCGTAGGAAACCTTGGCGCTCAGCGAGGGCTTCGATAATCGTCTGGTAGCCTGAGCCTTGCGGATGATCCCTCCGAGTCGCACGTTCGGTCACGGCTAGGAGTAGGGCCTCGGAAGCATTACTGAGATGTGCCCATCGTTCTGCGGACTTGAGACTATTAAGGACGCCGCGGCCGGTATCCGCGACCGCATAGGCCATCCAACGTGGCTCGATATGAAATGCTACGATTCCCGGCGCAGGGTCATTGCCATCGGGGGCACTGTGCGAAACTACGTTATCGGCCATCTCACCGAACGCACCGCTGAGTGCGCGGGCCAATCTGCTTGGAAATCCGTTTCTGACAAGCACGTCGGAAAAGCGTTCTAAGAACTGCTGCCACGACTCTTCGAGCAGTTCCTGCCGGCTTGGGACTGGTCGGACCTCGAAAGATGATTGATTAAACGATAGTGCTGAGATAGCCGCCGGAGTCCGCCGAAACGCCTTCCATGCTTGGCGAAGAGGTCTGTGCCCTCGCGCCCAACTACGCAGGAGTTCCACGTCATCAGTCCGTCCGGCGTCAGTCCATGATGCCCATCTACAGACGAGTTCACCGAGCGCCCCCAGCGTAAGATCGGTAAGCGGCTGGACAAGAACCGCGCGTGCCTCAGTCCTCGTAAGCATCTCGTCGAGGTGATCTATCTCCCGTAAACTGAGGCGGAGTTCGTTTGGCACGGTGGTTTATGAAGATGTACCGTAGAATTTTGGCAAACTCAACAATAACAATTTTTCTCGCTGCAGCTAGTAAGAGTGTACCGTGGGTACTGTACGACATCTCCCCCCGGGTGAGGTATGGAACTGTCCATACGATAGTGGATTGGGCAGATGGTATGCGTCCCGGCATTTCAGCACGCCGTCCACCTTGATCGTGCTTTACTTGCCGAAAGCGAAGCATGAGCCTATGGCGTTTACGATGTTTTCTTTAGTCGATTTAAATACACGCAGTCACGTTAATATAGACGTAATCAATGCACGGCTGATTTAGTGGGCGCGCAGTGATTCCGCTGCCTGCCTATGTCTCTATGCGACCTGCCGCCTACGAAGTAAATAAGCGCCTTAGGATGTGATAAGGTACGACCCTCTCAAGCCCGATAGGGCTGCAGATCGCCGCTTGGGCAATCTTTAGCATTCGCAATTGTTCCCCACGAGTCGTAGCGAGCAAGTTCACCGACGCAGATCGCCGCCTCTATCCTCAATGGTAGTGAGTATCGACCCGTCGCTGCAGACCGGCATTCATTCCGCAACCCGAGAGAAGGCGAGCGGACTCAACGGGTCACGACTGCGCCGCTTTCTGCGCTGGCGTTGCGAGATTTGTTCCCCATGCGGCCATGCAATGCGGTTTGTCGTCGGAGATCCCCTATTGCTCCCTCTTAGGTAGTAACGATCTCCCGTCGAAGATCCAAGGCAACCGTTCCGTGTCCGAGACAAGCCCTGACGGCGGATGCCATCGATAGCCGACGGTCTGCCTGAGCAGCTGCCCGAAAGCTCAGGCCAAGGCTGTCGAGGCTTCGGCCGTTCATTCGCAGCGACAGCGTCACATGGCCAAGTGTACGATACTGCTTGACTTGTCGCGAATTGTAGTATGCTCCCCCTCGCAAGCACTTCGCCCCGTCGCGGCCAGAAAGGACTGCGACGATGCGAAGACGAAGTTCGGCCCGCGTGCTCGGGCCGTATGAGGAGAGAGGTAGATGGCGACTTATCATCGTGGAGGACAGCGGCCGACGATCCGTGTTCCTGCCTACGCGCGAGGAAGCCCTCCGGTTCAAGGCCGGCACACAGCGGGAGATCACCCCGCCGCCGTCGAGGAGAATTGCTGACGTGCTCACGCAGTGGCACACCCACAAGTTGCGCGAGGCGCAGTGCAAGCCGGAGAGCATCGAGCATCAGTGCCGGCGCTTGCGGGCATTCCTCGCTCCCGTCGGGGAGCAGGACATTGCCGCGCTGACGCCAAAGCGAGCTGCCGCCCTCTATGAGGAAGCCACCCAGCGGCCGTCCCCAAAGACGGGGTGCCTCCCTGCGGTGGCCTCGCAGCGCTTCGACCTGTGGGCCGCCCAGTGCTTCTTCCGATGGGTGGTGCGCCATGGCTACATAGGTGCGTCCCCGTTTCGAGATGTGAAGCCAGTCGGCAAGGTGAACGCAGGCAAGTCGCAGCTGCGCATTGAGGAGGCTCGGCGCTTCACCGCGGCTGCGATCGGCTATTTCGAAGAGACGCAGCAGTCATTGGCTATTGGTGCCTTGGTCGCGCTTACCATGGGCCTGCGCACCAGCGAAGTTCTCGATCGGGTGGTCCGTGACCTCGACGACGGAGCGCGCTACTTGTGGATCGACGCCGGCAAGACGGCTAACGCGCGACGGCACTTGGAGGTGCCGGAGCTGGTGCAACCGTATTTGTTGCGCCTTGCTGCTGGGAAGCGCCCGGACGAGCACTTATTCGGTGAGAGCCGGAGCGGTGGTCGGCGCTACCGTCAGAAGATGTGGGAGATGGTGCGCAAGCTTTGCCAGCGCGCGGCGGTTCCCGTGGTCTGCACGCACTCGCTGCGCGGGTTATGGGCGACGCTGGCCGTTCAGTCAGGCGCTGCCTCGCATGTGGTCGCGGCCAACTTGGGTCATCACTCGTTCCAAGTGACAGAGCGACACTATGCCCAGGGCGCAGTGGTGAAGAACGCGGCGACTGCTCGGGTTGTTGGGGTGCTGGGAAGCAGCAGCGAGGAGAAGCGCCCAAGCGCCAGGGCTCAGCTGGAGAACCTCGACGAAGACACGCTAGCGCAGCTCCTGGCCCTGCTGGCCGAAACCAAGAAGGGCGGCGCACCGGCAAACTAGCGCACGAATCGTTCCGCAACCGTTCCCACGGGAGGTTTGTGGAGGCTGTCAGCGACGGAAGACCGCTAGCGGGACATTGAGCCCGCCAATATCATGGTCGTGGCCGATACTGCGGTGCCGGGGGGCGAGCGCACCAAGCTGCTCGACTTCGGCATCGCCAAGCTGCGCGAGAGCTCGCCGGTCAAGGCCGCCAATACCCACAAAGATCTGCTGATGGGGACGCCGAGCTACATGTCCCCAGAGCAGTGCCGCGGTGCTGGCGGCGTCGATGAGAAGACCGACGTCTACTCGCTGGGCATCGTGCTCTACCGGGCGCTGGCGGGGCGGCTGCCGTTCATGGCGGGCGGCGCCGGCGATATCATGGCGCAGCATATCTACCAGCCGGCCCCGGCGCTGGGCGAGCTCGCGCCGTGGCTGCCGGGCAGCCTGACGGCGCTGGTGCACCGGCTGATCAGCAAGGACAAGGAGCAGCGGCCGACCATGGCCGAGGTGGTGGCGGAGCTCGATCGTCTGGCCGGTGAGCTGGCCGACTTCAAGCTTCCCGAGCTGCCTCGTGACCCGTCGCTGTCGGCCGAGCTGGAGGGCCTCTTGGAGTCGACCCCCGGCACCGATCCGGAGGCCGAGGAGGACGAGGTCGCCGAGACCATGGGGGTCGGTGAGACGCCGGCCCTCGGAGTCGAGCGGATGAGCGCCGCACGCTCACCTTCGTCGACCGGAGGGCGGCTGGCGAGCAGCCCGTCGCAGATCGGGTGGTCGATCGCCAACACCGGCCGCCGGCCGGGCGCCGCGGGACTGCTGGCGCTTTTGGCGGTGGTCGCGGCGGTGGGCATCGGCAGCGGGCTGTGGCTGACCGGGCGGCAGCGGCGGCCGGTCGAAAAGGCTGCGAGCTCGGGACCGGCGGCGCGTGGGACACCTCCGGCCGCGGCCGAGACGGCGCCGCGCGAGTCGGCCGCCGCCCCGCGAGCGGCGACGAGCGCGGTCGCCGCACCGGCGACCGTCGAGTGGCAGCTGGAGACCACCCCGCCCGGAGCCGAGATCTTGCGAGTCGCCGATCACAAGCTGCTCGGCCGCACGCCGTGGCACGGCGAGGTGGCGAGCGGCAGCGGCTCCGAAGAGCTGCGGCTGTCCCTGCCCGGTCATATCGAGCGCCTGGTCAGCGTCAGCCGCAGCAGCAATGTACGGCGGAGCTTCGCGCTCGTGCCGAGCGGCGCGGCGTCGGCGGGGAGTGGCAAGGCGGGCCCCCGGCCTCCGGTCGCCAAGGGCGGCAAGAATCGTAAGAAAGGCCATGTCAAGATTGAATTCGAGGACTAGCCTGTCGGTCCTGGCGCTGGCCGGCCTGCTGCAGCTGCAGGCCCCGGCGGCCGCGGCCAAGGTCCGGCCCGAAGCCGGCGCGGTGTCCGACGAGGACCAGAGCGACGACTGCCTGCAGGACGGGCTCTGTCGCGCCCACTACACGCGGGCGCGCGGCCTCTCCAAAGAGGGCAACTACGCCGGCGCCCTGGCCGCCTACGAGGCCGCTTATCGGCGACGGCCGGTGCCCTGGCTGCTCATCAACATCGGGCGGACGCTGCACAAGCTTGGCAAGCCCGCCGACGCGCTGGCCTACTACCAGCGCTACCGCGAACAGGACCGCGACCCGGCTCCCGAGCGCCTGAAGCTGCTCGCCCAGTACGTGCAGCAGGCCGAGGCCGAGCAGGCGGGGGCCGCCGCGCCGCCGCCGACCCCGCCGGGCGCTGACAAGCCCGCCGACAGCCTGCCGCCGCCGCCGACGGTGCCCACCGAGTCACCGGCCAAGCCGGTGCGTCCACCGCCCGCTGCCCCGGACGCCGCCACCGCCGCGACTCCCGAAGGCGCCAAGCTCACGGTGGGGGCCGGTGGCGCGGGCTCGCCCCGGGCGGCGGAGGGTGAGACCGGCCGGGACGAGCCGCGGCCGCCGAGCCGGCCGGGTCGCGGGCTCTGGGCAGGGCTCGGCGTCACCGGCGGGCTGCTGCTGACGGGCACCGCGCTCGGCATCACCGCGCAGGTTCGCGCCACCCAGCTCCAAAATACGCCCTATGTGGGAGCGACGCCGAGCGCCGAGATCATGGGGCTGCAGGATCAGACGCGCCGCACGGCGCTGGCTGCCGATGTCCTGTTTGCCTGCACCGCGGTGGCCCTGGGCATCACGCTCATCGCCACCCTGGCGCACAAGCCGGCGGCCGCCGCGGCGCTGCCCGCTGCCGGGCCGCCGCGTCGCCCGAGCAGGCCACTGCCGGCCCCGGTCGCCGCTCCGGTCGCCGCTCCGGCCGCCGCTCCGGCCCCTGGGGATAGCCCGGTTGCGCCCGACCTCGTGTCGATCACCGGCGAGGTGATCCCGCCGACCCGCCCGGCGCCGCCGCCGCCCGCCCCAGCGCCGCCGCTGCCGCCTGCGGAGGCGCCAGAGGCGCCAAGAGAATCCCCCCCCACCGGCGGCCCGTGACCGTACCTGGAGTCTTGCCATGCAGCGCCGACCCCCGCTCTCGCCGTCCATAGATGCCTGGCCCCGCCTCGCGCCGCGGCAGCTGTGGCCGGCGCTGTTGATCGCGCTCGTGGGCAGCTCGTGCAGTCTGCTCGCCCGCACCGAGGTCGGCGCTGGCCTGGGCAGCGCCTGCACGAGCGACGCCGACTGTCAGGCCGCCCGCTGCGCCCTGCCCACCAGCGGGACTGCGGTCACCGCCGGCATCTGCGCGACCCCGTGCGCCCGCGATGGTGACTGCCCGAGCGGCACGGTGTGCGCCAAGGCGCTGTGCCAGGTGCCGCTCACCGTCGGCGTGGCCCTGACCGGCAACGTCACCGAGATCGAAGGCTGGACGTTCGCCCATGTGCAGGGCCTGGACAAGGCCGCCGCCGACCTCGGCTACGTCAAGCTCGACAAGCACTTTGGGCTGATTCCCGGCAACGTGCTGGACGACATCACCGCCATCGCCCAGAAGAACCAGGTCGTGCTCGGCAACACCGTCGACTACATCCCCAACTTCCAGAGCGCGGCGAAGGCGGCGGCCAAGAACTACTTCCTGTGCGCCGACGACGGCGTGTTCATGACCGGCAGCGCCAACTTCACCACCTACTGGATCCACCGCGCCGAGGCCTGGTATCTGGCCGGCAAGGTCGCCGCGACCGTGGCCAAGACGCGCCTGGGCGTGATCAGCGCCTTTATAAACCCCGAGACCGTCTTTGACGTCAACGCCTTCACGCTCGGCGCCCGCAGCGTCAAGCCGAGCATCGTCGTCGAGGTCCGCCACCTCGGCTTCTGGTACGACATCAACGACACGCCGACCTACACCTATACCCACAAGGGCGGCGTGACCAAGACGTACTATCGCGAGGAGTACCTGGCCGCGCTGCTGATCGACTCCGGCTGCGAGGTGATCGCGCACCTTGGCAATACCCAGCGCTCGGTGCGGCTCATCGAGAACCTGCGCGCCGCCGGGCTGGCGCGCAGCGATCAGTACTCGTTCGCCAACGACAACCAGACCGGGTATCTGGACGGTACGGGACAGCCCATCAAGTCCTGTGTGGGCTCCATCTACGAAAACTGGCAGCCGCTGTATCGCGACCTGTTCGAGTCGATCCACCGCGGCGTCTTTGATCCATACAAGGCGCTCAACTACGACCTGGACGACACCGACGCCTCGCCCACCGGGGTGTCGATAAACCCGGGCGGACCGGGCGACAGCGTGGCGGCGCGCAAGATCACCCAGGACCTGGCGCGGGCCAAAAATCCCACCGCCCGCCAGCGCGTCCTGGCCGGCCCGTACCTGACCAACGGCCAGCGCGACCGCAACCTCGACGGGATCCCCGATACCGACCAGAGCGTGGCGGCCGGGGAGCTTATCTCGGTGGCCGAGGCGAGCAAGATGTGCTGGTACGTCCAGGGCGTGGTGGAAAAGACGCTGCTCGACGATCCGCAGTCCGCCGATCAGCCGGCTCTGGTGCCCGGAGGACTTGTCCCCGGCGCCACCGCTGGCGGCTCTCGCGTCGCCTATCCGGCCAGTGACAAGCTGGTCCTGCCAGCCGGCCTGAGCGGCGCCTGCCTGCAGAACACGTTCTAGCGTCGGGCGTCGGCCCCACCGCGGCGCTGCGCCGGCCCGCCGGCGCAGACTACCGCCCGCTTCATAAGTAACTCATCGTCCGCTGGATCAAGGGCTCCCATCGTCGCTCTGCAGCAGCGCGGCCACCGCGGCCGGCGCGACTGCATACAGGCTGGCGAGCACCGCGATAACCTCCTCCGGCGGCTGGTTCGCGCGCAGGGCGCGGGCGCGGCGGCGCGGCTCGTGCGGGTGATAGGTAAAGACCCACTGCCCGAGCTGGCGGCGGACCTCGGCCTCGCAGATCCCCTCGGTGACCGCGACGCCGCCGCGCTGCAGGATGGCCGCCCCCTCGCCGTCGACTCGCGGGTGGGGGTCGCGCATGCCGAACACGAGGTGGCCGATCCGGTGCTCGATCAGCACCCGCGAGCATGCTGGAGTTCGCCCGTGAAACGAGCACGGCTCCAGCGTCGAGTACATCGTCGTCCCCGCCACCTCCAGGCCGCGCCGCTTGGCCGCCGCCAGCGCCGCGATCTCGGCGTGATCCTCGCCCGGGCCCTGGGTGTGGCCGCGGGCCAGCACCTCGCCGTGCGGGCTGACAAGGACGCAGCCGACCCAGGGGTTGTCCCCGGTGCTGCCGCGCGCCCGCTCGCCCTCGGCGATGGCCAGCCGCATCATCGCCTCGTGATCGAGTTCCATGGTCCCTCCAGGTGTCCGGCCATCGCTTTAAAGAGCTGCTCGCCAGGCTCTGGCCCGCCGCCGGGCAGAGCACCGCCCGGATAGTACCTCAATCGTCCGCCAAGTCCCAGGCTGCGCCCCGCTCTCGACCCGCGGCCGCGATCGGTGTAAGATGGCGCGGCGCCCCAGCCTCGAGACGAGCTGTGGGGCGAGCCGAAAACCCTAGCAAGGATGGAGTCGCGATGCTGCAGCTGCCCCAAGGCGTTCGCCTCGACAAGGGACTGGGTGGTCAGGACCGCCTGATGATCGACACGCCGCTCTGCCAGGCCCAGATTTACCTCCTCGGCGCCTGCGTCACCGATTTTCAGCCTAAAGGCAGCGAGCCGGTGCTGTGGGTGTCGCCCAAGAGCGCCTACCAGCCCGGCAAGGCGATTCGCGGCGGCATTCCCATCTGTTGGCCGTGGTTTGGTCCCAAGGCCGACGACCCCAAGGCGCCGCAGCACGGCTTTGTCCGCACGCGCCTGTTTACCCTGGATGCGGTGACCGCCAACGCCGATGGCTCGGTGACGGCGCAGCTGTCCTTCCGCCCGAGCGACGAGACGCGCGCCCTGTGGCCGCACGACTTCGAGCTTATCTACAAGGTCACTGCCGGCGCGACCCTGCACGCCGAGCTGACGACGGTGAACCCCGGCGCCCAGCCGCTCACCATAAACGAGGCGCTGCACACCTACCTGCGCGTCGGCGAGGTCGAGCAGGCGGGGGTCAGCGGGCTGCACGGGACCGGCTACATCGACAAGGTCGACGGCGGCCAGCGCAAGAAAGAGGCGAGCCAGCAGGTGCTGCTCAGCGGCGAGACCGACCGCGTCTACCTGGACACCCGGGGCGAGTGCGTGGTCAGCGATCCGCTGCTCAAGCGGCGCATCCGCGTCGGCAAGGCGGGCTCGGCGTGCACGGTGGTGTGGAACCCCTGGGCCGACAAGGTCAAGGGCATGGGCGACATGGGCGAGGGCGTCCACAAGACCATGCTCTGCGTCGAGAGCGCCAATGCCGCCGAGCACGCGGTGACCATCGCCCCCGGCAGCCGTCACACCATCGCCACCACCCTCGCCGTCGAGCCGGTCTGAAGCGCCGGCCGTGCGCCGGAGCCTGCGGGCGGCCGGCCAAGGCGCGCTAGCTCTGCTCGAGCTTCTCGATGATGATGGAGTCGGGCGCCAGGAGCTGCAGCGCGTTGAGGCTGCGCACCTGCCAGTGGTACTTGGGGTTGGACAGGATGCGCAGCTTGTAGGACGCCTCGCGGCTGAGCAAGAGCCGCGCCCAGGTGCACAGCGCCTTGAAGCAGCCCGAGCTCAGAAACTCCAGCCGGTCCATGTTCACCGACACCAAGTTGGCGTTCATCAGGCGCGCCTCTTCGTGGAGCTTGTGAACCAGGGTGCCAAGCTCGCTCTGCACCCGCAGATCGGCGCAGCCCGACATCGCGACCATGAGCTGGCGCGACTGCGGGCGGGTGGTCTCGACCGCGAAGGTATCGCGGTGAAAGGTCAGCTCCTTGATGTTCATTGCCCCTCTCCCCTCATTGCCTGCGCGCTGACCGACAGCTGGTCGCCGCGGAACTCACAGCTCAGCTCCATCTCTCCCTCCGCGCGGATGCGGGCCAGCCCGAGTCCCGACCCGGAGTCGCGCTCCATGCTGCGCGCGATCATTTTTTGATAATTGGCGACCGGATCCGGAGCCTCGTTGAGCTGCCGCAACAGCTCGCGCAGCGGCGCCACCAGGGCCTCGCTGGACACGTTGAGCACCGTGACATGGATCCGGCGCTCGGCGTCCGCCCGCAGCTTGAGGGTCACCATCCGGCTGGGATCAACCGAGTACTTCACCGCGTTCTCGAGCAGCTCGTGGGTCGCCAGCGCCAGGCGCGCGGCCAGCTCGCTGTCGTGCACCACCGAGTCGGTCAGCTCGGCGACGAAGCGCCGCACCGCGGTCAGGTGCTGCACGCGCATCGACACCTCCAGCTGGAACAGGAACGCGTCGTCCCGCTGCGGCTCTGCTTCACGGTCCATGTTCACCTTCGTAGCGCAGCACCAGGAGTGTAACGTCATCGGCAAGCTCGGGCGACCAGCTGCTCACCACCTGCATCAGGTGGGCGTGCAGCTCGCTCGCCGAGCGGCCGGCGCACTGCTCGATCTCCCGGCGCAGGCGGGTCATGCCGAGCTGCTCCTTGCGCGGGCTTACGGCTTCGGTCACGCCATCAGAATACATGATCACCACATCGCCCACAGCCAGCTGCAGGGTCGTGTCCACGGAGGCCTCGGCGATGTCGGGGATGACGCCGAGCCAGGTGCCGGGCGTGTCGTGCAGCTCGCAGCGGCCGCTGGCGGCACGCAGCACGAGCAGCGACTCGTGCGCGCCGGCGAACACCAGGCGACCGTCGGTGAAGAAGCGCAGCGCCGAGAAGGTGACGTGCTCGTCGCTCTGCAGGCGGTTTCTGACATTGTCGTACACGAGCTGGTTGAGCAGCGCCAAAAGCTCGCGCGGCGGCGCCGCGGGGCGCGCGTGCAAGAGCGCGGCGAAGGCGCTCTGCACCATGAGCATCACCAGCCCCGCCTGCAGCCCGTGCCCGGCGACATCGCCGATGCCGATCCAGCAGCCGTCTTCACAGGGCAGCACGTCGTAGTAGTCGCCGCCGACCTCGGTCGCCGGCACCATCTTGGCACACAGCTGCAGGCGCGGCACCGCGAGCGCCCGCGGCAGGATCGAGGTCTGGATGCGCTCGGCGATCTCCAGCTCCTTGGCCAGGCGCGCGCGCTCGGCGAGCTGGGTGCGCGAAGCGGCGAGCTCGCCGGCCATGCGGTTCATCGCCGCGCCGAGCACCTGCACCTCGCGCAGGCCGGTGAGCGTCGCCGGGGCCAGGTCGCCGGCGGCGATCCGCTCGGTGAAGGCGACCAGGGTATCCACCGGACGGCCGAGCCGGCGCGCCAGCCACAGCGCCGCCAGGATCGCCGCCAGGATCGCCGCCGCGGTGATGGCCAGCAGGCCGCGCACCAGGCGCCGCGCCGGCAACAGCGCGCTGTCGAGCGAGCGGAGCACCGCGTAGCGCAGCCGCTGGTCGCTGCTGGAGCCGGGCAGCGCCGCCTGCGTCACCAGGTAGCGGGCACCGCCGAGCTGCACCTGGTGCGGTCCAGCGTCCTTTGGCAGGGCGGCCAGCGCCGCGCCGAGCGCGCTGCGCTCTTTGGGCAGCGCGTCGGCAGACTGCGAGCTGGCGATCACCTGGTGATCGAGCGTCACCACCACCCCGGCCCCGAGGTAGCGGCCGACCGACTCGGCCAGCCCATCGCTTATGCGATAGCCGATGACCACCGCGCCCATGGTGGTCGTCCCGTAGGCGAGCCGCCGCCCGTGCACCTGGAACACCTGCGCGCCATCGACCCAGACGCCATCGGACTCCCCGTCGAGCAGGGCGGCGGCGACGATCGGGCTTGCGGCCAGCACCTGGCCGACGTCCTCGGGATGCGCGGCATCGGCGAGCACCCGCCCGCTGCGATCGGTCAGCAGCATGAGGTCGCAGCGCAGGGCCCGCCGCAGGTCGGTGACGACGCCGAGCACCGTCGCCGGGTTGACGTCGTCGGTAGCGACCACCGCCTTGAGGCGCGGCTCGTCGGCGACCAGGCGGCTCTCGGCGCGGTGCAGCGAGCGGCGGTAGCCGAGCAGCTCGGCGAACCCGGCGCTGCCGCGCCCGAGCTCGGTGGCCAGCTCGCGCCGCGCCGCGCGCTCCAGCACGACCGAGATGACCACCCCGGTGGTGAGCAGCGCCGCCGCCAGCACCAGCGAGATGAGCAGGGCGATCGCGGTGCGAAACCTCATGGCTTAAGCTCCAGGAGCGTCACTTCGCCGGGCCGCCGCGGCCCCAGGGGTAGGACGGCGGCGAGCATCGGCTCGTCGGGGGGCTGCGCGACGTGGAGCGCCGCCGCGAGCGCCGGCGCGAGCGGCCGCCACTCGACGAACACCCGCAGGCGGCCGGTGGCGACTGCATCCAGCTCGAAGCTGTCATCGCGGATCTCGCCGGGGCGGATGCGGGTGTCCTGGCGCTGCCGCACCGCGGCGTAGAAGGGGACCTCGCGATCAGCGGCATCGACGAGGATGCGGCCGTAGCTGTGCTCGGCCTGGGCCACCACCCGTCCCGCCTCATCGAGCACCTCGACGCCGACGCGCAGGCGGTGCTCGGGCAGGCCGGTGGGCACGGCGTGGCCGGCGCCGCGGTTGTGCAGCGACAAGCTGACGCGCAGCTTCCCGGCGACCACGCTGACCCGGGCGCGCCCGCTCAGCGCCCGCCCGCGCAGCTCGCCGCGCAGCTGGAAGCTGTGGCTGCGCACGCTCGGGCGCGCCGGCGAGCCCACCGCCACCTCGGCGCGCTCCGCCGGCATGTGGCAGTGCTGGCAGGACAGCCCGACGACCGCGGGCGGCTCGTCCCGCCACTCGCTGTACTCGGGGAACACGGTGAGCGAGCCACCGCCCGGCAGCTCGCGGCGCAGGTCGTGGCAGGCGGCGCAGAACTCCGCCTCGGCGTGCAGCGGTGAGCAGCCCATGGTATGGAAGTACTGCGGCCGGGCATCGCACAGCGGCCCGTAGCGGACCCGATCGTCCAGGTGCAGGACGAACCCGGCGCCCTCGGGGCGACCGACCTGGACGCTGGCGATGGTGTGGCAGACCTCGCAGGTCACTCCCTCGGCGGCCACCTTGTCGCCCGGGGCCAGCGCCCGCAGCGGCGCGTGGCAGCGGTCGCAGCTCGGCGTGCCGGCCGCGGCGCGCATGGCGCGGTACAGCGGCGAGGTATCGGCGCGCGCGTGGCCCGAGCGCCGCCACTCGCCCTCCATCTTGCCGTGGCACTCGCCGCAGCGCACGGCCGAGGTCAGGGCTGCGGCCTCGCCGCCGACCTCGGGTGCCGCGGTCGCCGGCTGGCCTGCCGGCGCAGCCGTCCGCTGGCTCCGCTGGCATCCGGGGAGCGTCGTCAGCATCGCCGCCACCGCTACTTGTAGCGCCCGTATGGCGTACCGTCCTTTCGCAGGTGCGACAGCTCCGGCTGCCCGGCCTGAAGCCGGATTGCCACCGCCGGAGCGCCCGCGCCGCCCACCGTGACCTGGCCGCGAAACTCGGGTCCGTACGACTGCCAGGCGACCAGCGGGTAGGTGCCCGGCGGGACGTGGTCGATGCGGAAGGTCCCGCTCTTGCCGACGACCGCGTAGTAGTGCGTGGGCAGCACCTTGATCTTGCTGATCATCTCGGGGTGGATGTTGCAGTACAGGTTGACCACGCCCGGCCGGCGGAAGGTGACCGAGCGGCTGGTGCCGCTCTTGTACAGACCGAGGTCGAACTTGGCCGCCTCCGAGAATGAGAAGACGTTGTGAAACACCTTGTCTTCGTTGGGAAAGTCCACCGTGGTGCCCTGGACCACCACCGTCAGCGCCGGGCTGAACTGCAGGTCGCGCTGACGCACCTGCGGGTGGGGCGGCTCTACCGCCGACGGCGACGGCGACGGCGGCTCGGGCACCGACTCCAGGTAGACGACGACGCCGCTCGGATCGGCGGGCTTGCCGCCAGGCTGGCTCACGCTCACGGTGCCGGTCACGGCAAAGGTGGGGGCGGCCGGGCTCGGGCGCGGCGCCAGGCTCAGCGCGCAGGGCAGCATAAGCCCTAGGACCATCCGCCTATGCATCCGCGTATGCATCCGCTCCTCTCTCACAGCTTGACGACCAGCGAGGTGGTAAGCACATCGTCGGGGAAATCGGGCAGCCGGCCGACTTCCTGCAGGTGGGTGTACTCGCCTTTGAGGATGACGTGGGTGCCAAGCTCCAGGCGCAGCCCGGCGGTCACCCTTACCAGGTCCGAGATGTAGACGAAGCTGGCGCCGCTCTGGTGCAGCGCCTCGCGGAAGTCGACCCGCGCGTACGGCATGAGCCAGTTGGTCACCCGGTAGGCGATAAGGCCGTAGGCGCCGCGGTAGTCCAGACACTGCGCCTCATCGCACGCCGGACCGCCGGCCGAGGTCTTGCCGGTGGCGCGGCCCTGCACGAACTCGGCCTGCACGTCCACCCCGTGCCAGTCCAGGTGCAGGTCGAAGCCGTAGTGCCACTGCAGCACGTCGCTGTCGGGCTGCTGGTCCTGCACGCCCACCGCCCCCGAGGCGCCAATCTCCAGGCCGGCGCCGACGGGAAACTTGTAGGCGATGCGGCCGCTGCCGGTCTGGAAGTAGTTGCTGTCGGTCTCGTCGTAGATGGGAAACTGCTCGATGAAGTTGCTGCCGTTGGTCAGCGCGAGGTTGAGGCTCAGGCGGTTTTGGAGGAACTTGAACCGCGCCTTGAGCCCGAGCGGCCGGCCGCAGGTGTAGCGGCAGATGAGCGAGGGCGTGACCGTGATGCGGTCGGGCGACTCCTGGACGCGGTACTCGTAGCCCAGCGTGGAGTCGAACTTCCCGGCGGACAAGCTGAGAGCAAACGACCGAATCGGTACATTGTACTCCACATACGCCAGCTTGACGTCGATGTAGTCGCCAAGAAACAGTCCGTCGGGGTTTGAGACGCTGCGGCCGCGCGGGACGAAGTCGATGAGCGCGTTTACCTGCAGGTTCTCGGTGAGCCCGGTGAACAGCGCCAGGTTGAGGTTGTTGAGGATGAAGGTCGGCTTGTCGCTGCTGTGGATCGGGTTGAAGGTGACCGCGCGCGACTCGCCGGTGTTGGCCGGATCGCCGCGCGAGTTGATGGCGGTGGCCAGCGGGTCGCCCATAAACAGCCAGGCGTCCGAGACCTGCCCGCGGTACTCGGGAAAGTTCGCGTAGCCGGTGTCGCGGCGGATGCCGGTGCCGTCGCCGCCGACATAGAAGAAGCCGAAGTCGACGTAGCCCCCGACGCGGTTGCCGAGCGGCAAGAGGCCCGCGACCTGCTGGCTCACCGTGTTGTGATCCTCGCGCAGGGTCGCAAGCTCCTCGCGCAGCTTGTGAAGCTCGCGGGTCAGCCGATCATTCTGCTCGGCGAGGTCGCGCTGGCGGACGAAGGAGTCTTCGGGCAAAAGCGCGGCCGGCGGCGCCGCGGGGTCGCTGGCCAGCGGCGGCGCGGCGTGCGCGGTCAGCGCAGACAGCGTGAGCAGACCAGGCAGCCAGACGCCGCGACGCCGCACCCGCCGCGCAGCTCTGGCGATGGGGATGGGCCTGATTTCATTTTCCTTCGCCGCACACGTTGACTGCACTGCGACACCTCCGAGCTTCGCGGCTAGGCTCCTGCTCACTTCAAAATACAGCGCCGCGCGCTCGGGCGTTAAAATTTCGTCCTTTGGGCTATCCAGCGTCGTGATACGCTGAAGGCACAGGGCAAGTCCGGGGTTTGGTGGACAGAATCGCTCCGGGCGGGCTGCACGACACGACAGCACCGAGCCAAGGAGGAGCGATGGAGCGAGCGCAGGGACTTACGCTGGCAGCACTTCTGGCCCTTGGACCCATCGGCTGCGGGACCGAGGGCGCTCTGGTAGACGGGATCTTCAGCGAGGCAGAGTGGACACAGATAAAGACTCTGTCGCCGCTGCCGGCGCTGCCCAAGGACACCACCAACAAGTACGCCGACGATCCCGCCGCCGCCCGGCTTGGTCAGGCGCTGTTTCACGACAAGCGGTTCGCCGGTCCGATCGTAGTCGGCAACGACGGGACGAACGGCGGCAACGGCCAGGTCGGCGAGATCGGCAAGATCGCCTGCGCCAGCTGCCATGACGCGAGCCACGCCTGGATCGACACGCGCTCCAATCCCAACAATACCTCGCTCGGGGCGAACTGGGTCGTGCGCAACGCCTCGAGCATCCTCAACGCCAGCTACTACACCTGGCTGGAGAACGACGGCCTGCGCGACTCGCAGTGGTCCGACAGTCTCACCGATCCCGAGGACCCGGGCTCGATGAACGGCAGCCGCCTGCGCATCGCCCATGTGCTGTGGAACAAGTACAAAGATCAGTACAACTCGATCTTCAAGGAGTACCCGCTGCCCGCCGCGCTCGACCCCGCGGCGGCCGATGCGGCGCGCTTCCCCGCCGACGCCAAGCCGAGCGACCCGGCGAGCCCGTGGGACAAGATGGCTCCGGCCGATCAGGAAGCGGCGCGGCGCATCTACGCCAACTTCGGCAAGGCGGTGCAGGCCTACCTGCGGCAGCTGGTCAGCCTGAACGCCCCGTTTGACCGCTATGTCGCCGGCGACACCACGGCGATCAGCAAGGCGGCCAAGCGCGGCCTGCAGCTGTTTATCGGCAAGGCCAACTGCATCGGCTGTCACAACACGCCGCTGTTTAGCGACAACATGTTCCACACCACGGGCATGGTCGTCAAAGGCGAGCGCGCAAATCCCCTGGAGCGCGGCCGGCTCGACGGCGTCAACAACCTCCTTGACATCGAGTTCCGCACCGATTCTTCCTACAGCGATGACATCGCCGAGGGGCAGAAGCGCCTGCTCGGACTCCGGAAAGATGACCCGCAGTGGGAGGGGGTGTGGCGGACCAAGGGCCTGCGCGAGGTGGCCGAGACCGCGCCCTACACGCACGCTGGACAGCTGGCGACGCTCAAAGACGTCATCGATTTCTACAACAAAGGCGGCGATGACAGCGGCTACATCGGCAAAAAGGACAAGCTGATAAAGCCCTTGAATCTGAGCGCCGCCGAGATCCAGGATCTCATCGCCTTCCTTGGCACCCTGACCGGCGAGCCGGTGCCGGCAGCGCTCGCGGCGGACACCTCCGCTCCCTAGCCCTTCTCGCGTCCCTGCCTTTTCTGCCCTGGCGAGCGCGGCTCGGCGTCCGCGCTCGCCAGCTTCAGAGCTCGCCTAGGCTACGCGCTGGCGCACGACTCTTACAGCAATGCCCGGCTCTTGGGTCAGTCTGGCCAGCTCCACCCGCGCCCCTGTGATGGGCGCGGGTGCCCGGTGGTTCATAATGGCCCAGGGGAGAATCCTGGGGCGCTCGGGACGAGTGGGCGCCTCTCAGACCTGCGCCTGGGACAAGGACGGCTCTGGGCGCAGCGGTCGGTGGCTGCCGGGCTTGCCCACGGCTTCTGCCGGCGACTGTGCGAACCAGGCCAGCTCGGCGGCGACCGCCTCGACCAGAGGTCGGCGCTCGGTGAGCCAGCGGGCGCACCACTGCTGCAGCTCGCGGCGACCCTGGACCTGCGCGACCTGGAAGATCAGCTCGACCAGATCCACTCCATGACGCATCCCTGCCAGGGTGCCGCGGTACGAGCGCTCCGGCTCGATCAGCCGGTCGAGCACCCAGTGCCGCATGGTCGAAAGGAGGATGCCCATCGTCTTGCCCAGAGTGCCGACCTTGAGCGCCTGCTGGCGGGCCAGCACCGGCAGCTCTTGCAGGATCTGGCTTGCGTGCTCGGACACCGCGCGCAGCGCCTGGGCCGGCGGCACCTCACCGAGCCGCCGCGCCTCGCGCTGCGGGTGCCACTTGGCCGAGGCCTCGGTCTGGAACAGCTCCTGAAACAGCGTCGCGAGCAGCTGGTGGTCCGCCGAGCCGACGGCCGCCGGCGGGCTCTCCGGGGTCACCGGCGCGGCGTGCGCGGTCCTATCCTCGCGGACATCCCCGGCTGGGGTGGGAGGACGGCTCTTGGGCGCTCTTTTGTTGTAATGGGACATGGGACTCGCTCCTTGTTCAGGACAGCTCGCAGCGGGCGCGACCGAGCGCGTGGTCGGCCGCGTCCAGAGTCTGCTCGATGTCCTCGGCTGTGTGGGCCAGACTGATGAACCACATATGTCGAGGATGCATAAGCACGCCGCGGGCCAACATTTGCCCATAAAAGACCTGGGTCGGCCGGGCGTTTACCTGCGGGCTCTCATGAGTGAAGCGGAAAAACGGCATGGGCGGCAGCGGCTCGCCTTAGGCCTGGGCGGGCCGCCGGTGGGCGCCGGCCAGAGCGGCCAGCCCGTGGATGAGCCGCTCGCCGAGCGTGTGGACGTGCTCCTGCACGCTGTGCGCATCGATGAGCTCCAGCGTCTTGCGCGCCGCCGCCATCGCCGCGGTGTCGCCGTGAAACGTCGCCGAGTAGTGCATGCCATCGCCGGCCGCCATGACCACGCCTCGCCCGAGCAGGGCGGCCACCGCAAAGCCGTTGCCCAGCGCCTTGCTCACGGTGAGAAGATCGGGAGTGAGGCCGACTAGCTCGGAGATCGAGTTTGGCCGGATGCGCAGCGCCGTCTTGACCTCGTCCATGATGAACAGGGCCCCGTGCGCCCGGGTGAGGCGCTGGAGCTCGGCGAACACCGCCGGCTGCAGCGGCCGCACCATCTCGGGCGCGAGGATCACCGCGGCGAGCTCACCGGGGTGAGCCGCCAGCACCGCCGCCAGCGTCGCCGGCTGGTTGGCGTCATACTCCAGCACCTGCGCCTGCAGCCCATCGGGGACCTAGTCGGCAAGCGGCAGACACCAGTCATGCCAGCCGTGGTAGCCGCAGCGGGCGACCCGCCGGCGCCCGGTGTGGCGGCGGGCGATGCGCAGGGCGGCGGTGGTCGCCTCCGAGCCGGTCTTGAAAAAGACTCCCATCTCCATGCCGGGAAAGCGCGGCAGCAGCGCTTCGATGAACTCCACATGCTGCGGGTGGTTGAGCGAGATCAGCCGGCCGCGCTGCGCCTGCGCGAACGCCGCCGCCTCGACCTCGGGGTGGGCGTAGCCGAGCAGGTAGGCGCCGAACGCCATCAGGTAGTCGATGTACTGGTTGCCATCGACATCAAAGACCCGGCAGCCGCTGGCGCGGTCGAAGTACATGGGCGAGGTCTGCGGGTCGAGCAGCGGCCGACCTGACAGGTGGATTCCGCCCGGGATGACCTGACGGGCGCGCTCGTAGCACGCTTCCGAGCGCGGGTAACGGCCGGTGGACGGGGCGGCGGCTGGCGCTTCAGCCATAGGTCTTGCTCGATCGCTCGCCCCGCGAGCGCAGCGCGTCTTCGATCAGGGTGTGCAGCTCCGAGCGGCGCGGCACGAACCCGAGCAGCTCGCGCGCCTTCTGCGACTGCGCGATGAGCTCGGCGGGGTCGCCGGCGCGGCGACCGCAGACCTTATGCGGGATCGGTCGCCCGAGCACCTGGGCGGCGGCGTCCAGCACCTGGCGCACGCTGAAGCCGCGCCCGGTGCCCAGGTTGACCGCCAGCGACGGCTGCCCGGCCGCCAGGTAGGTCAGCGCGGCGAGGTGCGCGGCGGCGAGATCGCAGACGTGGATGTAGTCGCGCACGCAGGTCCCATCGGGCGTCGGATAGTCCTCACCGAACACCTGCAGCGGCTCGCGCTGCCCAAGGCCGGCGTCAAGGACGAGCGGGATGAGGTGAGTCTCGGGCTGGTGGTTCTCGCGCAGCGAGCCATCGGGCTGGGCCCCGGCGGCGTTGAAGTAGCGCAGCGCCGCCCAGCGCAAGTCGTAGGCCTGGCCGTAGGCGGCCAGGGCGCGCTCGAAGGAGTGCTTGGTGGCGCCGTAGGGGTTGACCGGCTCCTTGGGCGCCTCCTCGGGAATCGGCACCCGCTCGGGCGTGCCGTACACCGCGGCGGTGGAGGAGAAGACAAAGTAGCGCACGCCCCCCTGGCGCAGCGATTCCAGCAGGGTCAGCGAGCGCGCCAGGTTGACGTCGTAGTAGATCTCGGGCCGCTGCACCGACTCGCCAACCTGGATCTTGCCGGCGAAGTGCACCACCGCTTCGAAGTGATGGTGCTGGCAGAGCATCTGCAAAAGGACGCGATCGCCGATGTCGCCCTGCACGAATGTCGCCCCGGGCGGCAGCGGCAGCGGCTCGCCGCCCGACAGATCGTCCAGGACGACGACGCGGTGGCCGGCCTCGCAGGCGGCGCGGACAAAGTGCGCGCCGATAAATCCGACTCCTCCGGTGACAAGTATCTGCATGACCTCTTCCTTCAAGCTTGGTGAGGCGGGGCGCGGGCTCAGGTGGCCGCCGCGGGCACGAGAATGATCGGCGTGCGACCGGTGCGCTCGGCGTAGGCGGCGGCGATGCGCTCGGCGGCCGGCCGGCCGGCGCCGGGGCGGGCCAGCATCACCACCGAGCCGCCGAAGCCGCCGCCGGTCAGGCGGGCGCCCCAGATGGCCGGCTCGCGCGACCCGAGCTCGACCAGCAGATCGATCTCGGGGAGCGAGACCGCAAAGTCGCGCTGCATCGACTGATGGGAGGCATAAAACAGCTCACCCAGGCGAGCGCTGTCGCCGCTGCGCAGCGCCGCCGCCGCCTGCAGCACGCGCGCGTTCTCGGTGATGACGTGGCGGGCCCGGCGATCGAGCGGCGGCGGCAGGCCCTGGACGCGCTCGAGGTCGGCCAGCCCGACATCGCGCAGCTTGGCGACCCCGAGCTGCGTCGCCGCTTGCTCGCACTCGGCGCGGCGGGTGCGGTAGTCGCCCTGGGCGTGATCGTGGGTGATGCCCGAGTGAATCACCACAAGCTCGCAGCTCGGCGGTAGCGGCAGGCGCTCGACCGCGAGGGTGCGCGTGTCGAGCAGCAGCGCCTCGCCCGGCCCGCCCAGGCTGCTGGCCATCTGATCGAGGATGCCGACCGGCGCTCCCACCAGATCATTTTCCGCGCGCTGGCCGAGCTGGGCCAGCTCGACGTCCGACAGCGGCAGCTGGAACGCCGCTCGCAAGGCGCGCAGCAGGCTAATCTCCAGCGCCGCGCTCGACGACAGGCCGCTGCCCGGCGGCACCGTCGACTCGACGCGCAGCTCAAACCCGGTCAGCTGCTGGCCGCGCTGGCGCAGGGCCTGGGTGACGCCCTGCACGTAGTCGAGCCAGCCGCGGCCGCGCTGCTCCTTCCCAAGGACGTATTCGTGCGGGGTGGTAAGAGGCCCTTGATCGAGCGCGGTGCTGAACGCCCGCACCCGGTCGTCGTCGCGCCGGCGCAGCTCGACCTGGGTGCGCTGCGGGATCACTGAAGGCAGCACGTAGCCATCGTTGTAGTCCGTGTGCTCGCCCATGAGGTTGACGCGACCGGGGGCGCTGTGGCGCTCGGCCGGCGGCGCGCCGAACAGGGAGGCAAAGCTCGGGGCTTTAGGGGGTAGCTCGCTCACGGGGTCCTTTAGCGCCGGCGCTTCCAGCGCCTGGCATCGAGGTTGGGCAGATCCGGGTTTAAATCCATGGCGAAGGCGTTGCGGCGGCCGCGCGTCGCCCGCGCGATCTTCTCGAGGTCGACCTTAGGCGACCGGTCGGCGTTGAGCAGGCCGTTGCGCTCCTGGAAGGTATCGGTCAGCTGGGTGTAGCAGAAGCCGGCCAGGCCGCGGCACTCGTGCAGCGCTTCCAGGATCTGGGTATAGGAGCTCAGGAATTCTCCCTCTCAGGCGGCGTGGCTGTAGCCCCAGCCCGGCTCGCCGCGGGTACTATAGAAGATGCCGCCAAACTCTGACAGGATAACCGGGTGGTCGCCGACCGTGAAGCCCTCTACGGTGAGCGGCCGGCCGCCGGGCTGCTGGCGCTGCAGCACCATCGCCACCGACTCTGGAGTCGCGTAGCGCTCGTACAGGACGCCGGGGTGGGCGGCGTAGTCATGGATGGTGATAAAGTCGGTGGCGACGTGCTCCCAGCCGTCGTTGCCGACCACCAGGCGGGTCGGATCGAGGGTCTTGGTCAGGTGGTACAGGGTCCGCACATAGTCGCGGTGGGCGGGGTTTATCGGCAGATCCGGCACCCCCCAGGACTCGTTGAGCGGCACCCAGGCGACGATGCACGGGTGCGAGTAGTCGCGGCGCACCGCCTCGGTCCACTCGGCGAGCAGGCGCTCGACGGCGGTGATGGTGAAGCGGTAGGGGCTGGGCATCTCGCTCCACACCATCAGGCCCAGGCAGTCGCAGTAGTACAGCCAGCGCGGGTCTTCCAGCTTCTGGTGCTTGCGCACGGCGTTGAAGCCGAGCTGCTTGGTCAGCTCGACATCGCGGCGCAGCGCCGCGGCGCTCGGCGGGGCGATGAGCGTATCGGGCCAGTACCCCTGGTCGAGCACCATGCGCAGATAGTAGGGTCGGCCGTTGAGGACAAAGCGGCTGCCCTGGACGCTCACCGAGCGCAGCGCAGTGTAGCTGTGCAGCCGATCGAGCAGCTGCTCGCCGCGCCACAGCTCGAGCACCGCGTCGATGAGCACCGGGTTCTCCGGACTCCACAGTAGGTGGTTGCGATCGTCATCGATGCCCGGATCGGACAGGGCGATGCGGCGCGCCACCTCGGCGTGGGTGATGCCGTAGCGGTCGTCGGCCAGCACATCGCTGCCGCGCAGCAGCAGCACCCGCAGCTCGCAGCCGGGGCGCAGCGGCCCCGCCAGGCTTACTTCCAGGGCGAGCTCCCAGTCCTCAAGGTGCGGTGTCCACCGCACATGATCGATGCGCAGCGCCGGCACCGGCTCCAGCCACACGCTCTGCCAGATGCCGGTGGTGCGCGGGTACCAGATCTCGTGCGGCGCGAGCAGCCAGTCCTGCTTGCCGCGCGGCTTGGCCAGATCCTGGGGATCGTCGCAGGCCTTTACCACCACCGCGAGCTCGTCGCCCGGCCCCAAGGCGCCGGTGATGTCGGCGTAAAAAGGAGTGTGGCCGCCTGTATGCTCGGCGACTCGCTGACCGTTGCACCACACCTTGGCCTTGTAGTCGATGGCGCCAAAGTGAAGCAGCAGCCGCTCGGCGCGCTCGCTCGGCAAGAGGGTGATGCGGCGGCGATACCAGACGACCCAGTGGAAGCCGCGATCGGCGATGCCGCTGGCCTCGCTCTCGGGCGGGAAGGGGACGTTGATCTGGCGGTCGAACACGACCTCGCGCGGGTGCTCGCAGGCGCCGGCATCATCGAAGGCGAAGTCCCACACGCCATCCACGAGTCGCCAGCTGGCGCGGGCCTGCTGCGGCCGCGGGTGCAGCGGGGAGGTAAGTGGCTCGGCAGCTGTGTTCACGTTCGGCTCCGTTCTCCGCGCGGCGCGGTCGGGTCGCGGCGCGGGCTCAAGCAGCTTCGGCGTACTCGGCGACTGGCGGATAAAGGAGTCGCTCGGGGCGCTGCCACCAGCCCGGATTTTGGAGCAGCGGCGCCCGCAGCTCGGCGCGCGCACCGAGCAGCCGCAGCAGGCGCGCCAGCGAGGTCGGACGGCGCTGGCCGTCGTCAATGGCGAAGACCCCAGGCTCGTAGGAGCCGCTCTGGCGGGTGACCAGGCTGTCCCAGTCGTAGCTGCCGAGCAGCGCCCAGGCGGTGACGGCGCGCACATCGACCCCGGCGCTGCGGGCGGCGCGCGCGGCCTGCCACTGCTGATAGAGCCAGCGCAGCTGCTCGGCGCGCGCGCAGCCCAGGTGCACCTCGGTGACGGCCAGCGGCCGGCGGTAGCGCTCGTAGGCGCGGGTGAGCAGGCGGCGCAGCCCGATGAGGCCACTTTGGCAGACCCGCACCGCTTCCAGATCGGCGTAGCGGTGGCGGCCGTTGCCGCCGCGGGTCCACTCCGGGTAGCGGGCGAGGTTCTCATCGAGAAAGCGCTCGCTGGTGACATAGTAGTTGATGCCGATGAGGTCGGGCGGGCACGGCTCTTCCCACAGCGGCTGCAGCTCGCTCTCGGCGATGCCCACCCAGCGCAGGTAGCCCCACAGCGGGTGGTGGCGATGAACCCAGCCGCGCAGCAGATCGAAGGTCAGCCAGCGCCGCTGGTTCTCAAAGCTTGCCTGATAGGCCAGAAGCGGCGTACTGCGCGTCTCGCCCAAGTCCTCGGTCTGGACCAGCAGCGCCGCCGGGTTGATGGTGCCGATGGCGCGCATTGCGAGCGCGGTGGCGCGGCACTGCAGGATGAGGGCGCGCATGTAGCTCTGCGCATCGCGGGCGTGCGGGTACCAGGGACCGTACAGGGCGCTGAAGCGGGAGGTGGTCAGCGGCTCATTTTTAGGCGTATAGGCATTGATATACGGGTAGCGCGCGGCGACGGCGCGGGCGTAGTCGGCCAGCTTGGTCGGCAGCTCGGGATCGAGCAGGCTGGTGTGCGCCGGCCCGCTGCTGTGATGCAAGAGCCCCACGATCGGTCGCACGCCCAGCTGCTGCAGCAGCGGCAGCTGGCGGTCGGCGAAGCTCCAGTCGGCCTGGGCCGGCGCCTGCGGCATCGTGCGCTCCCACAGCACCGGATAGCGCAGGGAGCGCAGCCCCAGGGCGGCGAAGCTGTGCAGATCATCGGGGCGCTGCGCGTGACCGGAGCGCTCGAGCTGATCCAGATAGCGGTCGCCGACCCGGTTCAGGGTGCACTCCAGTCCCCCCCACAGCTCGACTGCAGGAGGCTCGCCAGGCTCGCTGCTCATGCAGCCTCTTGGGCGGGCGCGGTGGCGATGGCGGCCGCTTCTTGGGCGGCGGTGCGCAGCTTCTTGTACAGGGTCAGCGCCTGCGCCACCACCTGATCCATGTTGTAGAACTTATAGGTCGCCAGCCGGCCGACGAAGTGGACGCCCTGCTGCCCCTCGGCGAGCGCCTGGTAGCGGCGGTAAAGGGCGGTGTTCTCCGGGCGCGGGATCGGGTAGCACGGGTCGCCCTCGGCGCGCGGAAACTCGTAGACCAGGCTGGTCTTTTTGTGCTCCTGGCCGGTCAGGTGCTTGAACTCGGTCACCCGAGTGTAGGGGTTGTCGTTGGGATAGTTGACGGTGCCCACCGCCTGGAAGCGCCGCTGGTTGACTGTCTGGTGCTGGAACTCCAGCGAGCGATAAGGCAGCTTGCCAAAGCAGTTGTCGAAGAAGGCGTCCACCGGGCCGGTGTAGATAAGCTCGCGGTAGGGCAGGACGCCGCGCAGCTCGCGGTAGTCGGTGTTGAGCATGAGCTTGATGTTGGGATGGGCCAGCATGCGCTCGAACATGCGGGTGTAGCCGTGGCGCGGCATCACCTGATAGGTGTCGGTGAAGTAGCGATCGTCGCGGCTGGTGCGGGTCGGGATGCGCGCGGTCACCGCGGCGTCGAGCTCGGAAGGATCCAGGCCCCACTGCTTGCGGGTGTAGCCGCGGAAGAACTTCTCGTACAGCTCGCGGCCGACCCGGCTCACCACCACGTCCTCGCTGGTGCGCACCTCGGGCACCTTCTCGGCCACCGAGCCGAAGAACTCCTCTAGCTGGAACGAGGTCAAGCTCAAGCCGTACAGCCGGTTCACGGTGTCCAGGTTGATCGGGATCGGCACCAGCTGCCCATCGACGCTGGCCAGCACCCGGTGCTCGTAGGGCCGCCAGCTGGTGAAGCGCGACAGGTACGCGAAGACCTCGCGGCTGTTGGTGTGGAAGATGTGCGGCCCATAGCGGTGGACGAGCAGCCCTTCCTCATCGTAGTAGTCATAGGCGTTGCCGCCGATGTGCGGGCGCTTGTCGCACAAAAGGACGCGCTTTCCCGCCTCACTGGCCAGCCGCTCGGCCAGGACGCTGCCGGTAAAGCCGGCGCCGACAATGAGGTAGTCGAACATTAGGGGGCTCCGGCCACAAGGTCTGGCTGGCGCACCGCGGGACTTGTGAGGTGCGGACGCACGCCGCGGGCATTGGCCGCCGCCGAGGTGATGCGCAGGTGCTCGGTCTGGGCGTTCTGCGCCGCCCCATCCTTGATGAGCTGCGCCATCTCGCCCCAGGCGCGATCCCAGGACAGGTGCGATAGCCAGCCGTCGGCCTGCTGCTGCCGCGCCGGATCGCGCTCGCTCAGCGCGCCCTCGATGGCGGTGATAAACTCCCCGGCGTCCTTGGCGATCGCCACCAGGCCCATCTCGCCATAGGGACGGATGACATCGCGAATGGGAGTCGAGACGACGGGCTTACCGGCCGCCAGGTACTCTGGCGTCTTGGTCGGACTGATGAAGCGGGTGGCGTCATTACAGGCAAATGGCAGGATCGAAATCGGCCGACATGGGGATCTCCAGGCTGACGGTTGACAGGAGCGCTGACCGGAGTGCGCGGCACTCGCGTGGTGAGCAGCGAGGCGAGGCTTAAGCAAGCGACGTGCCCGATATGCTCTTGAATTGATTAAGCAAACAGAGCCAGAGACTCGCTATGCAGATTTGCCGCTACTCACGCAGCCAGGCTCGGCACTCCGCCTGCATGGCTGGCCAGCGGCGGTAAGCTGCAATGACCTCAAAGAACATCCTGCTGACGCAAGACAGCAATCACCCCTGTCGCGTAGCGCTCTTACTTAGCGATGTAATAAACGATATGGACTTCCCCCAAGGGGCTGCTCTGGAGCAGATGAAGCACTGCCTGAAGGCGGACACGCGCAGCGCGGCGCGCATCCAGCTGCGCGAGCTGCTAGGGAGCGAGCCCCCGGTCAAGCGGCGGGCTGCCCGCGCTCCTGGCGGCGCGTCGCACTAGGAATTACCCCTGCAGCGGTCCACGGCTGTGCTGTGCGCCATCGCCCCATAGGTCATGAGCGCACAGATTAAAGTGGAGCTGGCTTGAAGTCGGCCGCGGGTGAGTCCGTAAATTCAACTAGTTGGTACGGCGAGTGCTTGGGATTGCGCCATCTAGTGCCATCCGGCGCCCATCTGAGCGCTGCGCTGCTCACTCTCACCAGGATGGCGAGCGCTGGATGCGGCGGGCTCAAGCAAGGAGACGGTCATGAAGAAAAGACACCACCTACGAACGATAGGTACTCTGCTCGGTAGCCTCACCCTGACCGGACTTGCGCTGACGGCTGCGCTCGCTCTGCCTGCGGTCAGCCTGGCTGCGGACACCAAGGGCGCGGCGGCGACCCTCAGCTCGGGCGACAAGGACTTCATCAAGGAGGCCGACAAGGGCAAGGACTCCGAGCTGACCTCGTGGGCCAAGCAGACGCTGCCGACGCTTCAGGATCACCTGAAGATGGCGCGCGATGCCGAGACCAAGGTCAAGGGCGGCTAGACAGCTCCTTTCCCGCAAGCGGGAGGGGGGTGTGAGGGTGATGCAGTTCCGCAGGCTTCAGTCGAGCTCTCTCCGGTAGCGACAGAAGACCCTCACATCTACCTCTCCCGCTCGCGGAGGGACTCGGCAGGGCTCGGGCGGTCGCCGGTGTGACCGCCCGTTTTTTTTGTCCGGACAGATTCCACCCGCACCGGCAATCAGGGCTGCAGCACGACCTTGATGCAGCCATCTTTTTTATCGCGGAAGGTCTCGTAGGCTTTGGGGGCATCGCTGAGCTTGAGCCGGTGGGTGATGACAAACGACGGGTCGATCTCGCCTGACTCGATCTTGCCGAGCAACAGCGGCAGGTAGCGCTGGACGTGAGTCTGGCCCATCTTCAGGGTCAGGCCCTTGTTCATCGCCGCGCCGAAGGGCAGCTTGTCGACAAAGCCGACATAGGCGCCGGGGACCGAGATCGTTCCCCCCTTGCGGCAGCAGCGGATCGCTTCGCGCAGCACGTGCGGGCGATCGGTGCCAAGGTGCAGGGCGGTCTTGGCGGCGTCGATCACAGCATCGAAGCTGCCGGTGGCGTGCGCCTCGGCGCCGACCGCATCGATGCAGCTGTCGGGGCCGCGCCCCTTGGTCATCTCCATCAGGCGATCGTAGACGTCCTCTTTCTCGAAGTTGATCGTCTCGGCCTTGGCCTGCTCGGCCATGGCCAGCCGCTCCGCCACCCGATCGATGGCGATGACGCGCCCGGCTCCGAGCATCCAGGCGCTGCGGATGGCAAACTGCGCGACCGGACCGCAGCCCCAGACCGCCACGGTCTCGCCGGGCTCGATCTGGGCGTTCTCCGCCGCCATGTAGCCGGTGGGGAAGATGTCGGACAGGAAGATCACCTTCTCATCGGGGAGCTCGGAGGGAATCTTGATCGGGCCGACGTCGGCGAACGGGACCCGCAGGTACTCGGCCTGACCGCCGGGGAAGCCGCCGAGCATGTGGGAAAATCCAAACAGCCCCGCGGGCGACTGGCCCATCATCTTGCGGGCGATCTCGGCGTTGGGGTTGGAGTTGTCACAGAGAGAAAAGAGGGTCTTTTTACAGAAGAAGCAGCTGCCGCACGAGATTGTAAAAGGTACTACCACACGGTCGCCGCGCTGGAGGTTCCTCACCGCGCTGCCTACCTCGACGACCTCGCCCATGGGCTCATGACCCAGGATGTCCCCCTGCTTCAGGGTCGGCATGAAGCCGTCAAACAGGTGCAGGTCGGAGCCGCAGATCGCGGTGGTGGTAATCCGGATGATCGCGTCGCGGTCATCCTCAATCTTCGGGTCGGCTACATTGTCGATACGGACGTCACTTTTTCCGTGCCAGCATAGAGCTTTCATAATCTTTCTCCCTGAGAGATTTATGGGCCCAGCCAGCCGGTCGAGCAATGAATAATTGCCGTCAGAGCCGCGGAATCAGACTGCGCGGATGCGCTCGGTGGGAGCTGCAGCTCCGCGACCAGGGAGAATACTAGGGCTCTTTCTCAAGCCGCATCTTCAAGCGCGCAAAGGAGTCCGCATGCGCCGCCTGCGCCATGCGCTGAACAAGCGGCAGCAGGAGGGATGGGACCTGGAGCGCCAGCTCCTCCTGGACCCGCGTGCCTCCCTGCGGCAGGGCGTGCCAGCTGATGCGGTTGTGCAGGCGGATGCGCGGCCGCTGCCACGCCTCAAACAGCAGCGCTTGCGGTCCGGCTGCGGTGAGGGCAACGTCATAGTGGATGTGAACCGGCAGCGGACCGCCGGCCAGCCGGTCGGTCACCTTGTACCAGCGGCGGGCGGGGGCGCCGGGCAGGTCGGGCACATCCGGGCGCGGCTCGCGCTCGACGATCGCCACGATGAGGGGGTGAATCTGGGTGAAGTTCTTGAAGTCGGCGAAGAAGTCGCTCACGCGGGTCGGCGCGACGGCGATGTCCACCTGGTTGCACAGGGTGGCCGTGGCCGGGCCGAAAAAGGGGGTCCGCCAAGAGGGCAGCGCTGACATGGCCGCAAGATGAGCCACCGCGACTCGGTCGTCAAGCGGGTCGGTGGGGGCCGCTGGCGCTGGGATCCGCTGGCCGCTGCGGATATAATAGCGGCCATGATCGTCGGCACCATGACCCCCGAGAGATGATGCGGCAAAGCGGGGAGAGAGTTCGATGCCAGGGAGCGTGAATATGTCCGACCCGACGTGGTGGCAGAAGACCTGCGTCTACCAGATCTATCTGCGCTCGTTCCAGGACGGAAACCGAGATGGAATCGGCGATCTGGCCGGAGTGCTGGCGCGCCTTGACTACCTGGCCGAGCTCGGGGTCGAGACGCTGTGGCTGACGCCGTTTTTTCGCAGCCCGCAGCGCGACTTTGGCTACGACATAAGCGATCCCTACGCGGTCGATCCGCAGTATGGCTCGCTGGCCGAGCTGCAGCGTCTTCTTTCGGCGGCGCACGCGCGCGGCATGCGCGTCATCCTGGACATGGTGCTAAACCATACCTCGGACGAGCACGCGTGGTTTGTGCAGTCGCGGCGCAGCAAGGACAGCCCGCTGCGCGACTACTACCTCTGGCGCCCCGGACGGCGCCCCGGGGGAGCGGCGCCGCCTAACAACTGGCGCTCGATGATCGGCCCGCGCGGCTGGCACTACGACGCGGCGACCGATGAGTGGTACTGGGCTTCGTTCCTCCCGTTTCAGCCCGACCTGAACTACCGCAACCCGCAGGTCAAGGCGGCGATGCTCGAGCTGTGCCGCTACTGGCTGCGCCTTGGCTTTGATGGGCTGCGCCTGGACATCTTCAGCGCTCTGTTCAAGGATGCGGCGCTGCGCGACAACCCCTTCTCGCCGCACCTGCTGCCGGCCGAGGACAACCCGGACGGCTTCTTTCAGCACAACCAGTACACCATCGATCAGCCCGACACCTTAGACTTTGCCCGCGAGCTGCGGGCCGCGGTCGACGAGGTGGCGGCGCAGGACGGGGTGCCGCGGTTCCTCGTCGGCGAGGCGTTCGGGCCGCCGGCCAAGCTGCGCCGCTACTGCGGACCGCGCGCCGATGGCCTGCACCTGGTCTTCCTGTTTAAGACCTTCCGCACCCGCTTTGCCGCGCCTGCATTTCGCGCGCTGCTGCGCGAGTACGAGCGCGAGTTCGCAAGTCCGCTGCTGCCGACCTACGTGCTGGGCAACCATGACCGCGCGCGCTACCTGGAGCGGCTGGGCAATGATCCGCAGCGCGCCAAGCTGCTGGCGACCCTGCAGCTGACGGCGCGCGGGGTGCCATTCATTTATTATGGCGAGTGCGTCGGGATGACGAACCTGGACATCCCGCCGGCGGCGGCCAAGGACGCCTTCGCCGCCAGCTCCCGCCGGGTACCGGGGTGGCTGGCGCGGCTGGCGCGGCGGCACGGGCTGCTGCTCAACCGCGACGAGTGCCGCGGTCCCATGCAGTGGGATGACTCGCCAAACGCCGGCTTTACGGCGCCGGGCGTCACCCCGTGGCTGCCGCTGCACCCGAGCTACCGGCAGGTGAATGTCGCGGCGGCGCAGGCGGACCCGGACTCGCTGTGGCGGTGTTACCAGCGGCTGCTGCGCCTGCGCAAGCAGACTCCGGCGCTGCACGCCGGGGCGCTTTTACTGTGGGATGAGGCGCTGCTGCCGCCGCAGGTCCTCGGGTACCGGCGCAGCTCGCCGCCGCCCCGCGCCGCGGCGGCAGCCGAGCTGACGGAGGACGCCGCGGGCGCCGGGGACTGCGTGGATGTGCTGCTCAACTTCAGCGCGGAGGAGCAGGCGGTCGAGCTGCCGCAGCAGCCGACCGCGGTGCTGTTCTCCACCCACCGCGAGGCGGCGCTCGGCCGGCGGCTGCGCCTGCGTCCCTACGAGGGACTGATCGTGCGCACGGGCCGCGCCGCGCCGCCCATCAGCGGATAAGCACGTACAAGGTGAAGCAGAGCGAGAACACGATCCACAAAAGGACGCCGTAAAACAGAAACGGGGAGCCGAGCGGATAGCGATCGACAAAGCGGCCGACCTCGCGGAGCAGCCGCTTGGCGGTCGTCGCCGGGCAGCTGACGCGGCAGCGACCATCGATGATGCGCTGCAGCTCGCCGATCATCTCCAGCGCGCTCTGGAAGCGCTGCGCCGGGTCCTTGGCGAGCCCGCGGACGATGAGGTGCAGCAGCTCGGCGCGCGGCGTCGGGTGATCGGGGTGGTGCATGAACAGGAGCCGCGAGTAGGTGATCGGCATCGTGTTGATCGCCACGATGAGGCCGTTGAAGGTCTCGTAGTCGGCGAGGTAGTGCCGCAGGGAGAGCAGCTCGTGCAGCAGCACGGTGGCGCTATAGATGTCGCTGCGCTCGTCGATCTGATCGTTTTTGCCCTGCGCCTGCTCGGGCGACATGTAGGCCGGGGTGCCGATGCACTGATCGTTGCGGGTGGAAAAAAGCCGCGCCCGCGGATCCAGCAGGTCGGGATTGGTCACGCCCCGGGCCGCCGGCAGCGCGGTCCCGCTGCGGAGCTGCTTGGCGATGCCCCAGTCCATAAGGACCACCTCGCCGTAGCGGCCGACCATGACATTGGCCGGCTAGAGGTCACCGGGACGGCGGGCGGGCGCCCGACCTTCCGCGGGCTTCCGCGTGCGGTCAGCGGTTGAAGCGGCTAAACAGGTGCTCGGTGAGGCCATCGCGCCATAGCGAGCGCGCCATGTCCGGGACCTCGGCCAGCACATCGCGCATGCGCGAGGGCGGCTGGGCGCGCCCGTGCGCGTAGGCGGCGTCGCCGACCCGGCGGGCGCGGTGCAGCTCCGCTTCCCCAAGCGGCCCCTGAGCATCGGCGGTGAGCGCCGCGGTGAGCTCCTCTTCATCGCGGGGGCCGACCAGGCACAGATCGACCGCCGGGTTTGACAGGACGAAGCGGTAGGCCTCGACCGCGCTGAGCGGCGGCTCGCCCGGCGGCGCGTAGCGGGGGTCAAGCAGCGTACCCCAGCGCAGCGCGGTATAGGCGATGACCAGCGGCCGCGCCGGACCCTGGGCCAGGGGGAAGACCTCGGTCTCGGCCCCGCGATGGGCGGCGTTGTAACGGACCATCCAGCCGGCGATGCCTGGCGGACGCAGGAAGTCGCGGAAGGCGGGCCGGTGGTGGCACGAGATCAGGATCTTGCGCACCAGGCCCCGCTCCTGCAGCTGCGCCGCTGCCTCCAGGATCTCTTGGGGCGGCAGCTTGTCCCAGTTGGCCAGGCAGAGCCAGTCCAGATAGTCGGTCTTGAGCCGCCAGCGGGCCAGCTCGACGCCAGGTCGGATGGCGAAGCCGCGCCGCGCGTAGCTCTGCACCGCGATCTGCAGCTCGGCGCGGTGCTGGCGGGCCAGCGTGCGCAGCCCGGCGCCGAAGTCGGCCTTGGGCAGCGCGCCCCACAGAAAGAAGCGCACCCCGTGGTCAAAGGCCCTCTGCACCCCGCGGGCGCCGACTCCGTAGGCGGCGCCGAGGGCGATGCGGCTCCCCTGGGCTGGTCTGCTCATGGGCCCATTGTAGCACCGGGGCCAGACCGCCCGCGCGGGAGCCGCGGCTTGCCTCGTCCCCCAGTTGCCGCGCACCAGATCCGCGCGGGCGACCGGCCGGGTACGATACAATCGGCGGATGAACTATCGGCGCGCGCTGGCGCTCGCGGCCATCGTCGGTGCGCTGCCCGCTGGCGGTGCCCCGCCGCCGCCGACCCGGAGACGCCGCCGAGCGCGGCGCTCGCGCTGGCCAAGGAGGGTCGCCAGCTGCTCAAGGCAAAGCAGCTCTCGCAGGCCGTGGCCAAGCTGCGCGAGGCGGTGCAGGAGGCCGCCAAGGAGAAGCTCGAGCCCGAGGAGCAGGCGGCGCTGCACTACCTCTACGCGCTCTGCCTGCTGCGGGCCGACAAGGATGAGCAGGCGCTGGCCGAGCTGCAGACCGCGGTGACCCTGGACCCCAAGGACACCGAGGTGCGGGTGCTGCTGGCGGCGCAGCTCCTGGATGGCGACCAGCCGGCGCGGGCCGCCCGGGAGGCGGAGCTGGCGCTCCAGCAGGGGATCGCCGACAAGGAGGATCTGGAGACGGCGCACAAGGTAGTAAAGGACGCCCGCAGTCAGCTCCTGCACGACCGCCTGGACATCGGCGCCAGCGTCAGCTTTGGCTTTGACTCCAACGTGCTGCAGGGCGGGCCGATCATTCAAATCGCCAACAAGAGCCTGCGCGGCCAGCGCGCCACCCGCGCCCTGGGCAAGGCCGTCCGCAACGGCATCCCGCTGGTCAGCCTGGCGCTCGCCGACCGCGCCTTTACCATCGCCAACTATACGACGCCGAGCCCGGAGACGAGCGAGTGGGATCTGCCGCTCAGCCTCGACTTTGATGTTGCCGGACGCCTGCTCGGGCGGTCCCAGGTCGAGCTGTGGCTCGGCTACCGCTTTCAGCAGACGATCATGACCGCCAGCGGCTTTGAGCACGACGCCTACAACTTCCAGCAGCACGACGTGCCGCTGCGGCTGGAGCTGCGGCCGGCCCGCTGGAGCTTTATCCGCCTCAAGGCCCAGGGCTTTGTCAACTTCACCGGCCTTGTCGACTTCTCTCCCTATCAGGGCGGCCTCAACGCCGGCCTGGAGCTGTGGTTCACCGAGTCGCGGCGCTGGAAGACCCGCCTTCTGTACGAGCACCAGCTGCGGCGCTCGTTCAACCAGTCCGCCGACGGCTACCTCAACGGCGATCGCGACGAGGTGCGGCTTGTCCAGGAGCTGCGGCTGCGCGGCAAGCAGGTCGCCGCGCGCGGGTCGCTCGGCTACCGCTTCCGCGCCGAGCGCTCGGGGGTCTTTTTCACCACCCAGGACCTCAACCTGGACACAAACCTCACCATGCAGGCCCCGCCCAAAGGCGGCAACTGCATCCCGCTGTTTCCCGCCCAGCCGTGCACCTACCCGGCCCTTGTCACCGACGAAAATGGCCAGAACGTAGTCGATCCCGCGACCGGCAAGTTCGAGGTCGGCCTGGGCTATTACTCCTATAACGCGCCGCTGTCCTACTTCAGCCACGAGCTGTCCACCCGCTGGACCGTCACCGTGCCGCGCGGGGTCGAGCTCCTGGCAAGCTTCAGCTGGGAGTATCTCAGCTACCCCGATCCCTATACGGCGACCTTTACCCAGCTCCTGGTTCCGGTGGATAATGCAGACGTGGGCAACTGGCCGCTCAACCCGCGGACGACGGTGCTGAAGATGCCCGAGCAGCAGCGCACCGACAGCCGCTTCACGGTCCTTGCGGGACTCACCAAGAAGCTGCCGCACGACCTCGGCCTTGGGCTGACCTATACGTTCACCAAGAACCTGTCGACGATCGCCAACTACGTCGACAACCGCAGCTACGAAAAGCACCTGGTGCAGCTGGCAGGAGAGTACTCATTTTAGGCCGCCCGGCCGCCGGCTAAATGGCGGTGGGCGGTGGGAGACGGTGAGCGGCCAAGCAACAGTTGCTTCGCGCCGCCGATAACAGTCTCCAATATCATCAGTTTTACTCTGGGGAGGCTGTGATGGCGATTACTCGCAACGATCGGGCTTTTGGCGTCAGCAAGTACGGCATCGAGCTGCAGCACACCATGGGCGGCTTTGTCGCCAACGTCCATGGCGGCGATGCCACGGCCGACGTCGTCACCGAGAAGCTTGGCTCGGATCACCTGACCAAGAAGCACCTGGGCCCGCTCAAGTACGAGGACATCACCTTCAAGTGCGGCGCCGGCATGTCGGCCCAGATCTACGAGTGGATCGCCACCGGCTTCAACCAGACCTCGCACAGCCGCGGTCGCGAGGACGGCGCCATCCTGTATGCCGACTACGACAACAACGAGGTCTCGCGCCTGACCTGGACCGCCGGCCTCATCACCGAGTTCCACCTGCCGCAGCTGGACGCCTCGTCCAAGGAAGCGGCGCTCATGACCGTCAAGTTCGCCCCCGAGTCCACCCGCAAGACCTGGAACGGCGGCGGCAAGCTCGCCTTCCCCGCCGACTCGGGCAAGCAGAAAAAGTGGCTGCCGTCGAACTTCCGCCTGCGCATCGACGGCTGCGAGGTCGGCTGCTCCAAGGTCAACAAGATCCACTCGATCACCGTCAAGCAGAAGGTGACCGACAACTCGACCGGCGAGCACCGCGACCACCAGAAAGAGCCGACCAGCGTCGAGATCCCCAACCTCGTCATCCACCTTGCCGAGTCGCACGCCCACGAGTTTTACAACTGGCACGAAGACTTCGTCATCAAGGGCAACAACGGCGAGGAGATGGAAAAGGGCGGCACCCTGGAGTACCTGACGCCGAACCTCCAGGAGGTGCTGTTCACCCTGAGCTTCTTTCACCTCGGCGTCTTCAAGATCAGCCGCGACAAGTCCTCGGCCGAGGTCCCCGCCCCCGACAAGGGCGAAGAGGCCCCGGGCATCCGCCGGGTCAAGATCGAGATGTACTGCGAGGACATCAAGTTCGCCTACAATAACGCCGCCACCTTCGGCGCCCGCTAGCGCCGCCGCCCCTGCGCGAGCCTGCCGCCGCGGCCTGGCCGACGGTGACGGGGTCGCCCAAGGGCCAGCCGGAGGCGGGGCCAGCGCCGCCGCCGGCCGCCTCGATGTTTTTCTTATTGGCGGGTGGCATTCGCGCGCGGCCCGATGTAGAGTTTCTGCGGATACGGTACTTGAAGTGAACTGATACGGCCTTTCGACCTGTCTCGTCAGCGTCTCAGCGTCAGCCCACAACTCCCGTACCTGACAACAAGCGAACACGAACCGCCGGCAAGCCCGGCATAGGAGTAGTACATGGGCAAGAAGCTATACGTTGGCAACTTAGAGTACGGTGTGACGAGCTCTGACCTCGAGCAGTGGTTCGGGGAGCACGGCACCGTCACCAGCGCGCAGGTTATTGAGGACCGCGATACCGGCCGCAGCAAGGGCTTCGGCTTCGTCGAGATGGGCAGTGACTCCGAGGCGCAGGCCGCCATCCAGGCGATGAACGGCCAGGCCAAGAACAACCGCACCTTGACCGTCAACGAGGCGCGTCCGCGTGAAGGCGGCGGCGGCGGCGG